>DASPRY010000097.1:0-14378 GCA_035624215.1 Terriglobales bacterium
TTAGAACGCGGCGTTATTATCGACGGGCTCTCGACCAACGGCATCCGGCTTGGCGATAACGTTGCGATCGGCGCGTACTCAATCGTCTGTGCCGCCATGCTGTCGCACTTAGGAGACGGAATACATTTTGGCAACAATTCATCCACTGGGCCGTATTCGTTTATCGGCGCGGGTGGTCCGATCACGATCGGCGAAAATGTCATCATGGGTCAGCACGTGTCATTTCACTCCGAAAACCACAACTTCGACCGCGTTGACCTTCCTATACGGTCCCAGGGGGTAAACCGGGTGGGCATTTTGGTCGAGGATGATTGCTGGGTAGGGGCAAACGTGGTTTTCCTGGATGGCGCTCACGTGGGGCGCGGGTCGGTCGTTGCTGCAGGCGCGGTGGTACGCGGCAAAATCCCTGCCTACTCGGTCGTCGCGGGCGTGCCCGCACGAGTGCTGCGCTCGCGTTTACCCAACGAGGCGCCGCTTGACTCTCTGTGCAGCATAGCCGCTTCGAGCTCATGAATTCTGAACACGAACTCGCGAACATCCTGTTCGTCCACGGCAACAATGATCTCTACGGTGGCGACATTGCGCTCTTGGAGTTGATAAAGCGATTGGATCGCAAGCGCTTCCGGCCGCTAGTCGTGCTGCCCAACGATACCCGCCACATTAATCGCCTTTCCGCCAAACTCGAGCGCGAAGGCGTTGCGTGCCGGTTCGTTCGCATGGCTGTGATCCGAAGAAAATACCTTACGGCTTCAGGCTTGATCATGCTTGCCGTGAACTTTGTGGCTGGGGTAGTTGCGCTGATGTACCTGATCTGGCGGAATCAGGTCGCATTGGTTCACAGCAATACCGTCGCAGTTCTCTGCGGAGCCTTTTCGGCGCAACTTATGCGAAGGCCCCACGTGTGGCATATCCACGAGATAATCACCCGACCTGCGATTGCACGCAAAATCCTGCATCCCGTGGTCACGAGGCGGTCCACGGTCGTAGCGGTAGTCTCTCAGGCCGTCCGCCGCCATATACTCGAGGATTGCCCCAGTCAAGGCCGCAAGATCCGGGTGATCTATCACGGTATTGACGTCCCAGCATTCGCGGATGGGAATGGCAACCTCGTCCGCCGGGAGTTCGGGATTCCACTCGGCGCCTTCCTCGTGGGAATGGTAGGAAAAGTATGCCGCTGGAAGGGCCAATTGCTTTTGGTCGAGGCCGCGCGAATCGTTTCGAAGCAGAGAGAAGGTGTTTGCTTCCTGGCTGTAGGCGGTGTTTTCGATGATGAGATGCATTTCATGGCGAGCTTCCGCAATGCAGTCTCTTCCAATTACCTCAGCCAGAATTTCATCATCGGCGATTATCGCAGCGATATCCGAGATGTCGTGAGCGCTCTTGATGTGTTTGTCTTGCCTTCCACCGAACCCGACCCCTGCCCGGCGGTTGTTCTCGAAGCCATGGCGGCGGGGAAGGCCGTAATTGCGGCCAGACATGGGGGCCCGGTTGAACAGGTCATCGAAGGCGAGACCGGGTTGCTATTCACACCCGGTTCAGCCGATTCCCTGGCTGCCGCAATCATTGCACTGGTTGATGATCCGGATCGCGCGCGTGCCATGGGTAGCGCTGGACGGAAACGGGCTTCTGCGCATTTCTGCGTCGAGCGATACGCTCACGACTTCGACTCCTTATACCGCGAGCTTATATCCGGCTCATACAGGCCCGTTGTCGATTTGGACGACGAATTGACCTCCTGTTCCATTGACCGTTCGCAACGGCTCCAATAAGCAAAGCTCATCCCGGCGTGGCAACGTTCCTAAAGGTCGAATTGGCTCCTGGCGCGGAGGTCTCCAGCGTTCTGGTGAAGAATGCACCTCCGGCCGCACAAGAGCGAAGCTCGGCGGTTCTTCCGCGAGTTACGGGCTCGTTTGCGCATCACGTAATGCTTTTTGGATCCGCTAACCTTCTGGCTCTAGCAGTCAGCGGCGCCCTAACCTTTCTGCTGCCCCGACTGCTGACGATCGAGGGCTACGGCTACTACCGTCTCTTCATCCTGTATGGGGGTTTTATCGGCCTGCTGCATTTTGGATTGCTCGACGGCGCACTAATCCGCTGGGCTGCGCGTCCGCAAAGCAGGTTGCGCGCTGATCTCTCGGGCAGCATGGTCTTTCTCTCGCTGGAACATGCGGTTCTGCTGGCTCCGACTGTGGTCGTTGTTGTCAGCCTTTACCCCAGCCGCCGATGGTTGGCGATAGCTCTGGTCCTGTACGCATTGGTATGGAATTGCACAACGCTTGGCCAGTACGCCCTGCAGGCATCAAAGCGGTTCAGCCTACTGTCGGCGGTGACCGTGGTCAATCCGGCCTTGTTGCTGGTCTCGGTCCTGCTGCTGCAACGGTGGCACCGCCTAAGCATAAGTTCACTCATAGCAGCCTTCGTGTTCTCAATGGCGGCTTCGGGAGCCTGGGGATGGTTTGGCTTACGACACGAACTCAACCTGGCTTCGCTCGATCTACGGCGGGTGTGGGCCTCTGCCAGTTTTCACATTCGCCTGGGATGGGGCGTCTTGCTGGCAAATGCCTTCACCGGGGTAACAATCGCTCTCGACCGGATCATTGTTAGTGCCACCTTTCCGATCCGCGCCTTCGCGATCTATGCCTTTGCCGCCAACGCGCTGGCGGTTGTCAACACGGTCATCCTCTCAGTCTCGCGCGTCGTGTTCCCGTATTTATCGGATGGGGTCAGCCCGGAAACTCGGGTTCGTGCCTACTGGTGGGGCGAAGCGTGCCTGATTGGATTGTGGGCGATCAGCTTGGCCGGCTATTTCCCAATGCAGTGGCTGATCACGCGCCTTCTGCCTAATTATCTCAGTAGCTTGCCAGTGCTTCGCTTGCTCATGCTGACAACTGGCATGACGGCCGTCATTTGCATCCTGCACACCAATTACTTTCGCAGTGCGCTCCAGCTAAAGCGGCTGTTGCTGGGTTGTGCCGGCGGACTGCTGGCTGCTCTGGCACTGCTGGCAATGGCTCGCCGTACCGGGCAGCTCTCGATGATGGCGCTGGCAATGATGGGAGCAATCGGGCTGTGGTGGCTGCTGAACGAGCTGTTGCTCCAGCCTCTCACGGGAGGAAATGCGCGCAATCTGATGCGCACCACGTTGGTGTGCGCCGGTTGTGGAGGATGGTTCATTTTCTGCAGCTCGTGGGCCAATCGGGTACTCGCGACCGGCGCCTACCTGGCCCTGGCAAGTTTGTGGGTCCTTTTGGCTTACCGGAACGTTCTCAGGACTGTTCCCGCCTTAACAGTATTTCCGTTGGCCAGCGTCGGCCTCGGTCCTTCCGAATAGATTCAGGGTCATCACCCGTCAGGGGCTTCACTTATATGCGCATCGCAATGATCGGTATCAAGGCCATCCCGGCACGCTTTGGCGGATTCGAGACTGCCGTTGATGAGCTGTCTCGCGGGTTGGTGAAGTTAGGACACCAAGTCGTTGTTTACAACCGCACCGGTATGAGCAGTCAAGCCGGTCTGTCTTACAAAGGAGTTGAACTGGCCGCGTTACCAACTGTACGGTCGAAGAACCTGAGCACTATCTGCCACGCTTTCCTTTCGACCCTCCACGTGATGTTCCGCAAAGCAGATGTGGTGCACTATTTCACTACCGGTGCAACTCTATTTGCCCCCTTGCCTCGCTTAATGGGTAAGAAGGTCGTCTGTTCAGTGGATGGGACTGATTGGCAGCGTGCGAAATGGGGTCGGCTTGCGCGATGGTACTTGAGGCTTTCCGAGCGGCTGGCGGTATTCTTCTGCCACGGCTTGATCTCCGATTCCAGCGAAGTGCTCAACTATTATCGGCGGAACTACAGCGCAGCCTCTTCTTGCATTGTGTACGGGATGCGAGAGCACCGATCAGACAAGAGAGACGCGCTCGAAAGGTTTGGACTGCATGAGAGAGAGTATGTCTTGTTCGTGGGTCGGTTGGTGCCGGAAAACAATGTCCACCACCTTATTAAGGCATTTGTAAGAGTCCGGACTAGCAAGAAACTCGTTATTGTAGGGGATGATCCTTGGGAAAGAGATTACATTTGTTCCTTGAGGTCAACGCGCGATCCTCGCGTGATCTTCACCGGGGGTGTTTACGGAGACGGTTACACACAGTTGCAACAGAACGCGTATCTATTCGTACTGCCCGATGAGGTGGGGGGCACTCACCCGGCATTGGTCGAGGCCATGGGATTCGGGAACTGCGTGCTCGTCAACGATACACCTTCCAACCTCGAAGTAATTGCGGATGCCGGCTTCAGCTATCGCGGTAGCGAGGGTGATGAAAATCTTGGGCAGCAATTGCAGATGCTGGTCGATGAACCGGCATTGGTGGAGAAATATCGCCGAAGAGCATGGCAGCGCGCGCAGGAGCACTACCGATGGGAGGATGTAGTTCGCCAGCATGAACTCCTTTATCAGAGGATACTGGGCGGTGGCGGCCTGAGGGAAATCTCGGATTTGATCCGTTCAACAGAGCTCTAACTTGCTCTAACTAAGGGTTGCAGAGCAACTGGACCGGATAAGTTTTCCGTTGCGTTTCAGTATGTTCGCCGTTCAAGAGAAGACCGCGAATCCGTTAGGATTGTCACCTGGCTGGTCCAGTCCGCTTCAGCTTGCTTGTAAGCGTTGCTTCGACGTTCTCGTGTCAGCTCTGCTGTTACTCGTACTATCGCCACTGCTTTTGTTGCTTGCAATACTCGTCAAGCTTAACTCGCCCGGTCCGGTCTTTTACAAGTGGCGCGTGGCCGGGAAGGGCGGGCAACCGTTCGTCGGCTACAAATTTCGCTCCATGGTGGCCGATGCAGACCAATTGAAAGCGAGATTACTGGCTCAGAACGAAATGACTGGACCTGTCTTCAAGCTTACAAATGACCCCCGAGTTACGCCGCTAGGCGCCTGGATGCGGCGCTACAGCCTTGATGAACTGCCGCAGCTTTACAGCGTGCTGAAGGGCGATATGAGTCTTGTCGGGCCAAGACCGCCGCTCATTACCGAATACCAGCGGTTCACCGACTACCAGAAACAAAAGCTGGTCGTCCGCCCGGGCGTCACCTGTTTATGGCAAGTCAGCGGGCGAAACCAGGTGAGCGACTTCGATGATTGGGTGCGCCTCGATCTCGATTATGTTCGCGACTGGTCCCTCATATTGGATTTCAAGATTCTGCTTAAGACAGCGATCGAAGTGTTTGGGGGGTCAGGAAAGTGAAATGAAAAGCTTCGACGGGCCACGCTGCCCCCGACAGTGCGGAGCAAATCTCTAATGAAAGTACTCGTAACCGGCGGTGCCGGATTTATTGGGTCCCACCTGGTAGATCGTTTTCTTCAAGATGGTTTTCAAGTGCGCATTCTCGACAGCCTCGATCGCAGAGTGCATCCTCACGGGCGCCCGTCTTACCTTCCAAGAAACGTCGAATTCGTGCAGGAGGACGTGACAAACAAGCAGGGTCTACTGTCCGCCCTGCAAGGAATAGATATCGTCTCTCACCAAGCGGCCTATCAGGACTACATGCCTGATTTTTCTCGCTTTCTCAATGTGAATGCCGTGAGTACCGCCCTGATATTTGAGTTAATCGTCGAGCACCGGTTACCTGTGAAAAAAGTGATAGTCGCCTCATCTCAGGCAGTCTATGGTGAAGGGCAGTACGACTGTCCACAGCACGGATTCTTCCTCCCGGCACCGCGATCCCAAGAGCAACTGCTTCGGGGAGACTGGGAGTTGCATTGTCCCGAGTGCCGTCAGCCGGCCAAGCCGCGACTGTTACGGGAAGAGCGCAACAACCCTTATAACCAGTACGCGGTTTCAAAGTCGGCCGGAGAAAAAGCAGCACTGGGGCTCGGCTGGCTGCATGGCATTCCCACCGTGGCCCTCCGTTATTCGATCACTCAGGGGGCGCGTCAGTCTCTCTACAACCGCTACTCTGGCGTGTGCCGGATCTTTTTCAGTCAGGCCCTGCGCGGCCTGCCCCTCCCTATTTACGAGGACGGTCAACAGACCCGCGACTTCGTGCACGTGCAGGATGTGGTAGACGCCAACATGCTCGTGCTGGAACGGGACGAAGCCAACTTCCAGATGTTTAACGTCGGCAGTGGCAAAGCGATGAGTATTCTGGCCTACGCACATGCCGTGTTAAAGAAACTGTCTTCCCGCGTGACGCTGGAGATGTCGGGTGAGTACCGCCGGGGAGATAACCGCCACAGTGTCTCAAGTGTCGAGAAGTTAAAGCGCCTGGGATGGCAGCCCCGCCGTCCTCTTTCCGTTGTTCTGGACGACTTTCTCGAATGGATCGAGAGTGTCGGTGGAGTACCTCAACAAGTTGAGGATGCTCAGGCTCATATGCGCGATGCCGGCGTGGTGCTGCCGGCTTCCGTCTAAACCGGAATAGAGGTTGCAATGTCGCTGTATCGTTCCGAGGATCGCTGGCACGAGGTGCCATAGTTATGGCGAGAGTTTTGGTCACGGGAGGCGCTGGGTATGTCGGGTCGGTCTGTTGTTCGCAGTTATTGGCGTCTGGACATGAAGTAGTCGTAGTCGATGATCTCTCAACCGGCCATGCAGCCGCGGTTCCTCATGGTGCGATGCTGCATAGGCTCGACATTAGCGACCAGATAAGTCTTCCAAGAATCTTATCCGGAAATCGCTTTGACGCAGTCTTTCACTTCGCCGCCAAAGCTTTGATCCCGGAATCCATGTCGAATCCCGGTATATTTTTTGACTCCAACATCTCTCGTGGTATTGCGCTCTTAGAGACTGTGCGTGCCGCGGGAATCCGGAAGTTCGTGTTCTCCTCGTCGGCCGCGGTCTATGGAAATCCGCAAGTCACGCAGATCGACGAAGATCATCCGAAAATGCCGGTGAACTCCTACGGTGAAACTAAACTGATGCTGGAGCGTGCGCTCCAATGGTATGCGTCTGCATACGCCTGGAATGTGGTGGCTTTTCGCTATTTCAACGCTTGTGGCGCGACTGATATTGTCGGGGAAGATCATCGTCCCGAAACCCATATCATCCCTTTATTGCTGCAGACGGCAACCGGCGAGCGCGATTGCTTTGAGATCTATGGTCGCGACTATTCCACGCCCGACGGTACCTGCCTACGCGATTACGTGCATGTTGCCGACATTGCTCAGGCCCACTTGCTGGCTTTGCAAGTGCCCAATGATCCGGGTATGTCGGTCTACAACATCGGGACCGGCAGCAGTTATTCTGTGCGACAGGTTTGTCAGATCGTCGAAGACGTAGTCGGCCATAGTTTACCTATCAAAGACGCCGAGCGGCGCTCGGGGGATCCAGCCGTACTCTGTGCCAGCCCACGACGTCTGATCGATCAACTCGGCTGGATCCCGCGCTGCTCCGATCTACTCTCGATTGTTCGCAGCGCCTGGGCATGGAAGCAGAAACATCCGCATGGATACGAGACCGCAGAAACTGAAGCGGTGCTTCCCAGTATCCAGTAAACCAGACAATCCTTATATCCAGTTCCTTAGATAAAAAGCGTGGTGCGATTTGGATCAGCACAGCGCGAAAGGTTGACTATGCAAACAGCGTTGAACAGCTACTTTGAAAATGTTGTCCAGACAATCGGAAGAATGCCCATCGCGACCATGGAGAAAATCGTTACTGCCCTCATGGAGGCTTATGAATCGAGCCGCACGATTTATTTGTTTGGCAACGGCGGCAGTGCCGCTCTGGCGTCTCACTTCGCTTGCGATCTTGGAAAGGGAGCGAGCAATGGTTCGAGCAAACGCTTCCAGGCATTGGCATTTACGGATAATGTGCCCATGATGACGGCGTGGGCCAATGATGCGCGCTATGAAGATATCTTTGCGGAACAGTTGATAAATTTCGTTCGCCGCGACGACATAACATTCGCCATCAGTGGCAGCGGAAACTCCCCGAACGTGCTCAAGGCTCTGAAAGTTGCTCGCGAGGCTGGTGCCTTCACGATAGGGTTAACTGGGTTTCAAGGGGGAGATATGAAGGATCTCTGTGACCTGTGCCTTACCGTCCCGTCCGACAATATGCAGATCATCGAAGATCTCCATCTCAGCATCACTCATGCCGTTTTTACTGTGCTGCGCGCGAAAATCTCCCGGCCGAACGATGAAGCGGTTGCATGACGAGTTTTAACGGAAGCAACCACCAGAACCGACTGCTATGAATCAGGGCAAGTTATTTTCCCGGATCCTTATCGCCGATCTCTTGTGGTCTACCCTGGCCATGGCCGCAGCGCTGCTGCTGCGCTATGGAGTGGAATTGGACCATGTCGAGGTAGTCTCCGCCTCCGCTCTGCTACCTTTCCTGGCGGCCACTTGGATTATTTGGACTTTTCTCTTTCGTTTTCTATCCCTCGACGGGTTCCGTGGGGGCTGGCGGTTGTCCGCGGTTGTTTCACAGTTGTTGTTATCCGTGGGCGGGCTGATGCTGGTTCTGTTGTCCTGCGGATATCTGCTTCGCACGTATGTCTCCCGTCTGGCTCTGGTTCACTTTGGTTTGTTGCTTTTCGTTGGATTTGTCCTCATACGGGTTGCAGCCTATCTGATGCTGCGATCCCACTCCAGGAATGGCGGTGCAAGCCGCGTAGTCATTGTGGGGCGCGGCCGTCTGGTGCGGGAGTTAGAACGCAAGATTCAACGGCATCCCGAGATGCTTTGCAGGGTGGTGGGGGTCTTGGCACCGGATGACGGGACCTTCGATTCCGGCTCTTTACTTGCGTCCGCGGGTCCAGGAGTCAGCACCGGCGCACTCGGCGCTGTGGAATTGCTCTGCGAGCAACGGGTCGATGAGTTGATTGTTGCTCTGCAGGAATGCGCTTCGCCTGACCTGCTCAACTTGACCGCACTCTGCCGCGATCGTGGCATCAAGGTCAGCCTTGTGCCCCAGCTCTACGAACTCTATCTCTCTCATCCTCGTCTGATCGAACTTGGCGGCCTTCCGGTTCTCCAGCTGACGAGACCCGGACTTACCGTCGCTACACTGCTTTGGAAACGGGCATTGGACATTTTTCTGGGGGCCCTGCTTTCGGTGGTCGCGATTCCACTCCTTCTGCCGCTGGCGGCTGCGCTTCACCACATCAAGGGAAAAGCGTTTCGCTGGGAGACGCGCTGCGGATTCCGGGGCAGGCCGTTCGCAATGCTGCGACTGAACGTAGATCGCAGAGCCCGCGACGCTTCCCGCTTTGAACGGATTCTAGCAGCACTCAGCCTGACTGAGTTGCCGCAATTGTGGAATGTTTTGCGCGGTGACATGAGTCTTGTAGGGCCGCGGCCTGAGCCTCGCGAGCGCGTGTGCCGCTATTCGGAGTGGCAACAGCAACGCTTGACCGTGAAGCCTGGTATGAGCGGGTTGGCCCAGGTTCAAGGATTGCGCGAGCAGCATTCGTCGGAAGAAAAAACGCGTTTCGACCTGCAATATCTGTTGAACTTGTCCCTCTGGACTGATCTCTCGCTTCTGTTACAGACATTTGGGACCTTGGCGACGCGTTCGGCGAAAAGGGAGGATTCGATTCGGGAAGGTCCGCTCGCTGGCGTGGAGCCGGCTGGAACGCCTAACCGTGCGATTGAAGCGCATGTCCACCGGGAGATTCTAGAGAGTGCTCATCGTCCGTAGTCCAATGCGCATTAGCTTTGCCGGAGGAGGAACCGACCTCCCGGCCTATTACGAACGCTTCGGTGGTGCTGTGCTCAGCACTTCCATCAACAAGTATTTCTACACCATCCTGGGCAAACGCACTGACGGCCGGATTCAGGTCATCTCCTCTGACCTTCGGATCTTCGAAACGTGGCGGGATATCGCCAACATGAATATTCGTGGCAGCGGCCTCGAGATTCCTCTGGCCGTACTCAAGGATCTGGCATGCGATATTTCCGTGGATCTCTTCCTGTCCTCGGAGATTCCCCCAGGCACCGGCTTGGGTTCTTCCGCCAGTGTATGCGTGAATATTCTGAGAACCCTGACCACCTATCTGAATCGGCCATTCTCCAAGTACGATCTCGCTGAATATGCATTCCGCATTGCCCGTGACGTCCTAGGACACCGCGTCGGCAGGCAGGACGAATTTGCAGCTGCCTTCGGTGGTTTCAATTTCATTACCTTCCACAACGATGGCCTCACCGAAGTACAACCTCTGGACCTTGATCCCGAATTCCTGCGTGAACTTCAATCTAACTTGATGCTTTTCTTCACCGGTTCCGCCCATCATTCCTGGACAATACTGCATGAACAGGAGAAGTCAACCCGCAGCCACACTGGGCCCACCCTTGACGCCCTCCACGAAGTGCGGGCCCTGGCCGACCGCATGCTTGGTTCGCTTCAAGCGGGCGATCTCAGTCTTTTCGGAGCGTTGCTGGACGAGGGATGGCGGGCAAAGAAGCGCATTTCCGGAAAGATTTCCAATCCGAGGATCGACCATCTCTACGAGGTTGCCCGCCGCAGCGGCGCCGTGGGAGGGAAGATTACCGGCGCTGGTGGAGGAGGATTTCTGCTTCTCTACTGCGAGTCTCATCGACATGAGGCAGTCCGCTCCGCACTTCATGCCGAAGGCGTTCACGAAATGGCCTTTGCCTTCGATAACAACGGGGCCCAAGTGATCGTGAACGATCCATTCATTGACGGAGACCAGCGCGCCGGCTCGCGTTGGATCTTCACACCTGTTTCCGCAGTCGGTGTTTGAGTCGCAAGTTCGCACCAGCACTGCGGTTGTTATCCGTGTGAATCGATGAAGGCTTTTCTATTAGCCGCGGGCCATGGCACGCGTCTACGGCCGATTACGGACAAGCTTCCAAAGTGTCTAGTCCCCATACGTGGTGTACCCATGCTGCAGATCTGGATGGAAATTTGCCGGAATGCGGGAATTGATGAAGTCATGATAAATCTCCACACCCATGCAGAGATTGTTCGAACTTGGCTGCGGAACAACAGCAACGCCATTCGCGTGCGGTTGGCCGAGGAGTCCACTCTGCTCGGGTCGGCGGGCACCGTCCTGGCCAACCGCGATTGGGTCGCCGCCGACTGTTGTTTCTGGATCCTGTATGCAGACGTCCTTACCAGCGCCAGCCTCGGCCGCATGCTGGAATTCCACCGTGCGAGGCAACCGGCCGCAACGCTTGGGGTGTATCAGGTACCGGACCCATCTCGCTGCGGAGTTGTGTCATTCGACGGCCAGATGGTCATCCGCGAGTTCGTGGAGAAGCCTGCCCAGCCGAAAAGCCGGTGGGCATTCTCGGGACTCACGATTGGTACTCCAGAGCTCTTGACCCAGATCCCGCCGCGTTGCCCGGTCGATTTGGGGTTCGACGTTTTTCCGCGACTGATAGGCCAGATGCTTGCTTATCCCATTTCCGACTACCTGCTCGACATAGGAACCTTGGAAAATTATCAAGCCGCTCAAACCGGTTGGCCAGGGCTGGCGGCGTGAGGAGAAATCGACGGTGGTCTCTTTAGCTTCGTCGCACATAATCTCTCTTCGAAAATTCTGTTCGCTTATTGGAATGCAGCCACAGCTGAGTTGAGCGATCTTTTATACCAAGCGGAGTGTTGGTGTAGCGCTCCGTTGAACATTGGTCCGCGGTCGTTGCCGGGGTGTGGGGATGCGGGAAACGCGCGAGCAGTTTTCCCTTCTCTCCACACCCCGTTTGTTTTGTGCCTGGGCTGCTCGTCGCGCGGCGATTGATTAATCGCTAGAGGTGGTTTCATAAATCGGTTTTGGGTAGGGCACGGCTTCAGCCGTGCCGTTCAGGGCTGGGAAAAATGCGGGCTTTAGCCCCTGAGAAACGTGCCTTCCGAGCGGAAAGGCATTTATGAAACCAACTCTAAGTCAAACGTGGCATCGTGAATAGGCATCTGCACATCAGATTGTCGCTCGGACTCGGCCTCCTGCTCGTCGCAAATTCAGCGGCCCTTGGCGAGGACCGTGATTCTCTCAGCAACCCTCTCAACGATGTCGTCGCCGTTGGGCGTGGAAGAGGGGAAATATTGCTCGCAAACTTGGCAGAACCAGTCGCACGGCTAGAATGGCGTTTTCGCGAAATTCAAGTTTCCCCTTCCAGCACCGCCATTGTCGATGTTGAACTCTCCACCGACGGCACAAAGGTCCTGGTCGTCTTCGCCGACGGTGCGCCGCGCATTCTCGATCTCACCGAGCGCATTACCCAAATCAGTGTCGGCGATGCATTCCCCTCTCAGCACCGCTTGCCCCGCCAACTTTTCCCCTACGCGGCGGAGGAAAGAGTCTGTCTCTTGGACGACTTGGGCCAGTCCGGCGAAAGACCGTGCACAGAAGCTGCGGCCGCTTCCGTCCACGGGGACGGTCGAGTGCTATACGCATACCAGGACGGCCGGCTGGCGGTGGTGTCCCCGGAAAGTGGTGTCCGGGAAGAGCTCCCCTACCGTGTGCCGCCAGGCGCAAATTTTCAATTGTTGGCAGGTCATGAAGGAGACCTGCGGGATTTTCTGGTCCTCGTGACCGAGCCGGTCACGGGCCCGAAAGGAGCGACTCCAGTTCCCGCGACCAGAATCCCCGTGACCGGGGCCCCCGTAGCCAGTCTCCCCGCTACGACGATCATTGATCCGCGGCAGCCCGCCGCTCCTCTGGGGCAGTTTACGAATCCCACGGTCGCGGCATTGTGCGCTCTGCTTGAATTTACCGACGCCGGCACTGTTTCTCCGACAACGGGAGCCAGTCCAACGGAGCAGGTGAGTGACTCGACCCTTGAAACACTGGCTGCACACCTCTCTGCACACCCCAAAGACCAGACACGTTCCGCCGAAGTCACTTGGTCGTTCTATCGCGTCGCCGCCAACAACGAGCTCTATGCGCCCATCCTCGAATTCGCCGACAATGAACCCGACTATCCAACTGACGTAGACATCTGGCAGGCGATTAGGCCGCTGGCGCGCGGCACCTCGAAAACAGATTACCTTGCAGCCTACGCTTCCCTAGGCGATCGGCGATGGTCGCGCTGTACATCCTATGTGCGGACTCTGTCCTACCCTGGAACCTGGCTGATCGAATACTGGTTTTATTACCCATTCGACGAAGGCAAGTCCCACCCCCACCTCCATGATTCCGAACACCTGTTTGTCGAAGTCGACAAGCTCGGCGGAACCGTTCGTAACGTCTTTGCCTCCGATCACGATTCTTTTGTCCCCAACAATCTCTATTCCACGCTGGTCAAGGATTCTCCTCCCGTGGCGCTTCCCCTCTTCGCGATGGTCGAGCTCGCAAAGCATGCGATGGCGCCCGATCTGAACCACGATGGGCGCTTCACACGCGGCGTCGATGACAATCTGCACCTCGAACCATATGCCTTTTGGGGCCTTCGCGATCGGAGCAGCAAGGTGCATTTTCTGCTGGAGCCCTACCTGGCCTCCATGACCCTGCCACGCCACCGGGACGGGCGCTTCGCCCTCGCGGATGCGGAAGCCATTTTCCCTGGTCTGGATGTGCCCTCCGAGCACCTTGTGTGCACGCTGCAACCGTTCCCAGATGATCCGCCGTGCGCGCATTGTGATAGCGCAACTGCGGAGGCAGGAACGGCATACCTGGACCACCATCCCGATGCGCGTACCCCGGAGGCCATTTACAAGACCTACGTTGTGCCCTGGCGCGAGGTGCGACTCGGCGTGGGGATTTACGACTGGTCCGAAGGTAGGGCGGAAGTGTCTTTCGGGTTTGCCGGTGATTTTCGTCACATGACAGGAGGCCTCCTAACGATTCCAGCCCGGATCGCGCTGGAGTCTGGTTGGAAACCGCTTGCCAAGGGCATCGCCGTGCACTTGGACGGTGTAAGCAGCGATGTGTTCAGCAGGTCAACCTTTTTTGCCGGCGTGGGTCTTGAGCGCCTGATCACTAACACCCAGGGCTTCTATTCTGAAGTGACGCCAAAATGGGTGCACATCTCAGAGCGTCTAATCGACGGAGTGGTTTTACCCTCCGGCCTCCATTGGCAATATGGTGGAGCGTCATATCACGCCGGGTACATTCTGGAGCTGCCAAGCGCACACAAAGGCAACTTCACCAACTTCATCGGCGTTGTGATTCGCGACGCTCCGAGCCACCCCATTCTGTTTGAATGGCGCGTCAGTGTCGGATTCCTGCGGCGAAGAGGCCGCCACGACTTCGGTGCCCGCCTCGGGGATCGCAACCCCTACGAGTAGACGATAGCTCATGGTGGTCCCCGTGAGCTCTCGGTTGGAGTGACGACTAGCCGTTGACTTGCAATAATGGCTGACAGCTGAGAGCAAGCACTATACCTTGGCGAGTTGCTCCGCAACCTCTGGAAGTCCGGCAGCATGCCACGCGTCGAAGCCTCCCGCCACGTTGATCACATTGCGATAGCCTGCACGCTCG
>DASPRY010000116.1:0-24496 GCA_035624215.1 Terriglobales bacterium
TGGAGTTTTGATCAGTGGCAGACAAGCCATGACAGCGAGACAGTCGACACAGGCTTAGGCCTGCACGTAGTCGATTTGCCGTCCCATGAGTTAGAAGATGGCCGTGAGATTCTTTTCACCTTTTATTGGAAAGCTGAGCAGCGATGGGAAGGCGTAGACTTTAGGGTGAAGGTGGGAACAACCGGCTAAAATCTCTGCCGCCATTTCGATGCCATGGCACAACGGGCGCGGAAAACCGAATACGAAGCTTTGCGGGCGACACTGAGTTTTCTGCAGCAAGCTTTGGCCGCCTACCATCCCCGTGACTTTGCGGTTGAACTGTGGGATGGCACCCGATGGCTGCAGGAGAGCAATCAATTCCGACGATTCACCTGGAAAATAAATGATCCCGCTGCCCTGCGGCGAGTAATAGGAAATGCCAGCGAGGTCTCCCTGAGCGAGGCGTACATCTACGATCAATTCGATCTGGAAGGCGATATTCTGGGCGTCTTTCGTTTAGCCGATTTTCTTCTGAACAAGCGGTGGACTCTTAGAGAGAAGCTGCGTTTGAGCAAAATGCTGCTGGATTTGCCTTCGCATCAGCGGGCGCAGACTAGCGCAGTGGACCTGCAGGGAACGGCTCACTCCAGAGAACGTGATCGCCAGGCTGTTACCTACCATTACGACGTATCGAACGATTTCTATGCTCTTTGGCTGGACCGGAACATGGTTTATTCCTGTGCATATTTCCAAGCGTCCGACGATCATCTCGATACCGCGCAGGAGCAGAAACTGGACTACATCTGCCGCAAGCTGCGCCTGAAACCTGGGGAGCGCTTGCTGGACATAGGGTGTGGTTGGGGCGGATTGATTCTTCATGCGGCCCGTCACTACGGAGTGCGCGCTTTGGGGATCACCATCAGCGAACGCCAGATCGAATTTGGACGTAAGCGGATCGAGCAGGAAGGACTTTCAGAGCAATGCGAAGTGCGGTTGCTCGACTACCGCGAGCTCGATGAACCCGGGGCTTACGACAAGCTGGTCAGCGTGGGCATGGTGGAGCATGTCGGGGGATCCAAGTTGCCGGAATATTTTGAGCGTGCATTCCGGCTTTTGCGGCCAGGTGGCGTCTTTATGAATCATGGGATTGGCAGAGCAGGCAACCGGACTGCTCCCCAGCAACCGACCTTTACCGACGTTTATGTTTTTCCCGACGGCGAATTAGTGCCAATTGCCGCCATGCTGGATGCGGCCGAGGCCAGCGGCTTCGAGGTGCGCGACGTGGAGAACTTGCGCGAGCACTACGTTCTGACGTTACAGCAATGGTTGCGGCGCCTGGAAGCGCATTCCGAGGAGGCCCGCCGGATCACAGATGAGGTGAAGTATCGAATCTGGCGATTGTATCTGGCGGGTTCGTGCCACTATTTCCGGACAGGAAAATTAGACGTCTACCAAACACTGCTAGTAAAACGCGATCAGGGCAAAAGCGCGTTGCCGCTCACAAGGGAGGACTGGTATCAGGTATAGCCCGTCTACCCGGTGTACACCAGTTCCACGACCGTACAGTCATCGCTTAGGGCGTTGCCGCTGCAGAAGTCGGAGATGGCGGAGAAAATATCTTCCATCGTGCCGGTTTTCGCGGCCCGTTCCAGACGGAAGTCCTCGAAGAATTCGCCGCGCGCATTCTCCGCCTCGGTAACTCCATCCGTCACCAGGATCAGACGATCGCCCGGTTTTAACTGAAGCCGCGCACTTTTGTATTCCGCGTCGGGAAGCAGGCCGACGGGCAGGTTGGCATCACTCGGTCGCTCCACCTCCCCATGGGAGACCAGGACTGGCGGCACATGACCGCAGTTTACGTACTCCAATTCTCCGTCGGCGGGAATCCGGGCCACAATCACCGTCGCATATTTCTCGCCTATGTGCTTATGCGTGAAGAAACGGTTAACCGCAGTGACAATCTCGGTCAGCGGCATACCAGCGGCGAGTTGGGAATAAATCATGCCTTGCAAAGTGGACGCCAGCAGCGCGGCAGAAACACCTTTGCCGCTTACGTCTGCCAGCACCACAGTCAGACCTTGGTCGGTGTTGACGGCATCGAAGAAATCCCCACCGATCTCTTTACAGGAGAGATTTCTTCCACCCAGGCGCGCGAAAGGAACTTCCGGAATGGTCACCGCCATGAGGCGCTGTTGAATAGAAGCGGCGATGGCCAGTTCCTGCTGGTAACGCTTGGCAGATTCCTCGGCCTGCACCAGGCGTGCATTCTCGATGAGAGAGGCAGCCTCGGTCGCGATGGCGTGCAGAATGTCGTTGCTCACGCTGGAAATGTCGCGCGAGGCAAAGCGTGAATCCACGTAAAGCGCGCCCATGGCCTCGGCGGCCGGCGTGGGTCCCCCACCGTCTGTGCCGCGCACCGTATGCACCTGTGGCTTTCGAAGGGGGACGCAGATGACTGTTCGAAGATCGTAGGCAACGATGCTCTTGCGCCCAGTCAGATCCGTCGAGCGACTGGTATCGGTGAGCACGAACTCGGAATTGGATTTCAGGGCATCTTCCAGAATGGAGTGCGAAATCGTGGTGTCCTCAAGCAGCGGCTCACCCTTGGAGTTTCGTCCCGCTCCCAGCCGCAACTCCCCCTGGTCGTTTTTCATGAACACGAAGGCGCGCTCGGCGCGAGTTAATTTGAGTGTTACGTCAAGCAGGGTCATCAAAATTTCATCCAGCACCCCGACGGTATTCAGCTTGCGTGCAGCTTCGAGAAAAAGGACCAATTTCTCCAGATCAGTAGTTTCTTCCGAGATATGCATCCCGGAAATCTGGCTAAGAAACTCGCGGGCCGTGTTGGGCGTGGCGTGCTGGGGATTGAAGATGGCATAGGCGAGGTCGCGAACCCCGAACTCCAGGCGGTCGTTCTGCTCCAGGGCTTTACGCTGGATTTTTTCGCCATTGACAAAGGTTCCGTGCTTGCTGCCCTGATCGACGAGGCAGAATTCCCCATTCTCAGAAATGATCATGGCGTGATCACGCGAAACCCGCGGATCGGGAATGACCAGATCCTTATCAACTTTCCGGCCCACGCTGAACGGGCTATGGTCGAGCTTGATAACGCGTTGCTCATTCCCCTGCACGAACACAAGGGTGGGGAAGATGCCGGAGCTCGAGCCGGGTTCAGGAGTAACTATGGTTTCAAACGCCATTGGGCAGCGATTCCGCTCACGAGAATAATGACAGGATTGCCAAGCCATGGGAAGGGGCGAGCCATAATTCTGTCCTATGTTCAGCCTGACCGACTGCCGCCAGGCAGCCGCTCATGAGGGTTTGACATTAGTCCATCTGGGCAGCAGCTTCATGATCGCGATGGTTACGACGGCAAAGACGGCTAAAGGAATAAGAATAGTGGAGTAAAGCGGGAGTTCCCATGCTCTTTGCAATTTGGGATTCGGGACAAAAATTGAAGCCAGCGTGATCCCTAGCGCAGCCAGCCACGGCCAGGCAACAATCAAAGCTGTCACGGCGAGCGCGAGGCGCGATAAAGCGCCCGCGGCCCACAGAATCGACCAATAGCTAACGACCAGCAGAATCGGCGCCAGCAGCAAGACTTGATTGTAGGGAGCTTCTTTGGGAGCGATCACGATGGTGGCAGCCAAGATAACTCCCATGATCCAGTGAAATGTTGGTACATCTTTCGAAGTGCGGTGAAAACGCCAACAGACGACGGCTAATCCTACGACAATAGCAACTGCAAGAGCTCTTCCCCAGGCGGGAGTGAACAGCAGCTCCAGAGCGGAGCCCGCGCCGTTGTTGTACTGCCGGTACGCAACCAGCGCCTGACGAAAGCGCCCGACCCAACCTGGTAAGACAATCTCGCCCGCAGCGATCAGCGCCAACATTGTCCCCGCAAACCCCCACACGAGTTTGTTTCGCGTACGCCAGTCACCC
Organism: Terriglobales bacterium; assembly: GCA_035624215.1. Taxonomy (GTDB): domain Bacteria; phylum Acidobacteriota; class Terriglobia; order Terriglobales; family Acidobacteriaceae; genus JAFAGX01. Next base: position 3,922 of record DASPRY010000116.1, read on the forward strand.
GCTGCCCACAACAAAAGCCACGCCGCCAACGGCAATGCCAACTGCGGTTTGATTGTGGCCAGCGCAAGCAGGATTCCCGCGGCAGCGAGTCGATCTGTCTGCAGCAGAAGTGCAGAGAAGGCGATCAATCCGCCAACCAGCAGGCTCAATTGCTGCAGCTTGATTCCCTGGATCGCCTGCAGACTGCCAAGCAGCAGAACCATCAGAGTCGCGACAGTCCACTTTGAAGCACGCCAGCGAAAGACGCGCACCCAGACCGGCACAGTCGCGGCGGTTAACGCGATGAGTAACCATCGAAATCCGCTCTGCACTACTGCAAACGGTAGATAAATTGTGGGCGCAAGCAGAAAAACCACATAGACAGGATAAGCAAAACCCTGCTGGTCTGTGGGATCATCGGGACGGGCGGGATCAAGTGCACGGCCATAATACCCAATCTGGATCTCACGGGTAACGCTGGCGCCATAAGGATCGCGGTGGTGCAGCAGCAGTTCACGCGCTCCCAGCCAACGAGGATAGAGGTCGGAAAGATTGCCGCGAGGAATACCGTGCAGGGCAGCATCTGACAACTGATGCGCAATCAGTACGTGCTGGACGTAGAACCACATACTGCCCGCTAGTAGCAAGGCCAGCACAAATCCGGGTTTTCGATGTGACAGCAAATGCGTGGGTGACTGTCGTCTGAGAAAGGCGATTTTCGAGCCTGCCCTAGTTAATTCTATGCAATCGTGCCGGAACTTAAGTGGGACTTGGAATCAGTGCCCTCACCAAAGCGTTTGTCCGATGGCAAAGCACGGCTGGCGGTTTCAAACCAAATCTGCGCGACAATCCCGCCCAGGAGCAGCAGCACCGCCCAGCCCATCAATGCGAGCCGATTGCCGTGCAGCAAGAGAAACTCCTGCAAAGGTGAGAAGAACAGCAATCCGATCCCGGGCAGCATTAACGCCCGCGCCCACGGGGCCAGAGTTCCCGGATGCCAGAGCTTCTGGAAGATGAGTGCTATCGGTAGTAGCAGAACGCTGAGATCGTAACCGAGGCAATGATAACTGACGAGCACGGTAGCAACCATCGCTAAGGCAAACTTCGAGCAAAACAAGTCGGGGGTCGTCTCCCTGGCTCGACACAGCCACGCAGCCAACAGCAGGATGACACATGAAAACGCTATTGCAATGCTAGCGGTCTCGATCCGGCCATGAGTTAGAACATAGATCAAACCGCGTAAGTTCGGCATGTCCGACGGTTGGATTGCGCCACCAGCCATATTTGCATCCAGGCGCAAGACGTATCCCGGATACAATCTGAGTCCGGTGGTTCCAACAAGGGCAAGGGAAACCAGCGCCAGGGCGGCGGCGGTCGGGAGGAAACCATACAAGATTTTCTTGTCGCCTCGCATTGGCCAAAGCAAGATAAATGGCAAGACCAGCTGCGGCTTAAATAAACCCAGAGCCAGCCAGGCTCCCGACAGTGCCCGCGCGTTCTTCTTCAAGCAGACAAACGTCAGGACATAAAGTAACAAGAGGAGGATCGAATCCTGCCCCTGAAGAAGCGTCAAGAAGATGGGGAAAAAAGCCAGAGTCGCCAGCATGCAAAGCGGCAGCGAACACGTCTTTAATTTGTCCACCTGTCCTCGGAGCAGAAATGCGCCGGCCAGCAACGCGCCGGCATTCAGCAAGTCCCAGAGAATGAAGGCGTGGAGATAAGAGAGAAAGGTGAAGGGAGCGAAGAATAGAGCTTCAAATGGCGGATGATTGTACGGCAAAGCATTTAGCCGGATTGCTACATGGGGAGCAAACTCGCGCTGTATTTGATACTGAACACTGTTGTTGTACAGGTCATGTCCCAACCCTTTCCTTACCATCATTCCAGCACAGTAATAAATGGTGAAGTCTGAATACCCTTTACTGACCGACTCTCGTGCATCCCAAAAGAAGGCGGCGTGGAGCACAACCATTCCACACAAATACACGAATACGGCCTGCCTCTTTTGGGGCTTTTCCATGCTGAACCTGGGAGTACGCCTCACGGCCGCCGGCAATAGTGCGAGCCGATTCTATACCTATCGCGCAGGTGGCACGATATGATCCTTATTTCATGTCGGGGTGGCTGCAAACCCGGCGGCTGTTCGTGGTTATTCTCGCTCTCGGCCTGTTCGCTTTGGCCGCGCGCAACGTGACAGATCCAGATGTGTGGTGGCACCTTCGCACGGGCCAACTGATAATCCAGAACCACGCGGTTTTTCACGCCGATCCGTACTCATTTACTCGGGCGGGCCAGCCGTGGGTTGACCACGAATGGATGTCCCAGATTTTGATTTTTTGGTTGTACTGCGTGGCAGGATGGGGCGGCCTGATAGCAGGATTCGGTGCGCTGATCGCAGTCACCTTTCTCCTGCTGTTTATGCGTTGCCCAGGGCGCCCGTATGTGGCCGGCGCAATAAGCGCTTGGGGCGCGATAGCTTCGGTGCCTAGTTTTGGAGTGCGCCCGCAAATGTTCACCCTCCTGCTAGCTTGCATCCTTCTGTTCATCCTTGAAGAGTCCTATCGCCGCCCCAAGATGCTGTGGTGGACACTGCCGATCATGCTGCTTTGGGTCAACCTGCACGCGGGATACGCTTTGGGAATTGTTTTCGTCCTTGTGTTCCTGCTGGGAGATGCCGTGGATTATGCCTTCGGAAATCGTGAAGCCGTGCAGTCAACAGCAAGGTTGCGAAACCTCGCCGTGGCCGGCCTGGCTTTGGTTGCCATCGTACCGCTCAACCCCTATGGGATCGCGATGTACCGTTATCCTTTCGAGACCCTGCATTCTCGAACCATGCTCAGCTACATCGGAGAATGGTCGTCGCCAGATTTTCATCAAGGCCGGTATCTGTCGTTGCTTGTGATGATACTGGCCACAATGCTGCTGCCGGCGCTTGGCGCGCGCGGTTTACGCGCCCGAGAGTTGCTGCTGTTGGCTGTAACCATGTACGCGGCTTTGCGCTCAGTACGGCACATTCCGATATACGTGCTGGTGGCGGTTCCGCTTCTCAGCGCAACGGTTCAAACCACGTTGCAAGAGAATGGCAAGGGCGGATGGCTTGAAAATCCGTCGCCACTGACGCGCATCAAGTTCGTTGTCAACTTCGTGCTATTGGCAGGTTTTGTGGTCTTTAGCGGACTCCGTGTGCGGCAAGTAATCCGCTCTCAGGCACAAGCGGAGGCCAAAGAGTTTCCCATAGCGACGATTGCCTTTCTGGCAAGCACCCATCCGCCTGCTCCAATGATGAACCATTACAACTGGGGTGGTTATTTCATATGGAGGCTGTACCCGGAGTACAAGGTCTATATTGACGGTCGCGCGGATGTTTATGGCGACTCCTTTATGGACGAGTTTGCCTCCGCCTACTATGTCAGAGGCGAGTCATGGAAGTCCGGGCTGGAGAAATGGCGGCTGCAAACTATCGTACTTCCACCGGATGCGCCTTTGATTACCGTACTCACGCTCGGAGGCGGCTGGGAGCGGGTGTTCTCAGATGGACAAGCGGTCGTACTGACCCAATCTCGGTAAATTAGTGTGCTCAGGCATTTTTGAGACCAAAGTTCACTCCGAGCGTAGCCTTTGACGATTGCCTGCGAAACTTTCGTTACTCGAAAAATTGAATTTTTTTGCACGATGCGCCACAATTTGTCACTCCAACCGCCTTGGCTCGGAGTATCATGGCGTGGGGAGAGAGTGCAAATAGTTTTTCCCTCGCAAACTGTTGATTCATAAAACGCAATCAGCACCCCGGCGGTGCGGTCCATCTCTGGAGCTGTGCCTGCACGGGAGTGCCAAACCTCGTAGGCGAATGTGGAGGCAACCGATGACAAACAATGTGATCCGCAGATTATGGTGGGAAGATGAAGGTCAAGACATCGCGGAGTACGCGGTAATGTTGGCCGTGATCCTGGTGATCGTGGTGGGTACGATCAGACTTATTGGGGGGAACGCAAATAACGTCTTCTCGTCTGTGGCAAGCTCAATTTCACAGTGATCCTCTCTGGGTGCGTACGATTGTGTGCGTACGGAGAAGTGCGCTTGGCTTTTCGGAGTTGCAACCCAGATTTCTTCTGCCGTGGTGGGAGCTCGAAGCCCGGGCGTCAACCGGAAGACATAAGCGGGCACCACAAATCTAGGAGTAGCAATGAATCGTAACCGGCTCTTGATGATTGGGTTCTTTGCTCTGGTGATGGGCGCTGCCGTGAGTTTTATGGTTTACCGCAATCTGCAAGGTGGCCGATCCAGATCGGTTCCTGGCGAGGATGTGTTGGTTGCAGCCACCGACTTGCAGGTCGGCACGAAAATTGAGGAGAAGGATGTGAAATATGTGCACTATCCTTCTGGGGAATTGCCCGCCGGTGTTTTTCATCGCAAGGACAGGCTGCTGGGTCGCGGTGTGATCCTTCCAATCTCCCGGGGTGAGCTGATCCTCACCAATAAGTTGGCCGCCGAGAATGCCGGCTACGGATTGCCATCGCTGATTCCTCCCGGGATGCGTGCGGTGTCGGTGCGAGTGAATGACACCACGGGAGTTGCGGGTTTCGTGCTGCCCGGAACTCGCGTGGACGTCCTGCTGACTGGCAATCCCGAAGGTGTGAGCCAACAGGAGACGACGACGGTTTTGGAGAATGTAGCAGTGCTTGCCACCGGGCAAAAGCTGGAACGCAACGCCGCAGGAGAACCGCAAACCACCCCGGTGATTACGCTTCTGGTATCGCCCGATGATGCGCAGAAGCTCACGCTCGCGGCTAATCAGGGCAAGATTCAGCTTGCCTTGCGCAACCCATTGGACACCAAGCAGCAGGAACTTGCGGCAGCGCGATCGGACGCCCTCTATAAGATGGGCGGGACACCGCCGGTTCGCGCTGAGGCACCCCGGCCTCGGCAAAAGCACTCCGCTGCTCCCCCTCCCCCTACTCCTACCCCTGTGATGGCCCCGTATACAGTGGAGATTTACAAAGGCGACAAGAAGGAAGACACAACATTCTGATCACAAAGAGCAGCGAGGTAAAGAAAATGTCAATCTGCTCCCGCATGCGGGAGACTGAGAAAATGGGAACCCGTCGCCGCCTGAAGAAATCAGCGAGTATCCTTCTTGTGCTGCTTCTTATTTGTGGAGGTGCAATCTCGCAGCAGCAAGCGGGCGCGTCGGGCACCCCTCCAGCTAGTGCTAACTCAATTTCCAGCCAAGGGCCTACGGCTCAACTTCCGGCGGGAGAGGCTGCCGGGGCAGCTCCGTTACGGGTCATGGTCGGCAAGTCAATTCTGATCAACACCACGGAGCGCATAAAGAGAGTGTCGGTAACCGACCCGGGCGTGGCGGATCCCATTGTGGTAGCGCCTACGCAGATCCTGGTTCATGGCCGGTCTGCGGGCGAGGTTTCGCTTCTCATCTGGGATGAACTGGAGCGTTCACGCAGTTTCGATTTGCGGGTCGATGTGGACGTCAGCGCTGCGGCCGAAGAAGAAAGGCGAGTTTTTCCTGACGAACAGATCACGGTGACGCCTTCCCGATCTGCGATTGTGCTTTCGGGCCACGTCTCGACCGAAGATGTCTCCAAGCGCGCCGAAATGATCGCCACCGCCTATTCCAAGAACGTGGTCAATGTGCTTACTTTTGGTCCGGTGGGCGCGCAAGAGGTTCTTCTGCAGGTGAAGTTCGCGGAAGTGGATCGCGCTGCAGCTCTGCAGTTGGGAGCGAACTACTTTACTCCAGGGACAGGAAACACAACTGGTGTGCTGAGCACGGGCCAGTTTGGCGGATCAACCGTCACCACAACCACCGCGACCACCAGCACGACCCCGTCGGGAAATACGAACATTTCCACCACCTCCACTCCTCCGCTCATCAATGTTGTAAATCCGCTGAACCTGTTTCTGTTCCGTACCGACCTTAACTTTGGCGCGGTGATCGAAGCGTTGCAACAAAAAAGCCTGCTGCAGATTTTGGCTGAGCCGAACCTAATTGCTGTGAACGGAAAAGAAGCCAGCTTTTTGGCCGGTGGCCAGTTTCCTTTCCCGATCGTGCAGCCCGGACAGGGCTTTACTGCAGTCACGATCTCATTCAAGGATTTTGGTGTGAAGCTGAATTTCACGCCCGTGATCATGCCCAACGGCAACATTCACCTCAAGGTAGCTCCGGAGGTGAGTACCCTGGATTTTGCCAACGCCTTGACGATTTCGGGTTTCACCGTACCCGCCCTGAGTACCCGTAAGGCAGAAACAGAGTTCGAGTTGCAAGATGGCCAGAGCTTTGTGATTGCAGGTCTGCTGGACAATCGGGTTACGGACGTGGTGGACAAGATCCCGGGGCTGGGTGATATCCCGATCTTAGGCAATTTATTCAAAAGCAAGAATTTGCAGAAGAACAAATCGGAACTGATGGTGTTGTGCACAGTGCGCCGGATTTCTGCCAGCGCCGAAGCGCCGCCAGGGCCGGCCAATCCCCAGCCATTCCTGGACCCGAATAAGTTTGATGGAAAGAAATCTTCCGGAAGTCAGAAGTGATGGGGGTTGAATTTTCTCGACGTAGGATTAGAGCAGTAAGATGGCCGAACTTCCAGTAGTAGTGGTTTCCTCGGATGATGAGCAGCGTGCCCTCTTGCAGGTGCTGGTCGAAGGCACCAGCGTGGCACGGGTAGTGCACAGCTGCGCCAACTTCCCGGTCGTGACCGAGGATCCAATTACGCGGCGCATTCACAGTGCCAATCCTGAGGTGATTCTATTCGACATCCCGAACGACAATCCTAATCTCGCCCTGAGAGCCATCGAAATGCTTCATTCGCATTTGCCGCAATGCGCGCTGTTTGCGGTTGGCAGCATGAGCCAGCCGCATGTGATTGTGAATGCAATGCGCGCGGGTGCGTGCGAGTTCATCGAGCGGCCCACGACTACAACGGACCTGCTGGAGGCGTTTGTCCGCCTCAGCGCATCCCAGCGGAAGAGCCACGTGGAAGAGACCCGCGGCAAGATATTCAGCGTAGTCAATGCCAAAGGCGGCAGCGGCTCTACGACGGTCGCAGTCAATCTGGCGCTGGCCTTGCAAGCCGCCCATGGAAATACCGCACTGGTGGACTTAGCTTATCTTGGACACTGCGCGTTACATCTGAATCTCAAGCCGATGTTTGGCGTGGCGGATGCGATCCGGAATCTGCATCGTCTCGACGCCTCACTGCTGGAAAGCTTCATGACGCGGCACGGGGGCGGAATGCAACTCCTGGCTGGTCCAAATACGCCGCTCGGGACAGAACCTTCTTCCGCAGAGCACGCGAAGCTGTTCGATCTGATGGTCGGACATTTCCGGTATGTCGTGGTCGACCTGTCCACTCGCATGGACGTCACCACCAAGTTGGTCGCTAATTTGTCGCAGACCGTGCTCATGGTGGCGCATGCCGACGTAGCTTCGTTGTGGAGCGCTGCCCGCGTTCAACAATACTTGACCGAGAACAGTAACCGGGAAAAGGTGTTGCTGGTTCTGAATCGTTTCCGCAAGATCCCGGGTTTCAGTGAAACTGATGCCGAAGCTGCGGCCGGAGTGAAGGTAGTGGCAAAGATTCCCAACCAATATTTTGCGGTTTCAACGTCGATTGATCGCGGCGTACCGCTGTTGCAACAGACGCATACAGATGTTGCCCGCGCCTTTACCAATCTGGCGACGCGCCTTACGGAAAACGAACCCGACGTGAAACGCCGGGCGTGGTCTCTGTTTAAGACTGTCTAGGGATGTAGAGCATTTCGAAGCGAATTATGGCGAATTTGCAAACTTTCGAGAGGACCGAGTATCAGCAGGTCAAGGCTGATCTACACCGAAAAATTCTCGACCGCCTTGACCTGGAAAAATTGGGCCGCACGCCCAGCGACACGGCGCGCGATGAAGTGCTGCAGCTCATCCGGAACACGGTAAACAGCGAAGCTGTCCCGCTGAGTTTCGCCGAGCGCGAGCGCCTGGCGCGGGAGATTCTGGACGAAATCTTTGGCCTGGGGCCACTCGAGCCTTTGCTAAAAGACCCGACGGTTTCCGACATCCTGGTCAACCGGTACAACAAGGTCTATGTGGAGCGCGCGGGCAAAATCGAGTCTACGGGGTTGAGCTTCAAGGATGACGCGCACCTGATGCAGATCATTGACCGAATCGTTTCCCGCGTGGGACGGCGTGTAGACGAATCGTCCCCCATGGTCGATGCACGCCTGGCGGATGGCTCCCGCGTCAATGCCATCATTCCTCCGTTGGCGATCGATGGGCCCTGTCTCTCGATTCGTCGTTTCGGACGCGACCCGCTCACCGCCCGCAACATGATCGAAAATAAAACCCTCACCGAGTCGATGCTGGAACTGCTCTCGGCCATGGTGAAAGGGCGGCTCAACATCCTGGTTTCGGGCGGGACGGGTGCTGGCAAAACTACGTTGCTCAACGTACTTTCCGGTTACATTCCCAATTCCGAGCGGATCGTCACCATCGAAGATGCAGCGGAATTACAGATGAAACAGGAACACGTGGTGCGGCTGGAAACTCGTCCCCCAAACATTGAAGGCAAGGGCGCAGTGCGGCAGCGTCAACTAGTGATTAACAGCTTGCGTATGCGGCCCGATCGCATCATCGTGGGCGAGGTGCGCGGCGAAGAAGCCTTCGACATGCTTCAGGCCATGAATACCGGTCATGAAGGTTCTCTCACAACGGTACACGCGAACTCACCGCGCGACGCTTTGTCCCGTTTGGAAAGCATGTTTTCCATGGCAAATCTAAGCTTGCCCGAGCGGGCCATGAGACAACAAATTGCTTCGGCAATTCACGGCGTAGTGCAGGTTTCGCGTCTTTCTGACGGCACCCGCAAGGTAACTTCGATCTCGGAAGTAACTGGCATGGAAGGCGAGTTGGTCCTGATGCAGGATATTTTCGCCTTCGAGCGGCGCGGCATCGATGAGAGCGGTCGCGTACGCGGATATTTTCACGCCACCGGGATCCGACCCAAATTCGCTGAGCGTTTAGCCAGCGCAGGGTGCCGCTTACGGCCGGCATTGTTTGAGTCGCGCATGGAGGTATAGGGAGATCAGTTTATGGTGATGGCGATTGTCATCATGGTGTTCGTAGCGGTGGCGCTGATTGTGTTTGTGGCCGCTATGCTCCTGGATCAGCGTAGTGCCCAGGCTCGTCTGTTGCGCGAGCGGCTGGCCTCCGTGCAGAAAACCAACCAGCGCGAGCCGAATCAGGAACTGGCGTTGTTGCGCGACGAAATGCTCAGCCAGATTCCCGCCCTGGACAGCCTGTTGCGCCGCTCCGAGCGTATGGCGAACTTCCAGAGCTTTCTGGAGCAGGCCAATCTCAAGGTGCGGGCTGGAAACCTCCTGATTTATTGCGTCATCAGCGCGGTTGTGATGGGCGCGGTGGGATTGATGCTGGCGGGGTCGTTGCCGCCCAATCAGGCTCTGCTTTTTATCCTGGTCGGAACCGTGGTGGGCGGAGTCATTCCTTTCTCCTATGCCTCCTATCGCCGTACTAAGCGATTTCAGCGCTTTGAGGAATTGTTCCCGGATGCCATTGACACCCTGGCTCGAGCGGTCCGCGCCGGGCATGCTTTTACCACCGCTCTGGAGCTGATTGCCAACGAAATTGCTGAGCCTGTCGCGGGGGAGTTCCGCATGTTGTTTGAGGAGCAGAAATTCGGCTTACCAGTTCGCGACGCTCTGATGAATCTGACCGAGCGCATGCCGTTGGTGGATGTGAAATTTTTCGTGACTGCAGTGATGTTACAACGCGAGACCGGCGGCAATCTGGCAGAGATCCTGGATAACCTGTCGTATGTAATCCGCGAGCGGTTCAAGATCATGCGGCAAGTGCGTGTTTACACAGCCCAGGGACGGTTGACCATGGTGCTGCTGATGGCCCTTCCGCCGGTTATTGTGGTGGTAATGCTCATGACGAGTCCTGCGTTCATTCGGCCGCTTTTTGCCGACCCGATCGGGCATACGCTCGTGGTGAGCGGCATCGTGCTGCAGACGCTTGGCTATTTTGTGATTCGCAAAGTAATTCGAATTCAGGTGTAAGCAATGGCCCTGGCGCTCACCATCATCGTATTTCTAACCATCGTGCTGGTGGTGTTTTCTTTCGGCGCCGCCGCCTATGCGCCGTCGTCCTTGCTGGGGGCTCGCCTGCGTGCCCTCGGCTGGCAGCGTGCCGAACCTATCGAAAAACCGGCGTTTAAGGAACGGCTGGAGCAGGCGCTGGATCCGCTCAGTAAGGCGATTCCGTTGTCTCCGAGCGACGTTTCGCGAACCCGCCGCTGGCTGATCCAGGCTGGATATCGCGAGCCGCGTCACCTCACGATCTACGTAGGAAGCCGGTTGGCGTGCGCATTTCTCGCGTTGGTGGCAGTCCTCGCCAGCAGCGGCCTGGATTCACCGGTGCTGCTGGTAAGCGTTACTGCCTTCGGTTTTTTTGCCCCGCGCTTTGCCCTGAAGCGCAAGATCCAGGCACGGCAACAGAGAATCAAGCTGGCTCTGCCTGACGCGCTCGATCTCACCGTCATCTGCGTTGAAGCCGGACTGGCGCTGGATCAAGCGATGATGAGAGTCGGCCAGGATTTGCACCATGCTCATGCCGAATTAAGCGAGGAATTCCATCTGGTAAATCTGGAAATGCGGGCCGGCAAGCCCAGAGCGGAAGCCCTGCGGAACCTGGTTGAGCGCACAGGCGTCGACGACATCCGTTCTCTGGTCGGGACTCTCATCCAGACTGACCGCTTTGGAACCAGCGTGGCTCAGGCCTTGCGCGTGCATTCGGATTCCCTGCGCACCGAGCGCAGGCAACGAGCCGAAGAGCAGGCTGCCAAAACTACGATTAAAATGGTTATTCCCCTGGTTTTATTTGTCCTCCCCTCGATTATTTTCGTCACACTCGGGCCGGCGGTAATCCAGCTCGTTCGGACGCTCATGCCCGCCTCGGGAAGGTGAAAAAAACAGCGCTCAGGATTGGTATTCAGGTTATGATGGCGGCAACGGGGTTCTCTGCTTACGCGTTCAATCGGACGCGCCACGCCTATCTAGCCACTCGTCTGGCGATTGCCGGGACACATTGGTCCCGCTTCCGCGGTTTGATGTGCGCGCAGGCCTCGGCGTTTCAGGCTGGAGATGGCTTGTGGATCGTACCATGTCGCGGAGTACATACTTTCGCCATGAACTTCCCGATCGATGTCGTGTATTTAGACTCAAACAAGTTTGTTGTACATCTGGAAGAGGGTCTCAAACCCTGGAGACTTGCCGGAATCAAGATGCGGGCTGCTTCGGTCATTGAGCTGCCGAGCGAAACGCTGAAACTGAGTGGGACCGCAATCGGGGATGAAATTGAAATTACGGTAGACCGGATGGGGGCAAGCACAGCGTGAAGGATGAACTCAAGCTTCTGATCGAGTGGCCATCTCCCTGGCGGGAGTTTGTCACGGCGGTCCGACCGGCGCTGGCGAAATCTCCTCGCCCTCTCGCCGGGGAAGCCCGGACCGGTCTGTTTCCCCATCAAGGAATGCTGACCGCCTGGATCGTAGAAGCTTTACTGCTTGTGGCGGCGATGGTGCTGCCGGCCAGATTGGCCTTCCTGGAGCCTTATCAACCGCCGTCGCTGCCAAAATACGACGTGATTTATTTCTCCGGTGATGAGTTGCCGCAGACTGAGGATCTGGGTGGCGCCAAGGTAGGGCGTTCCGGGCGGGCCGGCGGGCAGGAGGCCTTCCATCGCACACAGGTTATTCACGTATCGCGCGGCGATTTGCTTCGGGAGAAGGTGGTAGACGCTCCAAACCTGAATTTGCCCCAGACCTATGCGGCAGTGGCCAACCTCCTCGCATATAAACCGATCCCCGGTCCACCTCCCGCAGAAGGGTTGAAGTCCAACTCACGAACCCCAAACTTTTCCGATGCTGCCGTCGCGCCCAGCCCATATGTCCGTCGAGACAAGATGCTGGTCGCCCCGGCGCTTGAGACGGCCGTGGCTCCGACCCCCGATGCCCGGCGTGCCCGGCTGCGACCTTCTCCGTCCATGAGTGCGGCGGTGGTTCCACCCAGTCCGAACGGAATACAACGGGAGGTAACCTTGCCGCAGATCCCAGGTTCACAAGCGGTGACGGTGATTCCCCCGCCGGTTTCCGCGCCGGAGCGTATGACAAACACACAGGCTCGGCTCGCGCTGCCCGCGCCCAGTGTGGTTGTGCCTCCGCCCAGTCAGATTACGCAGAACCCAGCCATTCGGGGCCCGGGATTCGGACCGGGTGAACTGCAGAAGCAGGTTGTGCCGCCTCCCGTGCAGGTGGGCAGCGCTTCTTCCGGGCGAACCTACGGCGGAATTGGTAGTGCGAATGTTGTTCCGCCTCCGGTTCAGGTCAACGGCGCAACCAATGGATATTTCACCAGCATGGGGAATCCCAACGTAGTAGCTCCGCCAGTGCCGGTGAGCAGCAGTATGACTGGCGGACGATCGGCCACCAGCTTAGGGTCCTCCAAAATCGTGCCACCTCCCGTGCAGGTGGACGGGAAATCGATGCGTGATGGAACGAGTGCCAGTCTGGGTGGCGCGATTGTTCCCCCTCCGCCGACGATATCGGCCAGTGCGGCTTCCGGGTTGGGCCAGGGCAACCGAGGCACGGGACTGGGCGGTCCTTTGGACGCAGGCGCAGCGGCTTTGCCGCCCAGCCATGCTGGCGGAAGCGGTAACGGGGCAGGAATTGTGCTGTCCAGCCAGCCGGGGTCGACGGTTGCCAAGCCGAACAGCGCCGGAATTGGCGCGCTGGCTCTCTCTCCCTCCGGCGGTGCTAATCCAGGGCTAGGCGGACCCGGTGCAGGGAGCGACATAGCGAGGGGTCAGGGCACTGGGGCGTCGCTAGCCGGGCAAGGTCCTGGAGCTTCGAATTCTGGGAAAGGCACGGGAGCCGATACCATCGCTCACAATGGGATATCCCCGTATCCAGGCAGTGGCGGTGCGGGCACCGGAACTGTCAACCGGCCTGTGATGCCGGGAGTTTCGGTGCACGGAGGCAGCAATGTGATTACGCTTCCGAGCTTTGGCACCAATGCTGACCCATCGTCGATTGGGCGCTCTTCGAAAATTAAGAGCCATGACGGTCCCGACGTCACCGTGGTCGCGAGTTCGCGGTCCGGAGGGGCTTTCAACTTGTATGGGGAACTGAAGGGGGATAAGGTGTACACCATATACATCGACACGACCCTGGGAAGGGCTGTGATGGAATACGCCGACCCGACTTCCGCCAATCATCCATATGCCGATGATCTGGTAGCGCCGCAGCCCATGCGTGCCGATTTGCCACCCAACCTCAAAGTTTCGCGGATGGTGATTTCCTGCGTACTCGATCGCTCGGGTTTGCTGCGCAACGCACAAGTAATCGAAGGCAGCCAGGAAAATACCAACCAGGTTTTGGCCGCCCTGTCCAGTTGGAAATTCCGCCCGGTATTTCGCGGTGATCAGCCCATTGAAGTGACTGCAATCTTGGGTTTCCACATCGACACGCGGTAAGCTTAGAGCCAGTTGCAGTATTGGCCACTGCAAAAATTTGCGGGCCACGCATTAGTTGGATGCCTGGCCCGCTGTTCATTTACTTCGTTCTACCCGATTGGACCGGATAGATTTGCGCTATGGAACACCGGTAACTAAGGCTCCGATCTTGGGTGTTCCGATACCCGTCGCCAGATCATATCCCGGTGTCGTTGGGAAAAATCCGTTGTTGTTGGTTTTTTGCCCAATTCCGGTGATGTCGTTGAAATATCCGTGATAATTCTGGTTATAGAGGAAGTACAGAAGAGGATTCGCGTTGCCGATCCGGCCGTGCCATAGGCCATCGTGGTCAGCTATGATCGCCGACCAGAGTGGCGCCGATAGACTGGTGCCACCAACGGCAAACCAGTCAGAGCCAAAGTATACGTCGTAAAAGGCACAGGCGCTGGTCGGATCAGTGCCAGTGCAATATTCGGCATAGCTTGTGTACTCGTCGGCCTCGGCGGAAACGTCCGGAACCTCCCGGCACGGCGTACCGATCCTGGCAAGGGCGCATTGGGTTGTGCCATTGCCGTATGCCGTGTACGGGTTGGTGATGCCCGGCCCGAACTGGTAATTCGGGCGGCCCCAGTATTGGCTGTTGCCGCCGCCACCGGCGCCCACTGCCGCGCACCAGAAATACCCCGAAAGCGGGTAGCCCGAATCGCCACCCGGGATCCCCCCTTCATTCGCACTCTCGTTACACAGGTTTTGGACATTCCACACTGTCTCCACTCCTGCTGGGTATGAAGGATTTGGGTTGGCGCCGGGATTAAACGATTCAAAGGAAGTACCACCAACGCTTGTCACCCAGGGTTGGGAGCTTGGGTCAAGGACATTGACCATGTTTCCGGTGCCGTCCCGGATGCACTCGAAAGCACCGGTGTCACCCGCATCGCCGAACATGCTCTGTCCCTGGGCAGCCATCTGTTCGAAGATCAAGTTCTGGGCTTGGGCATATGCGGCCCCGGCGTCATTCTCACATAATGCCCAGCTAGAGCTGACAACATCAGCAAGGTTATCGTTTGCGATCTTCGTGTACTCATCGAGTTGAGTTTGTCCGGTGTAATCGTTCGGAGCGTTGTACACGAGGATATGACGCGCGTTCGGTGCGATTCCGAGCTGCGCCTCGATGTCGAGGTCGACCTCGATGTCTCCTCCGTATCCATATACACAGGTATCGCCCGATGGACAGAACGAGCCAAGCGGGCCGCCATCAACATCGATGTTGACAATTGGCGGTGTGTAAGAGGGGCCGTAGTAGTACTGTGCCCATGTCACTATGTCGGATTGCGTGTAGGCGGAAACCTCGAAGAGGGCGAGTTGAACACCGGTTCCCGCGCCAAGGGGACCTAGGTTTGGCGCGCCATAGATCGAGTTGACCTGAGAGGGCGTCAGACCAGAGCATCCCGGTCCGCCACCGTAACCGAACGGAAACGGCGTGCCGTAGTTGGCAGCCGCGAATAGTTGTGCCTTAGTGGGGTACGGAGCTTCACAACTCGGATTCGGCGATGAATGCGTCATGGGAAGCACCACTTGTGAGTGCATTCGCACGGTATTGGAGAGACCTACAACGCCGCGAACTCGAGTGCCGAGGCCTGCTGGCACCTTCACTGCCGATGCGTTCGAAAAATACGTGATCCCATTCCGATTGCGGTAGGTGTGGAGGCTGGTCCTGAATGCGGCGGCCACCGTACGGCTGTCTCCGCTGGCGCGCACCAGGAATGGAGACGAAGATGGTTCTACTACCAGCCCGCTTGCGCGCAGATGGTCGGCGACTGCCGCAATCTGCTCATCGCTCGGGGCAAAACGCGAGTAGAACTCTCCCTTGGCGAGCCATTGTCTGTAGGTTTTACTTTTCGGGTCGTAGAGATTCGCCAAAAGCGCGGACAGCTGCGACTCATTACGAGGTGCCAGAACAACCTGGACCACCATTTTCGGGCTGTTGTACTCACCCATGTCGAGGTCAATGGTTGGCTTGAAGCTGCCGGGAATCTCGGAAAAGCCATAATCAACCGTGATAGCGGCATCGGATTCGGGGCTCGCGGCGAACACCACGACCCTCTTATCGGCCGGGACGCTGGAAGCCATTACAACGGCCACAACGACCGACACGGCGACGACTGCTGCGCGTTTTAAAAGTACTCGCATGAAACCTCCCTTTTTCAAATTGACTTTCACATTACGGATTGCTGGTGAAGCAGGCACGGCATTCTTTTGGAAGCAGTCAGGTAAGCTGTGGTTTACCGCCTTTGAAATGCAGCGGATGCCAAGCGGAAACCCGCCATGGCAAAGGCAATTCACGGGCGAAGCGCGAACGCATGTTTGCTTCATTAACGGGCTATCTCAAGGGCTAAGCGAAATATTCTTGGCACGTTAATTGCGGCGAAATAGCGCGGCGTTACCGTCCTCAAAGACCACGGTCCAGTTCCGTGTAAGCCGAAGCACGTTGGCCAAAGAAGACCAGCGCGGCACTAACACCCAATTGATCTTCATCTGGTCTAATTCTTCGGCGAAAGTGGGTTGAACCAACACAATTTTCAAATAGTTCTTGATGAATTGGTCCCCATAAAGATCGTGCCGATCATCAACCACAACCTTGGTTTCGGGATACAGGCGATAGATCAGGTACCCGCCCCAATAGTCAAGGCTGAAGATTGGTTCATGAACACCGTGGCCGGCAATGTAGTTACTCGCCTTTACCGGAAAGCGGCTTTCGTCGAAATGCGCGTTCATGAGCTCGATGGAGCCGATCCGTCCCTGGTGCCAACAGGCCCATACCCCAATAGCCAGGACCAGGATCGTCAAAACATGCCCGCGCAAATCGCTGTCAAGTCTTTGCATGCGGAATCCGAAGGAACTTATTCCTGAGAGTAACTGGCGCAGCCATGAAACGATCTTCGGATTCCCAGTTGCCTGACCTATGGCCGTCGAGAGAACCGGCGCGATAACAAGGGTGATGAGGAGTGCGGAGGTTGGCAGATTGCGAGTCGCATAAAGTCCGCTGTAGGCGGCGAATAAGAGAACCAGGAGGCGTGAAGCGCTTAGCCCTCGCCGGATCACGGCCGGGGTTGCAATCGCGACTATCAACAGAACTGCGAAGCACTGCTGTGCCGCTCCGTGAAAATCCGGCGAGAGGAATTCGCTGATCTGACTCATCAGGAATCGATCAGACAAATAGCGGTAAATGTGGAGGTGAAGGTGATACGAGTAAGGATTAATGAAACTTGCCACTAAGGTGAGTGCGGCTATGCCGCCGAGGTACTTCAGCCAGCCTGCAATTCGTCTACGCTGCTCCGGATTAATGACGTACTCGATGGCACCGCCGATGAGATAAACGGCTACTAAGAGAAATCCGAGCACAAATCCGCCATGCAGATTGACCCAAACAGCCATCATCACCGGCAACCAGAGAAGGCGCTGGCTTGCCTGATGAGCAGATGCGTCAGAATCCAGAAGCTCAAACCAGATCACCACGAACAGCCAGCTCAAGACGTGCGGACGAGCGAGGAAGTGAACTGCTGAAGCTCCCAGCGACAAAATCAGCAGGAAAAATGTAACCGCAAGATTACCGCCGCGGAGCAAAGCAAATTTCAAGCTCAGTGCAAAGGTCGCAGCAACGACGGCAGCGGTGAAAAACACAACGCCGTTGAGGCCGAAAACATGATCAATCGCTGCAATCAGAACGTCGTATAGCCATTCCCAGGCGTACCAGGTGTGCCCGCTCATGGTGGATGAAAAGGAGTCGGTCCGGGTTGTGGCGTGGGTAAGAAGGATCTGCTGGCCGTCGCGAATGTGCCAGCCGATATCCGAATCGCGCAGCAGGAGACCCCCCATCGCGCCACAACTCAGCCCCAGCAGTAAAGCGACAAAGAGCAGGTCCGCAGCGGAAGGAACAACGAATCGAACCCAGGTTTGCCGAGCCCCAGACTTGGTCGTTACTGCAGACGAGTTTTTGCGATCGGAGTGCGTTTGCGTGGTCTGTGAGGGCAAAGCTCTGGTCGTCTCCAGCAGACCATATTACTTGATAGGCCGCGGCAAACGATGGCTCCTCGCTGATCTTCCTTCACACGTGGTACATGAGATAACCGATTCCCACCCGCATGTGGTGAAGAAGGCGATCAGGAAGACTGCCCGCGATGGTCAGCCCGAGAGCTGCGTGAACCAGTCCGAGAGGAAAAATATTGCGATAGCGGCGAAACATGCTGCAGAAGAACACTGCTCCAAGCAGACTCAGCAATGTCAGCAAAGGGCTGGGAAGATGGGCGAGAGCGAACAACCCGGATGCGAGGAAGAGGGCTTGTCGGCTGCCAAAGACCGATTCCAGCCGCACGTACATAAACGATTGCAAAATGAATTCCTGGAGTAGGGCCCAAATGGCATACTGCCATGCGCGATGCCAAGGAACCGGTTGCGGCGGGCCAAGCGACCGAGCAAACACGCCAATGGCCACGACCGTCAACAAAAGCAGCACACCCGAGAGGAGAATCACGAGTGCGCCGTTCAGGGGGCGGGTTAGACCGAGTTCCCCCACGGAATAGCTGCTGGCGATGGTCAGTACTAGAGTGGAAAACAGCGCAGCCAGACTCACGGCAGTGTTGAGATGGCCTTGCGGCGTCCATACAGCCACGAGGATCAGGCCAAATACAACCCCAACCTCGAGCAAGTTGCGAAATTCAGAAGCTCGGCAACAGGCCAGTTCGGGCGAGGAAATCGGGCGGGTCGGGGTAATGAAAGTTTTCGACTCGAAAGCCATCGCGGGAATCTACTAAGAAGGATCTTGCTTCAGGATACCAGAGGTCTGGAGCGCAAAAATGGAACGAATGGACAAGCCAAGACCGCGGGTGGTAATCGTAGGAGCCGGTTTCGGCGGGTTGCATGCCGCGCGAAAGCTGTCGCGCTCTCCGGTTCAGATCACTCTTATCGACCGCAAGAATCACCATACGTTCCAACCTTTGCTTTATCAGGTGGCAACCGCGGGTTTGTCACCGGGTGAGATCGCTGCGCCCATCCGCTGGATTGTTCGCGGTCAGCGAAACGTCGAGGTTCTGCTGGGAGAAGTCCAGGACTTTGATCTGCAGAAACGCATGGTCAAATTGGCGGATTTCGAAGTTCCTTACGAATACCTGATTGTTGCCGCAGGAGCAACTCACGGCTATTTTGGGCACGACGAGTGGGAGCCATACGCTCCCGGCCTGAAGACAATCGAGGACGCGCTGGAAATCCGGCGGCGGGTTCTGCTCGCGTTCGAACTGGCGGAGCGCCAAGCCGCTGCTGGCAATTCGGATTTGCCCCTGAACTTTGTGATCGTCGGCGCAGGACCCACGGGAGTCGAATTGGCGGGAACGCTGGCGGAAATTTCACATCACGTATTAGGGTGCGAGTTTCGCAGCATCGATCCCAAAAGCACGCGAATCATCTTGCTCGAGGGTGGTCCTCGAGTGTTGCCCACCTATGCCGCCGATCTTTCAGCAAGCGCCGAAGCCCAACTCCGCCGTCTTGGAGTTGAGGTGCACACAGGAGCCATGGTCACGAAGGTGGAAGCAGCTGCGGTGTGGATGGGAGGCACGCGGCTTCCTGCGGCAGTCGTTCTTTGGGCCGCCGGAGTGGCAGCATCGCCGCTAGGCAAGAAACTTGGTACTCCACTGGACCGCGCGGGGTGCGTGATGGTAAATCAGGACCTGAGCATTCCAGGCCATCCTGAGGTCTTCGTCATCGGAGACCTTGCATCTCTGAAGGACAAAGATGGCAAATTACTCCCAGGAGTGGCGCCCGTGGCCCTGCAACAGGGTACGGCAGCGGCCCGCAATATAAAACACGACTTAGAGGGGAAGCCACGAGAGAACTTTCATTACGTGGATAAGGGCAGTCTGGCGACCATTGGCAGGAATGCTGCGGTCGCGCAGTTTGGAAAATTGCACCTTTCCGGCTTTACTGCGTGGCTTTCGTGGCTGTTTGTTCACATCTTTTTCCTGATCGGATTTCGAAATCGCATGATTGTGCTCATCCAGTGGGCATGGTCGTATTTCACTTACGAGCGTGGCGCGAGATTAATCACCGGCGACGAGGGGCTGCCAAGCTGGGAGGAGCTGAAACGGGAAATGGAACCAGACCCGAAGCGGCAAGTGAGCGCGTGATGTGAAGCCGGGCATAGCGATGGCGATTTGAAATTGGAGCGGGAGACGGGGATCGAACCCGCGACATCCAGCTTGGGAAGCTGGCGTTCTACCGCTGAACTACTCCCGCTTCGCGGCTGCATCCGAATCATACCACGGGAGTTGCGCCATCAGCCTCTTTCACTCATGCCTAAGGAGCTCCCGTTGAAGCTCCCGTTTTCGCTATTGAATCGCCTCGGTTTTGGACGACATGCGCTCCAGCATTCGGCCCTGAGCCCCAATTCTCTCGGAATCCATATGCGTGTAAATAAGCGTCGTATCGATGTGGCTTTGACGCAGCATACGGCGCACAACATCGGGGTTCTGTCCTTCAGAGATCAGGAACGTCGCTAGACTGTGACGAAAGTTGTGGAACCCAAACCGAGGTGCATCCTTCTGTATGATCCCCAACTTGACTGCAACCGGCCTAATGTAATCAGTGACCATCGTAGTTGGTGTCCTTGGCTGTCCTCCTCCCAGCTTGAGCGACGGGAAAACCCAATCTTCGTCCTTGGCATAGGGTGTTTCCCCACGCCAGCTCTTCAGGATCGCTCCTAATATTGGGTGCAACGGAACTGGAGCTTTACTGGACTTTGATTTGGTCGGCCCAATCCTGCTCCGCACCCAAGCACGCCGTACCCTGATCTGGCTCTTATCCCATTCGATATCCGACCATTTCAGGGCGAGACATTCAGAGATGCGACAGCCGGTTGCCGCCGCAGTGATGACAACTGTTCGCTCATATAACGGCAGGTTCTATGCGAAACACCCATTTCAGCCTGAAATCAGCTTGTGGCAGGGACGGCTGGAATATACCCGGGAAATTGGATCATCAACCGACCGGCAAAGTCACCTTAGATGAAATTGAGTA
>DASPRY010000084.1:0-17518 GCA_035624215.1 Terriglobales bacterium
GGAAGGGGATGTTATGAGAACACGCTTGTTGAGTGTTATTCTTTGCCTCCTCGCAGTACTGCTATCTTCTGGCCCACAGGCTATTGCTCAGGCAGGGCTTAGCTTCGCTCAACTGAACGGCACGGTGCTGGATGCCGGAGGGCGAGCGGTAGTTAAGGCGCAGGTCACTGTGCGTGACCTTGACACCAACCAAAGTTCTCAAGCGTCGACGAATTACGCCGGCTTCTTCGTCGTGCCGAATCTTCCTCCCGGAAAATATGAGCTAACCATCGCCTCGCCCGGCTTCGCCAAATATGAGCAGACTGGCATTACCCTTACGGTCGGTCAATCGGCTACCATCAATGCGACTTTGAAAGTTGCCTCCGCCTCGGAAGTGGTTACCGTAACCAGCGAAGCCCCGATTATCGAGACAACCAAAACCGAGATCAGCCAGGTGGTGGAAACCCAACAGATTCAGTCGTTGCCCATTAGTAATCGCGTGTTTACTGACTTCGCTCTCCTCACGCCCGGAGTGGCCACGAGTCGCACTAGCCTCGGCACAACCTTCACTGAGTTTGAAGTGACGCAGATTTCCTTTGCCGGCATGCGCTCCTTCAGCAACGAGATCACGGTGGACGGAGCGGACTTCGTCAACTCCGCCAGCGGCATCCAGCGCTCGACGCCTCCCCAGGAGTCCGTCCAGGAGTTCCGCGTGGTGAACAACAGCTTCGGTGCGGAATATGGCCGCGCGGTTGGCGGAATCGTGAACATCGTGACCAAGTCCGGCACCAACACTCTGCACGGCTCTCTCTACGAATACCTCCAAAATAGTGCCACCGACGCGCGCTCTGTGTTGCAGCCCGCGCCGCTGCCGCACGCCTTCCGGCAGAATCAGTTCGGCGGTGCCGTGGGTGGTCCCATTGTCAAGAACAGGACTTTCTTTTACCTGAACTACGAAGGCAAACGCAGCGCCCAGTCCCCCGACTATCCGCCGGATCTGGTTAACAATGTTTTGCTCATTGACCAGGCGAAGGCGCTTATGGGGCTCGCGCCGGAAGGGTGTACGGGAAGTCTCGCGGGGTGTCTCCCGAACTTTGCCGGCAACCCTGCCAATATCACCCAAAACCAAGCCTTTGGGTTCCTTCAAGGCTTTCTTAAAACGGGGAACGATGATTTCGGTTTTGCCCGGTTGGATCACCAACTCACCACGAATAACCGCTTGGCTTTCCGTTACAACGTGGAAGACACCCGCGCGCTAGGCGAACTAGTGGGCAACACGCTTGATGGCGGCGGCATCGGCGTACCCAGCGGCGGACGCAACCTCTTCATTCGCGACCAGTCCGTGGTCGCCACGGTGAACTCATTGTTGAAACCCAATCTGGTTAACACCGTGCTCGTGCAATACGCCCGACGGCACTACAACTTCCCCGGGGCCACGGGGCAGCCCGACTTCAGCATCCTGAATGATCTCGAAGTGGGTCACAACTTCGGAACCAACGATCGGCTCTACGAAACTCGAGCCCAGCTCTCGGAGTCCATCTCTTGGGTCAAGAGCAATCACCTGGCAAAATTTGGGGTTGACGGCAACTGGCTGACCAGCCTGGAGAATTTTCCGGGCTTCACACCCGTACGCATGCTCATCCCGGGCATTGGGTGCTTCACCGATTTCGCCCAGTACTTCAACAAGAACTACGGTGCCGCCTATCCGATTGCAGGTACCGGCCTGGCTGGCTCCTCGGCCACGTGCGCCCTTCCTCAAGACAACGGCGTGTATTTTATGTATGCGGGCACGCCCCTCCCCACGGATCCCAATGCTTGCGGCGGCAATAGCGCCGGGCCCAACCCCTGCGTCCCGACCGTTACGGCGGCGAATCCGCTGAATGGAGGCGGCTTCCCGAATTCGCCGTGGACAAACGCTTATCCTCCCTCCTTCTTCAACCGTTACAGCAGAGTAATCGACCACGGATATTGGGGAGGTTTTGCCCAGGACCAATGGAAAGTCACTCCCAAATTGACCTTGAATTATGGTTTGCGATGGGATTATGAAACCGGATTATCGCAATTCGTAAACAATGACTATAACGAATTTCAGCCACGCGTCGGGCTGGCGTATTCGCCCGGTTATAACACGGTCATTCGCGCCGGATTTGGCATCTTCTTTGACCGCCAAAATCTGACCTTCTTCTTTGTGCCTAACACTCAAAAGATAGTTGCCGGTTATCAGTGCGGAAATCACCCACCTGCATCGATCGCGGCCATTTGCAACGCCGCTGGAATTCAGCCCCAGCAGTTTCCCAACATCATGTCCAACCTGGGACAGGCAGGACAGGGCTACCAGCTACTGGCGGATCCGGCAAACCTGGGTATGCCCGGCTCACCGTGTGCGGGTGTTCCCGAGGCGGCCTGCCTTGCGGCGGGTATTATCCAGACCGGATCTTACACTAAGTCGTTTCCTACAGTTGAGATGGCCGGCACCTGCTTCACCACCGGAGCTTGTGGCATTGGCGAGGGTGGTATGGACCACAATGCCAGAACGCCCTACGCCGAGCAAGGCAGTTTGGAAATTGACCATCAGTTCAGGGGAGGTTTCGCAGTTAGTCTGGGCTACTTATTTGTAGAAGCGCATAAACTGGTCCGCGGGAACAACATCAACATTCCTTGCCCAATCGGCACAACCAAGTCAGGACCGCCCGCCGATCCACTTCCTGAATGGATGCCCGGCTTGGTCAACGCCAACGGCACGCTCACGCCGTGCACTGGAACGCCGAGCCTTGGCACCGGCGCCATCGCTGGCCTGGGACCTTTCTTTGGAGGTGTTTTCGGTTCTGGCTTACAGACCCTGAGCGCCGGGCTTGAAGATTACAATAATGACGTCGCTAATGCCATCTACCACGGTGGAACACTGACGGTGATGGAGCGCGGGAAGTATTTCAACCTGACCGCCAACTACACCTATTCGCACACCATTGACAATGGTAATTTCACCACCTTTATCAACCTTCCGGTAAACCAGTTCGACTATGCCGCCGAGCGCGCCAACTCCAACCAGGACGTTCGGAATCGCTTGGTGGCGAACTTTACCGCTATTGCGCCGAACCGAGGGCTGTGGCGGAACTTTGAGCTAAGCAACATTGTTACCCTGCAAGCCGGCCGGCCCTTCACAATATTTTACGGTGCTGGCGCACTGAACGATGTCGCGAGCGGCGCCACCGACCGCGTTGGCGGCTCGGCCTTCGTGACGGGTTCCTGTCCTAACGTGGCAAATTGCCAGACCATGATTCCGCGGAACACCTACGTGGGTGATCCGGATTACGATTGGGACCTGCGTCTGGCGCGGAACGTGCATTTCACCGAGCGCTGGACGGCGATCTTCGCTTTCGATGCCTTCAACCTCTTGAATCGGGCAAACGTGGATGAGGTAACCTCAGTGTACGGCTCGCCAGTTTTCTGCGGGGGAGGCATTCCCCAGCACTACAAGGATTCCCTAACTCGAGCCATTCAACAGGGGTCTGGGTCGGTAGCTTGCCCGGTGGGGAATGTGACAAACATCGTTCCGTCATTTATCGGAAGCTTCGCGACCACGCCCATGCCCAACTTCAATCCGATTGACCCGTGCCACCCAACCGGCTTCGCGTGTTTGTTCATTCCGTCTGAGCCCAATGCAAACTTCGGCCGGCCGCGCACTGCGCTGAACCCGCGGCAGCTGCAGTTCTCAGTAAAATTAACGTTTTGATGCACAAACATAACTGTCGAGGCGCATATTCCTGCGCGAGTGCTACTGCCCGGAGGAGGAATCCATGAGATTTCGATGTCTCAGTTGCCTGATCACACTGATGCTGGCAGGTGCGGTGATTTCCGCGGGGCAGGAGGCAACTGTCAAGCGCACGACCGCAGCCGCCACTTCCCCCGCGTCAGGTAAGGAGATGTTTATGAGTTATTGCGCCTCTTGCCACGGAAAAGACGCCAAAGGAGACGGCCCGGCCGCCGCCGCTCTAAAGCAGGCTCCAGCCGATCTCACTTCCTTGGCCAAGCTGCATGGCGGCAAGTATCCTGCGGATGAAGTGACCAGCGTTCTTCGCGGGCAGACCAAGCTGACAGCGCATGGCGATCAGGATATGCCCGTGTGGGGGCCGGTGTTCTGGAAAATGAGCCAAGGCCATGAGGAGCAGGTTCAGATGCGCATTGCCAATCTGAACCGATACATTGAATCGATACAGGAAAAGTGAACCGGGTTAATTTAGCCGGGGCTTTGGCCGTGGCACAATTCCAAAGTTGCTAGAGGCAGAGAGCCAACCTGCCATCGGACGTGAGTTACGAATCTCTTCTCGTCGGTCTGTGGAGCGGGATTTACGAACGGTGTGTATATTCCGCAGAGTCCGGTAGATTAGAGCATGAGCAGTTCCAAGATCACTCCCCTGGTTCACCCTCCTGAGATTCATGACGGTTGGGTGCGCGCATGACGCAAGTGGAAGCGTGGCAGTACGCTCATCTCGAGAGCGCAGAAGATTAAAATCAGATTCAGCGCAGGAGGAAACATGGCCACCACGGAAGTTCCACAAATACAAACTAGCGTTACCCAGTTCGTCGCTAAGCCCCGGAAAATGTTAATTGGGGGCAAGTGGGTCGATGCCGTTTCCGGCAAGACTTTTGAGACCTACAATCCGGCCACGGGGGAGATCCTGGCTCGCGTGGCGGAAGGGGACAAAGCCGACATCGACTTGGCGGTCAAGGCTGCTCGCAAGGCGTTCGAGTCCGGCCCGTGGCCGGAGATGTCGCCCTCTGAAAGAGGCAGGCTGCTGTGGAAACTTGCCGAGTTAATTGATCAGCACAGCGAAGAGCTGGCACAGTTAGAGACTCTGGACAATGGGAAGCCGGTGTTCTTCTCCCGCGTTGTTGATGTGCCGACGGCTTCCGATGCGTTTCGCTACTATGCGGGCTGGGCGACAAAAGTCGAAGGCGCAACCATTCCGATCTCTGCGCCGGGAGCAAAATATCTGGCTTATACGCTGCGTGAGCCAGTGGGTGTGGCCGGTCAGATTATTCCGTGGAATTTTCCTTTGATCATGGCCTCGATGAAGTTGGGACCAGCCCTCGCGGTCGGTTGCGCTTGTGTTTTGAAGCCGGCTGAACAGACTCCTTTGACCGCCCTGCGATTGGGAGAGCTGATCATGGAAGCCGGTTTCCCGGATGGTGTGGTCAACGTCGTGCCGGGTTATGGAGAGACGGCTGGGGCTGCGCTCGCGGCACACCCCGATGTTGACAAGATCGCCTTTACTGGTTCGACTGAGGTTGGCAAGCTCATCTTGGATGCCGCCCGCGGAAATCTGAAAAAAGTATCGCTGGAGTTGGGTGGCAAGTCTCCGAATGTGGTTCTTCAGGATGCCAATCTGGAAGAGGCTATTCCGGGCAGCGCGATGGCTATCTTCTTCAACCAGGGTGAAATCTGCGCTGCGGGTTCGCGGCTGTTTGCGCATAAGAGCATCTTCGACAAAGTGGTGGAAGGCGTTGCCGGCTTTACCAAGAGCTTCCATATCGGTCCGGGAATCGATCCCGCGAATAACTTGGGCCCGTTGGTTTCACAGGAACAGCAGGATCGAGTGTGTGGTTACCTGGAATCGGGGGCGAGAGACGGTGCTAAGGCAGTCGTAGGAGGCAAAAAGATCGACCGCCCTGGATACTTCGTCGAACCAACGGTGCTGGTCGACGTAAAGCCGACCATGAAAGTGGTTCGCGAAGAGATTTTCGGTCCGGTGGTAACGGCGATTCCGTTCAGCGACCTGGATGAAGTGGCGAACTTCGCCAACGATAGCATCTACGGTCTAGCCTCAGCAGTCTGGACGCGGGATATCAGCAAGGCTCACCGTCTCGCGGCGAAGTTGAAAGCCGGGACCGTTTGGATCAACTGCTATAACGTCTTCGATTCGGCTCTGCCATTCGGCGGATACAAGCAATCGGGTTGGGGACGCGAGTGGGGCAAACCGGCGTTGGAGTTGTACACGGAAGCCAAGTCGGTATGCGCGCGAATTTGAACAGAGCCGCACGCTGAAATCGCGAGGGGAACGAGGAACCTCAAACGACGCAGCAATCGTGCGTTGGGCTCGCTTCCCTATTGATCGATTAAGAGGAGTTGCATGGATTCTGTGAGCACACGGCCTTCAGTCAAGCCCTATATGCGGCCTCCCAAGGGGAGTCAGCCGCCGTCCTTGTGTGAGCCCTACCGGGCAACCATTAAGCGCTCGCCGTTAAGGCCCCTTATCCTATTGCCACATACCCTTTCGGAAAT
Source organism: Terriglobales bacterium (assembly GCA_035624215.1). Classification (GTDB taxonomy): domain Bacteria; phylum Acidobacteriota; class Terriglobia; order Terriglobales; family Acidobacteriaceae; genus JAFAGX01. Next base: position 6,263 of record DASPRY010000084.1, read on the forward strand.
TACGGGACCGATTTACGGCCATGAAAAGGTGGGAGAGAACGACAACGACCTGACTCGCCAGCATGCAGGTGAGCCAATCGGTGAGCGCATTATCGTAAGCGGGCGCGTGCTCGACAGCAACGGGCGGCCTGTTCCCAATGTACTGATCGAGATTTGGCAGGCGAACTCCGCTGGAAGGTACAGGCATATCAAGGAGCAGCATCCCGCTCCGCTTGATCCTAACTTCAGTGGTGCAGGTCGTACTCTGACCGATGAACACGGAGCGTACGGTTTCATCACCATCAAGCCCGGCTCATACCCGTGGATGAATCATTACAACGCTTGGCGGCCGCAGCACATTCACTTCTCCGTATTCGGGACAGCTTTCATCTCCCGCCTGGTTACGCAAATGTATTTCCCCGGTGATCCGCTGTTCGACTACGATCCTATCTTCCAATCGATACCGGACGAAAAAGCGAGACAGCGGCTGATCTCAAAATTCGATCTGGAGAACACGCAACCGCAATGGGCAAAGGCTTTCAAGTTCGATATCGTGCTGCGCGGTCCGGAGGCCACGCCCTTTGAAACCTGATACAGACTTGGTCCCAACACCCTCACAAACAGTCGGCCCATTTTTCAAAATTGAGCTGACCGCGGACGGGCACTGCGTCAAGTGTGTCGCAGGTCCGCAGGCCCAGGGAGAACGCCTGTGGATCAAATTTCGGGTGCTGGACGGTGACGGTGCTCCGGTGGACGATGCCATGCTGGAGATTTGGCAGGCCGACGCCAATGGCAAATACAACCATCCCGACGACCCGCAGCCGAAGCAGCTAGATCCGGGATGGATCGGCTTTGGCCGCATCGCCACAGGAGAAGACGGCAGTTGTTTACTTGAAACGATAAAGCCGGGACCCGTTGCCTCTAATACTCTGCAGGCGCCACACCTCACAATTGCAGTTTATGCCCGCGGAATGCTGAAGCAGCTCTACACGCGAGTTTATTTCGCCGGAGATGCGGCCAACGACCGGGATCCTATCCTCCAGTCGGTTCCCCCGGACCGGCGTGACACGCTGATGGCCCGACCAGATTCGGCCCGCCCCGGTCATTGGCTGTTCGATGTGAGACTTCAGGGAAGTCAGGAAACGGTTTTTTTTGACGTGTAATTCATCCGTCTGCCTCATGCAACTTGAAACTGGGAAACCTAAGCTGGGTCGCACAACCGGATTTCTTGCCATCACAGTTTTTCTTGCAGTGATTTCGGGAGCCTGCAACCAGGCCAGAGTTGCTTCCGAAAACCCTGTCAAACCTGCGGACGTCAACGAATCTCGGCTCCTCAGTGCCGATCGCGAGCCGGGCAACTGGATGACTTATGGCCGCACCTATGATGAGCAACGTTTTAGCCCGCTGAATCAGATCAATAATCAGAACGTTTCCCAGCTCGGATTGGCGTGGTACTACGACTTGGACACCAACAGGGGTCAGGAAGCAACTCCCATCGTCGCTGACGGCGTGATGTACTTCACCAGCGCCTGGAGCAAAGTTTTTGCGTTAAATGCCGCCACCGGCAAACTGCTGTGGTCGTATGATCCGAAAGTGCCGGGCGATTGGGCGGTAAACGCGTGTTGTGATGTAGTGAACCGGGGAGTGGCAGCATGGAACGGGAAGATTTTCTTCGGCACTCTCGATGGCCACCTCATTGCTCTGGACGCCGCCAATGGTCATCCTGTTTGGGAAACACTCACCATTGATCCTGGCTCTCGCTATTCGATCACCGGCGCCCCGCGCGTAACCAAGGGCAAAGTCATTATTGGTAACGGTGGCGGGGAATTCGGGGTTCGCGGATACGTCTCGGCGTATGACAGCGAAACTGGAAAATTGGCCTGGCGCTTTTATACCGTCCCCGGAGATCCCTCTAAACCATTTGAGAGCCCAATTCTCGCCAAAGCTGCCCAGACGTGGAGTGGTGAGTGGTGGAAGCTCGGGGGTGGCGGCACCGTGTGGAACGCAATCGCCTATGATCCGGAGCTCGATCAGCTCTACGTTGGCACAGGCAACGGCACACCGTGGAGCGCAAAGTTTCGCAGTCCGAAGGGCGGCGACAATTTACTCACCTGCTCGATTGTTGCGCTCAAAATAGATAGCGGGGAGTACGTCTGGCACTATCAGCAGGACCCCGCTGACGCCTGGGATTTTGATTCCGCCGAAGATATCATCCTCGCCGATCTCGTCATTGACGGGCGTGTTCGCAAAGTTTTAATGCAGGCCCCGAAAAATGGTTTCTTTTATGTCCTCGACCGCGCGAATGGCACCCTCCTTTCCGCCAAGCCTTATACGTTTGTCAACTGGGCCACTGGAGTAGATCTGAAAACCGGCCGCCCGGTAGAAACCACCTTGTCCAGGTACCAGGGAACCAATCCCGCACCTATCGTCCCCGGACCGGTCGGCGCGCATAGCTGGCAGCCCATGTCGTATAGTCCGATTACTGGCCTGGTGTATATCCCGGTCAACGATGCTGGTTTCAAATACAAATCGGCTGCGAGTTTCCATGCGGAGAGGCTCGCACCGAATTACGGAATCGATGTCGTCGCGGCAGGGATGCCGCAAGATCCCAAGATTAAGAAGGCGATTTTAGCGACCGTGAAGGGAAAACTGATCGCCTGGAACCCTGTTCAACAAAAAGCAGCTTGGACCCTGGAACGGCCTGGCCCTTGGAACGGCGGTACGCTCGCGACGGCTGGGAACCTCGTCTTCGAAGGAACGGCCAGCGGAGATTTTGAGGCGTATCGTGCCGATAATGGTGCGAAGTTGTGGTCCTTCCCGGCGCAGACCGGAGTAATGGCAGGGCCGGTCACATATCAGGTCAGCGGTGAACAGTACGTTGCTGTACTCGCCGGTTGGGGTGGAGTGTTCCCGCTGGCCGCCGGAGAAGTTTCGTTTGCCTCAGGGCGAGTACGCAACGTCAGCCGCATGCTGGTCTTCAAGCTTGGAGGGAAAGCGAGCCTGCCTCCGGTGCAAGCTGTAGAGCAGCCGGAACTGACGACGCTGCCAAATGCTTCGAGTCCTGCAATGATCGCTAAGGGCGAACAGCTTTTTCAAAGCTATTGTGCCGAGTGTCACGGCGATGTCGCCGTGAGCGGAGGTGTGCTCCCAGATTTGCGGCACAGCAGCACACTTACCGACGACACTTGGTTCGAGATAGTGTTGCGAGGTGATTTGCACTCACAAGGGATGGTTTCTTTCTCGAGGGAACTCTCTCGCGATGATGCAGCCGCCATCCGTTCGTACGTTCTCTATCGGCGGAATCAGGACGCCAGTCACGGACAGCAGTAACTCTGATATTGAGGAGGATATCCCGTGTATCGAAGCGATGTTGTCGGAAGTCTGCTGCGCCCTTCCTATTTGAAGGAAGCCCGCGAACGCCATGAGAAAGGCCAGATCAGCCCTTCGGAGTTCAAGTCTCTCGAAGACCGGGCGGTTGACGAAGCCGTCGAACTGCAGAAGCGCGTGGGCCTGGACGTGCTTACCGATGGAGAGATGCGCCGCTACGCATTCTTTGGGCACTTGATTGATGCAGTGGAGGGATTCGATAAATTTGGCGGCTGGGCTATTCCTTTTCGTAATGCGCAGGGAGATGAGATGGTTTTGCCCAGGCCGGTCGTGGTCTCCAAACTTCGCCGCAAACGCCCCCTGTGCGCCGAAGAGTTTACCTACCTGCGGGCACGCACGAATCATCCGGCAAAGACAACAATCATTAGTGCGCAACAAGCTGCCGCTTATTACGACAATAAGAAATCCTCTGCCGCTTATCCCAAGATTGACGGTTATCTGGCCGATCTGGTGGACATTTTGCGGGATGAAGTCGAGGAGTTAATTCGCCTCGGATGCACATACATTCAGATTGACTCGCCGCAATATGCCGCTTTGCTCGACCCTCAGTTGCGCGAGGGATATCGCCAGCGCGGCAATGACCCCGACCGTCTTCTCGATCTTTCGACCGAAATGGACAACGCGGTCATTGGTAATCATCCAGGAGTGATCTTCGGCTTACACCTCTGCCGCGGCAATAATCAAAGCCGCTTTTATGCTTCAGGAGATTACGGCCCGATCACGAAAGTATTTCAGAAAACGCGTTTTGACTGTTTCCTGCTTGAATATGATGACGAGCGCTCCGGCGGCTTCGAGCCTTTGCGCCAGGTGCCCGAAGATCGTACGGTGGTCTTGGGTCTCGTCAGCTCCAAGACGCGAACTCTGGAGAGCAAAAACGAACTGAAACAGCGGATCCAGCAAGCCTCACAATTTGTCCCTTTGGAACGGTTGGCGCTCAGCCCGCAATGCGGCTTTGCTTCAACCATCGAGGGGAACTTGGTCACACCAGCCGATCAGCAAGCCAAGCTGCGCCTCGTCGCCGAAACCGCCAGAGAAGTGTGGGGTCCACCTGTTGCCGCAGTCGCAGATTAGTCGCGGCGCCGGAGTGCCCCGGGTTGGCGAGCGAAATCTGCGAGCTAACCTTGGATGTTGGGAGAGCGAGCACGAGAGGGAAATATTGATCTCAGGGAAGTTGTACTGGCCCTCGAGGAGTTGGAATGGATTGCCATACGATTCTTGCTCTTCGGAATCCCGTACCGTTTGCGGTGCGTCCCCCCCCAGGCCGACATAAGTTTAAGGATGGGCTTGAGGCTCTCTCCATGTTTGGTCAGAGAATATTCCACCTTCGGCGGTACTACGGCATAAACTTTGCGATGAATGACTTCGTCCCGTTCCAGGTCGCGCAAGTGCTGTGTCAGCATCTTCTTAGTCATGCCAGGAATTAATTTGTGAAGCTCTCCAAATCGCTTGGTCCCACCTTCGAGGTAAAACAGGATCAGCGGCTTCCACTTGCCGCCAATTACGTCCGTGGTCAGCTTTACCGGGCAGTAATATTCCTCCACCTAAATCTCCTTCGTATACCTAGGTTACAAAAAAGTGCCTACTGGCAATAAAGATACTTTAGCCTACAATCGCCCTCTGAGCCAGGCAATACCAGAATACTTTTGTGAGGGAGCCATCGCACATGAGCAAGAGACCGGTGGTGGTTTACGGGGCCAATGGTTTCTCCGGCAGACTGATCGTCGAATACCTCCGGGAATACAACACGCCTTTCATCGCCGCGGGCAGAAGCGCTTCCAGGATTAAGAACGTGATGGATCACGTGCCCGGCATTGAAACGGCCGATTTTGAGATCGTGGAAACCGCCGGCACGACCGAAGATCTCACCCGCCTCTTCAACGGCGCCAAAGTGGTGTGCAATACCGCGGGGCCATTTATCTACAACGGCCCGAGAGTCATTGAAGCGGCTTTGAAAGCCGGCTGTCACTACATCGATATCGGCGGAGAACAGACTTGGATTCGCGAGGTCGCCGAGAAATGGGGCGAGAAATTCAGCGAACGTGGGCTCTTGGCTGCGCCTGCGACGGCTTTTATGTGCGCGGTCAGCGATGCCGCCGCCCGGCTTTGTCTGCAGTCAGGGGCAATTGATACCCTTGAAACCGTCACCATGTTTAAAGGCATTCCGACCTTTGGATCGACGCAGACGATCTTTGCTGTCATTCAAACCGATGCCTATTACCTGGAACAGAATCAATACAAGGCTTGGCCGCGCGCGACGCGATACGATGTGGCCATTCCCGGCTATTTACAAACTCAGCTGGCGCTGGCATGGGGAGGCTTTCCTCAGCCAGTGTGGTTCAAGAATCATCCGCAAGTAGCTAACGTGCGCTCGATGGGCGGTTTGCTCGATCGTCAGATCATGGAAGGCGTTGCTGCAACCGAGAAAATGTTTGAAGAACAAATTCGACCGCTGCCCAAGGGGGAACGGGAGAAAAAGCTCGCAGAGATGGCGAATGCGGTACAAGCGGGAACACCGCCGCGCGAAAACCCGCGCGAGCAGCGCACCATTGACGTTGTAGTGGCCCGAGGTTCGACCGATTACGCCCAATGTGTGGTTTTCGGCACCTGTTGTTACCGCCAGACGGGGCTGCTCCAGGCCTTCGCCGCACACCACCTGGTATATGCGGTGCCGCGGAAGGTTGGTTTTGCTTCCCCGGCGGAGGCATTTGGACACCAGGAAATCCTGCGGGTTGTGGAAGAGCACGGTCTGGCCAAGGTCCGTCTGACTTCCTGACATCTAGTCATGCGCGCCATCGACTATTTCGACAAAGGTGCCGAAGCCAACCTTGACCGCACTGCCGTTATCACTGCCGACACAGACGCCTCGTGGTCCTATCGCGAGATGCGCACCGCGACCCAAAATATCGCTCGCGCTCTGTGCGCAAGCGGATTGCGCGACCAGGAGCCGGCCGGCATCTACTCGCATAATGACGCCCGCGTCTTGTTTTGCATGTTGGGCATCATGCGTGCCGGAGCAGTCTGGGTGCCTATCAATTACCGCAACGCCATCGACGCCAACGTCGAATACATGAAGTACGTGGAAATTGCTTGGCTGTTCTATCACAGCCAGTTTCGTGACAGCGTCGATGAAATCAAGCAACGCGTACCTTCGCTGCGCGGCATAATCTGCCTCGATCGCGAAGATGGCGAACATCCATCCTTGCAGGCATTCATGCAACGGTTCGTAAGCGCTGAAGTTCCGGATTGGGGCGATGCCTACGGAAACATTGACCGGCTCGCAGGATTGGTGCCCACAGGAGGAACCAGCGGCCCAGCGAAAGGCGTTCGTGTTACCAATCTTTCCCTGGGTACGATGACGGAAATGGCCGCACACTACTGGCGGGGCGATGTGGAGCATCCTATCTGCCTGAACACCGCTCCGCTGTCGCACGCGGCGGGCGTGTTGGCGTTCATGATGTGTTCGGTGGGAGCGACCAACGTGGTTATGTCCAAATTTGACGCGCTGGAAGCGCTTCGCAATATTGAGCGCTATCGAGTGACACATCTCTATCTTCCGCCCACGGCGCTTTACAACCTGCTGGCGCATCCCGAGGTCCGCGATTTTGATTACTCGAGCCTGCGCGGTTTTCTTTTAGCGGGATCACCCGTCGCGCCCGAAAAATTAAGGAGCGCGGTTGAAATCTTTGGCCCGTGCATGTGTCAGTCCTATGGCCAGACGGAAGCGCCGATGATCATGACCTTTCTCGACTGCAAGACCGTCGCGGCTGCCGCTGCGGGAGTGCGTCCGGAACGCCTGGCCAGTTGCGGCAAACCCACTTTGGCGGTGCGCCTCGCCATCATGGACGACAACGGCAGGATCTTGCCGGCCGGCGAACGCGGAGAAATCGTGGTACGGGGCTCGCTGGTTGGCGGCGGCTATTACAAAATGCCTGAAGCCACGGCGGAAATCCGCACTCGTGGCTGGCACCATACCGGGGATGTCGGTTACATGGATGAAGAAGGCTACGTCTACATCGTGGACCGAAAGAAAGACATGATCATCTCCGGCGGATTTAATGTTTACTGCGCCGAGGTGGAAGCGGCGGTGATGGCGTTGCCGGAAGTTTATGAGTGTGCTGTCGTTGGCATTCCTCATGAAAAATGGGGAGAGGCAGTCACCGCATTCGTTGTGCTTCGTCCGGGGATATCCTTAAGCGAGGCAGATATCATTTCTCACTGCAAAAACAAATTGGGAGGAGTAAAAACTCCAAAATCTGTCGAATTTTGCGACGAGATTCCCAAGACCGCTGCCGGCAAGATCGATAGAAAGAAAATTCGCGCCCCGTACTGGCGACATGCGGAGCGGCAGGTGCATTAGCAAATTCCAATTCTGCCTGCAGCTTTAAGCCTTAAGGCGAATCCTTTGACCACCGTGATCGTACCCAAATCCGGCGGAGTCACCAGCACCAAGGCCATTGTGGCGCGCTGGCTGAAGCGCGAAGGTGATCGCGTAAAAGCCGGTGAACCGCTGGTCGAACTGGAGACCGAGAAAGTAAGTTATGAACTTGAATCGCCTTTCTCCGGCATACTCGTAAAGCTTCATGCCCAAGAAGCTGCCGAAGTCCCGGTTGGCGAGCCACTCTGTGAAATCGAAGAATCTGCTGCGAAGACCGCAAGAAGGAAGAAGTAGGAGGCTCGAATGCCCCGAAAGACACTAAAGAAATCCAGTCCGCGAAAAGCAAGAGCTGACAGCGAGCAACTGCGCTGGATGTACACCCAGATGATTCGCATCCGGGAATTCGAAGAAGCTGTTAAGCGCGTGTTTATTGAGCATCCCGGCGTAATCCGGGGACATTCTCACTTGGGCGATGGCGCTGAAGCCAGCATCGTCGGAGCCCTGTCCACGCGCTGCGACACGGACTTCGTGATGCCCAGTTATCGCTGTCACGGATACCCTATAGTTCTCGGAACCCCGCTGCGAAAGATGATGGCAGAAGTTTTCGGCCGCAGGGACGGCCTTTGCCATGGTTTTGGCGGCTCCATGCACCTTGCTGATCCGTCGCGGCATTTTCCCGGTACTTCCGGAATCATTGGGCAGAGTATCGCCCATGCAACCGGTGCTGCCTTCACTGCGCAGGTAAAGAAGAGCGGCCAGATCGTCTACTGCTTCTTTGGCGACGGCGCTTCCAAACAGGGCGCATTTTTCGAGTCACTCAACATGGCGGCAGTGTGGAAGCTTCCTATTGTTTATGTTCTCGAAAACAATCAATATCAGGCGTATACCCACTTCAGCCTAGAAGACGCGAATGCAGTGGCCGGCGATGCGCTGTCGAAAAAAGCAGAAGCCTTCAGCATTCCCGGTGTAACCGTTGACGGCACCGATCCGGTGGCTGTCCGGAAAGTTGTTGCCAAAGCGGCGGATCGTGCCCGCGCCGGTCAGGGACCAAGCCTGGTCGAAACAAAGTTCTACCGGCTAAGCGCCCACGGCAATGTCATTACGGTTCCCCCGCTGCCTACGCAATTTCCCGAGCACGAGGCGGTCGCGGTATACGGCAACCGCAAAGAATTTGAGCTCTGGAAAGCCAAGGATCCGGTCAAGCGCTTCCGCGTACGCCTGCTGAAAGATGGCGTCCTTGCCGAAGCTTCAGCCAAGCGTATTGAGTCCGCGGCGCGCGCTGAGGTTGAGGATGCTGTGCAGTTTGCCCTGGCGAGCCCGCTGCCCGCGCCCGAAGAGGCGCTGAACTACGTCTACGCATAGGAGGAGTACATGGCGCGAGAAATGATGTACGGCGATGCCATCGCCGCAGCCATTATCGAAGAGATGCAGCGCGACCCGAACGTCGTGTTCTATGGCCAGAATATGGCGATGACCGAGCGCGATCCCATGCTCAAAAAGTTCGGCAAAGAGCGGGTGCGCATCGCCCCCATCTCGGAAACTGCTGAGATCGGCATTGGCATTGGCGCTGCCATGACCGGATTGCGTCCCATTGTTGAGCTTTGGATGAGCGAATTCATGCTCGTCGCCTTCGACCAGGTCATCAATGAAGCTCCTCGACTGCGTTACATGTCAGGCGGGCAGGTGAGTGTGCCGCTGGTGCTGAAAGCTGGTTACGGTTTCTGCGCGGGATGGGCCGGCCAGCACTCCAACTGCCTTTATCACACCATGATGGGCATCCCTGGTTTGAAAGTTGTAGTACCCTCGACGCCGGCCGATGCCAAGGGCTTGATGGCCTCCGCCATTCGCGACGATAACCCCGTCGTTTATTTGCATCCTTATATGCTCACGCTCGACAAAGGCGAGGTGCCGGATGGCGAATACCTTGTTCCGCTCGGCCTGGCTGACATCAAACGCGCAGGTACTGACGTCACGATTGTGGCCGTCGGTTGGATGGTCAAGAAGGCCTTGGCCGCTGCCGAACGTCTGGCGGCCGAGGGTATCAACGCCGAGGTGGTCGATCCAAGGACGCTGACGCCGCTCGACGTCCCAACGATCATCAATTCCATAAAAAAGACGGGGCGAGTCGTTCTGGTTGATCAGGCGCCGCGCCATTCATCCGCCGCCGCGGTGATCGCCGGCGAGATCGCAGAGCATGCCTCCGGAAGTCTGCACGCACTAAGAATGGTGACTGCGCTCGACGCTCCCATTCCCTACAGCGAGCCGCTCGAGAACTACGTTGTGCCGAATGAAGACAAGATCGTTGAGGCAGTGAAAGCAGTAATGGCGCACGAAGTAGTGGCTGCGTGAGATGCTGCAATGAAAGGCAAAGTTGATCTGCTCGCTTCCTACTGGACCATTTCCTGTGGACTTCCTCACACCGACAAAGAATATAGTCCTTTCAATTTCCGGGACCGCGTAGAATCGGCTGCCAGAGCCGGTTTTACCGGTTTTGGCATCTGGCACGCCGACCTTGAGCACGTGCTCCGCAAATGCACGCTCAAGGAGATGAAGCAGATTCTCGACGACAACGGCATCAAGTACCTCGAGTTCGAATTCCTCACCGACTGGTTTCTCGAGGGCGAACGAAAGAAAAAATCTGATATTTGCAAGAAGTTACTGCTTGATGCTTCCGAAGTCTTACAGCCTCACCACATAAAAGTTGGTGATTTCTATCAGCTAACCACGCCCATGCCGCGCTTGATAGAGGCTTTCGCCACGCTGTGCGCTGAGGCGGCCAAGCGCGGAACCAAAGTGGGATTCGAGTTGATGCCGTTCGCCATGATTCGAACTTTGGAGGATTCGCTTAAACTCGTGGAAGGGGCCGGCGCGAGCAATGGCGGCATTTGTCTGGACACCTGGCATATTGTGAAGCTCAAAATTCCTTACGATCAACTTCGCCGAATTCCCTCGCAATACCTCATCAGCGTCGAACTGAACGACGGCACCTTTGAGTGTCCCTGGAGCTTGCACGAGGACACGGTAAACCACCGCCGATTTTGTGGCGATGGTGAATTCGACCTAAAAGGGTTCATCGCAGCGATGCAAGATGCCGGATACCACGGCCCATGGGGAATCGAAGTGCTGTCAGAAGACTTGCGAAAATGGCCGCTCGAAAGGCTGACAACTCAGGCTTTCAAGACGACCATGGCACAGTTTCGCGGCAGCCCATAACGGCGGAGTAGTGCAAACTGAGTTCTCAGCTGATTGTGGGCCGCTTAGCCGCAGAAAAGAATGGCTCCTCAGGTAGGACTCTTGCCTCCAGACATCTCGATTTTCGCAGTGCCGATGCTAAAACGGAAGCTGAGCAAAATCAATGAGAATCCGAGTTTTCCCATCGTTCTTGTGATTTTCGATTGGGCGATTTTTATTAGAGAAGCCGCCAAACATTAGAAGAGACATTAGAGAAGAGTCCAATCCACGACAGCCGCTCCGACGCAAGGACGACTTGCCAAAGCGCCCATTTACGCTTCCAC
>DASPRY010000165.1:0-3281 GCA_035624215.1 Terriglobales bacterium
AACGAAAATCAGTTCTCACGCACACACTGAAGCGCTGGGCTAAGTTCGGTCGTCCCTCCGGGACTGTATTATTGAACTCTTCGTTGCATCGGATTGCCAAAACGCCAGTTCTCACGCACTCACTGAAGCGCTGCGCCACCCCAAATCGTAGTTTTTCCTCAGCGGCTAAAGCCGTCGAGGAAAACAGGCCGGTTATCGCAGCGGTGAACCACTCCACCCCAGCACGTCAGAACCGGGCGTGCTGGGGACCCCGGCGCTAAGCCAGCCAAAAGCAAGAACAGGTTCGGGCTATCCCAGGTCTCAAAATCGAGATTTTGGGCACCATCTTGGTACTGGATCAAGCGGTCGAAAGGCGAGTTTCTCAGCGCTCTGGGCAGGGTCTTTTTTCGGCTCAGTCGTGTTTTCGTGTCGTCTATTCCGGGTCGATTTCCCGCCGTCCGATGTAAAGGCTAAACACAAGGTTCCCCCGCTCCGCAGATCATCGCCTTCGCGATGATCTTCTCCGGTCGGGATGACAGAGTGGGGATGGAAGCGACCGAGTAGGGATCTTTCGACTGCATCCGGTCTTCGGCTTCGCCGAAGACCGGATTCCGCTCAAGATGACAGTATTGGTTGTGGCAGAGTTAGTTCAAATTGAGCTACTACCACCCGCCCGCTCAATTGGCCTCCATGCCCCTCTTACCGTAAAATAGAAAAATAAATTCCTCGGGTGCTACCCAGTTTTCGATAGAAGATTGAGAGCACGTTTCAGAGAGCTCTAATGAAGAAGACCAGACTTCCCTTGCTGTTGCTTGTTGGCTACGCGCTGTGGCTCACCTCCCTTTCGCCGGCCGATACCGTGGTCGAAGAGATTATCGCCCGGGTAAACAACGAAATCATTACGCGCTCGGAATACATCCGGAGCCGCGATCAGCTCAAGCAGGAAATCCAGCAGCAAGACCCCGCGAACGCCAACCGCATTTACGCCGAAAAGCAACGCGACGTGCTGCGCGATCTGATTGACCAGCAACTGCTGCTGCAAAAGGGCAAGGACCTCGGCATCACCGGCGACACTGAGCTCATCAAGCGCCTCGATGAAATGCGCAAGCAGATGAACCTGGAAACCATGGAAGACCTGGAGAAAGCGGCGGAGGCGCAAGGAGCTTCATATGAAGACTTCAAACAGAACATGCGCAACCAGATCATCACGCAGCGCGTGATTGGGCAGGAAGTGGGCTCGAAACTGGCGATGAACAAGGAGGACGAGAAGAAGTACTATGAGCAGCACCGCGCGGAGATGGAGCGCCCCGAGCAGGTGCGCTTGAGCGAAATCCTGATCGCGCCCAAAGCGCCAGCCAAACCCGCGGCCGGACCAGACGGGAAGCCCGAGCCGCCATCGGAGGCGGAGACGGCGGCAGCGCTGGCCGCCGCCAAGGCCAAAGCGGAGGATCTGCTCGATCAGATTCATAAGGGCGCGAAGTTTGAAGACCTGGCGAAAAAGTACTCCGACGGACCGTCGGCGAAAGATGGCGGCGACCTCAGTTATTTCAAGCGCGGCACCATGCCGAAAGAACTGGACGATAAGGTCTTCGCGTTGAAGACGGGTGAAGTGTCGGATGTGATTCGCACCAAGCAGGGTTACGTGATCCTGCTGGCGGCCGAGCATCAGATGGCGGGCATTCCCTCGCTGAAGGAAGCGGAGCCGCGCATTCAGGATGCGTTGTACATGCAGAAACTGCAGCCCGCACTGCGCGCCTATCTGACCACGCTGCGCGAACAAGCCTATATTGACTACAAATCCGGTTACGTCGACACGGGCGCGAGCACAAAGCAGACCAAGCCGGTAGAGACCGAGGATAAAGAAGCCGGCGCAAGGAAGCTGAAAAAGAAGAAGAAGCTGGGCGTGTTTTAAGCCGGAACTGGTTTACAGGGAGCTCAGGTTTCGCTCATGAAAGAGTTTTTCATCTCCGAATGTCCCCAGCAAGAAAACAAGATCGTCACCTCCAGCTTCGTGGTGGCGTCGAAGCAGGTGAAAGCGAAGAAAAATGGCGAGCCTTACCTGGCGTTGATCCTGGCAGATCGCACCGGCCAGATCGAAGCCAAAATGTGGGACAACGTCGAAGAATTCATCCTCGCCTTCGATCAGGACGACTTTCTCAAAATCAAGGGGCTCATCAACAAGTATAAAAATCGTTTTCAGCTCACCATTCACAAGCTGCGCCGCATGGAAGAAGGCGAGATCGACTTCACCGACTACCTGCCCAAGACGAGCAAGGACATCGGCGAACTCTGGCGAACGCTCACGGAGTTTGTGGCCACGTTCCAGAATCCGCACCTCAAGTCGCTGGTGGAACTATTCATGGCGGACGCGGAGATTGCCGAGCGTTACCGCAATGCTCCCGCAGCCAAGACGCTTCATCACGCCTACATCGGTGGATTGCTCGATCACGTCGTGTCGCTCTTCCGCTCCTGCGATCTCATGTGCCAGAACTATCCTCAAATCAATCGCGACCTGCTGTTAACGGGAGCGTTCCTGCACGATATCGGCAAGATCCAGGAACTGAACTACAACCGCGCGTTTTCCTACACCACGCGCGGCCAACTGCTCGGGCACATGATCATCGAACTGGAGATGCTTCAGGCCAAGCTCGCAAAGCTGCCTGACTTTCCCGCGGAGCTGAAAACTCTAATCGAACATATGATCATCAGCCATCACGGACAGTACGAGTTTGGATCGCCCAAGCAGCCGATGTTTCCCGAGGCGCTCATGCTGCACTATCTCGACGATCTGGATTCCAAGATAGAAGCGATGCGTGCCCACTTCGAGCGAGAATCGGAACTCGAAGGGCCGTGGACCAGCTATAACGCGTCGCTGGGCCGGCCACTGTTCGATTCGAGGAAATTCATGCAAGGCGAGAAAGCGCCGGCGGCGAAAACCAGGGCGGATGATTCCGGCGTGGCGCCGGCCGCCCCCGAACCGCCGGAACAGCCAACTTCCGCAGCGCCAGTGCTTGGCTTGTTTAGCGAACAGAAAAGGTAAGACCTGGAGTCGGCCCCCGGACGTCCAGACGTGACGTCGAATCGTCCGCTTGCGTTGCCTATGGATTTCTCACGTTTCACAACCATCAGCTTTGACTGCTACGGCACTCTGATTGACTGGGAGGCGGGGATTTTGCCCACTCTGCGGGCCGTCCTCGCGAATCACGGTCAAAGTCTGCCGGACGCAGACATTCTTGAACGCTACGGAGAATTTGAGGCGCAGGCGGAAAGCGGCCCCTACCAAAGCTATCGGAATGTGCTGC
>DASPRY010000002.1:0-2680 GCA_035624215.1 Terriglobales bacterium
CGCGAGATCATCATTCCGCACAACCCGATGATCACGCGCGAACTCCCCGTTAAGAAAGGCGACGTTCTCATCGGCCGGCCGCTCGGGATGTCTTGCGGCTGCCCCATTACCCACTGTGGCATTGCCATGGAAGTGGATCAACGGACCGGCGTCATCGTCTGGTGTGTTACCGGTCCGCTAGCGCCCCGCGCGCAAGGCTTCAAGGATCTGGGCTACTACATCGCGGAAGGATATGAGGGATTAATTACGGAAACCAAGGCCGAGATCAGAATTGGCTGCCGGTACTACTTCCAACCTCGGATGTGCATGTTGCAGTGGCGGCATTCCGGGCTGGTGAATTTCATCAACCGCACCGCGGCCGGAACCCAAGTGCGGCTCGAAGGGCTGTGGATCGGCTAACGTTTCTAATAAGTCCCGCCGAAGGCTGCTGGCGCGGGCTGCGCAAGCGGCTGGTTCAAATCAAACAGGTCCAGCCGAGCATTCTCCCTGCCCTCTGCCCGCCAGCGAAAACGGCTCCGATGCGCCCCAGTCGAAGAAGTAACTGCTGTCTGTTTCGAAATCCGGGATGTTCCGGTAGCGCTCGCAGATGTTCCTGATGTCCTCGGCCCCCTCCGCATCGACATACGCGGCAAATGAATTGAAGCGCGAATTCTTCTGGGTCCAGATTTTCAGAACGTCACATACAAAACGAGGGAGATCACGAGCGCTCACTCGGCCCAAGCTGCGCGCCAGTCGCGACTCGCCAGCGTTTACAACTGCGCCGGCGACCACGCCGTACGCCGCGAACATCCGCTGGTCTTTGTTTCCGACCTGGCCATAGAAGCCGAGATCGGCGAGCATGTGCTGCCCGCAGGTGTTCGGGCATCCGGAGAGGTGGAGTTTGAATTCGGGAATTTGGTCGAGGTCAAGTGCCGACTCCGTCAGTCCGGTGGAAATTGCCTTTAGTGCTCCCTTCGACAAGCAGATGCCGAGCTTGCAGGTGTCGGCCCCGGTGCAGGAAATGGAGTTCGCTAGCAGCGCTGGGGCCGATGCCAGTTCTGAAACGTTCTTAACTACAGAATAAACGTTCGCAAGATATCGTTCCGGGATGTTGCGCAGTCGCAGGTTCTGTCCAAGTGTGGCCCGCAGAACGTCCTTGCCGAATGGCTCAAGGAAGAGCGCCAACGCGATGGCCTCGTCGTTCTTCAGGTTTCCCAGAAACACCGGGACTAACACCGAGCATAGACCGAGTTGAGGCTGTGGCGCCACGAAACGCTTTTTCCAACGCTGGAATTCGCGACTTTCGTCTTGTACCGGGGAGAAGGGAACGGTGCTGGCGCGCGACTGTTCTTTCGGCAAATCCAACGCTCCTTGTCCTTCCTCGCGAAGCTCCCGTAATTCGTGCTCGTACAATTGGCAGAAGCCGTTCTTGCCCAACTGCTTCCACAAGAAACGAAGGCGCGCGGCATTTTTGTTGGTGCGGTTCCCGTGCTTGTCGAAGACTCGCTTTGTGGCTTCCGCCACCAAGTAGACGTCATCGGCAGGAATGAATTCATGGAGCAGGTGTCCCACCTCGGGCTTTGTGCCCATGCCTCCGGCAACATACACACGAAATCCCAACACCCCATCTTGCACAGTTGCGACGAAACCCAGGTCATTAAACTGCGCGTAGGCGGAATCTTTCGCGGAGTTCGAAAATGCGATCTTGAACTTGCGCGGCAATGTCCAGGAATTTGGCTGCGCGAGTAAAAGGCTGGTCAGGGCAAACGCATACGGACTCGGGTCGAACGCCTCTTCGGAGGAGACGCCGGCATCCGGAGAAAGAATGATATTTCGGAAGGTATTGCCGCCACCGCCTCGGGTGGCAAGCCCGGCATTCATCAACTGACGCATCACCGGCACAACATCTTCGAGTTTGAGGTCGTGGATCTGAAACTCCTGCCGGGTAGTCACGTGGATATGGCTCGCCCCATGGCGGTTTGAGAGTGTGGCGATCGTGCGTAATTGAGTGGGTGTGAGCGCGCCTCCAGGGCAACGGATGCGCAGCATGTAGGCCCCATCTTTGCGTTGTTCATAGCAGCCGAACGGGACACGCCGAGCTTTCAAAGACGCCGCATCGAGTCTGCCGTCGAGATGCCGCTGAATGAAAAACTCCAGCTCATCGACCTCGTCCCAAAGCGTGACTGGAATGTTGTAGTACATGGTGCCGCTCCCTGAACCGGTTGTTACTGTCGATGTTGCAAGAACTAGTGTCCGCCAATGCGTTTTGCTCCCAACACCGGACACAGGCGTCAACGCCGCGATCAGTACGCAGTCCTGTGCACCTGCGACAAGTGGGCGCAATACTTGCTCGGACGCTTCGAGGAAGCAGGTGGTGTACTGCTGAAAATGAGCTTCCTTTTTTCCCTCTGGCTCCTCAATGCTTCCAATACGTGAAGACCTCATGAACTAGATCGCCACGGCGCTAAGTCCCTGTGCCTCCTGTGTCAGGCTTTGAAACAAGATGCTGGTAAGATAGCGCTCGCCGAAATCCGGGAGCACCACCACGATTGTTTTCCCAGCATTTTCTTCCCTTTGCGCGACCCGCAGAGCAGCAACTGCAGCGGCGCCAGAGGAAATGCCGACCAGCAGACCTTCTTCGAGTGCCAAGCGACGCGCCATTTCAATGGCATCCGGACTTGAAACTTGGACGATCTCGTCG
>DASPRY010000171.1:0-56021 GCA_035624215.1 Terriglobales bacterium
ATTACACTCAAAACCTCGGCGTGTCCACTTGCGGGGGCTACTGCGGCACGTTCCCACTGAGATTCAGCCGCCAGTAGTCCAAGGAAAATGGTGGCTCATCGAGGACGGCCTGGCGGGCGAGTTCAGTGATGAACTCGTTGCGCAACCCCGAATCGGGGATCTCCTCCAGGTGTCGCCGTAAAATCACGGTGCGCACAAAATTGGAATAAGCTTCCGGGTTTTCAAACGACGTGGGCGCTGGTTCGAGGCTGGTTTGCACCTCAACGAATCCTGCCTGGCACAGGAGATTGGCCGCTGTCTCGGCGTTGTTGTAAACCCAAGGATTTCGAAAATGTGCGAAGAACGACGAGTATTTCGTGGTAGCCATGAGGGCGTCTATGCGCTTCTGCAAGCGGGCAAGATTCGGGCCTCCGCCACACTGGGCGCGCAACCAGCCTCCCGGATGAAGCGCACGGAACAAGCTGCGAAACAGGCGATGGTGGTCTGGGACCCAGTGGAAGGCAGCCGTGCTGAAGATGCCATCGAAAGCATTTTCGAAGGGGAGATCCTGCAAATCGGCAGCGACGAAGTGAACGCGGGCACCAAATTCGGAGCGCAGATGATCGCGAGCTGTGGCCAGCATGTTTTGTGACAGATCGACGCCTACAACCCGGCCTGCCGGCAGTTCCTGCAAGAGTTCGGCAGTCAAGCGACCGGTGCCGCAACCGGCGTCCATCAGAAACTCGTTGCCGCGGAGTTTCAATCCGGAGAGAACTTTCTTGCCCAACTTACCTGTGGGGAGGAGAGACGGTGGTAAGCGGTAGCGTCCCATTCGCGTGCGCCCTTTGTAGCCTCGTCAGGCAAGGATTATCCCTGGGTTGGATGGGCACTCGTCATCTATCCGCTCGCTGATGGCGATTCGGCTATCGCCCTCGAAACAGCCTCCTCGATGCAGGCTGCCGCGTGAGTCGCAAAGGCATCGCTCGAAGTTTCCGAGAAGGTCTTGAGTGCAAACATGAGGCCCTCGTTGCCTTTCTGAATTAAATCCAAGATGTGAACGCCGGCAGAAGAGTGTCGCTCTACGATAGACACGACCAAGGAAAGCTTTGTTTCAATTAGACGTCTGGTCGCAAACTCCGCCTCCTTCTGAGTGCGGAGCTTTCGCAGTAAGTCGGTCTCTTCCTCTCTCGACATTGGCGGGATGATGTCGAGTTCGCGCAGATACACTTTCAGGGGATCATCATCGCTTAAACCCGCTGTGTCCATAAAGCTAGTTTAATGGCTCAGCGTCGATTTCTCAGCTTTTGTGGGCAATTTGTCAGATCGCGGAGAGAGCCTGGTCCAGATCGGCGACGATGTCCCCGACGTCTTCAATCCCGACGGAGATTCGGACCATCCCATCGGTGATACCAATAGCTTTCCTTCCTTTCTCGCCAAGCGCCGCGTGGGTCATGGTTGCGGGATGTGAGATGAGAGTCTCGACGCCGCCGAGAGACTCCCCTAAGGAGCAGACTCGAAGCCGACGCAGCATTTTGTTGGCATTCGCCAGCGAACCGGTTTCGAAGGTGATCATAGCGCCGAATCCGGTCATCTGCTTCCTGGCCAGCGCATATTGCGGATGGTCGGGCAAACCGGGATAGAAAACTTTCCTTACCTTTTTGTGTGGCGCCAGGAATTCCGCGACGGCGCAGCCATTGCGATCGTGCTGCTCCATGCGAACGGCCAGAGTTTTCACTCCTCGCAACACAAGCCAGCATTCGAATGGCGAAAGAATTGCGCCAGCGGCTTTCTGTACGAAGCCAAGTTGCTCGGCCTGCTCCGGCCTGGTGCAAACGACCACGCCGCCCAGGCCGTCACTGTGGCCGTTCAGGAATTTGGTGGTGGAGTGAACTACCATGTCGGCGCCGAGAGCGATCGGCTGCTGGAAATAGGGTGACATGAAAGTGTTGTCCACGACCAAGTCAACCTTCTTGCTCCGACAGATCCGGCCGATCGCGTGAATGTCGCTGATCGTCATCAACGGGTTGGTTGGAGTTTCGACATAAACCATGCGCGTGGATTTGCGGATGGCGCGTTGTACGTTGCGCACGTCGGAAGTATCTACGTATGTGAATTCAATTCCATAACCGGCCAGAATCTGGTTGAAGAGGCGGGGCACGCCGCCGTACAGATTGTCTCCGCAGACGACGTGGTCGCCTGACTTGTACATCGCGCAGAGGGCGTTGATAGCCGCCATGCCACTGGAAAAAACCCGAGAGGCAATGCCGCCTTCGAGGGACGCCAGGTTTTGCTCTAACCGAGTGCGGGTGGGGTTGGAAACTCGCGCGTACTCATAGCCCTTGTTCTTGCCGATCGCTTCCTGAACGTAGGTTGAGGTTGCGTAGATAGGAACGGTGACGGCGCCGGTCTCGACATCGGGCTCCTGGCCGGTGTGAATGGCGCGGGTGGAGAAGCCGGGATGGTGATTTTTTTTCATGTTCAAAACGGCGCGGCATTCAGCACTCAGCAGTCAGCACTCAGCCGGTGAAGGTTAATGGAGTTGGCTGAGTGATGGTTGCTGAATGAGTGCTGTCTAAATCCCACCGTCAAAGATCTTTTTCGACAAATAGCGTTCAGCAGAGTCGGGGATCATGGTCACCACACGCTTGCCCTTACCTAGCCGTGCGGCCACCTTCAGGGCGGCAAAGACATTCGCTCCGGCGCTGGAGCCCGCCAGGACACCCTCGCGCGCCGCCAACTGCTTGACCATATCAAATGCATCAGCGTCGCTCACCGTGATGACCTGGTCGCAAACCGCCGAGTCGAAATTCTTGGGAATAAAAGTGTTTCCAATGCCTTCGACTTTGTGATTGCCGGGTTTTCCGCCACCGAGAATAGAGCCCTCGGGCTCCACGGCAATCGCCAGGACCTTCGGCAAGCGTTCTTTCATATAGCGAGCGACTCCGGTGAAGGTACCAGCCGTGCCTGCGCCGATGACCACGGCATCAATGTTTCCGTCCATTTGCTCGAAGATTTCGCTCGCCGTGGTTTCGTAGTGGTAGTCGGGATTAGCGGGGTTTTCGAACTGGGAGGCCAGAAAGGCCTTGGGATCACGAGCCGTGAGTTCCTGCGCTCGTTTGATTGCGCCCTGCATGCCCTCGGCGTCCGGAGTGCGCGTGACCCCGGCCCCGAGGGCACGCATGATCATGACTTTCTCCTCCGAGAAGCGCTCGGGAACGAACAAGGCCACTTTGTAGCCCCGGTTTACGCCGATCAGAGCAAGACCGATCCCAGTATTACCTGCGGTCGCCTCAACGATGGTGCCACCGGGCTGAAGCCGACCCTGTTTTTCGGCGCGATTAATGATGCCGATCGCGGCCCGATCCTTGACGCTGCCACCGGGATTCAAATATTCCAGCTTGGCATAGACTTCGGCCGAAGCCGGTGGGACAAGCCGCTTGAGCTTGAGCAGAGGAGTTCCGCCAACAAGTTGAGTGATATCGTCGGCAACAGGCGGGCAAGTACGCTCGATCGTCTTTTGCACCCTACAGGGTACGGAAGCAGGAAGGAGGCGTCAACATTACTACTGTTGCAATTCCTGGCCGGGATAGTAGCCAGTGCGGGTGCGGACGGTGAGTTTGTGGTAACCCTTGGCGCGAGCTTCCACGTGGATGGTGCGATATCCGCCAGCGGTCTTGGGAGTCGTGGGCTTGTAACCGATGTTGTATTGGCTGCGAATGTCATGAGCAACGGTGCGGCTGATCTCATCGACATCGTCGATGGTCTTGGGAAGAAACGCGATCCCGCCGGTACGCTGGGAGATGGTTTCCAACGCGCGACGTGCGCGGCGTTCCTTTTCCTCGCCCAACAAGCCAATGGCGTAAACACTTGGGCCATTTTCTTCCTGCAGACGACGAACCGCCTCTTCCAGAGTTTCCCGGCTGGCGTTATCAGCGCCATCGGTGACCACGAACAACACCTTCTTTTGCAAGCGCGCATTCTTCTTCATGTAGTCAGATGAGGCCACAAGGGCGTCGTAGAGCGCGGTGCCGCCTCGGGCCTCAACTTTTTCCAAAGCTTCTTTGAGGAGATTGATGTTGTTGGTAAAAGGCTGGTCAAGGTAATACTCATCGTTGAAATTGACCACAAAGACCTGGTCCTGAGGATTGCTGGAACGGACCAGGTTCAAAGCTGCCTTGTTGACCTTATCGCGCTTCTCTCGCATGGAGCCGGAGTTGTCGATGACGATGCCCATGGCCACGGGCACGTCCTCGCGAGCAAAGGAAATAATCGACTGTGGCTGATTGTTTTCAAGAACTGAGAACGCATTTCTGTCGAGGTTCATCACCAGCCGGTTCTTGTCATCGACTACAGTGGCATGCAGGATGACGTTCTGAACCTCAGTTTTGAAAACGAAGGTGCTGTTATCGGTGGTCGGGGCCTGGTTTTGATACGGAGCTTGCTGATCCTGCGGTGCCAGAGGCGTGCCTTGGGCTGCGCTGACCAGAATCAAAGAGAAGAGAATCAGCAGAACTGCAACCCGGTCATTCCGAAGGTGCATAGTATCCCGTCTTGGCGTAAACACGGAGCGGCGGCAATCCTTTAGGCGGAAGTAGTTTTACCTTTATCTTACGCCATTTGCCGTCGTGCCCAGGGTTCTTTGGACGGTATCCGAGCACGTATTGGTTGCGCAGCTCAATTCCAATTTTTGTCGCCACGTCGGCCAAGTCATTGGGATTATCGATGGTGAAGGCACGGCCGCCGGTAAGCTCGGTGATCTCACTGAGCAGAGCCGGGCCAAGCCGCTCTTCTTCGGTTGGGAAATAGTGGTCGTAGATGCCGATGGCGTAGATCAAAGTGTCGGCTTCTTTCACGAGAGACTTGATTTCGCCTTCGGTGTAACGGCTGTGATTATCGCCGCCGTCGGAAATGATGAGCAGGGCTTTTTTTGTGTACTTCGCCTGCCGCATCTTGCTAATGCCGAGGTAGATGGCATCGAGCAACGCGGTTCTGCCCTTGGGTACGGTGTACACCAACTTGCTCTGGATGTCTTCGACTGACGAGGTGAAGTCGGATACTTCTTCCGGTTTGTCGGCAAATGCAATCAGGAAAAACTCGTCCTGAGGATTGGCCGTCTTGAAGAATTCAATGACGGCTTCGCGAGCACGCTCGATCTTGCTGCTCATGCTTCCGCTCATGTCGAAGATCACCCCTATAGAGACGGGCGCATCTTCACTGGAAAAAGTTCTCAGCTCCTGAGGTTCTTTGTTTTCGAAGACCGTAAAATTTTCCTTGTCGAGGCCCGTAACCAGCCTATTCATCGGATCGGTGATGGTGACCGACACCAGCACCAGGTTGACGTCAACCTTCATGGGCTTGGTGTGCGTCTTCAACGAAGGTTCCATGTTGTCCGTGCCACCGCCTTTGGAGGGCTCAACCCGTGGAGCAACGTGGACATCATCGATCGAGACTTGCGCCCGTGCCGTCGCCGAGAGGCAGATCAGAATCGCGACCGCAATGGCGAAGGCCGAGGAAGCAATGAACAGCAAAGATGCGCGAACCATAAGGATACTGGGAGCACAGGGAGGGGGTTGCGCGATGCAATTGCGGTTCACGGGGCGGGATGACCCGCGCCCTTGACGGCGGGCCATAATTACCTCAGTTGCGCTGATCCTACCACAGCTTTGAAGGATTCTGACCAGCAATATTATTATCGCTCCTAATGCGACCATCTCGGCGCAAAAGTTTGCTGCTTCGGACTGAGACGAGTGAGAAATACAACTCCTTGCATTAGACGATGCCGCGAGTTCCGATTTGTAAAATCTGTGTCAAACGAGCGGATGCTTGTCGTTTCGTTCTATGGAGTTGCCCGGTGAGAGGGGGCAGCTCGGGTGCCAGTGGCAAGCTGACCTGCCTAGAGGGATGTGAGAACCGGTTTGTTTAGTACAATGCCGAGTTCCCCGTTATGGCTCAAATAGCACCTTTTCGCGCCTGGCGCTATAACCCTCAGCAGGTTGAGCTTTCCCGAGTAGTGACCCAGCCCTACGACAAGATCACACCGGAGATGCAGGAGCGATATTACGCAGCCAGTCCCTACAATCTGGTGCGGATCATTCTTGGGAAACCGGATAACGCGGACCATGCAAGCAAAAACGTTTACACGCGGGCTGCTGGATGGTTCCGTGAGTGGCGGGAGAAAGGCATTTTTCGGCAGGACCCTGAGCCTTCGATCTATCGGTATGTGCAGAATTTCGAGCGGCCCGGAAAAAAAGAGAGGTTGCAAAGGAGCGGTTTCATTGCTCTGGGCAAGATCGAAGACTACTCGGCGAACGTGGTCTATCGCCACGAACAGACCTTGGCCAAACCCAAGGCTGATCGGCTGGAACTGTTACGGGCCACCCGTTCGCACTTCGGGCAGCTCTTCATGCTTTATAGCGATCCGGCGGGAAAGGCCGACCAAGTGCTCACAGCCGATGCAGAGCCTCAGATTGATCTGAGAGATGAATACGGCGTGCAGCATCGGGTGTGGAAGGTTTCCGATCCTGATGTGATTAATGCCGTACAGGCAAGCATGAGTGACAAGAAGCTGATCATCGCCGACGGGCACCATCGCTACGAGACCGCGCTGAACTACCGGAACGAACGGCGCGCCACTGACGCAGGTGGTAAGGGGAGCGTTAGCGGTCAAAAGGTGATGGCGCCCTATGAGATGGTGCTGATGACTTTCATCAACATGGACAGCCCGGGTCTCGTGATCTTGCCCACGCACCGGGTCGTGCACGGACTCACCTCATTCTCAGCCGCGTCGGTGCGGGACGGTGCACGAGAATATTTCAGCGTGGAGGAGGTTGACCCCGCGATTGACGAAATCCGCGCCACGGGAATTCTGCGCGAGGCAGGCCATGCCGGCACGGCGCTGTTGGCGGTCACCGCAGATCGGGTCTTCCTGATTGACACACCCAAGGGAAATGGCTCGAAGCTTTTTGCCGGATTGTCGCTGCGGCAACAATCGCTGGATGTGGTTCAGCTGCACAAGTGCCTACTGGAAGGAGTTCTGCGAATTTCAGAGGAGTCAATTCGCGAGCAAAAAAACCTTAGCTATGTTGGGGACGTGGGTGAGGCCCTGGCGCGTGTGCGGAAAGGGCAGGCGAATGTCGCCTTCCTAATGAACCCCGTACGGATGCAACAGGTGCGCGATATTGCCTTTGCAGGAGGAGTTCTGCCTCAGAAGTCGACCGACTTCTATCCGAAGTTGCTCAGCGGGCTTGCCATTTATGCCTTGGAGTAGATATCCGCTTCTGCGTTCGTGGTGCAGCATGATTGCTGTAGTCATGATCGCGACCGGACTGTTGCTTTCCAGCTCTCCTGATGAAAAGCGCCTGTCAGTTTACTCAAACGTAGCCAATTACTCGATCACGGTGGTACAGCGGGAGAATCTGGACTATGTGGGTCTGCTCGAACTATTGGAGCCCTTGGGTGCGGTCACCGCCAAGCAGAGCGACGATCATTGGAGATTTCGCTTTAACAACGTAGAGAGTGAGTTTATCAGCGGCAAGACACGGGCGCGGGTTCAAGGCAGCGATCTGGATCTACCAGCAAACTTTGAGCTGGAAAACGGGCGCGGCATGGTCTCGGTTTCCAGTTTGAACCTATTGCTGCCGCGCATTCTGGGAGGGCCGATTACGTTCAATCAGGCCGCCCGCCGGCTGTTCGTCGGCAACATTGCGGTTCATTTCACCGCTCAAATCGACAAGGCCGGGCCTTCGAAGTTGGTGATGAATTTTAGCTCGCCGGTAAATCCGATGATTGCGACCGAACCGGGGAAGCTGCGAATGGTATTCACTCATGAACCGATCGTCGCCCCCGGGTCGGAGAGACTTACTTTCGATAGCAAGGTGATCCCATCTGCAAGCTTCCAGGAAAACAACGGGGCAGCCGAAATCGTTGTTAACAGCGACACTCCAGTGCTGGCAAGTTTCAGCAACGATGGCCGCACTATTACGATTGCGCCGCCTTCCACCGTACCGGCTCAAACTCAAGCACAGGCGCGGACTCAGCCCAGCAGCCCGGCGCCGCCAGTTCTAATCGCTTCAACCAGCACGCCAGCTCCGAACCATCAGCACATCTTTGCCGTGGTGGATGCCGCCCACGGAGGAGACGAGCGAGGGGCTGCTCTGACCGATCAATTGCCGGAAAAGGACGTTACTCTTGCACTGGCGCGGGCGTTGCGCACCGAAATGACGGCGCGGGGTTTGACCACACTGCTGTTACGCGACGGCGATCAGACTCTCAGTCTGGACCAGCGTGCAACCATGAGCAATGCTGCTGACGCAGCCATATATCTGTCGATCCATGCGACATCGGATGGTGATGGCGTGCGCCTGTACACGGCCTTAATGCCGACCGGAGGTGAAAATCACGGGCAATTCCTAGACTGGGATACAGCGCAAAGTGCGTATCAGACAACGAGCCGGATCGCTCAAGCGGCAATCGCCACTGAGCTGAGAGCTAAACAAGTGCCCGTGAGAAGCTTCAGCGCACCTCTGCGCCCGCTGAACAACATTGTTGCAGTCGCAGTGGCGATCGAGGTCAGCCCAACCACAAAGAATGTTTCGCAGCTTACTTCCGGGGAATACCAGCAATTGATCGCGGGAACGGTGGCGGCGGGGATTGCGGACATTCGCGACAAACTGCAGGCGGGGCAAAGATGATCCCGCGTCAGCTTCTGATTGCGGTTGCAGTAATGCTGGCTGTAGCGCTGGGCATGAGTTTCTACGCCTGGCGAATGCGTGGAGTGGTTAACCGGGCGGATGTTCGTACCAACACGCAGCCAGTCGCCCCTCCCGCGGCAGGCCCGACCGAGCAGGTCACGCTTTATGTGGCTTACGACGATGCTGGCATGTTGCATCCCAGAGCAGTTCGGATACCTCTTCCTGCCGGACGGCAGGAGCGCGCGGAAGAGCTGCTTCAGGCTCTGGTTGATCTCTATCTTGATAAATCATCGCCTCACGTGCTGGGAGCGGGTTCGGAGATTCGCGGGGTTTACCTGGTAGACCCGGGATTGGCTGTAGTCGATCTCAACGCAGCGTTTGCGAACGGCCACCGGTCGGGGGTGTTAGTGGAAGAACTCACGCTCGCTTCCCTGGCGGGAAGCTTGTCTGCGAACATCCCCGGCATTACCCGCATAAGAATTCTTGTCGATGGCAAAGAGCGGGAGACGCTGGCTGGTCATGCTGACCTGACGAATTTCTACGATATTTCCGCAGTGAACCAACTCATAGCGCAACTTCAAAGCGCACCGTGAGCGGGGACATCATTTACAATCGCTCGTCATGGTCTATCGCTCTGACAACCGCGCTCGCGACCAAATGCGGCCGGTAAGGATTGTTCCGGACTTTATTCATACCGCTGAGGGGTCGGTGCTGATGGAAATCGGAAACACGCGGGTGATTTGCACAGCGTCGGTGGAAGAAACCGTGCCGCAGTTCATGCGCAACACCGGGAAAGGCTGGATTACGGCCGAGTACAGCATGCTGCCGCGCTCCACTCTGACTCGCACACCGCGGGAAGTCAGCAAGGGGCGGCCCAGTGGACGCACCCACGAAATCCAGCGCCTAATCGGACGCTCGCTGCGCGCGGTCACTGATCTCGAACATTTGGGCGAGCGCACAGTGTGGATAGATTGCGACGTGATTCAAGCCGACGGTGGAACGCGCACAGCGTCGATCACAGGCGCCTTCGTGGCTTTGGGTCTAGCACTGGAGAAGCTGGTGGAGGCGGGAACACTGACTTCGGTGCCGTTGCGCGATTTCATCGCGGCGATCAGTGTGGGGATTGTAGACGGCGAGATCCTGCTTGATCTGTCTTTCGAAGAAGACTCCCGCGCGGATGTAGACATGAATCTTGTAATGACGGCGGGCCGCAAACTGGTCGAGGTGCAAGCCACCGCCGAGCACCAGGTGTTCGACGAACAGCAGCTTGAGAAAATGCTGTCTGTGGCGCGAGAAGGGGTGCAATCGCTGATCGCAAAACAGCAAGCAATCCTGGGCAGGTTGACGTTGAGACAATAGCTGCGCCGTCATTGGACAGAATCGTATTAGAATGTTGGCTGCCCTTGATACAGGCCGGGACGTTAATCAAGAAACGCAATCATAGGAGGACTTTATGAAACTTAGCCCTGGGAAACTTGCCGGACTCCGGAGAGTGTCGACGGATCGTGGCATTATTGCGGCAGCTGCGATGGACCAGCGCGGTTCGCTGCAAAAATCGCTGGCGAAAGAAAAGGGCAGCGCTGTGACCGATGCGATGATGGAGGAATTCAAGTCATTGGTCACCGAAGTTCTGACCCCGCATGCCAGCGCCATCCTACTTGACCCGGAGTGGGGATTGCCGGCATCCAAGCGCCGGGCTAAGAATGCCGGGCTGCTTTTGGCTTACGAAAAGACCGGATACGACAAAACCGGCCCTGGCCGCTTGCCCGATCTGCTGGATCACTGGTCGGCTCGCCGTTTGAAGGAAGCGGGCGCCGATTGCGTAAAGATTCTGCTGTACTACACGCCATTGGATCCGCAGGATGTAAATGACCGGAAACATGCCTGGGTGGAGCGGATCGGAGATGAGTGCCGCGCCAACGACATTCCCTTTTTCCTGGAATTTGTGGGTTATGAAGAGGGCGCGGACGAAAAGGGGCACGATTACGCGAAAAAGAAACCGGAAGTGGTCATTGCCAGCATGAAGGAATTCAGCAAAGACCGGTATGGCGTGGACATACTGAAAGTTGAAGTACCCGTCAACATGAAATTTGTCGAAGGCGCAAAAGCTTATGCCGGTCAAAAGGCTTATTCAAAGAAAGAAGCGATGGACCTGTTCCGCAAAGCTGCGAGCGTCGCGACCAAGCCATTTATTTATTTGTCGGCGGGGGTGAGCAATGCGGAATTCACCGAATCTCTCGAACTGGCTGCGGAAGCGGGGGTGAAGTTTAATGGCGTGCTCTGCGGCCGCGCGACCTGGAAGGACGGCATCCCGGTTTACGCCAAACACGGTGCCGAGGCGTTCCGCAAATGGCTGCAGAATGAGGGCGTCAAGAATATTAACAATGTGAACGAACGTCTGAAGGCGGCGACGCCATGGTATTCAATCTACGAAGCAGAGCCGGCGATGGCGGGCGTGCACTAGAAATCGAGAAGTTAGAAGTCAGAATTTAGAAGTTAGAATTGTGGCGGGCGACGTTTGCTCGCCTTTTTTGTTTTTTGGTGAGGGAGAGTTATGGGAATGAACAACAAAGTGGCTCTCATCACCGGTGCATCCGGCGGCATCGGGTACGAGCTGGCTAAACTTTTTGCCGCCGACCATTACGATCTGGTGCTGGTGGCGCGGAGTGCCGGGAAACTGGGCCAAATCGCCGACGAACTTCAGGGCCAGCACGGCATCTCGATCAAGGTTATCCCACTCGATCTGACTGCTGCTCCGGCCCCGCAGTTTCTGTTTGACCAACTCCAGCGGGAGGGTATAGCTGTCGAAATTCTGGTGAACAATGCCGGATACGGGAAGTTCGGCGAGTTTGCAAAAATTCCGTTGGAAGAAAGCCTGGCGCAGATCCAGCTCAACATCACCGCCTTAAGCCATCTGACCAAGCTTTTTCTTGCTCCCATGCTGGAACGGCGCGCGGGCAGAATTTTGAATGTGGCTTCCACCGCGGGTTTCCAGCCTGGCCCACTGATGGCCGTGTATTACGCGACGAAAGCTTACGTCATCTCTTTTTCCGAGGCCTTGGCCAATGAGCTCTCAGGCACAGGAGTTACTGTGACTTGCCTGTGTCCGGGTGCTACCGACACGGGGTTTCAGGGACGAGCCGGCACTGAAAAAAGCGTGCTGTTCCGAAAGCTGCGTCCCATGAACGCGCAGACCGTAGCCCTGGACGGCTATCGCGGGTTAATGGCCGGCAAAACGTTGGTGATCTCCGGGTTCAGGAATTGGCTGCTGGCCGAAGCCACCCGATTTGGGCCAAGGAAAATGGTTACGGCCATTTCGCGGAAGATGTTGGAGGAGGAGAAGTAGCTGGGTATCGTTTAGGAGCGACTGCGCCTTGCTGCCGCGAGCGAAGCTCCGCAATAGTTACAGGCCAGTAGCATGGCTTCTTCGGGTCCACCTTCCAGCCGATCGGGGAGTAGTGCTGTGGGTCTTTACGTAGCAAATGGCTGCGATGGGAGGAGTGAAATCGTCTGCTGCCAAGCCACGGAGGAAGGTCTTCCGGGAAGAGAGTTACTTTTCGCGGAACACGAATGCCGTTCTTGAAGCCACGCCGCTTCCATTCCAAAATCACGGCTCGTAGATACTGGCGAAGTGCTTTTTCATGGCCTGCCCACATCAAGACAGCCGGATGATGTTTCCAGGCGACAGTTTTTCCCGCCAGGATGTTCAATATCTGCAGGGCTTCCACGCGCTGCTTGCCTAACCGCTTGTTATCGAGGCACGCAGCGGAGTTGGAAAAATTGGCGTATGGGAGGAATGTTTGCATGATTTAACCGGGATTTTTGCCTGTTGTCTGCGTTGTCTTTTGCCTGTCGGCAGCGTATACTCTGTTTTTGGAAACTGTTGTGTAAGTACCAGATCTTGGCGAAGCACACCAGTGGGCGCAAGCCCACTTTTTAGTTTAAGCTGGGGCTGGAATCGCCCAACAGTAGGCTAAATTGCTGGCTTCATGGGATTTGAGTTAGGGCCGGTACGCGAGATCGCGGAGCGGGTGGCAGCCTCCAGCGGACTGGAGGTGGTCGAGGTCGAAATGCGCGGCGGTGGTAAGAGCCGCATGCTGCGTATCGTTATCGACAGGCCCGGTACCGATGCCAGCGGCAAACCCGCAGGAGTCACGCACGAGGATTGTGCGAGCTTGAGCCGGGAGGTAGGGACGATTCTCGATGTCGAGGACGTCATCCGCGGCGGTTCGTATGTTTTGGAGGTGTCGTCTCCGGGGTTGGACCGGAAGCTGGCGCGTGCAGCCGACTATGAGCGATTTACCGGCAGCCGAGTAAAGCTGACCACCTGGAATCCGGTGAATGGGAATCGTCACTTTACCGGCCGGCTGGAAAGTTTTCACGATGGACGCCTAACCCTGGAACTGGATAGCGATCGCAAGAAATCGCGTTCTGTGGAGAACTCGCCGCAAAAATTGGAAGTTGAGTTGGCCAACATCGAGAAGGCTAATTTGGTGCCGGAAATTTAGTAGCTGGGTGCTGTGAGTCTTTATGGCAAGTGAGCTTTACAACACGATCGATGCACTGAGTCGCGAGAAGGGGATCGATCCGCAGATTGTGGTCAGCGCGGTGGAAGACGCGATTGTTGTCGCCACCCGGAAATACTACAAGACGCAAGAGAATCTGCGGGCGGAACTGAATAAGGATACCGGCAAGATTCGCGCGTTTGCGGTGAAAACCGTGGTTGAGAATCCCGAGCAGGTGGAAGATCCGCTTCTCCAGGTCACGCTGGATGAGGCGCGCAAAGTCGATCCCAATGTGGCGGTCGGCGGCGAGTTGCAGATCCCGAAAGCCACGGAAGGCATTCTGGGACGTATTGCAGCTCAACTCGCGAAACAGGTGATCTTCCAGAAGGTCCGCGAAGCTGAGCGGGATACGGTGTACAACGAGTACATCGGACGAGTGGGCGAAATCGTGAACGCCACGGTGAAGCGGATTGAAGGACCAGATCTGATTTTTGATATCGGCAAGGCGGAAGCGCGCATGCCGCGCAAGGAACAGTCACGGCTCGAATCCTTCGCCAATGGCGAGCGGGTGAGGGTGGTGATCGCGAGAGTAGAAAAAGCTTCCAAGGGGCCGGCAGTTGTGGTTTCTCGTGCCGCGCCTGAGTTGGTACAGCACCTGTTCCAAACCGAAGTTCCTGAGATTTACGACGGCACGGTCGTGATTCTTGCGATTGCGCGCGAGGCCGGGGAGCGAACCAAAATCGCGGTCATGTCGAAGGATAAGGACGTGGACGCGGTCGGCGCCTGCGTAGGGATGAAGGGTATGCGGGTGCAGTCGATTATTCGGGAGCTTCGCGGGGAGAAGATCGACATTATCGAATACCACGAGGATCCGGTGACCTTCGCAGAGAAGGCATTGCAACCAGCGAAGGTGAGCCGGGTGACGGTGCTCGATCCTGGCGAAAAACATCTCGAAGTCGTGGTGGACGACAGTCAGCTCTCACTTGCGATTGGCAAGAAGGGCCAGAACGTGCGGCTGGCCGCAAAACTGCTTGGATGGAAGATCGACATCAAGAGCGAAGAGGAAAAGCGGCAGGAAGTGGAGCAGCAGATGTCGCAACTTGTGCCGGCCACCGCAACTCCTCTCGACCAAGTGCCTGCACTGGGCGAAGGACTAATCGAGAAACTGAACGCCGCAGGGATAACTACGGTGGAAGCGTTGGCTGATATGACGCCGGAGCAACTGGAAGCCATCGACGGGATCGGTCCCAAGACAGTGGAAAAGATCAGCGTCGCGGTCAGCGACTTTTTCGCGAGCCTGGAGGCCGCGGCTGCTGAAGGAGAGCCCGTACAGGAAGCAAGCGAAGCACAGGCAGGTGAGGAGCAAGTGATCGAGGAAGCCGCAGCAGAGCAGGCGACGAGTGAGGTGGCGGAGCCCAGCTTAGAGGGGGAAGCTGCAACTGACCAGGAAACAGCCGCACAACCGGAGGAGCCAGAGGACCAGCATGCATCCTCCGAGGGAAATGAATAGACTTGGGCCGGAGATCCGGCGCGAGCGAACTGTGGCCGCGAGGGTGATATGAAGACTTAGGGGAGACGGTGGAGGAGCAAAAAGGGCGGATGAGCAAGATTCGAATCAATGATCTGGCAAGAGAACTGGAAGTCAAGAGCAAAGCCATTCTCGACGTGCTTCCGGAAATCGGAGTTACCGAGAAAAAGACTCACTCCAGTTCTCTGGAAGAGGATGAAGCCGAAAAAGTACGCGCCCGCCTGCGAGGTTCTGCAGTAGAAACGCAAGCGCCGGCGAAAACGCGTCCCAGCCGGCCCGCTGCCGATGAGATCAAGACGAAGATCGATCTGTCGCACATCTCCCGGCCAGGCGATGTGTTGTCGGCCATCCGCAAGCAACAAGCTCCCGCCGTCCCGGCAGTTCGTCCACCGGTAGCACGTCCTGCCGAAGAAGCAAAACCGGCGGCACCAACGCCGCCTGCGGTGGCACCGCCGCCGGTCAAGGCTCCCGCACCGCCGCCACCCAGAGTAGTAGTTCCTACGCTGACGGTCCGCCCGACATTCACCGCGACGCCAACGCCAAGTGCCCAGGCGCCGAGTGTAGTTCCACCTCCGGCTCCTCCGGTGCATGCGGCTGCGCCGCCTACGGCGCAAGCCGCACCCCCCGCTCCGGCAGCTCAGGCTCCATCTGTGGCGGTACAACCAGCGCCCAGACCTGTTCCCGCAGCGCCGCCGCGCATGATCGTGCCGCAGACCGGACCGCGTCCGGTTTATAAGGCCCCAGTCAGACCTGCTGGAACCGGCGCGCCCGCTGCCGGGACAACAGCTCGCGTGCCCGCCCGGCCGGTTCCGGGACAGCCGATTTTCCAACGTCCCCGTCCAGCGGCACCTGCACCCGGTCGTACGCCGTTACGGCCGGGAGAGCGGCGCCCTATGCACCCGACGCGCCAGTCGCCGACCGGGGTTCGCCCGCTTGGGGTTGGCCCGGGACTGCCACCGCCGGGTCCGTCGCGGCCGGGGGCTCGTCCGGGCGCGCCCTCGCGCAGACCAGGTCAGAGATACGTTCCGCGGGGTGTGAAGGAAGGCCCGATGAAGGGCTTTGTGCCGCCACCGCGGCTGACACTATCGAATGAGCCGCAGCCGATCACCCGCAGCATAACGATCACGGAGGGGATCAGCGTCAAAGATCTGGCGGAAAAACTGGGAATCCGGGCAAAGGATCTGATTGCCCGGTTGCTGGCGCGTGGCGTATTCGCGACCATCAATCAGACTCTCGACGCCGAACTGGCCAGCGAGATGGCGCGTTTCTTCGGAGCAGAGACGAATGTAATCAGCTTTGAAGAGCAGGCGGCCAAGGAAGTCGCCGAAACGGCAGTGGGCGAAGAAGGCTCGGCGGCTGAGGGCATACCGCGGCCACCAGTGGTAACCATCATGGGGCATGTCGACCATGGCAAAACCACGTTGCTCGATTCAATTCGCTCCACTGATGTGGCGGGAGGTGAGGCTGGCGGGATCACCCAGCACATCGGCGCTTACAAAGTGACGATTCAAGACAAACAATCCCCGGCGTACGGGCGGCAGATTGTGTTCCTGGATACGCCGGGTCACGAAGCTTTCACGCGTATGCGCTCGCGCGGGGCCAAGGCCACAGACATTGTGGTCCTGGTGGTAGCCGCGGATGACGGGGTCATGCCGCAGACGCTGGAAGCCATCGATCACGCGCATGCCGCGGAAGTGCCGATAATCGTGGCTGTCAATAAAATTGACAAGCCGGATGCGCTGCCGGAACGAGTGAAGAAGCAACTTGCCGACCGTGGATTGATGCCGGAAGAGTGGGGCGGAACAACAGTCTTCGTTGATGTTTCGGCCAAGAAAAAGACCAATTTGAATCTGTTGATGGAAATGATCTGCCTGGTTGCCGATCTGCAGGAACTGAAGGCCACGCCGGATCGGCCGGCCACGGGTGTGGTTCTGGAAGCCAAACTCGACCGCGGGCGCGGGCCGGTCGCGACTGTGCTGGTGCAAAATGGAACGCTGCGCACCGGTGACAACTTCGTCGTTGGCAATGTCTACGGCAAAGTGCGCGCCATGCTCGATGATCGTGGTAACCAACTTGAAGAAGCGCCTCCATCCACACCGGTAGAAATTCTCGGGATGGAGGGACTGCCGCAGGCCGGGGATCAATTCCTGGTGGTTGCGGACCGAGATAAGGCGCGAGGCATTTCTGATTACCGTGAGCAGAAAGCGCGCGAAGCCGCTCTGGCCAAGAGCTCGCGTGTGTCGCTCGAAGGCTTGGCTGAGCAGATAAAGACTGCCGGCACTAAGGAACTGAATATCATTTTGAAAGGCGACGTGCAGGGTTCAGTGGAGGTATTGAGCGACCTGCTTGCCAAACTGTCCACTGAAAAGGTGCGGCTGAAAGTTTTGCGCACCGGCGTGGGCGCAATTACCGAAAGCGACGTTCTGCTGGCCTCAGCTTCCAACGCAATCATTATCGGCTTCAACGTCCGCCCGGAACGCAAGGCGCAGGAACTGGCAGAACAGGAGAAAGTTGACATCCGGCTGCATTCGATCATTTACGAGCTGCAGGATGAGATCAAGCGCGCCATGAGCGGGCTGCTAGAGCCGACCATCAAGGAGACTTATCAGGGCCGCGCCGAAGTGCTGGAGACGTTCCGCATTCCGAAAGTCGGCACAGTGGCTGGATGCCGAGTCATCGATGGTGTTATTAAGAGGGATTCGGAAGTTCGGCTGCTGCGCGACAACGTTGTGATTTTCAAAGGGAAGGTCGGATCACTGCGCCGCTTCAAAGACGATGCCAGCGAAGTACGCAACGGCATGGAATGCGGCATCTCCATTTCGAACTACGGTGATATTAAAGTCGGAGATGTGCTCGAAGCCTTCGTGACCGAGCGCATCGCGGCGGAAGTAATCGCGTAGGCCAATCGTTCTTAGTTGCACGTCCTCCGCCGGTTAACCTTGCTCTTCCGAGGCAACGTTAAGAACTGGTCCGTTCCACGCGTTGTCCCACCTATATAACTCATTCGGTTTGGGCTTGGCCAAAAGGCAGGTCCATTGATTCCGTATGATCTTTCGCTCGCGAAAGATCATGCTGGATGACAATTAGAGGAGAAAGGATGTCGGTGCGATGAGGCGGGCTACCCGACGGGGGTTGCGATACAATCCGGTTGATTGTAAGCCTACATTTGGAGCAATCATGAGATCGCGAAAGGTATTGGTTTTTTCGGCGTTCTTGCTGGGCCTATCTGTCCTATGCGAGGTTTCTGCACCCACCCATTTCGACGGCAAAACCTGGTGGGACTACGTCAAGGTGCTGGCTGCTGACAACATGATGGGCCGGGAGACCGGCAGCAAGGAACTGCTGGCAGCCGAAGCGTATGTGGTCACGCAATTGAAGCAGGCCGAGCTGGAACCTGCGGGGACGAACGGATATTACCAAGCCGTCAAATTTGAGGCCCGGGAGATCGTGGAAAAAGATTCGAGCCTGGCGCTGATCCGCGATGGAAAAACTGAGCCGCTTACGTTAGGGGAAGACGCATTCTTTGGCACGCGGGTTGATCTCGCCCCGGAAGTACAAGCGCCGCTGGTTTTTGTGGGTTGGGGGTTGAGCGTTCCGGAACAGAACTACGACGACCTCGCCGGTCTTGATCTGAAAGGCAAGATCGCGGTGTTGGTCAGTGGGTCTCCATCGGTACTGCCCGGCGCATTGGCTGCACATTATCAGTCTTCAGCAGAACGCTGGAAGGCGTTCCGCAAGGCAGGAGCGATCGGTATCGTCAGCATTCCGAATCCTGCCTCGATGGATATTCCGTGGTCTCGCATATCGCTCAACCGCACGCATGTGAGCATGACGCTCGCCGATCCCAAGTTCAATGACACTGAGGGTGAAAAACTTTCTGTCGTCTTTAATCCGGCAAAGGCCGAGGAGTTGTTTGCCGGTTCCGGGCACAGTTTCCAGGAAATCATCGATGCGGCGAAAGCGCGCAAACAACTTCCGCATTTTCCGCTTGGGGTTTCGATCAAGGCGACGGCCAAACTCGCGAAGCACGAGGTGCAATCAGCCAATGTGATTGCCAAGCTACCTGGCAACGATCCGGAACTGAAGAAGGAATATGTGGTGCTCTCGGCCCACATCGACCATATTGGGGTGGGCGAACCTATTAACGGCGACCGCATTTACAACGGGGCCATGGACAACGCCTCCGGAAGCGCGGTGTTGCTAGACGTTGCGGTCTCGTTGAAGAAATCGGGAGAAAAGCTCAAGCGCTCGTTGCTTTTCGTTTTCGTCACGGGCGAAGAAAAGGGACTGCTCGGCTCGCGCTACTTCACGGCTTATCCGACGGTGGACCCAAAAGCGATGGTCGCAGATATCAACACGGACATGTTCCTGCCGATCGTTCCGCTGAAGCTGCTCACGGTCTGGGGCCTTGGGGAATCGGATCTGGGAGACGAGGCGGGCCAAGTGGCGGAGGCGCGCGGCATTCAGGTGCAGGCCGATCCACAGCCGGAGCGCAATGTGTTCATTCGCAGCGACCAATACAATTTCATTCGCCACGGAATTCCCGCGCTGATGATGGGAGTTGCGCCCGATCCGAATTCACCGGAGCAGAAGCAAATTTTCAGGGATTGGCTGTCGCACCGCTATCACGCCCCATCGGATGACCTGGATCAACCTGTGGATCTTGCCTCTGCCGCACAGTATGAAGAAGTGGTTCGAGCATTGATGATCACCGTGGCCGACAACACTCAGCGGCCGCAGTGGAAACCGGAGAGCTTTTTCCGGCGATACGCCGAAAATCCGAGCCAGTACTGACAGTAATGGTCAGTGATTAGTGGTCAGTGGCTAGTAAAATTAGAAACAGTTCATCGTTGACCGTTTCCAGTTCTCAGCGAACACCACGGGCATGATTGCTTTTCTCACCCTCGAGCTCAACATTGAGGCGGCGCACTCGCTCAAGGACAAGCGGCAAGTGGTGCGGAGCTTGAAGGACCGGCTGCGTGCTCACTTCAATGTTTCGGTTGCGGAACTCGACGCGAATGGGTTATGGAACCGTGCCACCATCGGCGTAGTGAGCGTTTCCGATTCGCGGGATTATCTGGATGGACTGATGAAGAACGTGGAGCGGCAGGCAGCGCGCATCGCGAATAACGGCGGAGCGGAAATTGCAGATTCGTTCATTGAGTTCTTGTAGTTAAGTTTCAACCGGGAGCTTTTCTGCGGCGCCAGCTAATTTCGCCAGCGACTCCGAGTAAGGCGCTCGGGCAATTCCGCGCTCGGTTACGATGGCGGTTACATACCTGGAGGGCGTAACGTCGAATGCCGGATTCTCCACTTCTACACCTTCCGGCGCAATCGCCTTGCCAGCGATATGCGTAACTTCGGACGGGCTGCGCTGTTCGATGGGAATCTTGCTGCCGTCTGGTGTGCTCAAATCGATGGTCGAAAAGGGCGCTGCCACGTAAAACGGAATGCCGTGTTCTTTGGCCAGCACCGCGACCGTGTAAGTGCCAATCTTGTTCGCCACGTCACCGTTAGCGGCGACGCGGTCTGCTCCGACGACGATGGCGCCAATCTTGCCTTGCTTCATCATTGCGCCCGCCATGTTGTCGGAAATTACAGTGGTCGGGATGCCATCCTTCATAAGCTCCCAAGCGGTGAGCCTCGCACCCTGGAGGAAGGGCCGGGTTTCGTCGGCATAAACGTGGATTTTCTTTCCTTGCTCGATAGCGGCACGAATAACACCGAGCGCAGTGCCATAGCCGCAAGTAGCGAGTGCTCCGGCATTGCAATGGGTCAGCACGCCACCAGAGGCCGGCATCAGCGTGGCACCGAGACGGCCCATGGCCTGGTTGGCAGCGATATCCTCGGCATGCATACGTTGGGCTTCTGCGATGAGAGCCTGCTTAATCTGGGTAAGCGGCCGGATTCGCACAGATTCGAACTTGTCCTGCATACGGCGGATGCCCCAAAACAGGTTGACCGCAGTCGGCCGGGTTGCACGAATTAGTTCACAGCAATGGTCGAGGTCACGTTTGAGCTCGCCCACTGTGGCTGCTTTGGAGTTCTGCACACCGAGAGCAATGCCCATAGCGGCGGCCACACCGATCGCAGGCGCACCGCGCACGATCATGGTGCGAATTGCGTTGGCTACTTGCTCACAGCTCGTGCAGGTGACGTAGATTTCTTCGGTCGGCAGCTTCGTCTGATCGATGAAGCGCACACCGGAGTCGGTCCATTCGAGAGTTTGGATCATATTCAAAAATTCGCGGTCGGGCAGCTTTTAGCCCTTTGCGCTTGGTATTTGGTCGTGCTCAATCGCCAGGTGTTCCTTTCGTACATCGTTTGCGGTGAAAATCGAAACAAACTGTGCGGGAGCTGCCGCTTTCTCGACGGCGGAGCGTCCATTGGCCTCCTCGCGTTCGACCAGGCACATCACACCTACAATGTGAAAGCCGAACTCGCGAGAAGCTTCGATGGCCTGAACTGTAGAAGCTCCCGTGGTGCAGACGTCGTCGACAATCACTACGCGAGCGGCCTTCTGGGAGAAACCTTCAATGCGCCTCACGGTGCCATGCTGCTTTTCGGCTTTGCGCACCAGAAAACCGTGAATGTTCCCGCTGGTGACGGCGACTGCGACGACAATTGGATCCGCGCCCAAGGTTAAACCGCCAATAGCCTCCGGTTTCCAACCGCATGCGCGAATTTGATCCAGAAACACTTGCCCGGTAAGCTGTGCGCCGCGCGCGTCTAAAGTTGTTGTCCGGCAGTCCACGTAGTAGTCGCTGGTACCACCGGAGGAAAGTTTAAATTCGCCAAGACGAAACGATTTGGCTGCTAACAGGCGCAACAGTTCCTGACGGGCGGAAGGCATGAATTTTTAAGATAGCAGTAGCGGGGAGCCAGGGGCTAGTAGCTGGGCTTGCCTGGTAGTGGTGCAGTTTAGTAAGGAAGCGAGCCACACGCGCGATTATTGTGTCGCAAGAACCGCGACACTTCGCGCGGCCCGCCCAGATCCCTCGCGGCGCAAAAGAGGCTGGCTCGGGACAACAAGTAAACTGAACCGCTGCCGCATTGCCTTACTGATTCAATTTCTCCAAGTGGCGAAAGCCGTCGGTGGCCACAAACAAAAGAGCCGACAAAGTTCCGTTATATCCCACGTGGACAAGGAAACTAGCCGCCACCGATTTGGTAAAGGCACGGACCGTAGTTAGTACCATACCCACGAGGAAAATGATGAGCACCGCCCAGGAGTACTTCAGTTGTGCGCCATGCAAGATGCCGAATGCCGCGCCAGTGAGAAAGATGCTGACGGCTATTCCAAAGCGGCGTGCCAGAACTGGGTACAGCAAGCCGCGGAAAAAGATCTCTTCCATCAAAGGGGCGAGGGTCATGGACAACAGCGACATCATGCCGGCTTCCCGTGCGGTTTGAAAAAAGCGGTCAATGGGGAGATGTTTGGGAATGGGGAGCAGTTGACTCAGGCCCATGAGCGCGAAATACAAGAGAGCGCCCAAGATCAGAAAACCAGCCCATGTGGAGGTAGGCCAGTTCCAGCGCAGAGACTGCCAAAACCGTCCGGTTCGCGCGAGCAACAAGTAATAGATGAATGCGAAGACTACCACATAGATGAACAACTGCACGGTCAGGACAACTTCAGGCACTTGAATGATGTCCGAGACAGCAACTTTTGGAAACAGCAGTGCGCGCGCAATCAGCACAACCAATAATGGAAGGACGATAAGTGCCACTACCGCAACCGCCAGAATGCTGACAACGTCCAAGCCGGTCCAAGGAGGGTCTTCGGGCGGTGCAGAGTGAGCAGGGACAGGCACGTCGGGGGGGGGTGTATCAGGACCAGACCACGGGTTTTGTAAAGATGACAAGAGCAGGATTACCGTCGAGACTTCTTTGACTTTACACTACACGCGCGAGGACTACGCTGTCGAAACCTTCCTTTCGCCGTTACTGAAATAGTGAAGCAGCGCCTGGCCGGTGTGGGATTTGCGATTTCGCGCCACTTGCTCGGGAGTTCCCTGCGCCACAATCCGGCCGCCATCTTCTCCGCCTTCTGGGCCGAGGTCGATGATCCAATCTGCGTTGCGGATCACGTCCAGATTGTGCTCAATGATGATGACTGTGTTTCCCAAGTCGGTGAGCCGATGCAGCACGTCCAGCAGCTTCTTGACATCATCGAAATGCAGGCCGGTGGTCGGCTCGTCGAGCAGATACAAAGTCTTGCCGGTTTGGCGCTTGCTCAATTCGCGGGCCAGCTTAATACGCTGGGCCTCGCCTCCGGAAAGGGTAACGGCCGACTGGCCGAGATGAATGTAGCCCAAGCCGACGTCCACCAGGGTCTGCAGCTTCTGCTTTACCTGGGGAATATTCTCTAAAATCTGCAAAGCATCGGAAACCGGGGTTTCCAACAGATCAGCGATGGAATATCCGTTGTACCTTACGGCCAAGGTTTCCTGGTTGTAGCGTTTGCCCCCACAAACCTCGCAAAGCACGTAAACATCGGGTAAGAAATTCATTTCGATGCGGCGCTGGCCTTCGCCCTGGCACGCTTCGCAACGTCCGCCTGAGACGTTGAACGAGAAGCGGCCCGGCTTGTAGCCGCGTTCACGGGACTCGGGCAGCATGGCGTAGAGATCACGAATCTGTGCGAACACACCGGTGTAAGTTGCGGGATTGGAACGCGGGGTCCGCCCGATGGGCGATTGATCGATGCGTATCACCTTATCGATGTTCTCCGCCCCACTGATCGCTTTGTGCGCTCCCGGCTGTTCGCGGGAGCGATAAAGTGTTTTGGCCAACGCGCGATAAAGAATGTCATTGACCAAAGTTGACTTTCCGGATCCAGAGACCCCGGTCACGACCGTCATGACCCCGAGGGGGAAAGTCACGTCGAGATTTTTCAGATTGTTTTCACGGGCGCCCAGGATCGTGATCCCAAGACCGTTGGGGCGGCGGCGCTCGGGCAACATTGCAATTTGCGCTCTGCCCGAAATGTAGGCTCCGGTAAGGGATTGCGTGGCTCGCATAATGTCCTCTGGAGTTCCGTGAGCGACGAGTTCGCCGCCATGCCGGCCGGCTCCCGGTCCGAGATCGATCACATAGTCGGAGCGACGGATGGTCTCCTCATCATGCTCGACGACGAGCACGGTGTTTCCCAGGTCGCGCAGCTCCTCCAATGCCTTCAGCAAGCGATCATTGTCGCGGTGATGCAAACCGATGGACGGCTCATCCAGCACATAAAGCACACCACGAAGTTTTGATCCAATCTGGGTGGCCAAGCGGATGCGCTGCCCTTCGCCCCCGGAGAGCGTGGCAGCGGAGCGATCGAGGGAGATGTAGCCCAATCCGACCGCGTTGAGGAACTGCAGCCGTTCCACGATCTCATGAACGATTCTTGCCGCAATGATGGCTTCCCTGCCCGTGAGCTGAATCTTGCTCGCTACTTCGAGAGCGCGAGAAACTGGCAAACGGGTGAAGTCTGCGATGGACATACCGTTGACCTTGACAGCCAGACTTTCCGGGCGCAGCCGTTGTCCGTGGCAAGCAGGGCATTCGCTCGCCGACATGTAATCGAGCAGGAAGTCGCGGTAGCCTTCGGAGGTCGACTCCTGCAGAACTCGCTTGAGGTAAGCGAGGATACCGATAAAGCCTGTTTTCCCCCCCTTGCCGGCTTCTCCATAGAACAACAGATTCTGAATTCTTTCCGAAAACTTGTCGAAAGGCGTTCTCAGGTCGAAAGCATGGGCCGCTGCAGTGATCTGCAGCATGTGAATAAGATTTTGCGAGGCTGAGCCCGGGCCTAGCCCACCATCCAGCAGAGGTTTCGACCAATCTACGATGACTTTGGCAGGATCAAAATCATAGCGGCTGCCCAGCCCGTGACATTCGGGGCATGCACCGTACGCGCTGTTAAAGGAAAAAGAACGGGGTTCCAGTTGCGGGACGTTAATTCCGCAATCCGGGCAGGCCAGACGCTCGGAGTAGAGTTGCTCTTCTCCACCCACGACGGCAATCTGGACCAAACCGCCGGCCAGCTTCATCGCGAGACCCACCGAAAGTTCCAGCCGGTGCTCGATGCCCGGCTTCACCAGGAGGCGGTCGACTACAACCTCTATCGTGTGGTTCTTTCGTTTATCAAGAGGAATATCGTCTTCCAAATTCACCAATTCGCCGTCGACACGGGCCCTGGTATAGCCATGCTCGGCCAGTTTCTCCATTTCTTTTTTGAATTCGCCTTTGCGGCCACGCACGATGGGCGCCAGCACCATGACCCGATCCTCGGGGGTGAGACTCATCACGCGCTGCACAATTTGCTCGGCTGATTGACGAGCAATGGCGCGGCCGCATTTGGGACAGTGCGGCGAACCGATAGAGGCAAAAAGAAGACGAAGGTAGTCGTAAATTTCGGTAATCGTGCCCACGGTGGAACGCGGGCTGCGGCTGGTGGTTTTCTGCTCGATGGAGATGGAAGGGCTGAGGCCATCGATGGAATCGACGTCCGGCCGTTCCATTTGATCCAAGAACTGGCGTGCGTAAGCGGATAAGGTTTCCACGTAGCGGCGCTGGCCTTCGGCGTAGATGGTGTCAAAGGCCAAGGAGGATTTGCCCGAGCCGCTCAGGCCAGTAATCACGGTGAGAGTGTTGCGCGGAATCTCGACGTCGATGTTTTTTAGATTGTGTTGGCGCGCGCCGCGCACCGAAATCTTGGTAATGCCCATAAATGGCCGACAGTAATGGCTCTCACTGGCCTTCCGTAATGTGGACGGGTTCCCAGAAATGTTGGAGAGTGAAGGTGCGCACTTCTACTCAGGTATCTTAGTTGCTAACAGGAGCAAGCGTCAACGCGGGTAGATTGCATTTAAGCTGCCGATTCGCA
Source organism: Terriglobales bacterium (assembly GCA_035624215.1). Taxonomy (GTDB): domain Bacteria; phylum Acidobacteriota; class Terriglobia; order Terriglobales; family Acidobacteriaceae; genus JAFAGX01. Next base: position 25,576 of record DASPRY010000171.1, read on the forward strand.
GGGTGAACGCGCGAGTGCGGCAGTTCATCAGAAAGCGGGCTGAACTTGGGTAGTTTACTGGGTGCTTTTGTACTGTCTTTGACCGTGGTTACAGTGGTCGCAATAGGCATTCTGGTAGCATTCGGCGCCGTGATCCTGATCCTGCAAGCCTTCGCTCCTCAAGAGCGCACCCCAAGCGTGGAAACACCGATGGTTGTGCCCAGGCGAGCTCGCGCCGCACACGCTGGCGGCGACTAGTCTTCCGTCAACCAAGTCAGCTATATGTTTTGAACCCGTCGCTGGTCGTATTTTTCCAGTGAAGAAGCGCTATTGAGGCTGGGACTGCTGGGGAGCTCCCGTTGGGGCAGGCGGCAACGACTGAGGCGACCCTTGCTGCTGTTGTTGTTGCTGCATCTGTTGTTGGCGTTGCTGCAGTTCCTGCAGCAACTGCTCAGGCGTCTTTACACCGCCGCGTTGTCCAAAGGGATTCGCTTGTTGCGGTTGCTGTTGCTCCTCGGGCTGACTCTGGTTGGCTTGATCCTCGACGGCGTCGCCAGCTTCCTGCGGCATTTCAGCAGCGTCGTCAGTGGACGCGTCGGCGTTTTCCGCCGCCTGTGGCACATTACTGGCCGTGCGGAATTGCGACGCGGCGACATTGGACTGGCTAACTGGCTCCATTCCAGTCGACTTTGAGATCAGCACTACTTTTTCTAAGGCACCTGGATCAGTCGCGGAACCCAAAAGCACATAGTTGAAATGTGACCCGTTCAGCAGCAACGTCATAACATCTCGCACCGGGCCCGGACCAAAAATGCCGACTACTCGCTCGGTAGCATTGCCCGGAACATCGACCGCAGCACCGGTCTGACGGTGTACGGCTCGGAGAATATCTCCCAAAGTCGCGTTATTCGCGGTGATGGTTAAGATGCCGCCACTGAACGCAACCTGGGGCGGAGACGCCGGCATTTGCTCCGGAGACAAGGGCACTACCGGCTCAGGCACAGGTGTCGGAGGCGCTTCCTTCTGAACTGGCGGCTTACGATGTGAAGAATGAGGTGCGGACTGAGCCGAGGCTCCGGCCACCAAGAAGGACGCAACGACTACAGCTAAAGGAAAGCTGAACTTCAATTGCCCACCTCAGTTAGAACGCCGCCAGCCTGCCGATCTTGCATAACCAGCAACCATTTAATTGTAGCATCGGCTCGATGGAGGTTAGTGACAACGCAGCGCCGCCGGAAAAGGTTTGGTGCACGAGAAGCGCTACTGAGTCGGCGCGTAGTACCCTTTGCGTGCACGCACCTGAAGATCTTTCTTGAGAGCGGTGATCTCGATCGGCCGATAGCGTCCATTCGCTTCAAAATCGGCCGGGTGATAGGAGATTACATACTGGCTGCGCAGTTCATCTTCGATGGCGGAAAACGAACTCTTGATATCCTTCATTTTGAAAGGGAAGAAAGCCCGCCCGCCAGTCGCGTCGGCCAATTGCTGTAACACCGTGTCGCCACGCAAAATCAGGCCGCTATCATCGGTAGAAATGGCGTAGATAATGACTTGCGCGCGCTGTGCCATCTCGATGGCTTGCCCTTCAGTGACGTCGCTTTGATTATCTTCGCCGTCGCTCACCACGATAATGGCGCGGCGTGCCGGACGGTCTTCGTCGTCCTTCAGGAGCTTGGTTCGGCAGGCGCGATAGATGGCGTCGTATAACGCCGTCCCTCCGCCATTCTGCAGCCGATGAACTCCTATCCGGAGCAGTACGTTGTCATCGGTGAAGTCCTGGGTAATTGTGGTATGCGAGTTGAAACCCATGACGAAAGCCCGGTCAAAATGCGGGCGCAGTGTTTGCTGCAGGAAATCGACGGCAGATTCCTGCTCGAAATCGAATCTAGTGCGAACCGAGCCACTGGTATCGATCAACAATCCAAGATCCAGTGGCATGTCGGTTTCACTGCGAAAATTCACGATGGATTGTGGTGGCTTGTGGTCGTCCAGAATGGTGAAATCGCTGGCACTGAGGTTGCGTACAAACTTGCCATGCTTATCGGTAGCGATGAAGAGCACATTAACTTCATTGACCCGCTTCTTGATGGTGAGAACAGAATCGTCAGAATCGGCGCTTGTGGGAGCGTCTGGAGCGGAGGCAACGAACGCGGTTGCTGGCTCAGGAAGATTACCTGCGTTGGGGTAATAGCTCGACTGGGCACACAGGTGTGGTGCCAATAGCAGGAGCAACACCGGCGCGCGCAAAAAATACAGGTTCGTGTACTTCATTCCACACTCAGCCCAAGCTATTCGCAACAAAAGCCTATTTGCCACCAAGCTACACTATATAGATGCACGTGTAGGGCCGAAAAAACAGGGCTTTCGCTGCCTTCACGATAGGAGAGGGGCCCGCCCAGCGCCAAGTTACAAAAGGAGCACACGTTTGGTCATGGATCGAACAGTGGCTAGGAACACCGCTTTTAAGAGGAGCGGGCTCGTGCCATCCGGTTGCGTGGGCCGCAGGACAGAGTAGAATAAGTCATCGCACAAACCAGGAGATTCCATGAAGCAAATGCTGTTGGCGCTGTTGATTTTTTGTGCCTCGCTCAATTCTGCCTATGCAGTAAATAACGAAAAAGAACAAGAGCGAATAAAAGATTCGGCGCAAGTGCTGAAAGAGATTTTGGACATCCCCGACGACATTCCCCAAGACCTCCTCGACAAGGCGGAGTGCGTCATTGTGCTGCCATCGGTGAAGAAGGCGGCTTTTGGTATCGGCGCCAGCTACGGCCGCGGGGTGATGATTTGCCGGAGCGGCGAGCACTACACCGGACCGTGGGGGCCTCCGGCTTTGTATGCCTTGGAAGGCGGCAGCATAGGTTTTCAACTGGGAGTACAGGGCACGGATTTTGTTTTGCTGGTTATGAACCCGCAAGGTGCAAAATCGCTGCTGAGCAGCAAGGTGAAATTGGGAGCGGATGCTTCAGCCGCGGCCGGGCCAAAGGGACGAACGGCGTCCGCGGCGACCGATGTGGTAATGAAGGCTGAAATCTTGTCGTATTCGCGGAACAAAGGCTTGTTCGCGGGTGTGTCCCTCGAAGGATCGACGCTGCGCTCGGACGGCAGCGCCAACGAAAAGCTATACGGTCAGAAGCTGGATGCGAAGGAGATCATCCGCGAAGGCAAAGTAAAAAATCCGGCGTGTGCCAAGGAGTTAGTGGCACTGCTTGATAAGAAGAGTCCCAAGAATCTCTCAGATCCCAAATCTCTGGAGTAACCCGCAAGGCGGGCTCCCCGCCTTGCTTTCCCATTTCCCTCCTGTTTTTACATTTCCATGACAACTTCCGCTTGCTTCTACTATTAGCTCAATTAAATTTCTTCCGGCATCAGAGGTGTCGTCCAAGGAGGTCAGAATGAATAGATTCACGCGGGCGGCTCTTGGTTTATTACTGTTTGCCATCAGTTCACTCGCCCAGGTCGCGCCCACAGCAGACATCTCGGTGCAATATTCTCCTCTCTACATCCTCAAGGGTTACACCATCTGGAACAACGGCGTGAGCGCATCGGCTGGCCGAAATGTGAATGACTGGCTGGGATTGGTGGGGGATTTCGGTGTCTACCGCGGCCATGTCCCAGAAGCCTTGACTGGCGAGACCTACATGGCCGGCCCACGATTTAGTTATCGCAAGTTCGGCAGGCTTGTCCCATTTGCAGAAGACCTCTTTTTCCAGGGTCTGTTCGGCGGATCGCATTTTTCGGAGTCCACGGGAGGCATTACAGGGGGAGGAAGCCAGTTTACGTTTGCCTTGGGCGGCGGTGCCGACATCGGTCTCGGCAGCGCGCGAAAATTTGCTCTGCGGCCACAGTTGGAATACGTTGGCATTCGCTCGGGCGGGTCCATCACTCCCGCGGTTCGCCTATCGGCGGGAATTGTCTATCGCATTGGCGAGCGATAGCGGACATTGCTGGCTAGATGAACTAGACTTTTCTGTAGTTCCGTGTCCCCACCCAACCGCCGCAACCCGATTCGCTGTTCCTGGGCGACCAACCAACTCTCCATCCGCTACCACGACGAAGAATGGGGAGTGCCCGTCCACGACGATCACACGCTGTTCGAATTTCTACTCCTGGAAGGAGCCCAGGCTGGACTCAGTTGGGACACGATTCTTCAGAAGCGTGAGAATTATGGTGCGGCGTTCGACGGCTTTGATGCCCACCGAGTCGCTCGATACGATGCGCGGAAGGTACAAGCTCTACTGCGCGATCCGGGAATAGTCCGCAATCGTCTAAAAATCGCTTCAGCGGTAGACAATGCCAAGGCATTTCTCAAAGTCCAGGAGGAATTTGGATCTTTTGATCGCTATGTCTGGCGATTTGTGGGCGGCCAACCGCTGATCAATGCCTGGAAGTCGACCCGACAAGTTCCCGCCCGCACGGCAACATCGGATGCCATCAGCAAAGACCTTCGGCAACGAGGATTCAAATTCGTGGGGAGCACAATCTGCTACGCGTTCATGCAGGCGGTAGGAATGGTGAACGACCACGCCCTGAGATGCTTCCGCCGACGTGAGATCATCCGGATGGGCAAAAGACGACGACAATTCCTGACTTGTAATTGAAGAAGTGCAACCTTTGGAGGCGCTGCTGAATCGACGTAAATAGGGATACGGGCTCGGGACCTGAAAGCTAATGTTGCGCCGCGACCTAGGATACGAACTGGCCATCATGGCGATCATTTGCACGCTGGCCATTTTCCTATTCCCCAGCGTGAGCGGTCCCTATTCGATTGTTCACGGACCAGTGACCGCTCTCCGCGCGATGAGACTGTGGTTGGCCCTGCTGATTGGACTGACTTTAACGTCGCTCGGCTTGGCCAAGGCCCTGTGGAAGCGCTTCGAAACAATCGTTGGGTTCACTGCCGGCTTCCAACCGATTGAGCCCCTTCAGCAATCCTCCATCCTGCGCTGCTGATCAACCAGAAAACTTGTTGGCAAGCTGGCGAAATCCGCTCCGGAGGTTGGTTTCCGTGGCGCAGATCTCGTGAACTGATCACAGTCATTTCGACAACAAAATCGGAGGAACTATGACGAGAAGCACAATCAGTGGACTTACATCGGTCGCGCTGTTGGCAACGGCTTTTGTGTTTACCGGATGTAACAAGAAGGTGGCGAAGGTCACGCCGCCAGCCCCGCCCCCGCCACCAGCAGCGCCCACGGCAACCCTGGCGGCTGCACCTGATGTAATTCAGCAAGGCCAGTCAACCACACTAACCTGGAAAACGCAGAATGCAACCGAGATCGCGCTTACGGGCGTGGGCGCGGTTTCGGCATCAGGATCGCAAAGCGTGAAACCAGGGTCGTCAACTACCTACACTTTGACCGCGAAGGGTCCAGGTGGGACACAGGATGCCTCGGCCCGGGTCACCGTGAATCCAGTTGCTACGGCTGTCCGGCAGCCCAGCGAATCGGAAGCAGACCTGTTTGCTCGCAACATGAAAGATGTCTTCTTCGATTTCAACAAAGCCAATATCCGGGCAGACGAGACGTCGACCGCGCAGTCGGATGCACAATTCCTCATTCAGCATCCGGACATAAAAATTCAGATTGCGGGTCATTGTGACGATCGAGGGTCGGAGGAGTACAACCTCGCTCTGGGTGCCAGCAGGGCTGATACGTTGAAAGAGGCGTTTACAAGGGATGGTGTAAGTGCCGACCGGATCAGCACGATCAGCTACGGGAAGGAGCAACCTTTCTGCAACGTTGACAACGAGCACTGCTGGCAGGAGAATCGCCGGGATCATTTCGTGTTTCAGTAGTAAAGTCGAAATGGAGGTGGCGACGCCCGCCACCTCCGCTTTGCCCTGCGTACTGTAGTTCTGGCAAGAGCCAGCCCTAAGCTGCGACTAGGCAGGTTGGAGGGTCCGGCAATAGGCCTTGACTCGTTCGCACTGCTCGGGGAGCAAACCCACGAACTCGAAGCCGTGCAGGAAGCCCATGCGATGGCGAACCACAGCGCGCAAGATCATCATTTCTTCGACACCCGGGATGGAGAATTCGAGGGAGACCATTTCTCCGGCGGTAAATTCACTGGTAATCACGGCCCCCAGCCCGTTCTCCGCAATTTCGAAACAGCGCCCGTGAATGCGAATGTAACCGTCCTGTCCAAGCACGCGAACAATGAGAGGCATTTCCGTGCGATACCGCGCATATCGCCGGGTAGAAGATTTATGCATGTTGGTACGCATCACACACAGGCAATACCGCTAATAATAGTACGAGATTCCAAGAGCATAAATGGCCCCCAAGGGCCATCGGTGAGCGGGGACGTTCCTATTGCTTGCGCGCCGGGGAAGGAAGCCAAGACAAGTCACCGCCGCCCTGACCTCAGTTGGCGGTGTTAAGCTAATCTGCGGTGGAGCGCGGACCCGTAGCTCAAGTGGATAGAGCAATGCGCTTCGAACGCAGAGGTTGGGAGTTCAAGTCTCTCCGGGTCCGCCACAGCCGTGTTTTTTGCCGTTTAAAGATCGCGCAATCCTCTCAACGCCAAAAATGATAAGGCTCTTTCTACCGTATACATATGGTAGAATGACATGTATGAAAAAGACCCTGCTTATCGACGACGCTCTGTTGCGGGACGCGAGGTCAGCCTCCGGCGCGAAGACAGATACCGACACGGTCCGGCTCGGTCTTGAGGCGCTAGTCCGTCAAGCGGCCTACCAACGACTTCGTGCTCTTCGGGGATCAGAGCCAGGTGCTCGCGAGGTTTTCCGCCGACGCGAGCGCGCTGCATCATCCGCTCGCTCTGACGCTTGACTGTCCTGGTCGACACCTCGGTCTGGATTCGGTTCCTGTCGAATCGGGCACCGTATGCGGCTGAACTGGACCGCCTTTTGAACCGCGACGAGGTGAGCGGTCACGACTTCATCTATGGGGAACTCCTCATCGGGGATAAGGGCGGGCGGAAACAGCTGCTGGCCAGTTACGAGCAAATGCATCAGGCGCCCATGGTGACTCACAACGAAGTTGTTGTGTTTGTACGCGAGCGCCGGCTACACGGGCGCGGGATCGGCTGGATCGATGCGCACCTGCTGGCGTCCGCGCTTGTGGGACACCTGAAACTGTGGACGGCCGATCCGCGATTGGCGGTGCTGGCAAAGGAGTTCGGCATCGCTTATTCCTGAGTCGAAGTCCCAAGGCCTCCCTTTTCGCTGCAAACTGTCTTGAGGCGGTAACAGCGCGCGGACGGGTCACGTGTAGCTGTTCTTGAGATCCGTGCGGCCGTTCCTGCTGGCAGGCAGAGAATCTCACATCGCCTACGATGCTGGAGAGCAGCCGCGCCGTGCTCGTTGGCAATCTTTTACAATGCCCCGAGTGAAGGCCTGGGACATCATCATCGTTGGCGGCGGCATTATTGGCCTGTCGCTCGCGATTGAGTTGCGCAAGCGTGGCACCCGCGTGCTCGTGGTGGAAAGGAGTGAGCCGGGCCGGGAAGCCTCTCACGCGGCCGCCGGCATGCTGGCGGATTGCGGGGCCGAAACGCCGGCGGCCTTGAAGCCGTTGGCGACGGCCAGCGCGCGCATGTATCCCGAGTTCGTTCACGAACTGCAGGACGAATCGGGAATTCATATTGATCTGCGAGAGCAGGGCACGCTCGTTTTTCCTCCGGGTGAGGAAGATGTTGACTCCGGGAGCTTGCCAGCTCCGTTGAACCAACTCGAGCCGGCTTTGGCAGAGCAGAACTGGCCGGCAATTTTTTTGAAAGAACGGAGCGTTGATCCGCGGGCACTTGTGGCCGCAGCATTAAAGGCGGCGAAACACCGTGGCGTCGACATTGTTTCGGGCTCGCCGGTGACGAGGGTGATGACGTCAGATAATCGAGTTGGCGGGGTGATCACAGATAAGACTCGCTACGCATCGGCGGTAGTGGTGAATTGCGCCGGGGCCTGGGCCGGACATTTAGCGCCGCTTGAGTTTCCAACTCGCCCGGTCAAAGGTCAAATGCTGGCGGTGGCTGCGCCGCGCCTGTTGCGGCACGTGATCCGCGCACCTGAGGTCTATCTCGTCCCGCGCAGCGATGGCCGGGTATTGATCGGATCGACCCTGGAGGATGCTGGCTACGACAAGCGCACCGATGCAAAGGTCATTCAGCGCATGCGTGAAGCTGCAATCAGGCTTATTCCTGCCCTAGCTCAGGCGCGTGTGCTGGGGGATTGGGCCGGATTGCGTCCGGGAACTCCTGATGGGTTGCCGATTCTGGGCGCCACCAGCGTGCCCGGTTACTTTGCCGCGACGGGCCATTTTCGTGATGGCATCCTACTGGCACCAATTACCGCGCGGGGCATCGCGCAGGTGATCACAGGTGTGAGGCCCGATTACGATATTGCTGCTTTTTCCGCGAAACGTTTCTAAATCAGAGGGAAGCCCCACCTCTCTCTACGGATCGTTGATCCTTTGCGTGAATCACAGTCCAGCAACGCTTGTTGGTACTTGTGTGATCAGAATCCTAATGCAAACATCTGTCCCACAATATGTTCGTGTCCCAGAAGTTTCCGCAGCTATTGAACATCTGATGATGGGTGCACCCATCCTGGAACTGACGGAACATCGGAACCCAACATCCGCTGGGGGGTCCCCACCACCAAGTGAACGGACCCGGGTGTGGATTGAGACACCGCCCCCCCTGAACTGTTAGCAGGTTGGGTTGCCTGGCAGAGATGTAGGACAGCGATGCCTCTGTCGCAATCCCTTCGGGCGTGATGGACGACATTTTCGCCGGAGGGCTCGCCCACTGTGTGCCGCGCGTCGGGTCGGGAAGCCATTGGTCAAATTCGAGGGGGCCATTGTGTCGATGGACGAAAATGCAACCGTCGGACGTGTAGTACTGGAGGATCGGCAGGTCTTTATTGGAGCCAAGCGAGAGAGTTGCCAGCGTAACCAGAAAATCCCAGGTCGTGTGAAGTGGCCTGCCATCGTTCAACAGCAGATGATATTGAAGGTGATTCGCCTGCACGGTCTGCTCCGCGGCGAGTTGCGCTCCGGCCGGAACGTCCCGGCTGGTATCATGCGTCCCGCCGATTTTGTACTCGATTACATTGTGCTGGTTCGAGACATGCCTTTCCCACACGTCGATTACCTGTGAGAAAGAAACCAACAATGCCACCGAGACCAGTAGGGTACCCGAGATAATCCTAGCTACAGGCGGACCCGAGATCACGGTCTCAAGCTCGGCCAGCATTCGCTCCTTCCGTGAGACCTCGTCCTGCGACTTCTGAACTGCGGCTTCGTGGTCTTTAGGGCTTGAAGTGCCAGAATCTGGTAGAGGCGGTTCGCTACGGGTAGACACGGGGGCCTCCGTCCTTTTGTGTCTGCGGCCCAGCCCCCTCAAGATCGGAGCCCCAGATCAGTCGTGGTGAGCACGACAAATACCGGGGCATTATAGTCACGGACTGGTCGAGTATCAACATTGCAATGCGGGTACAAACCACGTCTGAAACAGGGCCGTTGCATTAACGACTGATCGCGGCCGAACCCCGTGGCATCGCGGGTCGGGTATACTAAAACGTTTCAGTCATACCGGAAGTCGCGCGAGCAGTCCCTGCGCGAGAAGGAGGAATCCTATGGCATCTTTTGCCGTTTCTTATGCCCGTGAGAATCAGCAACGCTTCTTAAGTGAACTCAAAGATCTGCTTCGTATCCCTAGCGTCAGCACCCTGGAAGAACACAAGTCCGATGTGCAGAAAGCCGCCGACTTCGTGGCCAGCGAACTGCGGCGAATTGGCATGGAAAATGTCGAAGTCATCCCGACTAAAGGACATCCGCTGATTTATGCGGACTGGCTGCATGCGCACGGCAAACCGACGGTGCTCATGTATGCGCATTTTGACGTACAACCGCCGGACCCACTGGATGAGTGGCACACCCCGCCATTTGAGCCCACCGAGCGCAACAGCAACATTTATGCACGTGGGGCGGTGGACGATAAAGGCCAACTGTGGATGGAGGTGAAAGCGCTCGAATCGCTGATGACCGCGCATGGTGGCAAGCTTCCACTTAACGTGAAGATCATTTTCGAGGGCGAAGAAGAAGTGGGTGGCGAGTCGATCGCTGAATACGTGCGCAAGCAGAAGGCCAAGCTGAAGGCCGATTTTGCGCTGGTCTGCGACACGGAACTGTTCGCGCCAGATCTCCCGACCCTGTGCGTGGGATTGCGGGGATTAATTTATACGGAGATCGAGGCGGTTGGTCCCAAGACCGACCTGCATTCGGGCATGTATGGCGGGGTAGCACCGAATCCTTTCTTCGCGCTGATTGAAATCATCAGCAAACTGAAGGATTCCAAGGGCAAAATTCTGATTCCCGGTTTTTACGCGAAAGTGAAGAAGCCGACGAACGATGAACTGAAGGCCTGGAAAAAATTGCCATTTAACGAAGAGCACTATCGCAAGACGGAAGTAGGATCGAAGGTGTTGACCGGCGAACCGGGATTTTCGGTTCTGTATCGCACGTGGGCGCGGCCCACGCTGGAGGTACACGGCATGCCGGGAGGTTTTACCGCTCCGGGGGCGAAGACGGTGATTCCGGCGAGAGCTGCAGCGAAAGTTTCTATGCGGCTGGTTCCGAACCAGGATCCGGACGACATCCTGAAAAGGTACACGAATTATGTGAAGAAGCTCACTCCGAAAGGAATTGAGACGAAGATCAAGGTCTGGAGCAAGGGCCCAGCGTGCGTGGTTGGTACGGATAATGAATATGTGAAAGCGGCAACACAGGCGATGCACGATGTATTTAAGAAAGATACCGTGTTCATCCGCTCGGGAGGGTCAATTCCTATTGTTACCGACTTTCAGGATGTGCTGGAGATTCCCAGCGTGATGATGGGTTTCGGATTGCCTGACGACAACCTACACGCGCCGAATGAGAAGTTTCACATTCCAAATTTCTATCGCGGGATTGAGTCGATCTGCCTGTTCTTCGAGAAGCTGGGGAGCTAGCAACAGATTCATCCGTTGACACTATCAGCAGAGTGGAGGATTCACTTTCGCATCGCTGCTTTCCGATATGCCGCCACGTTGCGATTATGTTCTTCGAGACTTCGCGCGAAACGGTGATGGCCATTACCGTTGCTCACAAAATAAAAATAATCGGTGATCGCAGGGTGCATGGCAGCTTCCAATGAGGTCCGGCCAGGATTGCCGATGGGCCCTGGTGGAAGGCCGGAATGCTTATAGGTGTTGTAAGCGGAATTGAGGTGCATGTCGTCATGGTGGAGCGCGCCTGAATACTTACCCTGCAAGAGTTCGGCATAGATCACGCTGGGATCGGCCTGCAGCGGAATCTTCTTCTCCATCCGGTTGTAATACACACTGGCAACGAGCGGACGCTCTTCGGGAACGGCTGTTTCTTTTTCAATGATTGATGCCAGCGTCACGGTTTTCTCAATGTCGGTATTCAAGCCGATCTCATTCGTCACTTGCCGGAATTGCCTGACCATCGCCGCGGCCATCTCTTCCATACTCTGGGTGCGCGTGAAGTCGTAGGTGTTGGGGAAAAGATAACCTTCCAAGGTTCTGGCGCCGGGTGCAAGATCGGCGATCAGAGCGGTATCAGTGGTGGCCACCTTCAAGAAGTCCTCACTCGATCCCAGACCGGCTTGCTGAATGGCTTCGGCAATCTCAAAGATGTTGTAGCCTTCGGGAATCACTACGGTGTGAACGTAAATATCGCCGTGCGCAAGCCTTCTGTGGATCTCCACCATGTTGGCGTCTTTTTCAAAAAGATACTCGCCTGCTTTCAGAGAACGTCCGCGGTGCAGGTAATGCCACAAGATGAATGCTTTATCGCTGCGAATGATGCCGGCAGACTTCAGTTCACTGGCGATGCGGCGCGTGGAGGAACCGGGTTGTAGAAGAACAAATTTCTGGCCGGGCGGAGTTACAGGTGTAAACAGAGCCCAACTCAACCACGCGGCAACCGCAAGAACTAACAGCAGAACGGTTGTGACAAAGACGCGCACGACAATTAGTTTAGATGAGTTGGGTTCGCGAACTGATAGTCGATAGTCGGTAGCCGTTGGTCACCCCTGGTTAGCCCGGGAATCCATCCAGCTCTGCAGGATAAGCACGGCTGCCATGCGGTCGACTACCTGCCTGCGCCGGCTAATCGACATATCGGTTTCGCGTAGAACGCGGTTGGCTTGGGTCGAGGTCAGACGTTCGTCCCACAGGTACACCGGCAACTGGAATCGCTGACGAAGCTGCTCGGCAAAGCGTTGCATTTTCTCGGCCTCGGTGCCCTCGCTGCCGCTCATTCGGAGTGGGTATCCGACAACTACCTCCCCGACGTCAAGAGTCCGAATGATGGTCTCTAACTGATCGAAGTCGATGCGCTTGCTCCGCCTGCGGATCGTCTCGAGTCCCTGGGCGGTGATCCCAAGCGGGTCGGAGACCGCAACCCCAATGGTTTTTGAGCCGACGTCCAATCCGAGGACGCGCTTGCCTTGGGTGGTGCAGGGGTCTGGTGCGGCGGGCACATTTGAATTATAGGTCTGATGTGAACGGTCGAACTGATCTACGATAGAAACTCGAAAATGTCGGCTGAGGAAACCCAAGTCGAAGCAAACGCTACAGACCTTAGCACGCCTAAGCCGGCTGGGCCGCGACGTCCCCACTGGGCGATGAACTTTCTCGGTGTGGGCTTGCTCATAGCACTATGCTATTACGGCGAACTGGTACTGGTTGTCATTCTTATCTCCGTGCTGCTGGCGTTTGCGTTGGCCCCATTGGTGGACCTGCTGCAACTTCTACGCCTGCCTCGAGGCTTGGCGACTTTCGCTGCGGTTCTGCTTTTGGCTGCAGCCATCGGGGGCATTTTTTACTACTCCTACAATCAGGCCGTGGAGTTTGCCCAGCAACTGCCCCACTTCGCGAGCAAAGTTCGTGCAGATGTGATGCGCTTCCGCAAGCAGGCCGAGAGCTTTGAGGTTTTGGCTCCAGAACACGAGAAAGGGGTGTTGAATGTTCACCCAACGGCTGATTGGACCGATATTCTCACGCGCGGTTTTGGCTCACTGGGGACCGCACTGCTGGCGTGCTCATTCGTACCTTTCCTCACGTATTTCATGCTAACTTGGCAGCACCATATCCGATCGGCCACTGTTATGCTGTTCCGCCTGGAAAACCGCCATACGGCATACGTCACACTGGGCCTGATTTCGGCGATGGTGCGCAGCTTTATCGTAGGGAACTTATTGATCGGCATGGCATTAGGACTGGTGAGCACGACAGTGTTCAGCCTGGTTCACCTGCCTTTTTTCTATTTCGCCGGCTTTATAAGTGGGTTCTTGAGTCTGATTCCCTACCTCGGAATTTTGTTGGCGGTTGTACCGCCGATTGTCGTAGGCCTGGGGCGCCTACAATTGCACGATTTCTTGATCATTTTCCTAACCGTGGTCGGGTCACACTTGATCGCATTGAATGTGCTTTATCCCAAGGTTCTCGGGAGGCGCCTGCAACTCAATCCCTTGGCTGTGACTATTGCTCTTCTGGTTTGGGGCGCTTTGTGGGGTGGGGCCGGACTGCTCCTAGCAGTACCGATTACCGGCGCTATGAAAATTATTTTCGATCACGTTGAATCCCTAAAACCTTATGGTGCCTGGCTGGGAGAGTAAGCCGACATGAGCGAGGTTTTTGCCGCGGCGCGTGATGACCGGCTTCTTCCTAGCTTGAGAGGCTAGCGACCAGGGGCACGTACGTTAGCCGAATCGTCTCGAAGAGGCGCAGTCACCACGCCCTTCACAGGGTTGTAACTGGTTGCATTGTATTGACTTACTGGATGATTGCCTGAACTACCCAAGCAGAGCCGGGCGAACCCGACTGTAAACAAAAGCGACAAAATTGCCTTTGAGTGGCAGTTCCGCTAGACTAACAGTGTTGTTCCGCTTGTCCTCTGCGCCCTCAGGTGGTCCCGCATGCTAAGCAGCGACGGCAATTTCCACATAGGTGACAAGGTTGTTTATCCTAATCATGGGGTTGGCGTAATCGAGCAGATCAGCAGCCGTACCATTGGCCAGACGGTCGAGAAGTTCTACCTCCTGAAGATCAAGTCGAGCAGTCTCAAGGTGATGGTGCCGTTTCACAGCGTTGGGGCGGTGGGACTGAGGCGCGTAATCCGCAACGGCGAAGTTCAGAAGGTCGTTACTTTTCTAGAGGACGGAGAGTGTGACAACAATGCCGACTGGAAATACCGCTTCAAGGAAAACTCCGACCGGATGCGCACTGGTTCTTTGCTGGAGGTGGCCGCCGTCCTGAAAGGGCTACTGGTCCTTAACCAGTCGAAGCCGCTCTCGTTTCGGGAAAAGAAGATGCTGGAACGGGCGCGATATTTGCTGGTTAGCGAGCTGGCGATGGCGCGAAATTGCGAGGAAGTTCTAATTGAGGAGTTACTCACAAAGGCGTTGTCCCGCTCGGGACTACGCTTCCCCGAAGCATTAGAATTCGAATCCTGAGTCTCTCTCGTTGACGAAACCTCATTGCTAAGAAGGCAGGCGCGGCCCGCCGCCCGGCATCACAAGGTTTATAATCCGGGAGAAGCATGACTGAGCACATCAAGAAAAAGCTGCAAGATGAAATCAACACTCTGGAACATGAACTGAGCCACGAGCTTCCGAAGGAGCTGAAGCGAGCTATTGCTCTGGGCGATTTGAGCGAAAACGCGGAATACCACATGGCCAAGCAGCGCCAGGAGTTTGTCAAGGCCCGTTTGCGGCAGCTTGGCCGGCGACTGGCAGACCTTTCGCTGATCAATATGAACAATATACCCAGAGACAAGGTCGGCCTCGGCTCAACTGTCAAGGTTTACGACAACGACAAAGATGAAGAGGTTGAGTACAAGCTGGTGACAAGCGAGGAATCGGATGTGGCTGCGGGAAGAATCTCAACCACGTCCCCAATCGGCCGCGCACTGCTCAATAAGAAGGTCGGAGATACGACTACGGTGGTTACTCCCAACGGCAAGCGCGAGCTGGAGGTTCTGAGGCTGACCACAATCCACGACGAAGCTGAGGCCTGATGGCAATTACCTGGACGAGCGCATTCGGGAGAGCATGCGGCGTCCTGCTGGATGCGATTGTGCGCTGGCTGGCGCTGGCCCGCATTAACCCTAATGCGCTCACGTTTCTAGGGCTGGTGGTCAATACGATTGCCGCTTTTCTGTTTGGTTTTGCCAACAGTGACTCTCAGGCTCGGTTGTTTCGATATGCAGGACTGGTGATTATCGGGTCAGGGTTTTTCGATTTGGTCGATGGGCGTGTGGCGCGAGCGACGAATCGGGTGACCAGATTCGGCGGTTTTTTCGATTCGGTGATCGACCGCTACAGCGATGCGTCGCAGTTTTTCGGACTGCTAGTGTTCTATGCCCGGGGTGAACGGTTCGCTTACGTGGTTCTAACTGCCTTCGTGATGGTCAGCGCCATCATGGTCAGTTACACCCGCGCTCGAGCGGAGTCGCTGATCGGATCCTGCCGCGTAGGTTTCCTGGAACGTCCGGAACGTCTGGTGCTGGTGATTATCGGAGCTCTGTTCAACCGCATGGCGCCAGTGTTGTGGATCATCGCGGTGCTTTCCACGATCACGGTAATTCATCGCGTTCGCTATACCTGGACACGCACCGAGTTGGTCGACAGGGCAGCGAGAACAGGCGAGGCGGCATAGGACGTCCGCCGAACCGACACTCGTATTCGCCGTCGTGCCTTCGCGGGCGAGGGCGCCCGCGCCACACTAAGCGACCTGCTATCCTATGCCCACATTCCTGTGGGAGCGAACTTGCCAGCTGATCCGGTTCTCATCGTCCATGGTGGAGCCTGGGCGATTCCTGACGACATGGTGGAAGCACATCTGAACGGCGTTCACAGTGCGGCTGCCGCCGGATGGAAGGTCCTGAACCGGGGCGGACGCGCTCTCGACGCCGTCGAAGAAGCTGTCGTGGTTATGGAAGATGACGAGACATTTGATGCAGGGCGGGGCAGCTTCCTCAATCGGGACGGCAAGGTGCAACTCGATGCGCTGATCATGGATGGAGCCACACTTCAAGCCGGAGGAGTGGGGTGCGTGGAGCACCTGCGAAATCCGATACGTGCCGCGCGCAAGATTCTCAGTGAGAGCCCTCATGTGTACTTTGTCGCCGAGGGCGCGGAGAAATTCGCTGCGCAGCATGGCATGCCGCTATGTCAGAACGAAGACTTGATCATTCCCAGAGAGGTTCAGCGGCTGAGAGAGTTTCAGGCGCAGGCTGCTGAGGAAAAACCCAACCTTTTTGCTCCGACTGTTTCGCACGATACGGTGGGCGCGGTTGCCCTGGACGGTGAGGGGAATCTGGCTGCGGCGACCTCGACGGGAGGAACGCTCAACAAGGCACCCGGACGGCTGGGAGATTCATCGCTCATCGGGTGCGGCTGCTACGCGGACAATAAAACGGCAGCCGCATCGACCACAGGTTGGGGCGAGCCAATCATGAAACTGGTGCTTGCGAAGTGGGCGGCCGACCGAGTTGCGGCCGGCAATTTACCGGAATGGGTGGCACTGGAGGCAATCAATTATCTGCAAAGCCGAGTGAGTGGGCATGGCGGAATCATTCTGCTGGATACGCGAGGGCGTTTCGGAATCGCACACAACACACCCCGAATGGCATGGGCACTCAAAACTCCTCAAGAAGAAAGCTGCGGCATCGCCCGTTAGTCCACGTAAGTCAGCTTACCAAACCAATTCTCCCCAGTGATTTAGCTTGATTTCCCGGCATGCGCTGAGGTAAAACCAGCCGTTCGAATTTTGGTAAACCCATTCGCATTGCGGCCAGCCGGCGAGGATAGGATTGGCCCCGTCTTCTGACCAGGTAGTGGCGTGTATCAAGGGGGAATTCTTATGAAACGAACCAAGCATGCGTGGCTGGCGATTTCACTGCTGGTGGCTTCATCTGGGTTTGCCCAGAACATAGCTACCGGCGATCTGCATGTCACGGTGAAAGACCCCACCGGCAAATTAGTGACGAATGCGAAAGTAGTGGCAAGCGATGCCGCCAAAGGCTTGGAACGCATAGGAAATGGAAACGGGCAGGGAGAATATCGAATTCTCGCGCTCCCACCGGGGACTTACAGAGTCACGATAGAAGCTCCCGGGTTCGCCAAGATCGAGGCGGAAGACGTGATCATCACAGTTGGGCAGGAAGTCGAGTTGCCGGTCACGCTGTCCCTAGCCGGAACCAAGGAAATCGTCAACGTCAGTTCCTCGGCCGAACTGGTAGAAACTACGCGCACTTCAACCACGGATACGGTGGAACAACGCAGCATTGATGACCTGCCGATTAATGGTCGCAATTACATCAATTTCACGCTCACGGATTCACAAGTGGTACGCGACAATGCTCCCAATATCGGCGCCGCGCCGACGTCGGGGCTGAACATGAGCGGACAGCGGGCGCGTTCCAACCTAGTCAACGTCGATGGTGCGGATGCGACCGACAATTCCACTAACGGTGTGCGCTCGACGGTTTCGCAGGAAGACGTCCAGGAGTTTCAGATCATCACCAATGGTTACGCGCCCGAATATGGAAGGGCGGCGGGCGGTGTAGTGAACATTATCACCCGGTCGGGATCGAACGACTTTCACGGTGATGTATTCGGTTATCTCAGGAACCGGAATTTCCAGGCTACGAATCCTTTCAGCACGGTCGCCAATCCGGCTTACACGCGGGTGCAAGCAGGGGCTGCGTTCGGCGGGCCGATCAAGAAGGACAAAACCTACTACTTCTTTTCCTATGAGATCACGCGGCGACACGAAACGGGATTTGCCAGCCTCGGTCAAGGCGGGCTGGGATACTGGGGTCTGGAGAACTTTGATGCAACCGATATCCTTGCTCCAGGTTTGGCGCCGCCAGGAACGTTCACCATTCAAGTAACGCCACAGCAGGCGCAATTCCTGAGCACTCCCGGCCTGCCCGCTTCCTTGCTGCAGGAATATGCGTTTCTAGCCGGAGCGAGCTCTGGAGTTGCGCTTAACGGCAGCTATCCGGCCTCGTTCGGACTGCTGGCACAACTAGGGGCGATACCTATTCCCAAGAACGGCACCAGTCCTCTAGCTCAATTTCCCAGTTCTTGTAGCGCCACAAACCTGTTATGCAATGGATTGCCAGCTTCTTTTCTTACCCTGAATTCTCAGGTTGGCAATTTTCCAGTTTTTGAAGGTACAAGCCTGTATGCACTCCGACTGGATCACAACATCACCGAAAGAAACCGACTGATGCTGCGGTCGAACGTCAGCCCGAGCACGGTTACGGGAATCGAAGTCAACGGTGAAGACCAGACTTTTGGGCAGAATGCTTACTCGCGCACATCGGAGCAGACTTATCGGGACGCGGCTGGGGAAGCGCAAGATACGTGGACGATCGGCAACAACAAGGTCAACGAGCTCCGATTCCAGTATGCCCGGCGCGGGCTGCTGTACAACTATTCAAGCGCTCCCGGCGGTTCCTTTGTTGCAGTGAATATTCCGGGATTCGGTTACTTTGGGCGGGAGCCATATTCTTACATTCAACGTACAGAGCAACGGTATCAGTTTACGGACAACTTTTCCTGGAGCATCGCGCGACACGACACAAAATTTGGTTTCGATTTCAATTACATTCCGGTAACAGCCACTTTTACGGTGAACTATGGTGGAGTTTACAGTTTCGGTGCTCTGACCAACAGCGAGGTGCTGGGGGCGCTGCCCGCCGCGCTCCAATCACTGGTTCCGGGATTCAACGCCGTGCAGGCATACGGCCTAGGTGTGCCGCAGACCTTGGTACAAGGTATCGGCAACCCTCACGACAGCTTTTCCAATAAGCCTCTGGGAGTATTTTGGCAAGACTCCTGGCGGGTGCGCCCGAATCTGACGTTCAACTATGGGGTGCGCTACGATGTTGAGTTCCCACCCCAGCTCTCCCCGCCCGATCCCTTGGCACTGGCAGCCTACAACAGCCTAGGACTGCAAAAGGGCATTCAGACCGACACCAACAACGTGCAGCCTCGAGTGGGCTTAGCCTGGGATCCGAGGGGGAACGGCAAGGACGTAATCCGCGCTTCATACGGGATTTTCTACGATCATCCGTTGCTCGGCCTTTACTTCCTGGGCGACGCGTCAGATGGATCGAAAAGCGGTCAGCTGTTATTCGCGGGCGGGAATCCGTGCGCTCCTGGTCCTCCAACTCTGAATCCGGCTAATCTGAATGCCACGAATATATTTCAAGGAATTTTGAGCGTTCCGAGCTGTCTACCCGGCGTGCCCGGATATCAACCGAGCGGACAGCGGTTCAATCCCGCGCCGTTTACTACCCCATCGCCCGAGAATCCTGGGCTCTTCGTCAACCAAAATTACCTCAATCCCTCAAGCTTCTTTCCGCTGGCATTCCAACCCTTCGGTTATCCGCAAGCGAAGAATTTTGTTTACGCCTATTCGCAGCAGGCGAATTTCACGCTGGAGCATGACTTCGGGCACGACTTGGCTTTGAGTCTTGGCTACAACTTCAACGGTGGCCGGCATCTGAATCGCCCGATCAACGCGAACACTACGCGCGGTGATTTGCTGGTGAAGAACTGGCAGGCGGCAATCGCGGCGGGAGCTGCTTTGCCCACGGACAACCCGCTGTCTGTCGGTTCCGGAGCCGTCCCTTGCGGTGTGGGTCCGGCGGGGCCATGGGTATCAGCTGCGCTGGTCAACTTTTTCCGGCCTTCTGGGCTGAATCCTGCGATTGCTGGCGCTCTACTCCCAACTCCAGCCGCCCCTTGCGTCGCCGAGGCTCAGCAAATTCTTGCAGCGGAAGGTCTTAGCACCGCATGCAATCCTGCGACTCTGTCCGGTTGCGCTCCTTTCAGCGACATGGTGGCCAACTACTCGAATGGAAGTTCGGCCTATAACGGATTTTCAGCCAACCTGCGTAAGCGATTCAGCAGCCACTACGAATTCCTGGCGTCTTATACCTATTCCCACGCGATTGATGACTCGACAGACCTGCAAGCGCCGCTTTCACCTCAAGACAGTTACTATCCAAGCCTGGAGCGCTCGAATTCACTGTTTGATCAGCGGCATCGGTTTGTGTTCAGTGGGGTTTATCAGAGTGGCAGACTGAGCAGCGGCAGTTTCGCCAGCAAACTGCTAAGCAATTGGACCGTCGCCCCAATCCTTGACGTAGCTTCGGGAAGGCCGTTCAATATTTTGACGGGCGACGCGGACAACTTCCAGTTTTCGCCCGATACTGGCCGCCCCAACCTTGTACCTGCGGGCACGCCGCCAACCCCGTGTGGACCGGCAGTGGCTTCCAAGTTCTCGCCCAGCGGCTTTTTCCAAGAGCCCTGCTATGCGGTGTTTGCCGCGGGCGGTACACCGACGCTCCTTGCGTTGGACGGCAGCTTGGGGCGGAATGCGGGTTTTCAGCCATGGACGGTTTTCAATGACCTTCGAGTCGCAAGGCGTCTCTATTTTGGGGAGCGCGTGAACCTGGATCTGATTGCCGACATGTTTAACATTGCTAACCGGTTCAACGTCTCAGCCGTCAATCAATTGTTTACCGCCGCTGGCCAACCCACAGCGGCTTACGACCCACGGCAGTTCCAATTTGCCATGAAGGTAAATTGGTAGAAGGCGTAGTGGCGAAAGAAGTCAGGAGATGTCCATTGCCTTGGTAACGTGCGGCGCGGCTCACCCATCTTAATTCCGCGCTGAGGGAACTTTCGTCAACTCAACATACAAGTTGAGGGCATTCATTGATGCGGGATGAAACAAGCATGAGTATGGGACCAGAACATGGCATGGGATCCTCCAGTACGCCGGTTTCACCGAACCAGAATCTCCGAGTGAACAAGATTTTTGTCGGACCGTATGGGCTACGGGCGGGCTGGCGATTGGCAATTTTCGGCGTGGTGCTCGTCGTCCTCGCTTTTGTTTTGAGAATGGTCGCTCGAGCGTTGGGCGCCAAGCAGGGAGCACCTCCGACTTCGCTGGTACCAGCTCAACTGATCGGATCGGAAGCGACAATTTTCCTGGTGGTTTACCTTGCCTCGTGGATCATGGCAAAAATCGAGAAGCGGAAGCTGGCGCAGTACGGGCTGCCTTTGAAGCAAGCCTTTCGAAAAGATTTCTGGCTCGGCCTGCTTTGGGGCTTTCTAGCTACCAGCGTCGGCCTTGGAGCAATCCTCCTTCTGCACGGAGTTCAGGTCACGCGTGGTACGATTCATGGCAAGGAAATTTGGGCTTCCACGGCGGCGTGGGCGGTCACCTTCCTTCTGGTGGGTCTATCGGAAGAATATTCTTTTCGCGGATACGTTCAGTTTACCCTGACGACCGGAATCGGCTTTTGGCCTGCGGCAATTGTGCTCTCGGCTTTGTTTGGCTGGGTGCACGCCGGTAACCCCGGAGAAAATGTATTCGGCGAGCTGTCGGTGGTGTGCTTTGGTTTGTTGTTTTGCCTGTTCCTGCGGCGCACGGGGAATCTCTGGTGGCCAGTGGGCTTCCACATGGGATATGACTGGGGGCAAACCTTTTTCTATGGCGTACCGGACAGTGGATTGTTGCCTTATCACAATTTTTTGGCTTCGAGTTTCAATGGTCCGCGATGGCTCACCGGCGGGACGGTCGGTCCGGAAGCCAGCATTTTCACGCCGATCACGCTGGCCATCGTAGCGATTCTGTTTTCCCGCATGTACCGAGAGAACCGCTATCGGACAGTGCCCATGTCTGCGGAGCGTGCCGGGGAGAACGTGACGCCTGTGGCAGCACCATAGCCAGCCCGCCCTGATACACTCGTTTCATTCTTGGCGAATAGCCGGAGTCCATTGCAAATGCCGGAAAACTCTGTTCCTACTGCGCGTACACGAGTGGTGCGTGAACCTCATCGTGGCGTATATGATCGCGCCACCGCCTACCAGATTCTTGATGAAGGCTTCGTTTGTCAGATTGGATTTGCAGTTGATGGCCAGCCATTTGTGATTCCAACTGGCTATGGGCGGGCAGGAGACAATTTGTACGTCCACGGCTCGGTTGCAAGCCGCATGTTGAGGAATCTGAGCCAGGGCGTTCCAGTTTGCCTTACCGTCACCTTACTGGATGGGCTGGTGCTGGCGCGCTCTATTTTCAACCACTCGATGAATTATCGATCGGTGGTGGTGTTGGGGACCGCGGTCGCGGTCACTGATCCGCAGGAAAAGATCCAGGCTTTGCGCGCGATCTCGGAGCATATTCTGCCGGGGCGGTGGCTGGAGTCGCGCCAGCCCAACGAGAAGGAATTGAAAGCTACGGCGGTGATGCGCCTGCCGATTACGGAATTCTCTTCGAAAGTGCGTGAAGGCCCTCCGATCGACGATGAAGAGGATTATGAGTTTCCCACCTGGGCGGGTGTGATCCCGCTGCAGATGGTAGCGGGCCAGCCCATTCCGGACCAACGATTGGATCCGTCGCGGCCTGTCCCGGAGTACGCGCAGCAGTACTTCCGCCAAAGATGAGCTTGGTTACGGGACCAGGAGCAGCTTTCCCGTGGTGTGGCGCCCTTCGAGATCACGATGAGCTTGCTGGGCATCGGCCAAGGGATATGTACGCTCGATTCGCAGTTTAAGCTTTCCGGCGGCGATCATGTCGAAGACAGATTCGGCACGCGCCCGTAGCTCCTTCGTGCTTGCGATATAGTCAACCAGGCCGGGACGCGTGACATAAAGAGACCCTTTCGTCGACAGCTGTGCGAGGTCGAAAGGGGGAACAGGACCGCTGGAGCCTCCGAAGAGGACCATGTACCCGCGCGGGCGGAGAACGTTCAGGCCTTTTTCAAATGTAGTCTTGCCAACCCCGTCATAGACAACATCGACGCCTCTGCCGTTAGTCAGACGTCTAGTTTCAGTCTCAAAGTCCTGCCTGGTGTAAAAGACAATTTCGTCGGCGCCGGCATCTCGCGCCAGCCGAGCCTTTTCCTCGGTTGAGACAGTACCGATGACTCGTGCTCCGAGATCATGGGCCATTTGCACTAGCAGCAGGCCGACTCCACCGGCCGCGGCGTGAATCAGCGCGCTGTCGCCTACCTTTAGCGGGAAAGTGTCATGAGTCAGATAATGTGCGGTCATCCCTTGCAGCATGGCTGCGGCAGCTTGTTGTTCAGAAATGGCAGGGGGAATCGGCACCAGCCGATCGCCGGGGACGGCCTCGTACTCTGCATACGAGCCGACAATGCCTGCCCAGGCTACCCGGTCACCGGCTTTCACTGATTTGACATCTGTGCCCACGAGGGTGACAATACCGGCTCCCTCCTGTCCGGGCACAAACGGCAGTGGTACTTTGTAGCGGCCTTGGCGCCGATAGACATCGATGAAATTAATGCCCGAGGCAGAGATTTTCACGATCGCCTCGTTCGGCTTGGGTTGCGGTAAGGGGAGATCTGCGAGTTGCAGAACCTCGGGACCGCCGACTTGATTTACCTGTATGGCTTTCATGTGTGGCTTGGATTCCGAGCGGAGAAACATGGATTCAGGAGGCGTTCGTTGTTGCGGTAAGGCCAGACTGGGGAGGCAGTAACCACTAAGTTGAGTCCCAAAGTAACTCAGGACGCTGGAGTTGCAGATTGACCCATCAAAAAGCCGGTAGTAGCATTGGGTGGCGCCACTGCAGGCATGCGGCGTATTGCTGTAAGTCATAGAAAACATGAGAATTGGCAGCTTCAAGCTGTTGATCACGGCAGCTATCCTTGGGGTTTGGGGGAGCATCGGGTGCCAGACGGCACAACGACCTGTACCCCTGTTGCCGAATAAGCAAGCGACCGCACCACCTCTGACTTCGAGTGCGATACCGGCACATCCCCCTGCCGGCGAAGCTACAGTCAATCCCGTGACACCGGCACCGGACGACCAACCCGATCCGGTCATGGATCTGATCGAACAGGTGGAGAAGGAATACCAAGCCGGGGAGGAAAATTACAAGGCCGACCATCTGGAAGCGGCGAAGCAGAATTTCGATAACGCGTTTAATTTACTCCTCGAAAGCCCGCTGGAGATACGGTCCGACGAGCGTCTACAGAGCGAATTCGACCGTCTTCTGGACGGAGTCAATGGCTTGGAATTAGAGGCCTTGCAGCAGGGTGACGGCTTTACCGAGCAGAAGTCGGAGCCGGCACCAATTGATGAAGCGAACGAGGTCACTTATCAGGTTGATCCCAACATAAAGGCCAAAGCGGAAGCCGAGGTGAAAGAGACGCACTCCGACCTGCCGCTGATGATGACGGATCCAGTGGCCGGATATATCAATTATTTTTCAACTCGTGGGCGGGGAACGCTAGAGAGCGCACTAGCTCGGGGAGGACGTTATCAGGAGATGATCCAGCGCGTTCTCAGGGAAGAAGGTGTGCCTCAGGATTTGATCTATCTGGCGCAGGCGGAATCAGGGTTTCACCCCCTTGCAGTGTCGCGGGCTGGCGCTCGAGGTATGTGGCAGTTTATGGCCAGCCGTGCTCGCGGCTATGGCCTGGAGAGGAATTGGTGGGTGGATGAGCGACAGGACCCAGAGAAAGCAACCCGGGCCGCAGCACGTCACCTGAGAGACCTCTATAACGAGTTCGGTGACTGGTATCTGGCGATGGCGGCCTACAACTCTGGGCCCGGGACCGTACAAAACGCCGTGAAGCGAACCGGTTACGCTGACTATTGGGAGCTCTACAAGCGCAACGTCCTGCCTAAAGAGACACGAAACTACGTGCCCATTATCCTGGCAGTGACGATCATGGCCAAGAACCCGCTGCAGTACGGGCTGGAAGATGTCGTGCCGGAAAAACCGGTGCCGTACGAAACCGTCAAAATTGATTACCCGGTGGATTTGCGTCTGGCTGCTGAGTGCGTTGATGTCTCCGCCAGCACGTTGCAGGATCTTAATCCCAGCTTGCTTCGCTGGACCACACCTAAGAATCAAAGCTTTGAGCTGCATCTTCCGTCCGGAACCAAGGATCGCTATATCAACCAGATTTCCGCCATTCCGCCTGATATGCGGGTGTGGTGGCGGTACCACAGCGTAGCTCCGGGGGAGACTCTGGCCTCGGTGGCGCACACCTATCACACCAGTGTCCGAGTTATCGCTCAGGCAAATGGGATTGAAGAGGATGAGCAGCTTCCTTCGGAGAACAAGCTGATCATCCCGGTAGCTCCGGGTAAGCATCCTGCAGGTGAGGATGGGGCAAACTATTCACGGTACGCGACCGTCTACAAAGTGCGCAAAGGTGATACGGTACAACGCGTGGCCGATGAGTTCGCGGTTCCTGCTGCCATGGTCCGGCGCTGGAACCATCTGAAGGGCGACAGTCTGCATGGCCGGCATTCGTTGTACATCCACCTCCCAGTGGCACCAGGTCAAGGTGAGGGGCGGTCGCTTGCCACTAAGGGCAAAAGCAGCAAGGGCTTAGATCAAGCTTCCACTAATGGTACGGTGCGACACAAGGTACAGCGCGGCGAGACGCTGTACTCCATCGCTAAGTCTCACAACACTACCGTGGCCGCTCTGAAACAAAGTAACGGTAATCTCGCGACCCTTCGCCCGGGGATGATTTTGCTGATCACGCCGACAGAGAGATAGAGCTTCCCAGCTTCAGCGATAAGGCAGACGTTCTCTGGTCAACGCCAGTTTGCGGTTTCCAGTTTTCCCGTGCGCGGTGTAATATGCGGCCAGGTCCGTTACTGCGATGCGAAAAACTGCTGTGCTATAATCGCGGCCCATTCGGTCAAACAGAAGGAAGTCGGCTTTCTTTTTAATTAGCGCGAACGGTACGCAGTAACCGGCCAAAGAGCGCAGCCGGGAAAATTCAGGAGGACAAATGACTTTCGATGAGAAATTTTATCTGCGGGACGACGAAATGGATGAATTTGGAGACAGCGGCGCCTACGGCGATTCGCTAGAAGAGAGCTACGAAGAGGAAGAAGAGGAGGAAGAAGCCGAGATGCCGGGGGGTGAAAGCGAGATGGAGCCCGCGATGCCAGCCGCTCCGCCGCAACCTGCAACTTCCATGGGTGGAGGTGGTGGAGAACCGTCCCGGCCTGCGCCAAAGAAGGCAGCCAAGAGAGCTCCCAAGAAAAAAGTGGCAAAAAAGAAGCCAGCAAAGAAGAAAGCAGCGCGGAAACCCGCCAAGAAAAAGGCGGCGAAAAAAGGCAAGAAGTCGGCACGCAAGAAGAAGCCAGCACGCAGACGACGCCGGTAGTTCTCACAGCTCTTCAGAGGAGCAGAGCCGCAGCTTGATACTGCGGCTTTGTTTTAGCACAAAGATTTTCAGAGAGGCCGCGCCGGCAATTACGATCGGCGTTCACTTGCCTTTCTGCACCGCCCGCAGGCATTTGGCATAGAGCTCGAGCAGATGGTTAGCATATTCTTCCGGCTTCGCTGCGGCTCCCCCGCCCTGAAAGCCGACGCCGGCTGAGGTCGTGCGGCCATAGCCGGTGGTAATGGCTACAAATTTCATCAGATCAAGTGCAATGTCCTCATTGCGGCGGGCGCTTGAGGGGCCGGTACCGGTCTCATCCATGAATGCCTCCGTGCTGGGAATACGAATACTGGGGATTTCGTCATCCATCGGAAGATCTCTTGGCAGAACTTGATGATAGCAGATAGGCCGGGAAGTTTTGAGGGGAGCAGATTGCTTAGGTTTCCATCCCCACGTAGCACACGCGGCCGATCAAATAGTCGGAGGAGCGCTTGCCTTCCTGCAACGGCACCACCTCGACAGGATAAGACTGATTGTGCGGACGCAAGAGAAGCTGCCTCCCGGCCACTTCAACATACTTGAGCGTGCAGACGCCGTTACACTTTACGGCATACATATTGGCACCAGCTTTGCGGTATGGCTTCAGAGAGTTGTAATGACGATCGATTAGAACAGTGGCACCGGGCAGCAATCGAGGGTACATGCTCATGCCTTCGCGTGCATCAACCTTGAGGAGAACAAAGCGTTGCCATCGGCTGCGATTGCCATCCATTTCGGGGCGTAGACTGCGCAAGAAACTTTTCTTGAACGGCAAAATATCTTTGACGTCCATACTGACAATTATTGGCTCGGTCGCGGCGACGGCGCCATCGACCAGCAGAACATTTTCAAATTCATCTGCGGAGGGCGGGACGATGCTGGCCCGTTTGTTGATCTCCGCCGGATCGAGAAGATCAAGCACCGAAAGATGCTGTACGCGAAGAACTTTATCCATTCCCTCGAGGCTGAGGCCGCGCTTACAATTGAGGAAGTTGGAAATGTGAGCTTGCTTGAAGCCAGTCTGTTCGGCCAAGCCGAGACCGGTCAACTCCCCGCCCGCAATGCGCTGCCATAAGACCTTGCGCAGATTTTCCTGCAAGCGCTTAAACTTCATACAATGACTATAACATCTCGCTATAGCATGATGCTATTACCGTATACACGCGAAACATCTATGAGAATTCGCTTTTCCAAAGCACCAGCGGCCTGTATTCGGTCGGAGAACGTGGGCATCTGTGATGGCAATCACGGCAGGTTCAGCCTATCAGGCTATATACAAGCCGTACCGTTATATCTCGAAGTTTAGTGAGGACTAATGGCAAGCGAAGTCAACGTGCAAATGGCGGAGAAGGCGTTTCTTGAGTTCCGGCGAAAGGTCCGAGCAGCCGAAGTGCTCTCGGCTGCCATGGAACAGATATTACGACTATTGCAATTCACCGGGAAGATCAGCGTGGTTGTACAGAATGGACGGGTACTGAAATCCGGTTACGAGGAGGGATATTTTCGACAGCACGGTTAAGCGAGTGTGAAGCTGCCAAGTAAATAACTCCAACAGGTTCTCCGTAACATAAACGGGCCCTGTGCCGAAGCATCGGCGCGGGGCTTTTTTGTTTGACGGTTGCGCGTGCACCCTCACGAGGTGCAGGAGGCTGGAATGGAAATCGACGAGTTGGACATCATTTTGCTGGATCTGAAGTATTGCGAGCGCTGCGGTGGGTTGTGGTTGCGCCCGCGTGGGTGTAACGACGTTCTTTGCCAGTCGTGCTCGACGCGCATGTCGAGACTTCACGAGGGATGGTGGAGACAGAAGGTCCGGCTTGCCTTGAGGACCACTATCCAAGCGGACGGAGAAAGCAGAGAGGTGCTGGTGATGTGCGGTGACGGAGGCAATGCATGATCTCGGAAATAAGTGAGAACGTCGCGACTGAATCCCCGATCGAGAGTGCGATTGTTGCCTCCGAACAATTGCCGGAGGATTTTCCGGAAGGCGCGGTTGATCGGCAGGATGAAGAAAATGCTGAAGGCTATGCAGAAGAACTTCCGAAGTCCGGGCCCGATCTGTGGTTATATCGCGACAGGACGATAGCCTTGCTGTGGCGTTACACCCGGCTGGCGGTCGAATTGGGTAGACTGCCATCGCTGTTGGGGCGGGAGTTTTTTCGTGCTCGTGTAAGCCGTTATGACACCCAGACTTTTGAAGACTCAGTGATTCTCGTTCACGATGTGGAGTGCAGTGTGCAATCACTCGATCCCGTGGACAAGATTGTGATAGCGATGCTTGCCCTGGAGCAATACACGCAAGAAGAGGCGGCCCGCTGCCTGCATTGCACGCAGCGTACCATTGTGCGTCATTATGGGGAAGCTTTGGACCGACTTAGTGAGATTTTCCTGAAACGGGAGATTTTAGCGCTTCTGCCCGGCAAAGAGATGGTTCAGGAGAAAACTTGTCAAGAGGCAAAAACAGGCGATTTTCTCGCAAGTCATTCAAGGGAAGGGAATTCTGGATTATGCATTTGACGCAAGATAAAGCGTACAATCTTCTGCATGATCTCCCGAATATTTCCCATATTCGGAGATCAATGTGGAGGTGTGTATGCCAGCCAAGGCCGTTAAGACTATTGCTCATCCATTATTGCGGAAGCACGCGGCCAAAGTTATGCGCGATAGCTTTAAGGGCTTCAATTGGAGGCGCGATATGTGGGTAGGTGCCCTCGCTGAATTTATTGCTATCTGCGTTCAATCTCTCTGGCAGTTATCTGACGATCCTGTGACCTTGGCGTTGACATATGTAGCGCCTTTGTTTTCCTGACTGCGGATGCATTATTTCGGTTTGCGAAAGGCCTGATACGGCTATATCGGGAGCGTCCACATCCAGGGTTCAGGGAAGGTGTACATGGAGTTCTAGGAATCATCGCTGGTGCTGCAATTTACTTTTCGATAATCTATTACGCTTACTACCTAAGTAGGCCCCATCTTTACGCCGAGATAGTAGGCTGTGCTTATGGAGAAATGCCGTTACTAGACGGAGCCGTTGTAATAATGACATTTAAACTTGGAAATAAAGGGGTCCCCACTCGAACTCATCATTGGGCCATGAACGTTAAGTTTGCCGGATCACGCGCAAATATAACGGGAGGGTTTTTGGTTCCAATAGATTATGTAAACAAAATCAGTCAACATCATCATTTGGTTCGTATTACCTTTCCGGATATTTCGGAAAGAAATACTCCTATTACAAAACAGGATGGAACCGTATCATACGCGCTTATGTTGGCATTCCAAGGCTATACAGAGAACGTAATGTCGCTTCCAGGAAATAAGGTTCGGCTAGTATTTGAGGATGACCAGGGACACGTTTATCGAAGCAAGCCATATATTAACTCCCCTAGGCATGTGCCTGAGCGGCCATAATTAGGCAGCCCTTGTTAATTCCTTGTACTCAATGTTGTCAGAAGCTAAAAGACGAAGCATGGTGTCAGGAAACAAAAACGGATTCTTTCGGTTGTCGAATCGCCATGTCATCTCGTCAAGATAGGCTTGCAGATGCTTAACGGATACACGATGCCACGTTCCGATAATGCCGCGTTTGAGCAGCGAAAATGCGGACTCCACCGAATTCGTGTGGAAGTCGCCGTCCACGTACTGATGCGCGGTGTGATTGACAACGTGATGCTTTTCTTGCGGCATCGGGGCTTTCCTGAGCGCAGCAGGATAGGTTACGAAGTCATCCGTTACGATCACGTCAACATCGGCGCTGATGTTCTCGCGGATGTACTTCGCCAACGTACCCGACTTCGCATCTTCAGCGTGGAAGAATCGCAGAGGCCCACCGCGTTCGCGAATGCCGATTACGACTTCCTTGGCGCGTTTGCCAGCGTACACGCCCTGACCGATCTTCTTCCCGCCCACATAGGTCTCATCTACTTCGCACACGCCATCCAGCTTTGGCTCGCTTACCTGCTCTACAGCGTGGCGAATGCGATGACAGAGATACCATGCAGTGCGGTAATGAATCTTAAGCATCCGATGAAGCTGGTGCGCAGACATTCCTTTCTTCGATTGGCAAATGAGGTACACGGCAAGGAACCATTTAGTCAGAGGCAGGTGAGTATCATGGAGGATCGTGCCAGCCGTCACAGAAAACTGGTAGCGGCATGAATCACAATCGAACTGGTCACGCTTTAGGATTGACGACACCTTTTCGGAGTT
>DASPRY010000192.1:0-5014 GCA_035624215.1 Terriglobales bacterium
CGATGGCGGCGAACAAAGCAGTACGAGAAAACTTTACTTGCGAGAACTTGAGCGTTAGCCGCGCAGCAGTTTGCGGCGCATCAGTCCTGCGATCCCGAGCAGACCCGTCGAGAGCAGTATCAGGCTACCCGGTTCCGGGGCGGACAGCCCACCCTTCCCTTTATACCCCTGATCCCCGCCAACCCAGTTCGCGGCTTTGCAACAAGTCGGCTCGTATCCCCGAGCTGAGAAACCAATGCGCCCGGTTCTGTTGGCCAGACCATCGCCAAGTATGACTTTTCCAGAAGACAGCCTGCTGAAACGAGCATTCGAGGCGTCCAATGTGCGGTTGCTGACCACGGCAAGATTCATGGGCGTGGCCTTCCCTGCGCTAATCGAGAAATCGCCGGAAGAAGCGAAAGCACCACCGCGAACGAGGGCGCCGGAGTGGAGAAACATCTGACTGACCGAGATGGAATTGGCAAAGGCCAGCGTGGAGAACAACAGGGCTGCGACGAGTAACGCGGGAAAGCGGCGACGGGACATGGGAGATCCTCCAAACAGAAATTCGAACTCGTGTAGCCGAGTTCTCGGCAAGTGTCCTGGAGGGGAGGACCCGTCTACAAGTGCAATTGCGGGGCCAATAGGGGTATCAACTTTTGTGTACTGCTGCAAGCACTTACCGAGGGCTGGAAACGGCATAGTGAAAAACTGTGCAGAGCTTTGTCCGCTTTGAATTCACTCGGCACTTCGACTGGCTATGTTTCCGCCGACGACGAACACTATACTACTGACGCGGGAAAATGCAAGCACAAGGAATCCTTTTTATTGACTATGCAGTCAGTCATTGATAATATTGCCGTGAACACCGGGCTTGCACGGATGTCACCGCGGACTGAACAACAATGGGCAGAAATGCGATTAAACGCTTCCGAGAAAATTATCTCGGCAGCCCTGGAGGTTTTTAAGCAAAAAGGCTTCCAACGAGCCTCCATGGAAGAGATTGCAAAACAAGCAGAGGTTTCAAAGGGCCTTGCTTACAACTACTTCAAGAGCAAAGAACACTTACTTGCGGCGGTCATGGAGCGACGCTTCAATGAAGCCGAAGGGTTGATCCAAGGGCTCGACGAAATATCCGGGGCTCTCAACCAACTCGGTACCATCCTGGATCGCCTTTTCGACGCAGTCAAGAAAGACACCATGCTCTACAAGTTCTACCTCACAGTCTTTCTGCAGCCCGACGCCCCGGCAGCGATTCGGCGAATCGGGAACACGTCAGAGAAAATTCGGAGCCAGTGGGCAAAGATTTTCGAAGTTCATCGAGCCATCTTCTCCGAACTAGGGGTCGCCGATCCCGAGGCGGAAGTGATCTACTTTCGCTCGCTTATTACGGGCATAGTCGCCGAATATGTTATGGAGTCCAAGAATTATCCTCTGGAAAAAATGAAAGCGCATGTCCTTCGCATGTACGGAATGAAGAAAGGAGGAGGAGACTAAGATGCCGCAGTCGGAGTGCATAAAAGTTCGCATGAAGCCTGGTATGACCAATAAATTCTTGGAATGGGCTCAGCAGATTCCGAACCGAATGGAGGAAGCTAAGCTCTGCATGAGCGAGCAGGGAGTCATTGCACAGCACATCTTTCTTGACCGGTCTCCGGACGGGGACTTCATTATTGTTTATTGGAAAGCAGAGGATCTGGCAAAGGCCAGAGCTGTGTTTCAAAGTTCCAGGAGAAAAATGGATCTGGAGATGATCGAAATGGTCGAGTCGACCTGGGATCGATCGCAAGTGGCTAGACTTGAGGCGGTGATGGAGCTTTGATCGAATCCCGCTTGATCACGCGAACGCGCGGCAAGCCGCCATCTCTTCCCAGCAACTCTAAACCCCTGTCATCCTGAGAGTAGCCAAGACATGCGCTTCGCGCATGTCTTGGCGGAGTCTAAGAGCCTGCCCTGAGCCTGCCGAAGGGGCCCCTACACTTCCTCGCTGCCCGAGCTGCCGCAAGGAATTCATTCCGCGCCCTCTGCCAATGAAACCGGTGTTCAGAGTTAGTTTCAGACCTTGATGGCACGCTTTACGGAGGACGGCGCGATTTCTAAAGTTACTCAGTTCTCAACATAACAGAAGACCACAAAGTTAATTTGTAATTGACTTGGTTGCGGTTGCTCATGTCATTATTACTAGATACCGGCGGGGGTGGCGCATGCACTTAGAAGGGCAGCGTGTTGGCCCGGTCAGCCTTTCGGAACGCATCCTATTTATCGATGTTTTGCGGGGCATGGCTCTGTTCGGAATTCTGGCGGCGAACATGCGCGCGTTCGTCGCGCCCCTCGATGTTTACGGGAACATCGGGGCCCTCTTTCACAGCCGTGCTGACGTCGCGGCCCAGTTCTTCATCGATGCCCTGATCCAAGGGAAATTCATCTCGATTTTTTCCTTTCTCTTCGGCATGGGCTTTGCTATGCAGATGAGCCGGGCGGAAGCGCGCGGCGTGCGCTTTCTGGGCTTTTATCCCCGGCGACTTCTAGCCCTCGCGCTGTTTGGGCTGATCCACGGGCTGCTGATCTGGGCGGGAGACATCCTGCTGACCTATGCGTTGTCTGGGGCAATTTTGCTGCTCTTCCGCAAACGTCAACAGAAGACATTGCTGTGGTGGGCGGGAGGTTTGTTCTCCCTGCCCATCGTGCTCAGCACATTTTTCCTGGCCCTTTACTACAGCCGCTTCCGTCCGCACTGGATGGAACCCAAGCCGACGGATTTGAAGAAGATGTACGCGATCATCAATATCTATGCGCACGGAACGGTGCGGCAGATCATGGCGCAGAACTGGGTGGAATGGAAGCAGCAGCTGCCACTTGAGCTATTCGCGATCTATGCGACGGCGCTGTTTCTGCTCGGCATGTGGGTGTGGCGAGCCGGCATCGTACAACGGCTTGAGGAATACAAACCGGTGTTGAAGCGGGTGTGCGCGTGGTGCCTCCCGGTTGGCCTGATCATCAATATTTACGTGGCGGGCATGAAAATCGTGATTCCTCCCGACACGGTTTCTTTGTGGGGTTGGTCGGCTGGAGTTCTCTGGCTGCCTGGATCCCATATCTTGAGCGCAGGTTATGTTTCGGGCCTGGCGCTTATCTTCATGCACGAGGATCGGCGCCGCCGCCTGCTCCCATTTGCCGCGGTGGGCCGCATGGCATTGACCGACTACCTGATGCAATCGGTGGTGTGCACCCTGTTCTTCTACCACTACACAACCGGTCTCTATGGACGCATCGGACCGGCAATCGGGCTGATTCCGACGGTCATTCTTTTTTGGGCGCAGGTTGTGTTCAGCAATTGGTGGTTGAACCGATATCGCTTCGGCCCCATGGAGTGGTTGTGGCGCGGCATGACCTACGGCAGGTTCCCGTCGATGACCAAAGACGAACCTCTGCCGGCGATCCAGGCGCCCGCGCTGGTGCCCGCTCTTGCGCCCGCGCTCGCATCCTCGCCCATCACGTTCCCTGCGGTTGAGCGAGAACACGCCGCAACCGCGCCTGACAAAATTGCCGAGGAGCGCTAATCCGCCAAAACGGCTACGCGGCGCCGCCCTACCGGAACTGGTATCCGGGCTTGAGTTCGCAGCGATAGGTTGTGGATTGGTCCTTGTCCACTGTGACGTGGCAATCCGCCCAGCGCAAGAAAAGATTGGGTCCGAGGGGAAAGACAATGGCTGCACCATCGAGTTCCGCTTCAATGCACGGACCCTCCGCCGCCGGCGGCAGGCTGAAATTCAAGGCTCGTCCGAAAATCACCGGATAAGACTCCCGCACCATGTCGCTGACCATGGGGTGAACAACCTCGGCCTCCAATAAGAAAGTGGCCGTGTCCGACCAATTGCGAACTTGCACGTTAA
Organism: Terriglobales bacterium; assembly: GCA_035624215.1. GTDB lineage: Bacteria > Acidobacteriota > Terriglobia > Terriglobales > Acidobacteriaceae > JAFAGX01. The sequence goes on from DASPRY010000192.1 coordinate 3,873, forward strand.
AGTAGCGTCCGTCCCCCGAAAGATCTTCAAGCTCAATTTTTGTGAAAGGGCAGGGGCCTGCGATGCAGGAGATTCTTGCATTTCGGAACTCATTCCTCTCGCCCGCATCGAGAGACATGGAGCCCATCGCTGCCTTCCACTTGCCGTCGGGCGAACAGGGAGGCCGATTGTTGCAGGGTTGGTTGCCCTTGTTGGCGACCTCGAAGGTCTTGACCTCGCTTCCCACATCCGCCTCGGTTGTCGCCTTCACCGAATACCTTACGCGGGCATTGGAGATGGCTACCTCGGGATGATGCGGTTCCGCGCTCGCTTCCTGCCGGATGGGCGCCATACGAGCGACGTAAATCTTGTCGCTAATAATGTCGTCCCATTCCAGCGGGTGATAATCTTTGTGGCTGAATTTTAGCGTGACCGGCTGTCGCCGTCGGAGTCCCTTGGGCAGAGTGATTTTGAAGTATCCTGAAGCATCAGACTTCGAAGTCCCGCTCCCTAAATCATTGACCGCGGTGATCTCAACGTCGGCAATGGGCAACTGTTTCTTTGGGTCGCTGTCCAGTCTCAAGACCGCGCCCTTGAGAGTGATCGGCTTCCGCCGCTGCACGAGGACAAGGGTGAAGACCGTTGCCGAAATCACGAGCGCTGGAATTGCCCAAAGCGCAATCTTCTTTCGGGTACTGATGTTTCTCAAACTCATGCTTCCGGTACTCATGGCGTGACCCTCGGCTAACATTCTAATGACGCACTCTTCCATACGCAGGGTTGCCGGGTCGGCCGCGAGCGTCCTCAATTCTGCGACGGAAATTCTCCCTCGGACCCGCAATTCACACCCGCATGGGGAACATCTAAAATTAAACGGATGGGCGAGAACGAAAAGGCGAACCGCCTTTCGCGACGGGACCTGCTGCTGCAGATCGCGGGCGTGGGCGTGTGGGGATTGAGCGATATATCAAAGTTGTTTTCCCCGCTGGCCATCGCCGAGAAACAGCGCAATCGTCCACAACCCGCCCCGGCTCCAAGTTCCCTTTCCGAAGGCGATGACCAGTTGCTCGAAGAGATAGAGAAGGCAAACTTTCAGTACTTTTGGGAACAAGCCGGCCCGCAAACGGGGTTGATCAGGGATCGATGCAATGTGCGGGCGAAGG
>DASPRY010000194.1:0-32633 GCA_035624215.1 Terriglobales bacterium
GCTGTCAAGGTAGTACCCGGCGATTACGCCGAAGAAATTGATGTATCCGCCCGTCGTTCCCTGTCCGGCACCTGTGCCTGCGCCCGGAGCGTCGAACTTGGTGATCGTGCCGTCAGGAGCACGCACGTAGCCGTGGTTTACATTGCTTGCATCCGTCCACCATCCTGTAACGGCTCCTGCTAGGTTGATAGCCCAAGAAAACGTGCCCTCGCCGGGGGCCTTGCCTGCGCCGCGAACACTGAACTCGGTGAAGTTGCCCGAAGCACTGCGCACAAAAGCCACTAGGTTTACACCCCCGTTATTGACCATTCCCGTGATCTCTCCGACATCATTAATGCAGTAGGCGGCAGTACCTTCGTGGGGTCCCTTCCCGGCGTGCGGAGCATCAATCGTCTTTATGGTGCCGTCCGGGGAACGCACGAAGCCGTGATCTACAGTTCCCACGTCCTCGTTAAAACCTGTAATCGCCCCTTCAGAATTTATCGACAGGGGCCACGTGCCGCTTCCTCCCGCACCCGGGGCATCAAACTCCGTGAAGCTGCCATCTGTGGCACGGACGTACCCGTGGGCGACGCCATTCGCGTCCCAACCGACAGCGGCAACCACCCCTGCAGAATTGATCGCTTGGGAAAATGTTCCTCCCGGCGAGTTTGGAGCGTCGAAACCGGTAATGGTGCCGTAAGGATCGCGTATGAACCCTTGCATACCGTTGGCGTCGAAGTAAAATCCCACAATTCCCCCCGCGTCATTTGCCGTGACTGGGAAGGTGGCCCCGACCGCGTTCGCACATCGAACTCTGTGAAACTGCCGTTCGCATAGCGAATGAATCCGTGAGTTGCGCCGCTGGAGTCCACATACCATCCGGGGAGCATCCCCCAATCATTCAAATTGTTCGGGAAAGTTCCTTGGCCGGCTGCGGTGCCTGCGCCGGGAGCGTCAAAGGTGATGATCTTGTTTTGGTATTGTGGCCGCGCTTGAGGCCACGCGGCCAAAGCAAAACACGTGCAGAAAACCAACAGCAGAATGCTGATGCGGTGGAATGTCGACGACCTGTGTAACTCGAGCGCGCCCAGTGCGGCCAACGACTACCAAGGAGGATTATTCTGGTGTAACTTCACAGGCGCGGGCGGCGGCGGGAACAGCCAATTCTGGGGTCGCCCTGCTTACCAGTTTGGGCCTGGCATCACTAACCCTTACACAACCTACGGCAATGGCACAACCCAATGCTCGTTAGCAAGAGTGGGGACGCCATGCCGGGAGGTTCCGGACATCTCCGCCAATGCCGATCAGTTCACACCCTATGCTGAATACTGCACCGGGACCGATCCCACCAGCACTTGTGCAGTTATCAGCGGAACTCCCCCGGTTGGTTCGGCGTAGGTGGCACCAGTCTGTCGTCGCCATTGTGGGCGGGGATTATCGCTGACCACGACAGCCTCTGGCAGGGCCGGATCGGCAACGCGAATCCGCTTCTCTACTTCCTGTATAACCAGAATTACCACGGGTATTTCAACGACATCACCGGAATTGGGCAGACAACCAACAACAATGGTCTGTTCCCAACGACACCGGGATATGATCTGGCGACGGGTATCGGAACGCCCAAGATTGGAGCTTTAGTCACCGGTACTCCCCAGCAGTAATTCAGCAGGGGCAGGCAGCAATGCCTGCCCCTTTGTCATTCAGCCGAGATTTATCCAAGCCCAGTCAATTGTTGGCCGCCAGCGAGTTTTTCAATAATGCGGTAGTGCGACATCGTCTGGCCGATCATTTGGGGTGAAATGTCAGGACTGGAAGTAGGGCAAGGTCAATGAAGGGATGCAATTGGCGGCGTCTCGACCATGGTTCATCCCAACATAGCGGTTACACGAATTTAGCCGGGGCCACCAAACCGGCGGCGGGCGCCGTCAGAGTGGCGCGTCACAACAGATTCCGGTAACGCTCCAACGCTACCCGAACCAATTGGCTTCTGGTACGAACCTGTGTTTTGCCAAATAATTGCTGAAGAGTGTTCTTCACCGCGCTTTCCGAGAGCTGCATTGTGGAGGCAATCTCCTTGTTCGCCAGGCCCTGGACTACCAGCCGTAACACCTCCAATTCACGGCTGCTGAGCGTGGGGCGCTCCTTATCCTCCAGGTCCGCCGCGCCTGACCCATTTGAGGTTTGTTCCTCGGTTACGTCTGCGATAATGGCAGCAAGTTTCGGCGTGGTGCCCTCCTTGTAGCTGGAGAACCAAACTTCGGCCAGAAAGGACTCTCCATCCCTGCGATGACCTCTGCACTGCATCGAAGCCCGGAACTGCGGCCCCTCTTCCGGTCGCAAAGCCCGGTGCAACTCGGGTAGAAATGCCGCGATTGGTTGACCGATCAGGTCCTCATCACGCAATCCCATCATTTCCGACGCCGCACGATTCGCTAATTCGATAAACCCCCGCTGGTCCACGGTGACGATTGCCGCAGGACTGGTTTCGACCAGGATGCGCACTCGCTCTTGCGCTTCTAGGCTCAACCGTCGATTCCGCAGAAGTTCGGAAATCAGTAGTCCACAGCCACAGAGCGCGAGAGCTTCAAATCCCAGGCGAATGTGGGCATCCGAGGGATCGAGGTTGCTGAACCGCTCAGTTAACAATGCGCAGCCGAGGCCTAACAGAACTATTGCCCAGCGCGGCAGGAATCCGGCCGCCAGCATGATCGGAAACAGATAAAGGAAGCCTAGGGAGAAGTATGGTTTTGTGGCCCAGTCTACAGCCGCGATGGCCAACACGAGGACACCGCTGGCGACAAGGACGGGCACTTGGTTCTGCCGTTCCCAGATCCAATCCAAGCGTGGCATTCGATTTCTTACGGTGAGGTCCCCATTATCCCACGCGTCATTTGGCCTCTCTAGATTAATCAAAAGATTTAGCTGCAAGATTACTGGAAAAAGAGAGCAAATCGGCCATATCCACCCACACAGGCCTGTTCTGCGTATCGAATCCAACGATTAGCTTCTCGGTTATTTCGTCAAATCGAAAGACCGACTCACAGCCCTTTTGAGTATCTCCCCAAGCGGCACCCAAGGCGATAAACAGTCTTACACACCTATCACTGCTGTCCACAAACGGGAAGAATGATTCGCCGGGTCGTTGATTTCGCCTTAAACAACCGTCTGCTTGTCTTGGCAACTGCCCTGCTTCTCTTCGCGGGAGGGATTGTTTCGTTTCAGCGGTTGCCCATTGAAGCCTATCCTGACGTAGCGGATAACTATGTCGAGATCATTACACAATGGCCAGGCATATCCGCCGAACAGATAGAGCAGCAAGTCACGATTCCGCTTGAGATCGTGATGAACGGTATTCCCGATGTGGTTCATCTGCGCTCGTTCTCGCTATTCGGGCTCTCGGATTTGAAGCTGATCTTCGACGACGAGTCCGATAATGCGTGGAATCGCGAGCGGGTTTTGGAGCGATTAAGCCAGGTCACGTTGCCGTCCGGCGTAGTACCACAGATGGGGACAGATTGGAGTCCGGTAGGCCAGATATATTTTTTTACACTGCACAGCACTAATCCTGCGTATGACCCTATGGAGCTCAAATCCATTGAAGATTGGGTCATCGAGAAGAATTTCAAAGCGGTTCCCGACGTAGTAGACGTTGCCAGCTTCGGCGGTCCGACTCGCGAATATCAGGTGCGGGTCGATCCTAACAAACTCGTTGCCTATGGTTTAAGTCTAAGCCAGGTTGAGCAGCAGCTCGCTAACAACAATGTGAACGCGGGTGGAAGCTTCATCCAGTCTGGATTGCAGCAGATCAATGTGCGTTCCGTCGGACTGGTCAACCGTGTCCGTGACATCGAAGACACGGTTATTCTCAGCAAGAATGGAACGCCGTTACGGATGCAAGACATCGCCGTGGTCTCGCAAGGGCCGAAGATCCGGCTGGGGCAGTTCGCCCGGGCCGTGCATCGCGAGAACGGCAGCATCATCGATAATGACGATGTCGTTTCCGGAATTGTCCTGCTACGTAAAGGCGCTGTAGCGGAAACCGCACTCGATGGCATTCACAAGAAAGTTGAGCAACTGAACAACCACATTTTGCCTCCGGGTGTGAAGGTTGTCTCTTTCATCGACCGCAGCGATTTGGTTCACTTCACCAGCCACACGGTATTGCACAACCTTACCGAAGGAATGGTTCTGGTTTCACTCGTTCTGTTCTTGTTTTTGGGGAACATTCGAGGCGCGCTTATTGTGGCAGCGACAATTCCGTTTTCTCTCTTGTTCGCCTCGATTTGTTTGGACTTAAGGCACATCCCGGCAAACCTGTTGTCGATCGGCGCACTTGACTTCGGCATGGTGGTCGATGGTGCGGTGGTGATGGTTGAAAACATCATTCGCCATTTGGGGGAATCCTCAGGAGGTACCAGAACTCCGATTGAGAGAATTGCAGACGCCTCTCACGAAGTACAGCGACCCGTCTTCTATGCCATTGCCATCATCATTACAGCCTATCTGCCGATCTTCACGCTGCAGCGGGTGGAAGGCCGGCTTTTTCATCCCATGGCGTGGACCGTGGCCTTTGCCCTGCTTGGAGCATTGTTTTTCTCGATCGTTGTCACACCCGTACTAGCCAGTTTCGCGTTCGCGCAGGGAGCGCGGGAATGGCGTAACCCCATCATGCATATTCTGACCGAGCACTATCGAAGTGCAGTTCGTTGGGCGATTCACCGGCGCGTGCTGACGGTTGGGGTCGGCGTATTGGGTCTTTTTGTTGCCATATATCTTGCTTTCAGCGGCGTCATAGGTTCTGAATTTCTGCCTCATTTGGATGAAGGTGCTTTGTGGGTACGAGGCACATTGGCCCCCAGTACCGGACCAGATGAGGGTATCCGGGTCGCAAACCAGGCTCGAATCATTCTCTGCTCTTTTCCCGAGGTGCCACAATGCACCAGCCAGGTAGGCCGCCCCGATGATGGCACAGATACAACCGGTTTCTTCAACACCGAATACTTCGTTGACCTGAAGCCCAAAGAGGAATGGCGGCCCGTGTTTCACGGCAACAAAGATGAGCTCATCGCCGCCATGCAGCGTGAACTGGACAAAATACCCGGCGTAGTTTGGGGTTTCTCCCAGCCTATCGAAGACAACATGGAAGAAGCCGTGAGCGGAGTTAAGGGTGAACTTGCAACCAAGATCTATGGCGATGATCTCAGAATACTGGAGGATAAGGCCGATCAGGTGGTTCACGTTATGCGTGGCGTAAAAGGCGTTGAAGACCTTGGCGTCTTCCGCGTGCTCGGTCAGCCTAATCTGAACCTGACGGTCGACCGAATTCAGGCGGCTAGATACCAGATCAACGTGGCCGATGTGCAGGATGCAATCCAAACCGCCGTCGGAGGCAATGCGTTAACCCAGGTTTTGCAAGGCGAAGCACGCTACGATTTGGTGATGCGCTACCTGCCACATTATCGAGATACGAAGGAGGCGATTCAGGATATTCGCTTGCTGTCTCCCTCCGGCGAACGTGTGTCGCTGGCCCAGTTATGCAAGCTCAGCATCACGGACGGCGGTTCCGAAATATATCGAGAGGGCAATCAGCGCTATGTTGCCATCAAGTACAGCGTTCGCGGGCGGGATCTTGGCAGCACAGTAGAAGAATCGATGAGAAACGTCGAGCGGCAGGTCAAGTTGCCGCTCGGATACCACATCGATTGGGAGGGGGAATACGAAAGCCAGAAGCGTGCTGATGCGCGGTTGCTGATTGTGCTTCCGATCACCATTCTCATCATCTTCGTCATTCTTTACACGATGTTCAAATCGTTCAAATGGGCGTTCCTCATCCTGGCAAACGTCGCTATGGCGCGCATCGGCGGTTTACTCGCTCTTCTGATAACGGGAACCAATTTCAGCGTTTCATCGGGTGTGGGATTTCTAGCGCTGTTTGGCGTCTCAGTGCAGACCGGTGTCATCATGCTCGAGTACATCAACCAGCTTCGGGCTCATCGCTATTCGGTAGAGGACGCAGCCGTTGAAGGGGCGGTCTTGCGATTGCGACCCATCATGATGACAATGTTGGTGGCCACTCTCGGACTCCTACCGGCTGCCTTGTCGCATGCGATTGGTTCAGACTCTCAGCGGCCATTCGCAATCGTTATCGTGGGCGGACTCATCGCCGACCTGGTAATGAGCATCTTCTTGCTCCCAACCTTATACGTATGGGTCGCCAGTGACCGCGATGTTCTCCCTGCGGTCGAGCCAGAGTTTACGGAGGGAGAGCACGAGGATTAGCCGGCCCGGCCATCTGACTCGCGGCTTAAGCTTCCTTCTTGATCAGCCGCGTAATCCAGATCAGGATGACGGCTCCCAGGATTGCCACCAGGATGCTCCAAATCATGCCGCCGCTACCGAGGCCAAGCAACCCGACCACCCAACCGCCCACTACGCCACCAACCATTCCCAGCAAAATGTCGGCAATCACACCGTATCCACCGCCTTTCATGATCTTCCCCGCTGCCCATCCCGCAATTAAACCTACGACGATCCACCAGATAATCCCGTGTACCATGAGATCCTCCTGAAATTCTTAATTGAAAAAGAGGCTAAACCGCGAGGCCGACAAGGCGCAAAGCGTCGACATCTGTGGACTGTCTCGTTGTAGCCCATGGCAGGCTAGACGCCGCCAATCGTACTGTCAAGTGAAGAACTTGCGTGGGTTTTAAGCTTGTGCCGTAATTCTGGGATGCTTGACGGAAGACCAGCAGTCTATTTTTCCTTCTTCATCTTCTTGGCGATTTCTTCCATCAGCTTGGGCTTGAGTTCAGCGAGAACGCTGTCAACGATGCTGGCGATGGCGCCATTTTCCTCCGCTGCAGCGGGAGCTGATTCAGATTCGGCTGGGGTGGCGGGCTGCTCGTGGCGAATTTCTTTGAAGCCAGTTGTGGCGGCCTCCGCGATTTGGGAGGTGAACTCCGGATCGGAGACGGAGCCTCGAACCTGCTTCCAACTTGCCCAGGCAGAGGCTAGCTCCGCGTCATGTCTTGACTCGCTGGCAGGCGCCTCAGGCGGGACCGGTTGCGAAACCGCGTCCGCATTCGTTTCGGCGGATCCAGAGCCGTTTCCGGCACCAGCCGCAGCCGCATAGGCTGCCGTTTGTTTGGCTCCTTCAACTTCATTCTCAGACCCGAGGGCAGCCGGTGGGTTAATAGCGACGGACGAGATTTGGTCCCGCGTTTCAGTGACGGCGGCAAAGGATGCGCCATCGCTTATTGCCGAATGCATGCTGACGCTGGCACTTGCAACAGCCGCCTCACCCTGTTGTGGTGTCGAACTTTCCTGGTGAGGTTCACTGGATGAGGAAACATTCATTCGCGCCGCATCCGCCGCGGCAAATGCCGCGAAGGCCTTGTGCATCTCCTCCTCAAGTATGAGCGAGGATTCGTCGTCGCTGAGCGCGACCTCCTGAGCAATCCAGCGGGGACCGCTGTACTCTTGGTCAGCTACTGCCGCTGCCATGGTTACAGGCGCCGGCTCAAAGGCAGTGGTTCCCGAAGCATCCACATTCGGAGCCAGTGAGGCTAAGGCAGCTGCTACCTCTTCTTCATGCGAGCTCCGCTTCTCTTTGGCTCCGTCATCGCGCGCGTCCTGCGTAACTTCGGGTACGGAGCTTTCGGTCTGCGCCGCTTGGGGCAGCGCTGCCTCTGCTGGTCCGTTCACCGCGTCTCGGGTCTCTGAAAGCGCAGTGGACGTCTGATTCGCGCTCTCATCGGCACGCATGTCAAACTCTGAATTCGGTCGCTCCGCTTCAGGCAATTGACTCTTGGCTGTGGCCACTGCTGCCGGTTCTTCCGGCTTCGCTGCTTGCTGGTTCTCAGCCGCAATGGGCGACGGGACCTCGGAACTTAATTCAGAATCGGAATGTGAGGCTGCGGCTTGAGCTCGCGGATGATGTGGTGGCGGAATTTTCAGACGGTTCTTCCAGCCACCTTCCACATCTCCAAATTCCTTGCGCGCGGCCGCTTCTTCATCAGCAGAACTCCTGCCCGACCTCCCCTTGCGGCCGGAGGGCTGGGGAACAATTTTATCTTCCAGCTTGGTCAGCGCGGTGAGAAGCTCGCTCGCCTCAAAGGGTTTCACGATGAAAGCGTCGGCACGGACTTTGCGGGCTTCCTCTGCCTTAAAAGGCTCCAGTTTGCCCACCGTCAGCAACACGGGAATTCGCGCCGTCTCTGAGGATTCGCGAATACGCTGGCAGACTTCCAGTCCGCCATAGCCTGGCATGTAAACATCCAACACGATCAAGTCAGGCTTGGATTCACTCACCTTCTTGAGGGCGGACGAGCCATTGTTGACAGTGATGACTTCGTAGCCGGCATCCACAAGGATTCGCCGGCCCATGTTCTGGGCAGTCACACTGTCATCGGCAAGCAGGACTTTCCGCGGCAAAGCGAGATCCTTCTTTGTTAGGGGAGATAACGCGAAGGTAACCTGTCCAGAACGCTAGGTCAATGAGAATACGGCCGGTAACAGGTTACGAGTGGACAGCACCCGACCGCGTGGCTCTCGTGTGCCGCCCTCGCTTCGATCACAAGAAAGAAGCCACCATGCGAAACGCGGTCAGCGGCCTCACACGCCGGCCACACGGCCCGCGGCCATAACGATTTCACGCCACGCTCGCTTTCGCGAATTGGTTTCAGGCGCACACCGCTTCGAAACTAGCCTGTGCGATTTCTTCGGCTCGGCACTTCTGTTGCCTGTTTGAGTTCCACGCCAGCGCAAACTTATGAAAACAAACTCCCACATTGGTACAGCGGTGTTGCCGGTCACACTTTCGCGTGATTCGAGTCACGGCCCGGCTGCCGTGGAGAAAATATCATCCGAAATAGGGAGTCGAGGTGGCGCTCACCCTTAGCTGCGAGCGAGCTCAAAGGTGCCCGCGTTGGAGTTCTCCGGATGTCTCTCAGCTCTTCCTTATTCGCCGATTCAGTTCAGCAGCTTGCACAGCGTCAGGTCGGAGCCGCATATGCCCCATACTCTGACCACCTGCACGTTCTGCGGGGTCGGTTGCGGTCTTTACCTGGAGACGGCAGCCAACCGCGTAGTTGGCGCGTATCCTAGTGTTTCTCATCCGACTAATGCAGGGCGAATCTGCCTGCGCGGCTGGCATGGGCACGAAGTCGCCAGTTCTCCCGACCGTCTCAAAACTCCGCTGCTCAGGAAAAATGGCAGCTTGCGGGAAGCGGGCTGGGATGAAGCCTTTGAATTGATCGCAGAGCGTTTACGTGAAATCCGCAAGCGCTGCGGACCGGACGCACTTGCATTTCTGAACTCGCCGCGTTGCTCGAACGAAGAAGCGTATCTGCTGCAGAAGTTTGCCCGTGCGGTTATCGGCACCAATAACGTGCACCATGGCACCGGCGTTTACTGCAATAACTCCATTACCGTACTGCAGGAGATGCTGGGAGTTGCGGCCAGCACTAACTCCGTCTCGGAGCTGGCCGAAAGCGACGTGATTCTTGTGGACGGCGTCGATTTGGCGCGTCGCATGCCAACTATCGGCGGAGCAGTGCTCAGGGCCAGGCTTAAAGGTGCGAAGTTGATCGTGGTAGGCACGCGCCGGCACCGCCTGGTGGAAAATGCCGACCTCTTTTTGCAGATACGGCCTAACACTGAGCGCATGCTCTATGGCGGCATCGCCAAGGTCATCGTCGATCGCGGCCTCCTGAATGCCGCTTTTATCAAGGCGCGTTGCGAGAATTTCCAGGCCTTTCTTCAACAGATTCATCAATACGATCTCCTGGAATCCGCCGAGGCCTGTGATGTTCCCGCCCAACTTATTGAGGAAGCGGCCATCGCTTATGCGCAGGCCAAATCCGCTGCCGTGCTCTACTCCAGCAGCATGCAGGAACGCACCAAAGAAAGCATTCAAGCGGTCGTCAATCTGGTTCTGCTCACCGGCAACCTGGGCAAACCCGGAGCCGGCCTTTTCGCTCTGACCGAGCAGAACAATCTCCAGGGTGTGTGCGACATGGGCATGTTGCCCGACCGCTTGCCGGGTTACAAATCGGTAATCGACGTCAGAGCGCGCGCCGCCCTGGAGGCGCTCTGGCAGACCAAGATTCCTGTGACTCCAGGGATCGGATCGCGCTCGATCCTGGCCAACCTCCAGCCGGGCAAAGTGAAGGCGCTCTGGCTGTGCCGTTATGACCCCTTAAGCACCGCACTCTTCGATGTTGCCGGCGCGTTCGGACAATTCGAGTTCGTCGTGGTGCAGCACATCTTCTTGACGGAAACCGCGCGCCGCTATGCTGACGTCGTGTTGCCCACTACCGCCTATGGCGAGGAGCGGGTCTCGTTCACCAACACGGAACGGCGCATTCAGCTTTCGCAGCAAGTGGTTGAGCCTTCTCCTGGGTTGACCCCGGCGTGGGAACAATTGACGCGGCTCGCCAGACTGCTGGGAGCGGATTGGAAATATGACTCCGCCGCGGAAATAATGGAGGAAATTCGAGAAGCCGTTCCCTTCTACAGCGGAGTAACGTACGAAAATCTGGCGCGCGAATACGGACGGCAGTGGCCTTGCACCAACGATCATCCGCTGGGGACGCGATTTCTTTTCGCCCATTCGGACAACGATAGGCCTTTTAGATTCGTTGCAGTTGCAAAACCGGCGCCCGCCCCTGCGGTTTCACCGAAGTTCCCTTTGACGCTGGTCTGCGGGAGTTCGCTTTATTACTGGAATCAGAACGTGCTGGTCCGGCATAGCGAAACCCTGAGGCGTGAATACAGCATTCTTCTGATCGACTATCCGCAGGGTTTTGTCGAAATTAACCCGGAAGACGCGGAACAGCTGAAGATCCACGACGGAGAACAGATTCGGGTGTGTAGTGAAACTGGCTCAGGTGTCTCCACAGCTCGCGTCACTATCGAAGTTCGAAAGGGTACTGTCTTTGTGCCCTATTTCGAACGCCAACTGGAGCAGCAGATTCTCGGTAGCCTGAGAGATGGTACTGCACTCGTGCCCGTGCACGTAGAAAAGGAGGTTGCATGAAGGCCCGCATCCTCCAGCGCAGCGATGTGCTCAAAGTCGTTGACCTTCTCCGTCAACGCGGATACGAAGTCATCGCACCATTTCGCGGACGGGGGCGAGACACCTACTTCGACACGGTTAGCGAGCACAACCGCGACCAGATCCAACTTCATTTGCCCAACCCGTACTATCCCCCGAAACGGTTTGTGTTTCCGCACATCGAGCGCATGATGAAGTTCCAGCGCGCCAATGGCGAAATCCACATCGAGCCCACGTACGAGCAGCCGAAGCGGGCGATCTTCGGCATCCGCTCCTGCGATCTGGCCGGAATCTGCCATCTCGATCGCTTCTATCTCGGCCGCGAGTTCTGCGACGTCTATTACGAGAATCATCGCAGGAATTTGTTCCTGGTGAACGTAGTGTGCAGCGACCCTGATCAAGACATTGGAGAGGAATGCTTTTGCGTTTGCACCGATACCGGCCCTGCCGCTCGCGATTACTTCGACCTGCAGCTCATGGATCTGGGCGGCGATGAGGTCATGGCTGTCGCCGGAACACCCGCCGGCGAAGACCTCTTCAGCGATCCAATTTTTCGCAAGGCAGCGGCCGAGCACGTCGATAAACGCCACGCGCTGCTCGATCGCCTGCGAAAAAGCTTTAAGAAGGATACAACCAGTTGGTTCTCCGCAACCGTGCGTTACATCTCGCAAAGCGAAATTCTGGAGAAAACCTGGGAGGAAATCGGCAATCGCTGTCTGGAGTGCGGCGGCTGCACTTACGTTTGTCCCGCCTGCACCTGCTTCACCGTGAGTGACCGCCAGGTAGGGCCGAACGAGTTCGAGCGGGTACGTACGTGGGATGCCTGCGCGCTCAGCGGCTTTACCCGCATGGCTGGCGGCTTCAATCCGCGCCGGTCGGTACACGATCGCCGCAACCGTCGATTCTTCCGCAAGCTGGCTCACTATTTCATTCAGCGCGAACTGTCTATGGCTTGCGTCGGCTGTGGACGCTGCGCGGCAGTTTGTCACGGAGATATCGGTATGCCGCGAGTGGTGGAGATGATCCGCGCCGCCACCAATGAGGCTAGAACAACATGACCACACCCGCCACTGAAAACATCTATCTGCCCAAGACGGCAGTGCTGGAGCGCGTGGTCTCGGAGATCCCGGAGGTAAAGACTTTCTATTGGCGCTTTGAAGATGCCACAGAGCAACAAACATTCAAACACTTTCGCCCGGGACAATTTGCCCAGGTATCCCTGTTCGGGGTGGGGGAATTTCCTACGTCTCTGCCTCCCAGCCCAACCGAAGATGAAACATTCTTTACTGTACGGCAAGTAGGCAGTTGCACGTCCGCCCTGCATCAGCTCAATTCCGGCGACAGATTCGCTGTGCGCGGCCCCTACGGTAATGGTTTCCCGATGGAGCAGTACTACGGGAAGAACCTGGTGTTCGTGGCGGGCGGTATTGGATTGATCCCTTTACGTTCCTGCATCGTTTATGCCCTGAGCAATCGAGACAAGTATCGGCACATACAGATTTTTCATGGGGCGAAAACGCCCGGAGAGCTGATGTATGTGCCCAAACTGCACGAATGGGAGCAGACGCCGGGCGTCGAGTGCCACCTTACCGTGGACCGCGCCACCGATGACTGGAAAGGAAATGTGGGCGTTGTCGGCAGCCTGTTCAAGAAACAAGGCATCGAGATTCCGGTCGAGAACACGATTGCCTTTGTCTGTGGACCGCCGGTGATGTTCCGCTTCGTAATCAAAGATCTGCTGGCCATGGGATTCGAGGAGCGGAACATCGTTTCCACACTCGAGAGATACATGAAATGTGGCGTCGGCAAATGCGGCCATTGCTGTATTGGCGTGGCCTACGTTTGCGTAGATGGTCCGGTGTTTACCTACGAGCAGATCAGGCGCCTCGGGGAGGACATCTGATGCCCACCCTGCGGCAACAACTTGAGCAACTGCTGAAGCAGCGGGTCTGCTTCGTGGGTCTTGGAAATGTTGAATACGGCGATGACGGCTTCGGCGTAGGCCTCGCGGAAGCTCTGATCGACGCTGGCATGCCAGATGTGATCGTTGCCGGAACGGCGCCAGATCGCTGGATCGGTCAGCTCGCAGCCGTCGATCATGTGGTGTTCCTGGACGCGATTGAATTCGGCGGAGCGCCCGGCGATGTGGTTTTTTTGAATTCTGCGCAAATGGCTGCGCGCTTCCCGCAAATTTCTACCCACAAGATTTCGCTAAGTCTGCTGGCGCAGTGGGTCGAAGCCAATGGGAGTACGAAGGCATGGTTGTTAGGAGCTCAACCGGGCTCTCTTAAATCGCCGCAACAGCTTGCTCCGACGTTGCGCGAAACCGTCGACGTCCTCTGCGAATTAATTGGTACGAGCCAGATCGGCCTGGCAGCTCCCGGCGGTTCAGTAAACACATTAGAAGCTCTTACGGAAGTGACCGCATGATGACGCCCGAACAAGCCGTGTTTGCTTCCATCTTGATCTGCATTGCCGGGTCTCTGCTTACCCTGGCAGTCTCGCGCAACAAGACGGTTGCGGGTTGGTTGGCTTTTGTCATCACTGGTATCACCTCGATTTTGACTTTCCTTGCATGTGAGAGAGTTTTGGTCGCTGGAGCATCTTCCCGACCCTTCGAATTTGCAACGATTTCTTCCCTTGGCCTCACGTTCCGCTTCCGTGTGGACGGTGTCTCGGTAATTTTCCTCATCCTGGTTGCCTTTGTTGCTTTGCTGGCTGCCTTTTATTCGATCGGGTACATGCGGCATTACTCGGATTACGGTGTGGCGCGCTACTACCCCAATTTCCTTCTTTTTGTGGGTGGGATGTACGGGCTGCTCACCACGGCTGACACGATGTTGGGTTTCTTCGTTTTTTGGCAATTGATGACCTTGCCCAGCTACGTTCTCATCCGCTTCGAGTACCAGAAACCAGAGAACATCCGCGCCGCATACAAGTACTTAATGATGATGGAACTCGGCTGCGTCGCGGTCATGCTCGGCGCAGCCATCCTCGCCGCACCCGGCCAAACCCTGGGCATTGGCAAGTACGACTTTGCGTCTTTAAGCGGCAACTTGCCACTTTTGCTAATCATGCGTCCCAAGCTCACCGTTTTGGCCTTTGTGCTCTTTCTGGCAGGTTTCGGAACGCTGATGGGCATGTGGCCGTTTGGGCAGTTTTGGCTGCCGGATGCCGAACCGGCCTGCCCCTCACCTGCAAGTGCACTGCTCTCCGGCGCCATGATTAAGATCGGCGTTTACGGCGTGATTCGCTGCTTTATCGGGATGCTGCCCGGCAGCGTATCCGGGCTTCATTTCCTTGGAAGTTGGGGCACTGCGATTGCTCTGCTCGGCACGATCACGCTCTTCACCGGAACCACGCAGGCACTCACGCAAGAGCGATCCAAACGCCTGCTGGCTTTTCACAGCATCGGGCAGATCGGTTACATCCTGCTGGCAATTGGCGCTTACATGGCTTTATTAGCGGTTTCAAGCCCAGCATCAAAAGCGCTGGCAGGGCTCGCACTCGCAGGGGCGTTGTTCCACGTCCTCAATCACGGATTGTTCAAAGGGTTGCTGTTCCTGAATGCCGGTTCGATGCTTTACGCCACTGAAACCCAGGATTTGAATCAGATCGGCGGCCTGATGAAATTCATGCCGCTGACAGCAATTACTGCTCTGATCGCTTCTTTCTCGATCTCGGGAGTGCCGCTGTTCAATGGTTTCGCAAGCAAGTGGACAATTTACGTAGCCACCATCCAGGCCAGCGGAATTGTCAGATACCTTCCTGTGTGTGCCGCGATTGCGATCCTTACGAGCGCGATCACGCTCGCCTCCTTCATCAAATTCTTCGGCGCGAGCTTCCTTTCGCGTAGCAGCACACTCGTAAGGCAGAAAGCTGCAGAAAAGAAACTGGAAGTTCCCTGGACAATGCAGATGCCGCAGCTCGTGCTGGCATTTTTCTGCATCCTGCTGGGTCTGGTTCCCGGAATCGCATTGGCTTTGATCGGGCAGGCATTGCAAGCCAGTCCGGGGCTTGGCATTGCGCTGGCAAGCGCCGTACCGGCTGGCGGTGGACGATGGATGGGCTTACTGGCGCCGCAGTCTTCAGCCTTGTTCCTGCCGCAGATATTGGCGACGGTGCTGGGCTTCACTTTCCTGCTGGCATACGGAATCTCAAAGCTCGGCGGCGCGACCCGCCGCGTTGCCACACCCTGGCTATGCGGTTACGCGCTCGAGGCAGATTGCAACCGCTATGTGGCCCACAACTTCTACGGCGAGCTCAAGCGTTATTTCCGCTGGTTGGGCGGGATGCCGCGGCAATCGCGCGGGCAAGCGGCAGTAAGGAAGCTGACATGATCGCGCTTGACATGTTCGAGCAGTTCAAGCAGAGGTTCGGCCCTCTGATCAAACGCGCCGACCTGCCAAGGGACAATCGCCTCTTTGTGTTTGTCGATTCCTCTTCAGTCAAACACGTCTGCCAGCACATTTTCCGGGACCTCGATGCCCGCTACGTGGCCAGCATTGGAGTCGACGATCGGCCTTACTCGGGCAATTTCCTGGTTGCGCATAATTTCGCGTTCGATCGCGACCACCTGCTATGCAGCGCCATCGCACTCTTGCCGCCTGACAATCCCAGGATCGACAGCATCACTGACTTCGTGCCCGCGGCCGGCTGGGCGGAGCGTGAGATGCGTGACCTGATTGGCATCGAGCCCATCGGCCATCGCTACCCGAAACGGCTGGTGCTGCCTGACGGCTGGCCCGAGGGCCATCATCCCCTGCGCAAAGACGTGCCTTGGAATGAGTTGCCTCAATCCTTCGATGACACCTGCGAATTCAAGTTCGACGATCCACCTGAGGGTTGCACCGTGGTTCCTTTCGGTCCATTCCATCCCACGCTCGATGAGCCGGCGCACTTCCGTCTTTACGTCGAAGGCGAGATGGTGCGGGGATGCGAGTACCGTGGATTCATGGTGCATCGCGGCATCGAGAAACTGGCCGAGTCAGTGATGAGTTACAACGACATTCCCGTTCTGGCGGAGCGCATTTGCGGAATCTGCGGCTGCGTCCACAATGTGGCCTATGTGCAGTCGGTCGAAGAGGCGGCCGGCCTCAAGCCTCCGCCGCGGGCCGAATACATTCGCACCATCATGCTTGAACTGGAGCGGCTGCACAGTCATCTCCTGTGGGTTGGCCTGGCTGGACACATTGTCGGCTTCGACACCTTGTTCATGCAAAGCTTCCGCATCCGCGAACCAATCATGAGCATGGCGGAAAAGATAAGCGGCAATCGTAAGACCTATGCCCTGTGCGTAATCGGCGGAGTGCGCTGGAACATCACGCCGGAGATCAAACTCGAATTGCGCCAGGTGCTCGATAAGCTGGAGACCGAGTGGCAGGCCGTGGTTGCGGCCGTGAGCCGCGACCGGAACGTGCAAGAGCGCACTCGTGGCGTGGGCGTCGCTGAGGCGCCCTTGGTCAAAAGCGCCGGACTGCTCGGTCCGGTGGCGCGCGCCGCCGGAGTGGATATTGACTGCCGTCGCGATCATCCCTACGCGGCCTACGACCGGGTCGAATTCGACGTTATCACCGAGCATGGTGGCGACGTTTGGGCGCGCCTTGTGGTCCGCATGAAGGAGGTCTTCGAATCCATTCGCATCATCCGCCAGTGCGTGGAAAAGATGGACGATGGGCCGCTGCTGACGGAAATCAAAGACGAATTGCCGGTCGGCCGGATCGGACTTTCTTCGGTTGAAGCGCCGCGCGGCGAAAGCCACCACTTCGTCATTACCGGCGAGAACAATCGCCCACGGCGTTGGCGTGTGCGTGCACCCACCTACCAGAACTTGCAAGGCGTGCCCGCAATGATCAAAGACCAACAGTTGGCTGACATGACAATTTCGTTGGGCAGCATCGATCCGTGTTTCTCCTGTACCGACCGGCTGGAGACCATCGATCTCCGCTCCGGTTCGTTGAAGGTATGGTCACAGAAAGAGTTGCTGAATTTGACCCGAGGGAAAAGGACATAGCAATGCCCATCATGTGGAGGATTGCCGGCGGATTGGCGAATATGGGCATGGTCCTGCTGGTCGCGCCGTTCGCGCAGGGTGTGTTACGGAAAATCACGGCCCGCATCCAGTCGCGGCAAGGCCCTCCGCTGCTACAGCCCTATTTCGACCTGCTGAAGCTTCTCGGAAAGGAAGATATCGAATCGGGCGAATGTCCGGTCATGCAGCAATTTGCTGCGTACTTGTCATTGGCCGTTGTACTGACGCTGGCCTGCGTTCTCCCCATGGGCTTCGCTTCTCCGATGAACAACGCCGCTGATGTCATCCTGCTCATTTATCTGCTGACCCTGAGCGGGATTTGCACGCTGCTCGCCGGCCTCGCGGCTGGATCAACCTACTCTCTCCTGGGAACCAGCCGCGAAATGATGGCCATGGTCGCCCTCGAGCCCCTGTTCGCCATCGCGCTGGTTGTGGGCGCGGTGCACACAAATTCTCTTCGCTTGGATAAGGTGCTCAACGGTTCGGTTTACGGAGCTGTCGGTATTCCCTGGTCCGGCGTGATCATGCTCGCGGCAATGTTGCTCTCGTTTCAGGCATTCGTGCAGCGAGTGCCATTCGACATTTCCGAAGCGGAAACCGAGCTGATGGAAGGGCCGCTGGCCGAATATTCCGGCCCAAAGCTGGCATTGTTCAAGTACGCGCAGATGGGAAAACTGATCATTTTCGGTGCTTTGTTCGTGGCGCTTTTCGCACCCTGGGGCGCGGGTCTGGTATTCCCTCTGGGTTGGCTTCTGTTTTGGGTAAAGGTGTTCGCATTGGTGCTGCTGGTGACACTGGTCGCCGCAACTCATGCGCGTTATCGCATCGATCAGGCGATGCGGTTTTTCGCCAGCCTCGTCGGCGTGGCGTTTGTAGCGTTGATTTTGGCGAGTTATGGATTTTGAAATCTACGTCTGGGTTTGGCCCCTCGCGATGTTCGAAGGGTGCGTGAAGGCGAGTGGAAAGAGCAGATGTCGTTAGGAAGCAAACTCGACGAAGCTAAATTGTGCCTGAAGGCGGGGCGAGTAACCCTGCCATATCCGGTGGAGTCGCCGGGGACGCCGGAGCAGTTTCGCGGCCGGCCTATCTTCGACGCCTCCAAATGCATCGGCTGTGCCGGATGCGCCAACAACTGTCCGGCGCGGGAGATCCTCGTATTCGATCTCTGCCAGGAGATTCGCATTCTGAAATACCTCGGCCTCCGCTGCACCTATTGTGGGCGTTGTGCTGAAGTTTGCCCGGAAAAAGCCATCACCATGAGCCGTGACTTCGAAACCGCTACCGACCACATCGGTGATCTCGGGCAACGGCTGGAGCTTTTCATGAGCACCTGCCAGCGCTGCGGACGCTGCTTCAAAGTGCCGACGGTTCTCGAAGAGCTCAAGATGAAAGGTTATCGCTTCGACGATCTGCGAAATGATCGCTGGATTTTCCGGTCGCAATCGCGTTTGGAGGGTGACCCGTTGGTTGACGACGTTGAGATCGACTTGGATTGAGCCATGTTGAAGAATTTTTGCCAGAAAATGTTTGGCCGGTCGTTGTGGGTCTACCACGCCAACAGCGGCGGCTGCAACGGCTGCGACATCGAGGTGCTCAATGCGCTCACTCCCTATTACGATGCCGAACGCTTCGGCATCAAGCTGGTTGGTTCACCGCGCCACGCCGATGTCATGCTGTGCCAGGGCCCGGCGATGCGCTCTACCGCCTCGGCGCTCAAGCGGGCCTACGAAGCCATGCCTGCACCAAAACTTGTGTTCGCCATCGGTTCCTGTGCCTGCGGCGGTGGCATGTGGTTCGATTGCTACCCGGTCATAGGGCCCGTCGAAAAGATTATTCCCGTGAACTACTACATTCCCGGCTGTCCACCGCGACCCGAGGCCATTATTTACGGCGTTGCGGTTGCGCTTGGTTTGGTAGACAAGAAAGTCGCACCCGTCGAGTTCAAAGAGCTTGAGCTGCCCATTCCACGCTACCACCCCGACGAATTGCGTGGCCAAGGCGAGCTGGTCATTTACGAAAAAGCTGAGAAGGTCTGACGATCGCCGGCAGGTAATGGCGACGGGGATTCCGAAGCACCTCACCGCAAACAAACAGCCGGGAACTCACGCAAAGTCCCCGGCTGGTTTGGCAGACTAAGCTAATCCGCCGAGATGAACATTTTGCCGCTTTCCTGAACCACCTTCGGATGGCTTTCTTCCGCATCCACCACAGCCAGGGCGGTGATGTTCACAATATCCTCGACCTCAGCTCCACGCGGCAGCACATAAGCCGGCTTGCTCAGGCCGAGCAGAATGGGCCCGATCGCTTCCGCCCCACCTACGCGCATCAGCAGTTTGTAAGCCATGTTGGCCGAATTCAGGTCGGGGAAGATCAAGACGTTGGCGCCGCCCTTGAGCGTGGAGAACGGATAATCCCGCTCCAAGATCTCGGGCACTACCGCGGTGTCCGCCATCATTTCCCCATCGATAATGAGCGAAGGATCGCGTTGCTTCACCAGTTCGGTTGCACGACGCACCTTTTGACACAACGGATGGTTGGTGCTCCCGAAGTTGGAGAACGACAACATCGCCACTCGCGGTGTGACGTCGAAGCGCCGAGCGGCTTCGGCGGCGCAAACCGCGATTTCCGCCAGCTCTTCCGCCGTCGGCTCGATGTTTACCGAGCAGTCCGCCAGGAAAAGCATGTCGCCTTTGCGAGTGACCAGCGCGTAAAGCCCGGAAACCCTATGTACGCCTTCACGCACCTTGATGAGTTGCAGCGCTGGCCGGATCGTATCCGGATAGTGCTGCGTAACCCCCGACACGAGCGCATCGGCGTCGCCCATGTGAACCATGAGGGAGCCGAAGACATTCCGGTTATCGATTAGCTCGCGTGCTTCGGTCAGCGTTACACCGCGACGTTGCCGCAGCCAGTAGAGCTCCTGCACGTAGACTTCACGCCAGGCAGAGTTCTTCGGGTCCACCACATCCATTCCAGTCAGCGGAACACCGAGTTCGGTCGCACGTGCGCGAATGCTGGTTTCATTGCCAAGCAGGATCGGCCGGGCAATCTTGTCCTCCACCATGATGTGCGACGCGCGCAGCACCCTGTCGTTGTCCCCTTCCGGGAAGACAACCCGCTTCGGTTTGGCCTGCGCTTTGTGGATGACGATCCGCATAACCTCATGAGCTTTGCCGAGACGCTTCTCCAGTTGCTCGCGATATTCCTCGATGTCGATTGGCTCCAGGGCCACTCCAGTATCCATGGCCGCTTTCGCTACCGCAGAGGCCTCCCAGACCAGGACCCGGGGATCGAACGGAGTAGGAATGATGTAATCCGGGCCGAAGGCGAAACGTTGCACGCCGTAGGCTCGGCAAACCGAATCGGGAACATCTTCCTTGGCGAGGGCGGCGAGTGCTCGTGAAGCCGCCAGCTTCATCTCCTCGTTGATTGCCGTGGCGTGCACATCGAGCGCGCCGCGGAAGATGAACGGGAAGCCCAGTACATTGTTCACCTGGTTGGGATAGTCGGAGCGTCCGGTCGCCATCAGGACGTCCTTGCGTGCTGCTCGCGCGTCCTCGTAGGTGATTTCCGGGTCCGGATTGGCCATGGCGAATACGATCGGATTCTCCGCCATGCTGCGGATCATGTCCTTGGTAAATGCACCTTTTACCGATAGGCCGACCAACACATCCGTACCTCTGACGACTTCCGCCAAAGTGCGCAGGTTCGTCTTTTGCGCAAACCCCTGCTTGTAAGGATTCATTCCTTCCGTGCGGCCGTCGTACACCAAACCTTTGGTGTCCACCATGAAAATGTTCTCTTTTTTCACTCCCAGCCGAACGTAATGCTCGGCGGAAGCGATCCCTGAAGCCCCGGCTCCATTGAAGACCACCTTGACTTTGCCGATGTCCTTGCCGACGACCTCCAAAGCATTGATCAGCGCAGCGCCGGTAATAATTGCCGTGCCATGTTGATCGTCATGGAAGACCGGAATTTTCATCGTCTTCTTTAATGTCTCTTCGATGTAAAAGCATTCCGGCGCCTTGATGTCTTCGAGATTGATGCCGCCGAACGTCAGTTCCAGCAACTGGCAAACTTTGATCACATCATCGGGGTTGTGACTGTTCACTTCAATATCGAAGACATTGACATCGGCAAAGCGCTTGAACAAGACCGCCTTGCCTTCCATGACAGGTTTGCCGGCCAGTGCGCCGATGTCTCCCAGTCCCAACACCGCCGTGCCGTTGGACACGACTGCCACCAGGTTGCCGCGTCCCGTGTACTTGAATGCGTCATGAGTGTTGCTCTTGATCTGCAGGCAAGCCTCTGCCACGCCGGGGGTGTAGGCAAGACTCAAATCCCGTTGCGTCCGGCAGGGCTTGGTAGGTGTGATTTCTATTTTTCCAGGCTTGGGCAATGCGTGATATTCAAGTGCGTCCTTCTGTGAAATTGGCATGATTCCTCCCTTCCAATATGTAGCGCCCGGCATCTACGCCGGCTTGTCCCACACTTACCTCATAAGGTCGTTTAGTGCTTCTCGATCACTTTCCTGATCCGCTCGAACGCCCAGTCGATCTCTTCGCGCTTGATGATCAAAGGGGGCGCGATGCGGATTACTCTGTCGTGAGTCTCCTTACAAAGAATCCCCTCCTCCTTCAGAGCTTCACAGTAGGGTCGGGCGGGACTATACACTTCGATACCGATCCACAACCCCACCCCGCGAACTTCCTTCAAGTCGGCACTGCGCAGGGTCCGAAGCAGCGTCAAGAAGTACGCTCCCAGTTCCGCAGACCGTTCGACCATCTTCTCCTCGATCAGCACGCGTAATGCAGTACGCGCGATGGCGCAGCCCAATGGATTGCCCCCGAACGTGCTGCCGTGATCTCCGGGCTTGTAAACGCCAAGGATTTCCCGAGAAGCCAGAATCGCTGACACCGGATAGAAGCCACCGGCAAGTGCTTTGCCCACAATCAGAACGTCCGGCTTGATTCCCTCATGCATGTAAGCGAACAGCTTGCCAGTGCGGCCCAGCCCCGACTGGATCTCATCCGCCATCAGCAGAACGCGATTTTTCCGGCAGATTTCGGCGGCTTCTTTGAGAAATCCGGCAGGCGGAATCACGATGCCAGCTTCGCCCTGAATCGGCTCAACCAGGAACGCACAAGTGTTCGGTGTGATCGCTTTCCGCAACGCTTCTACGTCGCCAAACGGGATGACTTTGAAGCCCGGCGTAAACGGACCGAAGCCGTTGCGGTATTGTTCATCCGTGGAAAAGCTGATGACTGTAACCGTGCGCCCATGGAAGTTATCGGCGCAGACGATGATTTCGGCTTTCCCATCCGGGATTCCCTTGATCTGGTAGCCCCATTTGCGGGCCGTCTTGACCGCCGTTTCCACTGCTTCGGCGCCTGAATTCATGGGCAGGGCCATATCGAAACCAGTCAGCTCGTGAAGATCTTTGTAGAGCAGGCCTAGCTGGTCATTACGGAATGCACGTGAAGTGAGCGTGACCTTGTGAGCCTGCTCCATGAGAGTCTTCAGGATCTTCGGGTGACAGTGGCCTTGGTTTACCGCCGAATACGCAGCCAGACAGTCCAGGTAACGTTTGCCTTCGACGTCATGCACCCAAACGCCTTCCGCCCGCTCAATGACCACATCCAGGGGCTGATAGTTATGCGCTCCATACTGGTTTTCGAGTTCGATGAGTTCTTGAGTTCTGATTGTCGGCTTGCTCAGTAGTTCTGCAGGCATGGAGATCCTTTCTGAAGGCAGTCGCTGGCTAGTAGCTAGCACTCGCTACTGGTCCAAAAGCATCGTCAACAACGCCATGCGCACGTACAGCCCGTTCCTCGCCTGGCGGAAATAAAGCGCCCTGGGATCGCTGTCCACCGATTGGTCGAGTTCCACCGTCCGCGGCAGCGGGTGAAGGATGAGCGCGTCGGGTTTCATCCGGCGAACTGCTGGCGAATCGATCGCGTATCTCTTCAAGTTTTCCGCGCTGCGCATGCGCTCCGCCCGAATCCGAGTCTGGTAAATTACATCCACTTCGCTCAGCACGCGATCGATGTCAGGTTCCATCTCATAACGCACCCCGTGCTCATCCAGATATGCCAGGATGTCGGGTCTCATCTGCAGCTCCGGCGGGCTCACGAAATATAACTTCACGCGCTCAAATTTGGCCAACAGATATGCCAGCGATCGGGCTGTCCTTCCTTTATCTAATTCGCCAACAATCGCAACACTCAGGCCATTGAGCGGACGCTCGCGGTAAATCGTGTACAGATCGAGCAAAGCCTGAGTCGGATGCTGTCCGCCTTCTCCATCACCCGCGCTGATCACCGGTACGGGCGAGATCTGGGCCGCGCGCTTGGCTCCGCCCTCCTCATGGTGCCGCAGCACGATCAAATCCGCGTAGCCTCCAATGATGCGGATCGTGTCTTCGACCTGCTCACCCTCCACCGCTGACGAAAACGCGTGCGCATGTTCAGTTGATAAAACCCGGCCGCCCAGACGATGCATCGCCGCCTCAAAGCAGAAACGCGTCCGTGTCGACGGCGCATAGAACAGAGTTGCCATGATCCGGTTCTGATACTCCAGCGAGCCACCACGCGCCACGACCCGCTCCATGCCTCGTGAACGGTCAAACAGTTCCATTAACAGAGGAACAGTGAACTGCTGCGATTCCACAACATGCTTTAATTTTGCATCCACTGTCCCTTGCCTCAGCGTAGAGCCTTGATTTTGCGACACACTCTGCACGGTAGTATTGGATTGCGGCATACTCAGCGCTCTGCCACCGGAACTTCAAGCCGGTAATCCAAGTCCGTTTTTATTCTTTCCTGGTCCGCCAAAATATGTGTCCCGGCCAATCCGGCAATCGCACTCCGCACATTCTCGCAGCTGGTGATGATAGCCTCCCTTCCACCATTCCCCAGGAAGCGCAATACCGATTCGATCTTCGGCCCCATGTTGCCGGGAGGAAAATGGCCTGCTTCCAAATATTTCCGTAGCTCGGCAGAGCCAACCTGCTTCAGCGGCCGCTGTGTCGGCTTCTTGTAATCGAGGTACACGTAGTCGGTGTCTGTCGAAATCACAAAAAGATCAACCCCAAGCCGGGAAGCGAGCAGGGCGGAGGCGCGATCCTTATCAATCACAGCCTCGATTCCTTGCAACCTGCCGGCCTTCCAGATCACCGGAATTCCACCGCCTCCGCAAGCAATAACCAGAACACCGCGTTCCACCAGGTCTCGAATGACTTCCAGTTCAACTATCTCGATCGGTTCCGGCGACGGCACCACACGCCGATAGCCGCGCGACGCGTCCTCGACGATCTCCCAGCCAAATTGGCGCCTGCGCTCTTCGGCATCCGCGCGCGAATAAAACGGGCCAATGGGCTTAGTTGGATGTTGCATTGCGGGATCATCGGCCGATACGACACTCTGCGTCACAACCGTCACCACCGGCGTGTGCAAACCTGCGATCCTGAATTCGCTCTCCAGCGCTTGCTGCAAAAGGTAACCAATTTCGCCCTGCGTAGAGGCATCACAGACATCCAGCGGATGTCCGGGAACCTGGCTGGCCCCGCGTTCTGAGCGAAGCAGCGCCGCTCCCACCTGCGGACCGTTGCCGTGGGTGAGAACAATCCGGTGACCAGCCTGGCACAGACCCGCGATCTCAGCTGCTGTCCGCCGCGCATTGACCATCTGCTCGGCAATACTTCCCTTCTCACCTGCACGAATGAGGGAATTGCCGCCGATAGCCAGGAGAATCGTCTTCATTGTGGTGTAGCCGGTGGATCGTAGCTACGAACTTACCCATGCACCAATTCCTGCAGCTCCAACAAGCCCGGCAGCTTCACGAACTCACCCTTCATCAACTCCAACATGATGGCTTTCTGCACGTGTAGCCGGTTCTCTGCCTGCTGAAAGACCAGTGACCGCGGTGAATCAATCACATCGTTGGTGACTTCTTCTCCCCGATGTGCCGGCAGGCAATGAAGGAAGATGGCGTCGCGCTTGGCGTGGCCGAAGAGTGCCGCATTCACCTGATACGGACGGAAAATCTGACTGCGCTCCTGCGCCTCTGCTTCTTTGCCCATGCTCGCCCAAATGTCGGTGTACACAACATCTGCGCCAGAGACCGCCTCCTGCGGATCATTCGTCAAACTGCAACTGCCACCGGTCTCGGCAGCGCGCCGACTGGCCCACTCCACTGCTTCCACTTTAGGCTCGTAGCCCGGAGGCGTGGCTATCCAGACTTGCACGCCTAGTTGAGCACCGGCGAAGGCCAGAGAATGCGCAACATTATTCCCGTCCCCGACGAATGCAACTTTCAGCCCCTCGAGATTGCCCTTGGCTTCCCAGATGGTGAGATAGTCGGCCATTGCTTGACAGGGGTGGCTGTAGTCCGTGAGTCCGTTGATGACCGGGATGCTGGCAAATTCCGCCATCTGCTCGGCGATTTCGTGGGCGAAGGTGCGAATCATAATGGCCTGCACCATCCGCTCAAGATTCTTGGCCACGTCGTAGACCGACTCACGCTTGCCCAGGCTGATCTCTGCGGGTGAGAGATAAAGCGAAAAGCCGCCCAGCTGCTGAATGCCCACGTCAAAACTCACCCGGGTACGCAACGAGGGTTTTTCGAAGATCATCGCCAGCGTCTTGCGCTTCAGTGCATCGCAGTAAGTCGTGGGATGAGTCTTGACCTGCCGACCCAGAATCAGCAAGTACTGGATCTCGGAGGGAGAGAAATCTTTGATGGACAGAAAGTCTTTGCCATTCATATTCCCGCTCCTGCGAAAGTCGGCTCGTGTTCGTGAGTAAACCGGGCCAGCCTCTCGGTCAATCCCGGTTTCGTGAGCTCTTCAACTTCGTATGTAACGCGCAGATTCGGTTTGTCAATTTTGATGACTTGGGCAAGGTCAATTGGAGTGGCGATGATCACGAGATCGCACGGCGTTCGGCGGATCGTCTCCTCCAGTTCATGCCGCTGGGTAGCGCTGTAGCCCATGGCTGGCAGCAGGCTGGTTAAATGCGTGTACCGCTCATAAGTGTTGCGGATCGATCCCACTGCGTAGGGCCGTGGATCCACCAGTTCGGTTGCGCCCCATTGTTGCGCAGCCACCACTCCCGCGCCGTAGGGCATCTCCCCATGCGTGAGTGTGGGACCATCCTCGACTACAAGTACTCGCTTGCCTTTTACGGATTCCGGCTGGGCGACGGTGACGCGGCAAGCCATTTCGCAGACGGCGGCTTTCGGGTTGTTGAGCTTGATGTTGTGCCGGACCGTCTCAATGTCGCGCGGCTGCGCAGTGTCAACTTTGTTGATAACGATGACGTCGGCGCGGCGCAGGTTAACTTCGCCTGGGTAATACGCCAGCTCATGTCCCGGACGATGCGGATCCACCACTACAATTTCCAGGTCCGACTTGTAGAAGGGAGTGTCGTTGTTGCCGCCGTCCCAAAGAATTACGTCTCCTTCCTGTTCGGCGCGGCGCAGGATTTTTTCGTAGTCCACGCCCGCGTAAACAACCGTTCCCCGACGAATGTGCGGTTCATACTCTTCGCGCTCTTCAATGGTGCATTTTTGAGTTTCGAGGTCCTCCATGGTGGCGAAGCGTTGCACTGCCTGGGCCGCCAAATCTCCGTACGGCATGGGATGACGCACCACCACCGGCCTGCGGCCTTGCCGTCGCAGCTCCGCCGTTACCAGCCGTGCAACCGGGCTCTTGCCGCATCCAGTCCGCACCGCGCAAATCGAAATCACCGGAACATGTGATTCGAGTTGTGTGCGCTTCGTCCCTAACAGATAAAAGTCCGCCCCCGCAGCCAAGGCTCGCGAGGCCAGATGCATCAGGTTCTGATAGGAAATGTCGCTGTAGGAGAAAACCACCGCGTCGATTTCATTCTCGGCAATCAGCTGCTCAAGATCCTTCTCCTCCAGGATCGGGATCCCGTCCGGGTACAGGCGCCCGGCGAGTTCGGGCGGATAGCGACGGCCAGCAATATCGGGAATCTGGGTCGCCGTGAATGCAACTACTTGGTAATCAAGATCATTGCGATAAACCACGTTGAAGTTATGAAAGTCACGGCCCGCCGCGCCGAGAATCAGGATCTTCTTCATGACACACCCCGTTACCTTGGTATCTTCGTTCTCTTTCCCCCTTCCGGGCTGTGCCCTTTATCACAAGCAACTGTGACCCATGCCTACTCCTTGGTGACATGACCGGGTTTCTCTTAACTCGCATCTCTGTGACCCGAGTCACAGCGCGACATTTCCACCCCAGTCAATAATCAAAGTGGTTTGGGATGAGCAGGGGGAGGGATGTATGAAGAAACTCGCTCTTCTAATTACTCTGGTGATAGCCGCACAGATGTTGGCCCTGGAGAAGTCAAGCATTACCGTAAAGAACACGACGGTAACTTCCGATGTGGTACTTGTGACTATTCAAGAATCCGGGAAGTCTTTCAATTTGCAGTGCACCAAGGATGCTCCGAACTGCGCAGCGCCGTCACCGGGCACCTATTGGATGGTTCGTCTTCCGAAGAACCACGGCTACTACGATTGCGCCAATGTGGACCTCTATGTCGAGTCGGCCAATCCCGAAAAGGGTGGCGCCATTTTTGCCGAGTACTGCATAAGCGAAAAATGACGGAGGACACGATTCCTGGCTGAATTCTTCGGGAAGGAGGACTCATAGCGAGATTTACAAGGGCGCGGCCTGAGCTGCGCCCTTTGCTGTTGAACCGGGACTGTCGTTATTCCCCGAACGTCGCCAAAATTGTTAGAGCGGCCAGTTCCGTCTGCCGTAAGCTCCCGGCTATCCCGCGTCGCTTAGCGGCACGGTCACGGTAACTTCTGTGCCTTCCCCCAACTGCGATTCAATCGAAACCTTCCCGTTCACCAGATGTGCCCGCTCCTTCATTCCCATGATTCCAATCCCGGCGCCTGGTTTGAGCTGCTCCGCGGATAGGCCCACGCCCTCATCCCGGACATTCAAGCGAAGCACATGATCCACAAATTCCAGCGTGACGAAAACCTCCTCCGTATCCGAGTGCTTGGATACATTGCGGAGGCTCTCTTGAAAAATGTGATACATGCTGCTGGCAACTTCTCGGGGCAGGGAATCTGGAACGTCGCGGCTGAGGAAGTGAGTGCGAATCCCGGAACGCTCTTCGAATTCTTCACAGTACTGCTCCAGCGCCGCCTGCAGGCCGATGTCGTCGAGAATCGAAGGATGTAGTTGGTGCGAAATCAGGCGGACGCTCTCCGCCGCTTCTCTCGCACGGCGTTGTAATGCGCGCAATTGGTCCAGCATTTCCCGCGCGGCCGGGTTGCTGGCGAGTTTGCCGAGATCCATAGCGAGATAGGCAAGTTTTTGGCTCAGATCATCGTGCAGATCTCGGGCGATGCGGCGGCGCTCATCATCCTGGGCCGTCATCAGCCTGCCCGCAAGCGAGCGCAAATCCTCGCGCTGTCGGCGGATCGCCTGTTCATCCGCTTTGCGTTTGGAGATGTCGGACATGAATGCGACCGCTAGAGTCTCCTGTCCCAGACGGAAATAACTGAGGCTGATTTCGACGTCGAATATGGTTCCGTCTCTTTTTCTCGCCTGCAAATCAAGACCAAACCCCATCGGGCGATTCTGCGGATTGTGAAAGTAGCGGGTGCCGTGGCCCGCGTGCCCGCCTCGCAGATTCTCCGGCACCAGCAATTCCACAGGTTGTCCAATCAATTCGCTTTCCGCGTAGCCCAGCATCTTCTCGGTGGCGGGATTTACCATCGCGATTCGTCCGCCCTGGTCCACAACAAAGATGGCCTGCGCTGCAGCCTCAAACAGAGCTCGAGTCGTCGCTTGACTCTCTTCTTTTTGTTCCCGCGCCACGTTTCCTTGCCTGACGGCTCGGCGCACGTCGATGGAAGCTAGGATAAGAGTCACCAGTGCTACCAAGGCGGCGAGCAAAGTTGCGATGAGACCTTCCCGCAGGCGGCGCTGGCGAATGTTGGTCCGCTCCTGCAACAAGCGGTATTCCTCAGCCTGAATTTCCTGGCTGGCATCCCGGATCTGCTGCATGGCCGCGCGGCCTTGCCCTGCCAGAACAACTGCTCGCGCGGCATCGAATCCTGACTCTTTTCTTTGGCGCATGGCATCGTTGAGGACGACTACCCTTTCATCGATAAGCGCCTGCAAGCTTCTTATTCTTTTCTGTTGCTCGGGATTGTCCGCCATCAACTGCAGGTTTTGGGAGCTGCGGGAAATGTTTGCAGATGCGGAACGGTATTGCTCTAAATAGGCTTCATCGCCGGTGATGATATATCCGCGCTCAGCCGATTGCGCGTCCCTGATGTCTGACAGTAGTTGCTGATTGGCATTAATGACTTCCCGCGTGTGATCCACCCAGAAATCCGACTCGGCAACCTGGCGCAGAGTCCATATCCCGAGAACGGCTATGACCAGCAACATACCGAGGCCGACGAAGGACCAGAAGATCGATCTTCTCGCCAGAACTTGGTTACCAGGAGACGTTGGTTCGTCCGGAGATTTTAAGGTCTGCACGTGCCACCTTCCCAGGGGAATTGGCAAGTTTACAGGTGCATAATACACTGCAGTCATCTTTGATAACTATGAAACTGCGCATATTGCTGGGCGACGATCACATACTGATTCTGGACGGCCTTCGTTCAGCACTGCAGGGGCAATACGAGATTGTTGGTGTCGCCAAAGATGGCCGCGCTCTGGTGAGGGAGGCCGAGCGCTCGAAACCTGAGCTGGTGATCCTCGACATCAGCATGCCACTGCTCAATGGTTTCGAAGCGGCCAAGCAGATCAAAAAGGACTCGCCGCAGATAAAACTGATCTTCCTTAGCCAGCACCTTAACCCCGCCTATTTGAAGCAGGCCCTCAGATTAGGAGCAAACGGCTATGTGCTCAAGTCAGGAGCAACAGAAGAGTTGCAGCAGGCGATTGGAATGGCCCGGCTTGGCAAGACCTACATTACTCCGGCATTCGGCGAGGAGGTCATCGCACGCCTCTGGAACCGCCAGGGAGAACTCAGCGAGGAAACCGAAGGACTGACTGACCGGCAGCGGGAAATCTTACAACTGATCATTGAAGGCCGCGGCAATAAGGAGATCGCGGATGTCCTCCACGTTTCGGTCAAAACCGTTGAATTTCACCGCGCCCGCATCATGGCCAAACTTGGGGTCAAGAGCGTCGCCGAATTAACTAAGGTTGCCCTTCAGCAAGGACTTATTCCGGGATGAGAAAACTAGGGTATGCCCTAGTTTCCCCCGCTCCTCAACATCCGTAATCTGTGTTTGCCACAGAACGCAACCGTGGTTTGAGGCTGCGGTGTTGTGAAGCTGCTGCCCGTGAGCCTTAGCGATGGCCGGAAGTCCACAAATTTTTCCTGAAGCGGCGATTAGTGACGATCTCATGAGCCGAAAACGAATTCTGTTAGCTGACGATCATGCAGAAATGCTGCAAGAGCTTCGCGCCCTGTTAAGCGCGGACTATGACATCATCGGAGCGGTGGAAAATGGCGAGCAATTGGTAGAGGCCGCGCGGGCGCTGAAACCTGATCTCATCGTTTCTGATATCAGTATGCCGCTTATGAGCGGTTTCGAAGCGATTGCCAAGATTCGCGAGGCCCGGATCTCAACCAAGATAATCTTTCTCACCGTGCAGTCGTCTTCGGCATATTTGAAGAAGGCCCGCGCTCTGGGGGCTGATGGCTACGTATTAAAGGTTTACACCAATGAGCAATTGCCGGTTGCCATCTCGAGCGTTCTAACCGGGATCCCCTATTTTTCTCCTGAATTGCGAGTTGGCTCGCCCAACTGAGCATCCAGCCTATCCAGGCTCGGGAACCTGCAGCCTCGTGCTCATCCAGGATTCCAGTCCATCAGCCATGTGTCATGCCAAAGTCACGTTTGATGACCGTTCTGAAGCACGCAAAAACTAGGGATAGCCCTAGTAGTGAACGTTCGTGACAGCGCATAGATTTGAGTCATTCTTTGGTGGGGGTGAACAATTTCTTCGCGAAAGGAAATCACGATGGCAACTGCAACGGTTGGCTCTTTTGGCAGGCCTCAACTGCCCGGGTTTGGTTCGGCTGCGGAACGAAGGGCCGCAGGACATTCGCCCTACGGCTTGCCCATCGTCGACAATTGCGTGGGATGCAAGCTGCGCAGCAACAATTCTTTCTGTGCCTTATCCCAAACGGCGGTACAGGACTTGGACGATATTAAGCATGTCAGTTGCGTTCCCGAAGGCTCAGTAGTCTTTCTGGAAGGCCAGGATGCGCGCGGCGTGTACATCCTCTGCCAGGGACGCGCCAAGCTGACGACCACCAATGCCGAAGGCAAGAGCATGATTTTGAAGATCGCCGAGCCAGGCGCGATTCTCGGCTTACATGCCTGCCTGAGCGGAAATCCGTATGAAGTGACCGTAGAGACACTGCAACCCGCGCAGCTCGTATTCATCCGCCGTGCTGATTTTCTGCGTTTAATGAACCTGCATCCCGATGCCTGCTTACGGGCCGCGGAACACATCGCCCGCGATTGCCAGTCGGCCTATGAACTCATTCGCTCCATCGGATTGTCCCATTCCGTGTCAGAAAAATTGGCTCGCTTGTTGCTGCAGTGGTCCACCGATGCCCGCGTAGTGGACGGCACCATCCGGCTTAAGCTGGCGTTGACCCATGAAGAAATGGCCCAGCTGATCGGGACCTCAAGGGAAACCGTGACTCGGACCCTGAGTGAATTCAAAAAGCAACGCGTCCTTGAGGTCACTGGTTCGACCCTCCTCATCAGAAATAAAGCGGCGCTGGAGAAACTTGTCGCGTCCTGAACCAAAACGTGACTATTGAGAATGGAGTTGAATTGCAGCAATTCGAATTTTGACCGCGAGCAGGTTGCTCTGACGCTGGGCGGCTGGAAAGAGGAAGCGCGTCTTCGCGCCTTTGGAGCGACCTGCCCTATGCCACGTTGCGCGGCTTTGGCCGTCACTTATGAGGCATCGGATAGCCTGCGAGGGATTGCTGGGTCCGAGCCACCGAGCCTGGGAATTCATCTGTCCGGAATGCGGCGCCGAATTCACCGTTGCCGGCGAGGAACTGCTCTTTCATGCGTCCCGCGAGAATAGCTATTCTCGCAGGTCTGCTACGCATAAGAGTTACACCGTTGGAGGTGATACGGCCGGCTGGGTAAGTGGAACAGTCGACCTCTAGTTTTCAGCTTGGCAACGGTATTGTTGATCTCATCTACGGCCAGCGCTTGGCCGTATCTTCCCATCCTGCTGCACGCGCTACGGGAGCAGCGGCATTGACAGCGGGTTGCGGGATGCGAATCGGCTGCTGCGTGCCCGACGAGGCTAATGTCGGCTTGTTATTCGTACCTTCGGCAGCAGCCTCCTTATCATCGGAAAGTAGCGGCGCGGCCACACGCAAGGCCTCGACTTCCTTCTCCAATCTGGCCAGTTCGAGTTCCTTTTGCCTTAAGACTTCATACACATTCTTCATAGGGTTAGCACCTGGAAACCACTCTAAAGCAATTGGCCGCACTTTAACAGGAATGTAAGTT
>DASPRY010000008.1:0-2317 GCA_035624215.1 Terriglobales bacterium
GCGGCTTGCAGTTGCCTTACGTAATAAGGGTTGCTGTAGAAAGCTCCGCCGCCGAGGTACTCGAGAAAGAGATCGCTCTTGGGCCAGAATTGCTGGAGGTCGAGAGCTCCGAGCACGCTGGTGGTAGATTGTACCTGGGTGTTGCCGAACCGATCTTGCCCGTTCGTATCCGCCCCTTCGCCGACCTGCAAAGCTGGCGAGATGAAGCTGCGCGTGGCTGTGCGCAGGTTAAGAGCGGGCTCGTCCAGGCCCGAAACCGGAGGGTTCTCCGGGTTGAGCACGGGCGAGTTCTGGCCGAAGGCCGGCGCCGGAGTGGTCCCCGACGGAGACTGCCCTGACGGAGGCTGAGAATTATTCTGGGCGGCCGCGCAAACACTCATTGCGAAAACGAGCAGCGCTAACCTGATTGTGCGCATTTTTGCCATGCTTTTCATCCCCAGTCCCGGTAGGACCGCATATCCTTTACGGGACGACAATTTCATCCCCCGGCTGCAATAGATAATTCTGGTCGATCTGTTCACCTTTGACCAGCTTGCGGTAGTTCACCGGCAGTTTCTCCTGCTTGCCGTTCTCGGTGCGCAGAACGTAAATGCGTTTGGTGTTGGCAAACTGGTTTAATCCGGCGGTGGACAATGCTTGCAAAACTGTCATGTTGGCAATCATCGGCATAGGCCCGGGATGAAGCACTTCGCCAACCATGTAAACCCGCTTGCTGTTGATCTGAGTCACCACCACGGTGACGCGCGGATCAGCGATGTATTTCTTCAGCTTCTCCGTCACCGAGTTGGCCAATTGCTGAGGCGTCAGGCCCGACGCCTGCACATCGTTGAGCAGGGGAAGAGAGATTTTGCCATCGGGACGCACCGGCAAAGTGGCGGTCAGGTCGGCTTCTCTCCACACGGCTATGTGGAGGACATCCTCGGGACCGATGACATAGCCGGCTCCGGCCTGACTATCAGGAACGACATTCGCAGGCTTGTCGGAAGCGGCCTTGTCGGAAGCGGCCTGGGCAGAAGCGGAACTGGCGGCGGGCTGAGCGGGCGCATCCTGCGCCAACGCTATGCTGCTTATCAAGAGCAGTATCGCAACCTCCGCTTTCCATGCTGATTTCATATCATTTCCTCTCAAACTCAGGTTTCAAGGTCTCAAACTCGAATCGCGAAACCTTGAAACTTTTCAAACTTTGCCATCACGCCCCGTACTCTTCGCATCCGATCTGCTTCAGCTTGTAGAGGAGCGCTTTGTAGCTGATCTGCAACTCCTGCGCGGCGCGGCGCCGGTTCCAACGGGTGCGAGTCAAGACCTGGAGAATGATTTCCCTCTCGGCTTCGCGCGAGGCGGCGCGGGCCGCATCCTTGAGAGAAATTTTCTCGCCGTTGCCGCCGCGATCGACGCGCCGCAAGAGGGAGCGCAATCCTCCCATGGCGAGCGTTTCATCACCCAGCGCGACAATGGCTCGAGCCGCGTCTTTCAGTTCGCGAATATTTCCCGGCCAGCTATATTCGAGGAAGAAGTTTTGGGTCACGGGACTGAGGACGGGCACGGGCCGGCAAAAATCACGGGCAGCGGCGGCGAGGAACCAGTCGCGCAGAACGGGAATGTCTTCCTTCCGCTGGCGTAAGGGAGGCATCCGCAAACAAACTCCGCTGATTCCATAATAGAGATCTTCGCGGAACTTGCCGGCTTTGACCTCGGCCTCCAACTCGCGCGAGGTGCCGCAGATGAAGCGGGGCACACGGCGCTGGACGTGGTCATTGCCATCGTCATTGCCAACGTCGTTGCCATTCAAACCGATCTGGCGAACCAGTTCCTTCTGGGCCGCGGCAGCGAGGTCGCCCACGTCCTGAAGATAGATGGTTCCACCTTGACCGTCGCGAGCGGCTAGAATTTCTTCGCTGGCTTCACTACCGTGATAGACCTGAAACGGTTCCGCAGCGCGGCTGGAAAGAGCATGAATGCGGGCCGCCGCTGCCGCCTTGCCGGAACCGTGCTCCGCCACCACCAACACGGGAACATCATTCTGCGACAGTTCGCGGATCACGGCCTCGACGGTGCGCATGCCGGCGCTAACGCTTTCAAGCCAGACACGAGCGCCAGTGTTCGGCGGTGATCCGGCAGTGGCCAGGATTTCGGTTCTGTCGAGACCCATACTATTCTGCTCCACTATTTGGCAACAAAAAACAGGGGGGAGACGTCTTGGGACGAACGGCGCCTACAGTCTAGAGCACACGCGCTGCCAATCCGCTCAAAAAAGCTTCGTGCCATTAAAACAGTAGAGGACGATATTTCAACAACTTGCGTTTGCGAACCTGTATAG
>DASPRY010000012.1:0-3509 GCA_035624215.1 Terriglobales bacterium
GTGATCCCAAACGTGAGCAGCGGCAGAACAACGAGCGGAATGCTCGCTTTCGCAAGTACGGTGGTGAGATCGGAAACGGGTAGCGATTTCCAGAACAGGATGCTCCGGTCGCGGCGCTCGCCATACAACGCGTCGGAAGAATAGAAGATGCTCATGAGGATCAACGTGCCCATCAGGGCACCCGCCGCGATGTTGTACGGCAGGGAAACCGTTTCCCAGTGCGCCGGGCCGATTATTGATAAGCTGCGCATTTTGTCCAGCCAGCGTGTCATGTTGAACAGAAACCCGACGAGAAACACACCCGCAACTGCCAGCTGACCCACATAGATCCAGCGGTTTTCCCAGAGTTCGCGTCGCACCGACCAGTAAAATGGCCGCGTCTGCGACACGCTCTCGGCCGC
This sequence comes from Terriglobales bacterium, assembly GCA_035624215.1. Classification (GTDB taxonomy): domain Bacteria; phylum Acidobacteriota; class Terriglobia; order Terriglobales; family Acidobacteriaceae; genus JAFAGX01. Next base: position 402 of record DASPRY010000012.1, read on the forward strand.
CACCCTCTCCAGGTCGAGCGCAGATTCTCTCAGAACGTTGGATTCAGTATTCATCTAGCCGCTCCTTGCGCCGTGCCGGAGTGATTGCTCATCACGGCGACGAATAAATCAGCGATGCTTGGCGTTCGCACCTCGCCGACTGCGCTAAGTGTTTGACGGCCAACCTGGTCGAACAGCAAGATGCTGCGTCCGAATACCTGGCGCTCGTAAATCGGCTTGAGCGCCCGGGCTGCGACGAGCTGCTCCGGCTTCACCATCACTTCCGCATACCGGGCCTCGAATTCTTCCATGCTGCAAGAGAGAACGATGCGCCCGTGATGGATGAACATCAGGTCCGTGAGCACGTGCTGAATCTCTTCCACCTGATGCGTCGTCACGATAATGGTTCGGCTGCCATCGAAGTAGTCGTTCAGCAGGGAATCATAAAACTGTTTGCGAAAGAGAATGTCAAGACCGAGTGTCGGCTCGTCCAGCACGAGCAATTTCGCGTCAATGGCCATCACCAGAGCGAGGTGAAGTTGGACGACCATGCCCTTCGATAATTCGCGGACTTTACTGCTATGTGCGATCGAGGTCTTAGCGAGAAATCCTTCGGCTTTGATGCGGTCAAATCGCGGGTGTACGCCGATCATGTAGTCGAGCGCTTGCGAAACCCGCATCCAGCGCGGCAGCACGGCGACATCCGCAATGAAGCAGACATCGCGCATAAGCTCCTCACGCTCCTGCCATGGGTTGCGTCCGAGGACTCTCAGTTCTCCTTGATACGGAGTTAGGCCGATAATGGCGTCCAGCGCGGTAGTCTTGCCGGCGCCGTTGGGACCAATCAACCCGAGAATATGGCCCTCTTCGACGCGCAAATCGATGCCGTCCACTGCAACGGTGGTGCCGAAGGCCTTTCGCAGGCCGTGCGCTTCAATCACTGACATGCTCAGCGTTCCTCCTTTTTTGCGGCATCGCCACCGGCAGCATCCAGCAGTTCTTTCGACGTCAATCCGAGGCGCTGAATAGTTGCGTAAACCCGCGGCCACTGCTCGGAAAGAAACTTTTGGCGTTCGCCCTTCAACAGCAGATCGCGAGCGCCGCTCTTGACAAACATGCCGAGACCCCGCCTCTTCTCGACAAGGTCCTCGTCCACCAGTTCTTGATAGCCTTTAAGAACGGTCAGCGGATTTACGCGATTTTCAGCGGCAACGTTTCGCACCGAAGGTAGCGGATCGCCTTCCTTGAGCACGCCGTCGAGTATCATCGCGACCACGTGATCCCGAAGCTGCCGGTAAATCGGCTGACCATCATTCCATTCGAGGTCCATTTATTGTTCCCAAATAATCCTTATCAGCACGTCATCCCGAAACCCGGCGCAGTTCAGCCGGGTGAGGGATGACGATGTTGCGGTTGAGTCAGCATATCGATCAATTTGCACGCTGCAAGTCCATGTGTGCATGCATAGGCTTGTCTCCCGGCATCATGTAAGTCCAGTCTTCGATGTGATGATTCGCATCGACGAAGGTGAACACGGCATGGTACATGTGTCCGTACTCGTTGCCGCCAGAAAGGTCGACGAAATCGAATTCCACTTTCTTACCGTCCGGCGACAGGTTACCCGCCATGCGCGGCCGGTTTCCAGCGTCACAGTAGTGAACCAGCGTCAGGCGATCACTGTCGAGGTAAAACATCGTCACCGGATGATCGTACTTGGTCGCATCCAACGGCGTGCCCGCTTCCTGCATTTCGTGGACGAGCGCGTTCCCGCGAGAGGTTACGCGCATGGTGATCTGTCCGAGCGTGCCAGGCTTAACATCCTCCCGCGCGGGGTCAACTGTGATGGGACCTTGCCAGGTGCCTGCCAGAGTTTTCAATTTATCGAAAGACTTTTCAGCGTCGGACTGCGCTACAGATTTCTGCGCATCCATCTGAGCAACAGCCACGGTGGTGAGCGAGATCAGAACAACAGCCAGCAAAGAGCGAAGGGATTTCATTTTATTCTCCTTGGTGATCAGAATCGATCAGGGTCAGAACGAATCGTTGCAGGTGTCGCGCGTGCGAAGCCAGACAGTTTGTCGCGCCAGGAACATTAAGAGTCATGGTTTTGGAATCGGGCGAAGTGGTTCCCCCCGCGCGCTGGCTTCGGGCGGTGGTAGAGTGATCCAAGTCCGGCAGCGCCCGACTTTCAAAAATCTTGACGGCCGGGGATGCTGGCAAAACCTTAAGCTTCTCCAAGAGGCCGGCGCTGTGCGATGCGATAACCATAGCGGCGATAAGAACGAACAGAGCGGAAAGTGCAATCCGGGAGTTCATATTCGGCCTCCTTTTGCTTAGTGTTATACTAAACTATAACACTACATCATGTGTCAAGCACTTTTCGATGACGTACGTGAATAAGCAAGCTAGGTGGGCTCACAACCAAGCTTCATACGGCGGACAGGAACTATCCTGCCTTCGCATGCAGCGCTTGACGTGTAGCTTCGAGGGTGTTGATGAGCGACTCCTTGGGGAGCTTTTCGATGATCGGTTCAATGGCCCATCCCAGTCCAAATGGCACGTCACGCGTCAGCGATATGGCTCGGCATTCAACGACTACCCCAGCATCACGCTCCTCGAATCGCCAATAGGAATACAGCCGCCATAGGAATCCGTAACCGGTGTCAGGCTGCAAGACTCGCTCTTCCCGGCTTCCGGCATTTTCCACTTCTGCAATCCTGGTTGTGCACGAGCGGCACACCCAGCGCGTTTGGTCCACGGGGCAATAATGCACCTCATGATCAGTATCGAGGACAACTGTGATGATTTTCTTTTTCAGAAGCCGCAGATAGATTTGGAAATGGTTATCGTGACGGCTGATGAGTTTCGAATCAATTACCTCAGGTTTGTAGGTGCTCTTGTGGTTATCGTAGTCGTGGATCACTGCAAATATTTCTTGGATATTCGAATCAGGAATGAACGCGGCAGCGATCCAGTCGTGGATCAAACCCTTCGGCACCTTGACTGGCCCTTGGCCAGACCAAAATTGCGCCACCACCTGCCCCCGATCGACCTCCTGAGCGCGCTCTGGCGTCTGCTGAGACCAGAGGAATGGCCCGCTTCCCTGCAAAGTCTGCTCCATTTCCGTTT
>DASPRY010000014.1:0-2381 GCA_035624215.1 Terriglobales bacterium
ACACGGTCGATCCGGACTGTACCGGGTCGTTCTTTAACAAAATGAACAACCTCGTCGTCCTTGACGGAGGCAAGAGATACTTCTTGCTCAGCGTGTCGCCGGGAACGATTGTCACAGAAGAGGGGACGAGGCTCGAGGAGGAGGACTAACGGTGTCCGGTTTGGCGAAATATCGCGATATCACTCATCTACTCTGGGTCAAATAGCTTTCCTTGGCTGTCCGACATCGCGGTGGCTGGCCGCTTCGCTCTTCACGCGGCTTGCTGGCGGTGACTCTGGCGTCGCTTGTCTGGCGGCTTTCAGCTTGCGGTCGCGTTCCGCGTGGATCTCGTGCTGACGCCCTGTCAGCATATCCTTCGGCGTGATGTAGCCGGTGGCACTGTTCAGGCGGACGCTGCGTAATGCTCCACGTAGCCCTCGACCAGACGCCGCGCATCTTCCAGCGACAGCGGCGTTCCCGCATTAAATCTGGGGCACCGTCGATGTACACTTACAGTCTCTGAAATCAACGTTCGATTGCTCTGTGGGGAGCAGCAAATGGTTAAGGCTAGTTGTGTCTTTTGGTTCGGTCTTTTGCTTTCGTCAACTTTGGCTTTCGGGCAGGATGGCTTCACCTCGAATTGGTTGGACATGGTGACACAAACCGAAAACGAACAACCTCACTGGGGTATTCCCCTTGCGACAACCACTCCGACACTCCACCAGCTGTTTCGATACGACATCCAGTGGCAGACTCAGAACGGCGGGGTCACAACGACCAACTATGGCGTCAGTAAAGGTCTGTCGATCATCCCGGAGAAAAACGTCGAGGTCATTCTCGCAGTCCCTCCGTATATCGTTAACAACCCGGCTTCTCCGAATGACGGATTCGGAGACTGGCAGTTTCTCGTGAAATATAGGATAGCCGCAGAAAACGAGGAACATGGAAACTACATTTTGACCGCGTTCTACCAGATGAGTTTCCCCACGGGACAGTACCGGCAGGGTGCGTTGAGTCCGATCATCACGCCCGCGATTGCCTACGGAAAGGGCTTCAAAGATTTCTCTGTGCAGGGAACATTAGGGGGCAGTTTGCCTACCGGGAATGCAGCAACCATTGGACGAACGATCTTGTGGAATAACGCACTGCAATACCACGTCCTAAAGAAAATCTGGCCGGAGACAGAGTTTAACTTCACCCACTACTACGAAGGCTCGCACAACGGTCATTCCTTGCTCTACGTCACACCGGGCGTCGTACTTGGCAGGTTTCCCATCCATAACCGTTTCGGTTTCGCCATCGGCGCGGGATTCCAGATTGCCGCGACATCGTTCCATCCCACCAATCACAATGTAATTTTGTCGATCCGCTTCCCGTTCTGACCTCGATTCTACAGATCACTACTGAAGAACCTGTCCTGGGTTCCTATGATCTGTAATGGCTCGAACTCGGCCTTGCGGGCAACATAAGTGGGACCGACGAGTTTAGTTCGAAAATGGCGGTCCGCGGCCCTCACGTTCGACCGCGCAACAGCTATCCGCAATTCTCAGGCGGAGTTCTTGGCCCTCGGCCACCCGTTCGTGGATGCCATGTTTCGGCGTGTGGGTGATCATAGCTTTGGCGGGCACGCGGCGGTCAGGGTGATTCAGGCTGATGGTTTTGATTCTGCTACACCAAAGGCAGGCTATCAATTCAATTTCACCGTCCGCTCCCGCGTCCAGCGGGAAGACGGCGATGAGTACCTTTTCGAGCTGTACACTATCGTCGTGCTACCGGATGGCGCATTAGACGAACGGTTGGCTGAACTAGCCGCCCGCGAATTCTGCCTTCAGGAAATCCCCGGCGGCGTGCCGTTGGAGGCTCTGCGCCAATTGGATTCACTCGACCCCGACAGCGCCTACCAGTTGGCCAAAGCAGCCCTGGAAAAACGCGCGCAATTCTGGGATTGGGATGAGGACGTGGACCTGATCGGGATTGCGAAGCTGGTAGTCATGCCTCTTAGGGATTGAGCCCTTTCTAGTCTCGACCAGCTTGCAAGGTTCTGTCGAACCTTCGGTAATAGCCCCCCAATCAAGGTTCCCGGCCCCCGCTGGCAGATCCTAGGGGCTAATTCTGAATTGCGAGTTGGGGGTTGCTTCGATCCATCTTGGCGCCATTCCCTGCCGAGTGCCAAGTGCCCACCCCTTACTGCCTGCCGCTTACTGCCTTCCGACTCCCGGCCCCTGAATCTTCAATTTCAGCCCTTGACACGCGGCCGGAATACAGTAGCCCACAGTACTGGCCGTGTGCCGAACGTGCCGTCACCCCGGTTGGAAGGGGTCCTAAATCGGCGCCGGGAATGCGGGAGATTGTCGCCCAGTCGATAATCGGACAATTTGTCACCTCTCGGGGTTCTACGCCCA
>DASPRY010000018.1:0-4486 GCA_035624215.1 Terriglobales bacterium
AAAAGGTGGTGTTGCTATGAGATCAGGGAGGTTGGGGCTTTCTGCGATCGATAGGCGTGAGATTTGGAGCCGATGGAAGGCCGGGCAGACGCTGCATGAGATCGGGCGGGCCTACGGCAAGTGTCATAACACCATTCGCGCGGTGTTGCTGCCTCGTATTGTTCTTCCAGCTCCTCTCTGGAATTGGTCCCCGCCCCTATCTTCTGGGAAAGCTCCGTCATTCTTGCCAGTCTGCGATATTCTTCGTCGCTAAGGTTATCCTTTGCTTCGGCAACGATGACGTCTGCCTCCCTCATGCCACTCCGCTTCCGGCCATAAGTGTCAAGCAATGCATCATTCAACACATGAAATTCTATAATCTCTTCTCGGCTTATCCCGCGAACTTCTGCTTTCTGCAATATCTCCAAGGCTTGCGCCACCACAGAGTTGCTCTCGTCGAGGCCAAGATTTTGTAAGCCTGCAAGCCAATCTTTGCTCGGAGGAACACTTGGCGGAAACAATTCTCTTTTTTGTTGCGGTTCTGCCGAAGTTTGCCTGTAGGGATTGGGCATTTTTTTCCCAGGCAGAGGATTGCCATTAAGCCAATTCAGCGCAGATTCGATACGCTGCTTAAATCCGGCTGGATACTGCGGCTGCCAATCCCGGAACGTTTCGCTTGCCAGCCGCCGAAACTCTTCTATCTCATCGGGTTTCTCGCTACCCCTACTAAATTTCCGGAGTAGCATGTCGATCCGAATTACCTCCGGGGGCCATGCATTTCTGAACTCGAAATGTCCTTCCATAAACGCCCACTTTGCAATGTCCATTTCCAGGGTTGACATCCAGTCCCTTTGTTCCTTTGCATTCTCCTCAGCTTTCAAAGCACGAACCAATAGTGCGTCGTTTTCCTCGACACCAGCTTTTGCTGCCATCTCTCGCAATTGCTTCCCAGAGGGAGTGTCAGAGTCTGCTATCGCCGCAACCAAAAAATGTCGGGAGCCGCTTTCTTTCTTCTTCCACGCTCCAATGAGCGGGTCAAGTGTTGCATCGGCCTCTGCTGCATTCTACAGCGTACAATTGACCAATGAAAATACCGAGGGGCGGCCAACCCATGGCTCTGAAAACGCTGCTTACGTCTTCCTGACAGGGTGATAGTGGACTCTCAGGCACTAACAAGTGTCATGCTCCGGGTTCGTCACATCAGCTTCGCGTACTCCGCCTTGGCTTGCTTCAGGATGGGGATGTCCGGGTCGGCATCTTTCCAGAGGGTGAGGAAGTCCCGATAGGCGCTTAGCGCCCTCACGCGGGCGGCGTCGGCGTCCGCGCCCTGCGATGTTCTCGACTGCAAGGCGTTCGCACGGGCCACGCCGAGATGCGCCAGCGCACCCGTCCAGCAGTTCCACACGATACCTCCATGGTCCACGATTTTCTGGAACTCCGCTGCCGCGTTTTTGCTGTCACCGGATGCCAGATACGCCTCGCCCCAGATATACGTCGGATACAGGCAAGAAACATTGGTGACGAACGCAATTTGTCCCAATTCGTTCGCGGATGCCGGTTGCAGCGCTTCTAGCGCCGCCCGCGCATTCTTCCGGTCGAGTGCCACTTGGGCGTGAACCGTTGTCAACCAGAGGCCCTGCACCTGCGTATCGAGCGGATATCGTTGATTCAACTCCTGGGCCATGGATTCCGCGCGCGCAACATCTCCGGCCAAGGCGTACGCCACCGCCGCTTCCACTCGAACGCTCTGGCTCCCGGGCGAAAGCTTTAAGCCCGCGGCTGCCGCGAGCTTGGCGTTCGTGGCATTGCCGAACGCCGCTTCGCGTAACGCCTCGTTCTCCAGCCAGATAGCACCGGTTTCCTTGCTGTCCTCGCGAATCGCCGAATCCACCGAGCGTTTCGTCAGCTCTCGGGCTTTCTCCAAGCGTCCCCCATACGCTTCCGTGTCCGATGCTAGCGAGAGCCCAATATTCTCGGCGTCATGCTGTCCCGCGAACCAATTCTGCTGCTCGCTCATCGCCGCGGAAACCGCCGACAGAAATCCCAAGGCATACAGCCCGCTATGAAAGATGTAGTCGTCCAGCTTCTGTGCCTGCGCTTCGCGAACGACTTGCCGCGCGCCGTCATACTGTTGCAGAGCCAATTGGACATTGACCAGATCCGCATACGGTGCGGAAAACTCCGGGTTCAACCGGATGCTCTGCTGGTAGGCCTCTCTGGCTTTCGCATATTGTCCGCGGAATGCCGACATATTCCCCAGTCCGACGAAGGCGCGGTTGTCTCGCGGGTAGCTGGCAATCTGTTCTTCGTACGCCTGCGCCGCCTTGTCCAACTCCCCCGTGACATTCGAATAGTACGCCGCCTTGATGTATTGTCTCTCTCTCTCGTTGGCATGCTCCCGCATCTCAAACGCCTTCGTGAAATACTGGCTGGCTCGCCCGATTTCCGACAGCCCGAAATAATCCGCTCCCACCGCGCGATAGCCCATGGCAAAGTTCGGGTCCAGTTCAATGGCTCGCTGGTGAAAGGGCAACGCCGCCGCTTCTCCCTTTTCCCGCGCTGCTTTGTTCCCCAGGCTGTAGGCTTTCAGAGCATCGAGCGACAAAGTCGTTGCCTGTTCCAGCGGTATGTCAAATTTCTCCACCGTGGCTAGCGATTCCCCTAGTTCCGCGCGCATCTTCGCCGCCGCGCGCCCCAACACCTCCAATACCTGCTCTTTTGCCGGCGCGGTGACCTGCTCCTGCGCCAGTAAGTCCCCACTGCGGCAGTTGATGGCTTTCAATCCCACGACGTATTCCGTGCCCAGCTTGGCGATCGCTCCGGCAATGTAGGCCTTGCTGCCCGTGCGTTGGCAAACCTCCCGCGCCACGTCCGAGGTGAGCACCGCATCCGCCGGGCGCGCCATCAGCTTCAACGTGTCGCCGACGCGGTTCTCGGAAAGCACATTCAAGAACGGCGACTGGTTCAACGCCACCGTAAGCGCGGTTTTCAGCGTATCGTCAAAAACTACTTCCCCGGTGCTGTTGGCAAAGTCCGCCAGAACGATCGTGTCTTTCTCATTCAGCGCCGGAGTGCCATGCGCCCGGTGGTAAATCCCACCCGCTATCAGCACGACCACCGCTACAGCTGCTCCAACCAGCCACTTCGATAATCGCTTCGGCGCCGCCGCGACCTTGCTGGAACTCCCCGCGGCCACCGAACCGCTCTCCGTGTCGCGCTTCAAGCGCTGCAAGTCCGCGCGCATTTCCGCCGGGCTCTGGTAACGAAGGTTGCGGTCCTTCTCGAGGGCCTTATGGATGATTCGTTCCAACTCCCCCGGCAGGTGTGGATTCGCCTGCAAAGGCGGTTGCGGCGGTTCGTTCAGAATTACCGAAAAAATCACCCCGGTGCTTTCCCCGCGAAACGGCAAATGTCCGGTAGCCATCTCGTACAACGTCGCCCCGAATGAAAACAGATCCGACCGCCCGTCCAGCTCTTTCGCACGCACCTGCTCCGGAGACATGTATGCCACGGTCCCGATGGTTGAGCCAGGGCTGGTCAGGTGATACTCGTCGCCGCTCCCGCTGGTAATCGTGTTCTCCGATTCCAGGTCACTTGTGGAACTGCTGCTCGTGGCGCGTACCGCCACCTTTGCCAAACCAAAGTCCAGAATCTTGGCGTGTCCGCGCTTGGTCACGAAAATATTCGCGGGCTTGATGTCCCGGTGTACGATCCCCTGGCTGTGTGCTGCGTCCAGCGCGTCGGCAATCTCGATCGCCAGCGAAAACAGCAATTCAAGCTCGAGCGGGTGCCCGGCCACCATGCGTTTCAACGTCTGGCCGTCCAGAAACTCCATCACTAAAAAGGGCCGTCGGTCTTGCAGCCCAACCTCATAGATCGTGGAGATATTCGGATGGTTTAGTGCCGAAGCAGCCTGGGCCTCGCGCTGAAAACGCGTCAAGGCCTGCGGGTCCCGCGCCAGTTCATCCGGCAAAAACTTCAGCGCCACAAAGCGCCGCAGGTCGGTGTCCTCGGCCTTGTAGACCACACCCATCCCGCCCCCGCCCAACTTCTCGATGATGCGGTAGTGCGAGATGATCTGGCCGATGAGCGCGTCGGTGCCCCTCATTGTGGCGTCATCTTAGGTGGCATGCTTGAGGCAAGTCAACGAATCCCGATTGAGCACGAATCCCGATTGAGCAATCCCGATTGAGCCTCTACTGAAAACAGCCCAATTAACGAACAACTTTGAATTCCAAAAACCTGCCGGGGCAAAAGGGATTGTTACATCGACTGCAAACCGAAAATGTAAACCTTAAACACTCCGGCAGCCACACTAACACTCGGAGTCAATTGGGTCCGAGAAGAGCCGAAGTCGGGAAGAGCGCAGTGGGAGGCGAAAATGAACCACCCGCTACAGTTTCCGCTACAGTTTCGAATGAGAGGTTTTGACTTCTCGGCTTAACTGATAGAAAGGTTTGGCTCCCCGGGCTAGATTCGAACTAGCAACCCTTCGGTTAACAGCCGA
>DASPRY010000023.1:0-8882 GCA_035624215.1 Terriglobales bacterium
GCCCATCGCTGCCCGCGTTACTTCAGCCTGGATAGCACCCGGTATCTCGTCTCCGCGGAAATACTGTCCATGGGCCGAGCGCATCTCCGGCATAGCGGCAAAGGGTTTGCCGTAGTCATTAGCGGCATTCCAGAAGAGAAACCCGATTCCGCCCTTCTCCCTGGCGACTAGGACCTGAGTTTCTATGTAATGCGGCGAATACGTCTTGGTCCGCCAATGGAAGGCCTGCAACCAGGGGCGAATCACCACCCCGCTGCCCTTGGTAATTGTTTGAAAACGGTCCATCGACTCACCTATGAAGTGCTCAGGCGCATCGCCTGGATGGGAGTAACCATCCATGCCGAAAAAGTGTGAAGGATAGATCATCGGCGAGAGCACGTCGCAATATTTCGCCATGTTCACGATGTCCTGGCCAGTGTGTGCCAGATCCACCGCACGCTGCCAGGCCATCACCCCAAAAACATCGAGTGAGAGCAGCACGCCGGTGGGGTGGAGCTCGCTATAGGCGTGCTGCAGGAAATCGGTAATCACGTCCGTGCGGTGCCAATTCGGGTGCGCAGTCTGGAATACAAAGCTGGCGTCTTTCTGATCACCCTCGGCAGGGAAGCGAACGTAGTCGAACTGCACTTCGTCGGCGCCCGATTCCGCAGCTTTCTTAGCCAGAGCAATGTCATATTCCTGCACTTTTGGCTGCGAAGGGTCAGTCCATACCAGCTTGCCATTTTCCCGCCATGCCTGACCTGTGCGATGCGATTTCACCGCCAGCTCGGGGTGGTTGACCACCAGCCGCTCGTCGCGGAAGATGGCAACCCGCGCGATCGCATGCATGTTCAGGGAGTGCAGAAAGTGCACGAATTTTGGAAGATCAGGGATTGGGGTGTGATGTTTGCCCAGTAGGGGGTGTTCGAAGGGAATGTTCACACTCCCGTCGCTGTCTTTGATATCGAAAACTACGGCATTGCCCCCGAGCTCCCGCCAGCGCCCGATGATGCGCAAACCGTGATCGCTGCCCGCCATCAGCCCGGTCAAATACACCGCTCGTACTTCGAAATCGCGTGGCACAGAAATGGTCTTCTCCGTGATCGGCGCCTCCAGAATTCCCGGTACGATAACTGTTTGGCCGGATTTGAGAAATGTGCCTTGCAAGTTTTGGTTGGTCATCCGGATGGATTGGGCCAGCTCCGAGGAGGTCAGATACGAAGTTTGCGGGAGGTAGCGGCGCGCTACCGTTAAAACTGTATCGCCACGCTTCGCCCAATAGAGGGCACTACCGGGTGGAACAACATTGGAGACTTCCAACGATACGGCCGAGCGGCCGGCCGTTGCTGACCCCGGCACCAGACGGGCTGCCTGCCCTGCCTGCGCTGCGGCAACGGAAACCGCATGAGTTGTCACATGATGAAATAAGAAACCGCCAGATATACACAGGACTGCAACCAGGCCCCAAAAGCGACGACGCAAAGGTTCTTCCCCCAACCGCTACCTGGGAGAATGGTAACGATGCCCTGGTACTGGCACCAGTTACCTCCGGTCACGCCCGGCAGGTTACAGCTTTCTCCTGAGCCAAGAACCTTCCTGCGTGCGCAAACTATTTCTCTTTACATGATCGTACCGGACAGGCGACGTGGCTCCCTTTCAAAGCCACGAGCATCTAATCCCACAGAAATGAAGCTGTAAGCGGTTCTCAGGGGATGGCGAACCGTTTGCAGTAAGGCTAGCTCGATGAGCGCTGGGGCTTATCGAGAAGAAAGCGATCAGACCTGGTGCTTCCAGTTGGCAGGTGACTCGATCTCCCACGAGCAGCTTGAAGGCCCAAAGAAGGGCCCGGAGCCTATGAAAAACGCCCTCAACGCAATACTGGATCCTACTCGGCGCAGCAGCGATGCCCGTGACTTTGAGAACGCCTTGCGCCGCAAAATCGTCGGTCAGGACTTGGCCGTGGAGAAAGTCGTCGAGATTTATCAGATGTTTCTGGCCGGCTTGAACCCGCCTGGGCGTCCGGTGGGCAACCTGTTGTTTCTCGGACCAACCGGTTCCGGCAAGACTCGCGTGGTTGAGGCCATGTCGGAGGCCCTGTTCGGGGATTCGCGCGCTTGCATCAAGATTGATTGCGCCGAGTTCCAGCACTCTCACGAGATCGCGAAGTTGATCGGTTCGCCGCCCGGATACCTCGGCCATCGCGAGACCCATCCCCTGCTCACGCAGGAGGCGCTGAACCAATGGCATACGGACCGGCTCAAGCTCTCAATTCTGCTTTTTGACGAAATCGAGAAAGCCTCGGACGCGTTGTGGCAGTTGCTGCTCGGAATTCTCGACAAGGCTACCCTGACTTTGGGTGACAATCGCCGGGTTGACCTTTCGCAGTGCATCATCATTATGACTTCGAACCTGGGCGCGGGCGAGATGACCAACTTGGTAGATAGCGGGTTCGGCTTCGCCCCGAAAGTGACTCAGATCGATGCCAGTTTGGACGAAAAGATTAACCGCACCGCAATCGAAGCGGCGCGCCGCAAGTTCACGCCGGAGTTCATGAACCGCATCGACAAGGTCGTGGTTTTCAAGACACTACGTCCGGAACACCTGGAACAGATTTTGGAAATCGAACTCGGTATGGTGCAGCAGCGCATCCTGATGGCCTCCGCAGCCAATCAGTTTGTCTTCAACTGTACCGCTCGAGTAAAGAGCTTTCTGCTGGAGGAGGGTACCGACGCGAAGTACGGTGCTCGCCACCTGAAACGCGCGATTGAACGCCACCTGGTGTTTCCGATGGCGAACCTGGTGGCCACCGGACAGGTCAAGCTGGGCGACTTTATCCGCGTGGACCTGGGCCCAGGCGGCTCGTTGACCTTCGTGAAGGAAGCCGAAAACGCCATGGTTCCGATGCTGATGGAGCGTTATGGAGCCGCGGCTGGGGCGCCAGCCTTGGCGGCTCGGGCCGCTCGCGCCGCCAATCGTCGCGAGTTTGGCGCCACTCCCACCGCCGAATCTAAATAGTTTTGTACGTAAGTCTGCAGACAGGAAACGCTGGGCTAACCGGCCCGGCGTTTTTTCTTTACATAACCTCAGGATGACAGCTGCATGCAAACGGACCGGAGCGGGGGCGGCGCGTAAACCAGTGGGGCGTATTGGCTTGGGTAATTAGAAACTCGAGTCAGCTTCATCCGGGTGCCGAGTGCTCTAGGTGCGCGCCACGGTTGGGCGCTAACCCGGGAGCTTAGCTTCCCTGCTTCAGCTCTACCAAAACTTGGCGGGCAATCTCTTTCAGGGTTTCAAACACGCCCTGGCCATGGAATGCAATGGCCTCTAGCACAGGCTCATTCTTGCGCCGCAGTTCTTTGGCCAGAGTTTCGACCGGCAGGATATTCGGCAGGTCGCGCTTATTGAGTTGCAGAACGTAGGGAATTTTCTGGAAGTCGTAACCGTGTTCCTTGAGGTTGTCCATCAAATTGTCGAGAGCTTCATGATTGGCGTCCATGCGCTCCTGCTGTGAATCGGCCACGAAGACAATACCGTCCACTCCGCGCAAAATTAATTTCCGGCTGGCATCGTAGAAGACCTGCCCCGGAACCGTATAAAGGTGGATGCGAGTCTTGAATCCCCGCACCGAACCAAGATCGAGCGGCAGAAAATCGAAGAACAGTGTACGGTCGGTTTCCGTCGCCAGCGAGATCATCTTACCTTTCTGCTGCTCCGCAGTTTTTTGGTAGATGAACTGGAGATTAGTCGTTTTGCCACCCAGCCCAGCGCCGTAGTACACGATCTTGCAATTGATTTCGCGGGCTGCAAAATTGATGAAACTCAAAGACTTTCCTCGAACTCTCGCGACAGGCGTTCTGCTTCAAACGCCTCCCGCCATGAATTTTTTGCTTGGTGCTGCTTGGTTTTATACCACAGGGCTGCAGTTACTGCAGGTTACCCCGGTTACTTGATCGCGACGTTCGGGCCTAAATTTCTCAGCGAACCCTTGGAGCCCGGCTGATCGTCGGGCCGGGGCTGCCGGAACCTTGGCAGAGAACTTCACTGCCGAGTCTTGGAAAGCGCTCGCTACCTGCCTTCTGGAGACGACCAGACGTTATAATGCTCCGGCTCAACGTCAGCGAGGAATCAGCGATGACATTGGCAGTTTTCGTCGGCACCAGCGTCGATGGATTTATCGCCCGCCCCAATGGCGATCTCGATTTCCTGCCCGCTGGCGGTGGGGAACCGCACGGCTACGACGAATTTATGGCTGACATTGATACGCTTGTCATCGGCCGCAAAACTTACGAGACCGTGCTCACTTATCCCGAATGGCCCTACGGCAAAAGGCACGTCATAGTACTGAGCAGTCAGCCGCTCGACTTGGCCGCAGCTCGAGGAGCCAACCTGGAGCAGATGGCCGGGCCTCCTGCCGAGATTGCTTCAAAACTCGCTGCGACCGGCGCCCACAATGTCTACGTCGATGGAGGTGTAACCATTCAGGGGTTCTTGCGAGCGGGTCTCATTCAACGGATCATCATCACTCGAGTTCCTGTGCTCATCGGAGACGGCATTCCGCTTTTCAGCACGCTGCCTCACGACGTCCCGCTCCGCCATATAGAGACTAAGCATTATCCCAGCGGGCTGGTGAAAACCGAATATCGTATCGCGGCCTGAAACACCGTGGAAAAATCGAGAAATGCAGAATCCTCGCTCGTCCTCACCGCGCAAGCGCAGCTATGGACGGCTCGGAATGACAAAGAAGTTAGGGGTAGGAGAGGGCAATCAAAATTCAAATGGGCGGCTGATTTCGATTTTTCGCCGGACTGCGAACGGAGGTGCCCGCGCCCCGGAGATTAACGTAACCGTATGAACGAGCATGATATACGGGACCAAATGATACGATTCTGTAGCGACGAGCAATGAAGTTCGAGTTATTTGTAGCCAGACGGTATCTACGCGCGAAGAGAAGGCAGGCGGTAATCGGCGTTGTCACCGGTATTTCAATTGCCGGGGTGGCCGCCGGGGTCGCGTCTCTGGTCGTAGCGCTGGCCATCAATAACGGATTCCGGCAAGATCTGCAAGAGCGGCTGCTGGGCTCGACCTCGCACATTAATCTTCTTCGCGTCCAGAGCGATGGGATCAAACACTGGCAGCCCTTAATGGAGCGTTTGTCGAAGCAGACGCATGTACTCGCTGCTGCCCCAGCCATCTATGAACAGGTTCTTATCTCACGTGGACCACGCGCTCGCGGCGCTGTGCTCAAAGGCATCGTTCCAGCGGATGAGCGCAAGGTCAGTGATCTGCTGAAGACAGTAAAAGTTGGATCCGCGGATGCGCTCGACGAGCTCCACACGGAAGCGACGCCGGCGAACGCGGGCGAGGCCCCCGGCGCTGCACAGACCGATCAGTCTCCCGATGCGATCGCCGATCTCGAAACTCGCGTCTCTGCAATGCCTCCCATCATCCTTGGCAAGGACATGGCGGATGATTTAGGCGCAGACGTTGGCTCGGTGGTCCTGGTGACTAGCCCGCAGGGCGAGCTCACCCCCTTCGGCATGGTTCCCAAATACAACCGTTTTCGCGTAGCAGGAGTCTTTGACTCCGGCTTCTACGACTACGATTATTCCTGGGCCTTCGTGCGGCTTACCGACGCACAGCGGCTGTTCGGTCTCGGAGATGAAATCTCGGTGCTCGAATTCAAAGTGGATGATATTTATCAGGCCGGCCAGATTGCGTCCTCTATCGAGCAGGCTGCCGGCAAGGGTTTTATGACCACAAACTGGATGGAGCAGAACAAAGCCTTATTTCGCGCCTTACGTCTGGAGCGGTTGGTCACCTTCATCACCATCGGCCTGATCGTTTTCGTCGCTGCCCTGAACATTCTCATTTCACTGACAATGATGGTGATGGAAAAGACCCGCGACATTGCGGTGCTGATGTCCATGGGCACGCGCAAGTCGCAAGTGCGCCGCATCTTCATCTCCCAGGGTGTCCTGATTGGGGCCATCGGCACAGCAATCGGGCTGGTGCTCGGATTTTCGCTCTCTTGGCTCGGTGGACACTATCACCTGCTTTCGCTTGCACCCGAGGTGTATTCGATCGATTACGTTCCTTTCGCCCCGCGCGCGATGGACGGCGTGCTGGTGGCCCTGGTAGCGATGGGCATTTCGCTGGTCGCCACGGTATATCCTTCCTGGTCAGCAGCGCGGATCCTGCCGGCTGAAGCTTTGCGCTACGAGTGAAGCTTTTCCCAGGTGTCTCTCTCCAATGCTGCAGTGATCGGGGTCACATCCAGTTCTCTGCGTTCCGTCGTACTGTTTGTGGTGGAAGAATTTGAGAGAGTAGAACAATCGCCTGCTGCCCGTGTTTTAATGGAAGGAGCACGATGCGGCCCGTGAGATGGGCTGATTTTGATCCTTTCTGAGACGAGGAGCATAGCGGGTGCATCTAACACACAAGGCTTGGTTAAGAGTCGAAGGCCTGCAGAAGGTTTTTCGGTCCGGTGAATTGGATGTGGTGCTCTTTGAAAACTTATCGTTCCAGGTTGCCCAGGGGGAAATGCTGGCCATCGTTGGCGAATCGGGTGCGGGAAAGAGCACGCTGCTGCACCTACTCGGTGCTCTTGATAGGCTTTCCGGGGGTGACGTATACTGCGCGAACCTGCGATTGAGTTCGCTTTCGGAGAATGAAGCCGCGCAGTTTCGCAATCGCGAAATCGGCTTCGTTTGGCAGTTTCATTACCTTCTGCCGGAATTTACGGCAGTGGAGAACGTCGCCATGCCGCTGCTAGTCCGGGGCATTTCACAGCAGCAGGCGAGAGCCGAAGCTTTACGTTGGCTTGGTGCAGTCGGGTTGGAGCCACGCGCCGATCATCGATCGGGCGAGCTCTCTGGCGGGGAACAGCAACGGGTCGCTTTGGCCCGCGCCCTAATCACTCGCCCCAAGATTTTGCTTGCGGATGAACCCACCGGTGACCTGGATGGCCGCACCGCGGATTTGGTTTTTGAGTTGATCGCAAGGTTGCATCGCGAATGCCGGCTGACCTCCCTGATTGCCACGCACAATCTTGCTTTTGCGCGTCGCTGTCAGCGCGTCATGCGTTTGCAGAATGGAACCATCGAGGAGGTTGCGCCGGAAGCGCTGCCCGTGTAGCACGAACTGGCAATTGACTTCCGCGAAGCCACGTGCCGGAATGATAATAACGAAAGCGGCATCAGACACGGTTACTGTGTGGGAGCAAATGGGGTGCCCATGGTAACTGAATCAGTAACAAAATCGAGAGATTTTGCCTGCAATCTGTGTCATTTTGATTACATTATGTACCAGGAACCAAGAGCTGCGAGAGTTAGCAATTGGATTGCTTCACGAGCTCAGGGGGTAGGGTTTTATGTTTGAACGTTATACGGAAAAGGCAAGACGTGTCATCTTCTTTGCCCGCTACGAAGCCAGCCAGTTTGGTTCTCCTTATATTGAAACCGAGCATCTTCTGCTCGGACTTTTGCGTGAAGATAAGGCCCTGACTAATCGTTTTTTGCGCTCTCATGCCTCCGTCGAGTCTATTCGCAAGCAGATTGAGGGTCATACCACCATTCGCGAGAAAGTCTCCACTTCGGTGGACTTGCCGTTGAGCAACGAATGCAAGCGGGTTCTCGCCTATGCTGCGGAAGAGGCCGAGCGCCTTTCCCACAAACACATCGGAACTGAACACCTCCTTTTGGGGTTGTTGAGAGAAGAGAAGTGTTTTGCGGCTGAGATTTTGCATGAACGTGGCCTCAGGCTATCGACGATCAGGGAAGAATTGGCGCGCACTGGCCAGGAGAAGGCACAACCTCAGCGACAACGTGAGTCTTCTCTGCTCAGCGAGTTTTCGCGTGACCTGACGCAGGCGGCGATGGACACACAGCTTGACCCGCTGGTAGGACGAGAGGGTGAGCTGGAACGCGTGGTTCAGATTCTGTGCCGCCGCACGAAGAATAATCCAGTTCTGATTGGCGAGCCCGGTGTGGGCAAAACCGCGATCGTCGAGGGACTGGCGCAGCGCATCGCGGATGGTGAAGTTCCGTCCTTTTTGGCTGACAAGCGTATTCTGGCGTTGGATCTGTCCCTCATCGTGGCGGGCACGAAATATCGCGGCCAGTTTGAGGAGCGGCTTAAGACCATCATGAAGGAGTTGATGGAGTCGCAGAACTCCATCATCTTCATCGACGAGTTGCACACTCTCGTGGGCGCGGGTTCCGCCGAGGGCTCACTTGACGCCGCAAATATTCTCAAGCCCGCGCTATCCCGCGGAGAAATCCAGTGCATCGGCGCGACGACGCCTGGCGAATATCGCAAGTCAATCGAAAAAGACCGCTCGCTGGAAAGGCGTTTTCAGGCGGTCAAGGTTCCGCCACCCTCCGAGAGCGATGCCACCAAGATCCTGTTTGGTATAAAAGACCGCTATGAGAAGTTCCACGCGGTTACCTATACCGATGAAGCCATCAGCTTTGCGGTATCACATTCCAATCGCTATATTCCCGACCGTTTCTTGCCTGATAAGGCGATTGACCTGGTAGACGAGGCCGGCGCGCGTGTGAAACTGCGCCAAACTTCGCTGCCCGAAGAAATCACCGAAGTCCAAAAGCGCATTAAGTTCATTGTTCACCGGATGGAGAACGCCATCGCGAACCATGAGTTCGAGAAGGCGCGCTTCTATTCGGATGAAGAACGCAAGGAGCGCGAGAACCTGCGCGCTCTTCGCGAAAAATACCACCTCGATGAATCCTCCACCGGCGTCGTCAGCCGCGAGGACATCGAGGATGTGGTATCGCGCTGGACCGGCGTTCCGATCACTTCCATCAAGGAAGAAGAGTCGCAGAAGCTGCTGCGCATCGAAGAGGAACTCCACAAGCGGATCATTTCTCAGGATAAGGCGATTCTGG
>DASPRY010000025.1:0-27394 GCA_035624215.1 Terriglobales bacterium
GTGCTGCAAGCCGACTTGCTGAATGGATCAAAATTGCTTGGCTGGCAGAACCAGATTGGCGCGCTCAAGCCTGGCTATTTCGCCGATATTATTGCAGTTCCCGGCGATCCGCTGAAAGATATCAGCGTCGTACAGAATGTAAAGTTCGTCGTGAAGGATGGCGTGATCTACAAAAAGTGTAGCAAGCGCAGGGTGGCGGGATACATTGGGAACTTGCCGCTGAGGAGTGAACCCACGTCATTCCTCATCCGTCTGCTCCGCTCCAGCCTGCGGATTGGCCTCTAACTGAACTTCCGGCAAGCCCGCGCTTCGCAAAACGTTATTCAACGCCGGCAGATCAGTGGTTTTCAGCGCCTCCCATTGCTTCATCACCGTTGTTGTGTCTTGCTCAAGAGTCCTCGTCGCTTCCACTTGCGCACCGGTTGGGGTTGCATCCACCCTATACACGTCAGTGTAGAGCGTGTTTGCAGCGCTATTGACGTTTTTCAGCGTTAGCTCTGAAGCAGGCGGCGGCTCCTTTCCTGAACCTTCGGCCAGCATTTTGAGCTTCTTCCTGAATGCCTCAATCGATGTCGCTGCAGCTCCAGTCGCTTTGAGATTTTCGAGTTGTTCGCGGATTGAGCCCGCCTGAATTACCGCCTGCGAACTGGTGGTCAGAAGCGATGCCAGTTGGGTTTCGAGTTCAAACATCTGCTGCAGCCCCGCGGGCGGCGTCTTCACGCGCGGGTCCATCTTTACTGTTAAAGGCGCCGTAAAGCTTTGCCCGTTTACAGTCAATCGCACCCTGTAATTCCCGGGCAATGCATGCGGACCAAGCGGCTGCCTGGGTGTATTGTGGGGCACCGCGGAAATCGGGTATGGATGTCTCGTAGCGGTTGGCGCCGGATAGTGCAGGTCCCATACCCAACGATGCATTCCCGGCGTGGTTCGCAGAGCTTTTGGCATTCTCACCCAATAGAGCGGAATTAACTGCTTCTCCAGTTCGACCTGGGTGATTTCTGGTTTGTCATCGCTTGCATAGCGGCACACCAGCTTGCCCTGGGCATCGAGAATCTCGATTGCGAGCGGTCCCGTCGCGGGCTTCGACAAGAAGTAATCAATTACGGCGCCATTCGGCGGATTTTCAGCCATGGGTTCATCCGGAGGGATCGGCGTGTCAGGCCAGGTGCTGCGGCGAACGCGATAAGCCAGACCGGGCTTGAACAGAAGAGCATCTGAATTGGCGTTCGCTTCGGTGATCTGCCGCAACGGTGTAATGTCGTCAAGAATCCAGAACGAGCGGCCATGGGTTCCGACGATCAAATCATCCTCATGGATCCACAAATCCCGCATCGATGTGTGCGGGAGATTCATTTGCAGTGGCTGCCAGTGATCGCCGTCATCGAAGGAAACCCAAACGGCATTTTCCGTTCCCGCGAACAGCAACCCTTTGCGAACCGGATCTTCGCGCACGGTATCCGCCGGACCATCGGGAAGGCCGTTGACTATCAACTGCCAGCTCTTGCCTCCGTCGTGGGTGCGGTAGATGTACGGATGAAGATCATCAATGCGGAACCGGCTGACTGAAGCGTACGCTGACTGATCGTCGGAGTGCGATGCCTCGATTTGCGTCACTTTGCTCCACGGAGTTAGTTGCGGAGGGGTGATGTTGCTCCAATTCTTGCCTCCGTCGCGCGTGATCCAGATCCATCCATCGTCGGTTCCCGCCCAGATCGTGTTCAAGTTCTTGAACGATGGTGCAAGCGAATAGATCACCCCACGCTGCTTGGCGGCGTCAAGATTTGTCGAGAGCAGGGAACCGATGGAGGGTGGGGCACCGGGATCAGGCCGCGTGAGATCGGGGCTGATGGTCTGCCAGGAATTTCCGCCGTCTGTCGTTTTGAAAAGCACGTTGGTAGCGTAAAAAAGCGTGTGCGGATCAAGCGGCGAGAAGAGCACCGGCTCGGTGCGATCGGCTCGATACTTATCACTGCGCACCGGAATGGGGGTGATATTCTGCACTTGTCCGGTGGACCAGTGAAATTTCGAAACTTCGGTCCTGCCGCCGCCATAGATAATATCGGGATCAAGCGGGTCTGGAGCCGCATAACCGTATTCGATAACGCCGACAGGATGCCAGTCGCTGTGCGTGATCTCACCGTCATTGCCACGGCTGGAAATGCAAACCGAACCGCTCTCCTGCTGGCCACTGCACACTTTGTAAGGAAATGTGTTGGTGACCGCGACGTGGTAAAGCTGCGCCGTCGGTTGATTGAACCACGAGCTCCAGGTCTGCCCACCATTCACGGTAACAACCGCTCCTTGATCGCTGACCAGCAGGATGATCGCGGAATTGTGGGGATTGATCCAGAGGTTCTGGTAGTCATCGCCTCCCGGCGCGCCGCGAAGGCCGCCCCAGGTTTTGCCCCCGTCGGTCGATCGCACGGTTACGATGCTGGCGCTGTAGACAACATCGGGATTCTTGGGATCAACTTTCGGAACGGGCAGATCGCCGCCACCGATGCGTATCGCGGGCCGCGGATCGGTAGTCACGGGATACCAGTTTTCACCGGCATCGTCGGAACGATAAAAACCGAGACCTCTCCCTGATTCATACTCTCCTTTTTGTATCGTGCCCACGGTGGCATAAAGCCGAGTCGGTTGGCTTGCCGCGATGGCCACATTAATTTGCACAATATTTTTTGGCAGCCCATTGGTGAGTTGCTTCCAGTTGTTCCCGCCGTCGCTTGATTTAAAGAGTCCGCCCCCAGTCCCGGCGAAAAAGTTGTTGTCCTCCCACGGTCCTTCTCTAACTTCCCACAACGACGCATAAAGCACATCGGGGTTGGAAGGATCCATCTCAACGTCCGAGCCGCCGGTATTTTCATCTTTGTACAAAATCTTTTGCCAGCTTACGCCACCATCGGTCGAGCGAAAAATTCCGCGCTCTTCATTGGGGCCATAAGGATGCCCGAGCACGGCGGCGAATAAACGGTTGGTATCTCGCGGATCGACTATCAGTGCGGGGATCTGCTGGCTGTCCTGCAATCCCAGGTGGGTCCAGGTTTTTCCTGCATCGGTGGATTTGTAGATTCCATTGCCGATGGAGAGATCGGGACGGTGCAAACCTTCGCCACTGGCAACGTAAACAATGTTCGGATCCGAGGCAGACACCGCGATGGCGCCGATGGACTGGGTCGGCTGCGAATCGAAGATGGGATTCCAGGTACGCCCGAAATCATCCGTTTTCCAAACCCCGCCGTTCACCTGTCCGATATAGAAGATGTTCGGTTGGGTGGGCACACCAGCCACAGCCCGAGTGCGGCCACCCCGGAAAGGCCCGATCATGCGCCAATGAAGTTCCTGATAGGTAGATTCAGGATACTGTTGTGCTTGTGTGAAGCCTGCCCACGAAATAAGAAGAACGAAAAAGAACGCAAGGCGTGAAAAACGGCGCGATGAAATCAAAATAAAATCCTCCGCTCGAAAGCATAAATGAAACTCGCGCCAAAAACGAATCACTAGGTATCGCGCACGGTCACCATTCGCGAGCGATTCGAATAGTTGCACAATCCGCGGTGCTAGCACTGTTTGGCGCATCGCTAGCTCTGCGGTGCCATTTACGGTTTCAGGGCCAGGAGTTACTTTTGCAATTGAGCAGTTCAGGGGGAGGGCTGTTCAGGCGTCCTGTGACTTAAACGAGTCCAGGGCGCTTTTAATTTGTCCCGAGAACGCCTCAGTGTGGTCTGACCCAGTTTTCAGGGAATTATCACCGCAGCGCCGTCAATCGCATCGTTCTTGACTGCCAAAAGCGCCTCGTTGGCCTGAGCAAGAGAAAAGACGGTGACCTTGGGATGAAGGGCGATCTCCGCGGCAAGCTGCAGGAAATCGCGAGCATCCGGGCGCGTCATGTTGGCCACGCTGCGAATCTGGCGTTCGCCCCAGAGCAGCCGGTCGTAATCAAACTGCGGAATATGGTCCAAGTGAATCGCGTTGATGGCAACTACTCCTCCCTTGCGCAAGCTGGAAAGAGCGGCTACCACCACGTCGCCGCTGGGCGCGAACGTAATTGCGCGGTCAAGTTCGACCGGCGGCTTGTCATTCTCGGCTCCCACCCACTCGGCTCCAAGGGAAGACGCAAGTTTTCGATGCGACTCGCCGCGGGTTGAAACATAGGTCTTACACTTCCAGGATTTCAGAACTTCAATCACCAGGTGAGCCGAGGCGCCGAAGCCAAACAAACCGACGCGTTCGCCGCGTTGCGTCCCGGCCACTCGCAAGCTCCGGAAGCCAATAATGCCGGCGCACAGAAGCGGCGCGGCATGCAGATCATCGAGGGATTCGGGTAATGGAAAGACAAAATCAGCGCGCGCCAGAGCATATTCCGCATATCCGCCATTGACGCTATACCCGGTGAACGTGGGCGAGTCGCACAAGTTCTCGAAACCGTTGCGGCAATACCAGCAAGTTCCATCCGTACCGCCGACCCACGACACACCGACGCGCATCCCCGAGGGCAGATCGGCGCTGCCACCGGCGATGATTTCGCCCACAATCTGATGGCCGGGAATAACCGCTTCGCCTCGCATGGGCAATTCACCTTCGACAATATGCAAGTCAGTCCGGCACACACCACAGGCACGGACACGTAAGAGCACATTACCCGGGACGAGTTCCGGCGCCGCAACATCCTCAATGCGCAGTGGCCGCTTCGAAATTTGTGCCGGCGAGGAAAGGACAGCAGCTTTCATTTGGATTCAGTGGTCAGTGATCAGCGACTAGCAGCTAACATTCTATGACTACTGAGCACTAGCTACTGATTACTGACGACTGATGCTAATGCCCTGCGCCCAAGCCACGTCTTCCAACGGTCTTTTTCAACATGAGAGCAATGGGAATGCAGCCGAAACAGACCAATGCCATGTAACGAAAATCATCCACATACGACCAAAGCCGCGCCTGCGCATTCAGCGTTAAGTCGATCAAACCGTAGGCGCGGCTGAGAGCCAGCGAGGCCGACGCGCCCTGAGAGTGCAGGAACTGCTGCATTCCTTCAAGCTGATTCTGAAAATTCACATTGCCTTGGTTGACCGAATGGGCCAGCTCATTGCGGTGCAACTGTTGGTGGCGGGCCACGATGGTGTTCACCACCGAAATGCCGATGCTGCCACCGATATTGCGCAGCAGATTGTACAATCCGCTCGCATTTCCAATTTCCTCATTCGGCAGACCCGACATGGCCGTGGTCGAAAGCGGAACGAAAACGCATCCCGAACCAAAACCGCTGATGATAATCGCCCACAGAAAAGTCCATTGCGAGACGCCCAGGTAAGCCTCACCGAACCACAAGGCGCTGACGGCGAACAGCAGAAATCCTGTGATGATCAGCCAGCGATTATCGATTTTCGCCGTAAGGATGCCGATGATCGGCATGGCCAAGATCGCTCCGATGCCGCGAGGACTGACCGCCCAACCCGCAGCCAAAGCGGTGTAGCCCAGCAATTCCTGATAGAAGAGCGGTAGCAGAGTGACCAGCCCATAAAGGGCTGCGCCAAAGATTCCGATCAGCAGGCAGCCGAGCGCGAAGTTGCGGTGTCGAAAGACGCGCAAATTCACCAGCGGTTTGTCATGGAAGAATTCACGAAGCAAGAAGGCTATAAAGCCTACGATCAGCACCACGCTGGCCCAGCGAATCCAGGTGGCGCCAAACCAGTCGTCCTCCTGCCCTTTGTCGAGAATGATCTGCAGGCATCCCAGCCACACGGCCAGCAAACCGAGACCGATGCCGTCGATCTTTCCCGGCTTGGCTTGCTTGATGTAAGGCGGATCTTCGACATAACGAAGAATCATGAAAATCGCGAAGATTCCGATCGGAATGTTGATGTAAAACGCCCAGCGCCAGGAATAAGTATCGGTGAGCCAGCCGCCAAGAGTTGGGCCAAGCACCGGTGCGACCACCACCCCCAGAGCGAACACTGCCATGGCTAACCCACGTTTGTCGGCGGGAAAACTTTCCAACAAGATGGATTGCGAAAGGGGTTGCAGCGCACCTCCACCCGCACCCTGCACGGCGCGCGCGATCAAAATGACCGCCAGGCTGGGAGCTGCGCCGCACATAAATGAGGAAATCGTGAAAATAATGATGCAGGTAATCAGGAAGCGTTTTCGTCCAAAGCGGAGCGAGAACCAACTGCTTGCCGGCAGGACAACCGCGTTGGCCACGAGATAGCTCGTGAGCACCCAGGTCGCTTCATCGTTTGTGGCGGAAAGACTGCCGGCAATGTACGGTAAGGCGACGGCTGCGATTGAGGTGTCAAGCACCTCCATGAATGTCGCCAGCATGACCGAAACGGCAATTAACCAGGGATTTGACGCTGGTAGTGTTTGTTGCTGGTCAGCGGCCATTCGCTACCTTTCCAACGAAATTGCGGCTGGAGTTCCCCTCACAGATGCTGAAAGCTACTTCAAGGTTTCAGCCCTAACCAGGCTGCAGCAAAGCGGAGCGACAGATAAATCCCGCTAAGCATATGCCTATGATGGCCGCTTCGGATACTCTTGGATCTTGTCCTAAGCATTTGGACAACACTATCGGCCGAGCCGCACTGCTTGACAGCAGCTTTCTGGCCCAAGCAGAATTCCAACTTTCGACGGGTAAACTATGCGCCTTTTTCTGCTATCACTCCTCTTTGTGGTCTTTTACCGCTCCGCGTTCGCGCAAGATCGCTCGCACGCGCGCTCCATGACGATTTCGCGATACGGCATTGTGGCTACCAGTCATGTGCAAGCTTCGGCCGCGGGGGCGCAGGTTTTGGCGCGTGGCGGCTCCGCCGTAGATGCCGCCATTGCGGCCAACGCTGTTCTGGGCGTCACCGAACCCATGATGAATGGCATGGGCGGCGATCTGTTCGCGATCTACTGGGAGGCGAAAACCGGAAAACTCTACGGCCTGAATTCCAGCGGGTGGGCGCCACGAGCATTGACAGTTGAGCACCTGAAGAGCAAGGGGTCAAGGTCGATGCCGGAATCCGGCATTGACACGGTTACCGTCCCCGGAGCCGTTGCCGGCTGGCGTGCGTTGCATCAGCGTTTTGGCCGCTTGCCCTGGAAGGATCTTTTTCAGTCCGCGATCTTCTACGCCGAGCAGGGGTATCCGGTGCCGGAGGTCATCCAGGCTTATTGGAAGGACTCGGCGAGTTGGATCTTTGGTGACGCCGAAAGCCGCTGCGTTTTCCTCCCCGACGGTAAGCCTCCGGCAGTAGGACAAGTATTTCGCAATCCCGACCTTGCCAAGGCGTTGAAGCTGGTTGCGCAGAGTGGCCCTGATGCTTTCTACAAAGGGGAGATCGCACGCGCCATGCTCAGCACCTCGCAGGCACTCGGCGGAACCATGGCCGCCGAGGATTTGGCCGAGTTCTCACCCGAGTGGGTGACCCCGATCTCAACCACTTATCGCGATTGGACCGTCTATGAACTCCCGCCCAATGGGCAGGGCATGGCTGCGCTGGAGATGCTGAACATCATGGAGACTTCTCCACCGTCTCCGGATGGCCCGCTCGGCGTTGCGGAACTGCACAAGAAGATCGAAGCCATGAAACTGGCCTACGCCGATCTTTATCGCTACAACGCCGACCCGCGCTTTGCCAAGGTTCCTCTCCAGGGATTGTTATCTAAAGGATACGCACGGGACCGAGCCCTGCTCATAAATCCTTCCCGTGCTAACTGTGACGTGGCTGCCGGCAGACCACCCGGCAGCGACACAACCTACCTTTCGGTCGTGGACCGGGAAGGCAACATCGTCTCACTTATTCAGAGCAACTATGACGCCTTCGGTTCCGGCATCACTGTCCGCGGCATGGGGTTCGTTTTGCAAAGCCGCGGCGCTCTGTTCTCTTTAAATCCTGCCTCACCCAACGTGCTCGCACCGCGAAAGCGGCCATTCCACACCATCATTCCTGCCTTCATGGAACGGGGCGATCAGCACATTGGATTCGGCATCATGGGAGGGCCCAACCAGCCAGTGGCGCATGCGCAGTTTGTCTCAAACGTTGTCGACTACGGGATGGATATACAGGCAGCTCTCGAAAACGCGCGCTTTACCGTCAGTTCACAACAGGGCTGCTATATCCTCATCGAATCGCGGGTAAATTCAGATGTGATGCAGAAGCTTTCAGCCATGGGACACGAGCTGCTGGTGAAGGGTGAATACTCGGCCGCTATGGGCCGAGGGCAAGCCGTGCTGCACGATTCGAAGAGCAACGTCAACTATGGCGGTTCAGATCCTCGCGCCGACGGTTCCGCAGAGCCCGAGCCGCCTCCGGTACAGGCTCAATGAAGTCCTAAGCTCTGAGCCAGAGTCGCGCTTCACGGTTGCGATAGCGCTGGGACTGGCACTGCCGGCGCGCTCCGTATTTCCATTGCAGGTTCGGTGATTTGCCGCAAATAGAACGCCACCGCCGACGCGCGCTGCCAAAAACGCATAGCTAGTAACAGCAGCAAAATCGCCTGGCTTACCAAGAAGGCCCCAACAACGCTGGCAGGGGGCACAATCGCATGCCAAATCAGAATTCCAACCGTCAAGACAATTAATCCCACAAGGGCGATCAGCACATACGTTCCCAGCAGACGCCCAAGGTTTCGGCGAGTGGCCCGAAACGCCCATGCGATGGATTTCCTGACCGCGCCTTCGTCTCGTAACACTACATCGGTCTGCGCCACGTCGAACCAGGCACGAACCAGGGTCAAAATTAGAAAGATCACTGCCATGCTTACCCACTGAGCCAAGAGCGGCAGCCGGTCGTCGTTTGCTGATTCATCGACAGCCTTGACCAAGGCGCCTTGAAGACTGAACAAAATACCAGCGATGATGCCAGCAATCACGACATAGAACACAAACAGCCGCACAAATCGCCAAAGGTTGTGCCCGCAGGCGCGAAAGAATTCCTGGCGTGAAATGCAGTGGTCTGAGGAATATCCCAGCAGCACACCCGGCATGAATAACAGGCTTGCCAGGAAGAAGACAATCGCGCACATGTTTGCCGGAGCGGTCGAACTCCGCATTGGGCGGAACTCCGGACGCCCGAGCATCTCAAGCAACACCCCCAGATCAAAACCATGCAGCAGCTTGTCGGCATAAAGACTGTGATCAAGAATTCCTTGCGCGCGCGCGGTAAATGCGACCGCGCCGATCCACGCCAATGCCAGGTTCAGGAGGAAGAACCACACCACATATCGCTTGTTGCGGCTTGCGGCAGTTGCTCCCGCTGCAATCAAACTCTTTCCGTTGTGCATCAGCATTCTCCCTAGACCAGCCACCAGGCCAGAAATTGTGCGAAAAACTGACTTAGAAAAACCCAATAGTTTGCCAGTTTCCTTGTGGCCGCACCGTTGGCCTCCGCCAAGTAGCTGTTGTTGAAATTATTGCGGTCGAAAAGGTACCTGTGGTCTGGATCGATCTCAACCGAGGTTACCTTTGCCTGCTTTTGATATTCATACCTCACCCAGCGATCTTGCCCGTCCCAATGTTCTCGAAGCTTCTCGCCGTTATCGAACTTGATCTCTACATCAATCGGGATCACGAAGTCTTCCTTGCGATGGATCCACACGTTCGAAACGTATTCAGTGCGGCCTTTTTTCTCTTCTACGTTTTCCTTATACCAATCCGCGGGATAAGAACTGACCTTCAGCACTTCGTAATCCAGCACCTCGGTTCCGTAGACCGCCTGATCGAAGTACCAGCGCAAGTTCTTGCCGGAAACTTCTTCAATTGTCTTCAGGAAATCTTCTTTTGTGGGATGGGTAAAGCGATAGCGCATGAAATACGTGTGCATGGCCTGTTGCATCACGTCCTCACCGATCACGCTCTCCAGGGTGCGCAGAACAAGGGCCGTCTTGCCATAGGCGATGGCTCCGTACGAATTCCAATTCGCGTATTGCCAGCCATTGCGCACGATCGGGTCCAAGTCCTCTCCCCCCCTCAGAAAATATCTGTCACCTTCGACCTCGCCGCCTGTAAGGCCCCAAATGTTCAAGAGTGAAGTTGAGGAACCGAACATCGAATCCATCACTTTGGATTCGGTGTACTGGTTTATGCCTTCATCCATCCAGGGATCTTCAAATTCGTTGGTAGCCACCATCCCGTACCAGTACTGGTGTCCGAACTCGTGCTCGACTGCTGCATCTGTATCCAGGTGCCAACCTTCTGGCTGAAACCAACGCGCTTCCCCCGTAATAAATGTCGGGTACTCCATGCCGCCGCTGGCGGAGCCGCGTTCCGGATCCACGACCGTCAATGTTTTATAAGGATAAGGACCATACCAGCGCTCGAAGCGATCCATAGTCCCCTTCACAACGCGAACGTGACGTGCCGCCTGGCCCCAGTGGGATGGCTGCAGCATGATTCGAATCTTCACCGGGCCCATGCTGCTTTGAAATGTGTCGAAGTAGTCACGATAGTGCGGGCTGGCAGTCCAGGCGAAATCATGGATGTCATCAGCGTGGAAGGAGACAGTCTTTGTGCCGTCGGGGTTGTTCACATTGCTGACTTCAAGCCCACTGGCGCCGACGACCTGGTTCTGTGGCACTGTCAGCTTGACGTCGTAAACGCCGAAATCGGCAAAAAATTCTGTGTAGGCGTGAAACTGGTGGCAGTTCCAGGCGCCGTGCCACCACACACCAACTTTGGGAAACCATTGCGCGCCGAGGACGGCATCGCGGTCCCATCCCGTGCGTGCCACGGTTTTGGGGAATTGATCATGCCACTTGATCTTGAACTGCACATACCCATCAGGCGGAATTGGCTTGGGCAAGCGCACCTGCACCACCGTCTTATCGTCCTTGTTGTCATCGTCAGGATGGACGAATTGCAACTGTGAGGTCAGGTCTCCCTGGTCCGCGACTTCAAACTTCTTGATTTCCTCGGCGCCGCGATTCCTGGGCTCCCAATTCTCAACAAATTCTTCGGCTGCAGGGTCGCGTCTCGCTTCTCGCATCCAGGTGGCACTTGGCTGAAAGCCGTTCAAATAAAGGTGAAACGGAAAGGTGTCCTGCACCTGGCCGGTGAGATTGTGGTAAGTGAGTATTTCGGTCGCATCCAGGGCGTGGGTCTTCGCGTCGTATTTGGCGTCGATCTCGTAGTGAACCACTCTCTGCGAGAGCGGGCTGGACGAGTTGATAGCGGTGGTGGTAGCCGGGATCGAAAGGACCCCGCTCGAAACCTGCGCATATGGCGTGTTGCTTGCGGCTAGCCACAACACACAAAGCAGAAGCTGACTTTTGCAATTCATGGGTTGGCCTTGTTGCTGCCAGGAGCGGACGCTTGCGCCTGCGCGGCTTTCAGCACGGAATCATACCGCAAGTGCCAGGTGTGCTACGTGACTCGTGGTGGTTCAGTTCCATAGCTCTTTATAACGGCCGCTTTGCGGCGAAGAATTTGACTTACAAGGCAAGGATTTGACTGCAGGCGAGTGGAAATCAGGGCCCAATTAGTAAAGCCGGAAACTTACCTCAATATTCACTTGTACCGCGACGGGCATTCCATCTTTTCGTGCGGGATCAAACCTCCAGGTGCGGATCGCTTCAATGGCCTTTTCGTCCAGACCCATGCCCAGGGAGCGATAAACACGGATATCATGAGGACGGCCATCCGGTTCCACAATCACCCACAACACGACCGTGCCCTGGTACTTGGCTTTGCGTGCCTCCTCGGAGTAGTCGGGATCCGGCGAGTAGATTGGCCGTGGCGCAGAGACTCCGCCGCCTACGTGATACACACCACCCCCGATGCCACCGCCGCGCCCCGGCCCAACGCCGGGTCCGGTTCCCGAACCCACGCCCCCGCCGCTGCCGGAGCCAATTCCTCCGCCAAAGCCAGGGCCATTCGACGGCGGTCCCAATACTGCCGAGAGCGGATCACCGAGGGCGCCAGTCTGCGGAAGGTGAATTTGAGGTGGAACCACAACCGTCGGTTCCACTGCTAATTTGGGGTTGTCGTTACGAATTACCACCGCGGGTGGCGCGATCTGCTGGCGCGAGAAACGCGGCAAGGCACCCTTGGAGGCCTGCAGTTTATCACGGTCCCCACCGCCTCCGCCCCCACCGGCTTGAGTCTTGGAAGGCGGCAGAATATACGGGCTGACATCGGTAATTACATTCATTACCTGCTGGCGAATCTCCCGCCGATGGCTCACCACGAAATGACCGGAAGCTAAGGCTAGCGCGATGAGGAGCACATGGCCCGCAAAGGAGTACACGAAGGTCAAGGGGCGGGTCTGGTAGAGCCCATAACCCTCGCCAAAGAGTGTCGGCATTATGGCCGGCTCGGTTGCCGGTGGTTTCGGACGAGGCTGTTCCGAGCTGCGCGTTGATGCGAGGGTCGCCATAGCGATGCGCCTGGGCTGGGCAAACTATCCCCTTGACACCGCCCCAACACTATCGTACCCATTTCGGGGGCTGCGGGCAGTGATATCCCTCACACCGCAAAAATGTTGCAGGCCGAGGGTAAGGGCCGTTCTACGGAGGCGCGGCTGGCGGTTAACTCTTCTTCCCGGTCACCGCGAAAAAAGCGGCCACTTCCTGCTCCACATTCTTGCTGCCGCAATGCGGGCAACGGACTGCTTCTTCGTCGTGTTCGTGCAGGGTGAGAACCTTCTCAAACGACTTCTTGCAGTCATGGCAGATGTAGTCGTATACGGGCATGGGGAACACCTCGCATGTAGACTCTGCAAGAATTGTAACTCCAGTTGCAGGAGGGGGGACTGTGGAATTATCGCTGTCGCTCTGCACGTGCGACGCAGCTTTGCCTAACAAATAGCGGTCCCTGGTGGAGATGTCATCCCGATGCGCCGTGCGCGCGAGGGATCTTACGAAAGGCACAGAACCATCACAGGGGCACGCGGGACTGACGGTCCTGTTTACGCCACCTACAGTGCAAGCCACCGTAGGATCCCTCACCGGCTAACGCGGCTTCGGGATGACATGTGGGCACTGGACCGACATCCCAGCACTTCTTGGGCAAAGCCGTGTGACGCTTAGCTTTTCATTTCAGCCCGCTTCGCGCTATAGTCCTAACCCGGTTTTCTTTTGGAGGGCGAATGATGGCGACCCAATCTCGTGCCGAGGGGAAAGACGGCAAGGCGAGAAGTTTTGGCGAGAACATCGAGAGCGATCTGGCATCGCGATTCTTGCGCGTGGTTGAGGTTGCAGCCATTGCTTCAGCTCACACGATGGGCCAGGGCGCGCGAAAACTGTCGGACCAGGTGGCGACCGAGGCGATGCGCCAGACCATGGACAGCATTCCCATGCGCGGGACCATCGTGATCGGCGAAGGTGAACGCGACGAAGCGCCCATGCTCTATATCGGCGAGAAAGTGGGAGCGCAGTTCCCCGATGGCAGCGATGTGCCGGAAGTTGATATTGCAGTTGACCCTCTGGAAGGCACGAACCTTTGCGCAACCGGCGCCCCCGGCGCAATCACGGTGCTGGCAGCTTCCGAGCGCGGCGGCTTGCTCAACGCTCCCGATTGCTACATGGAGAAAATTGTAGTGGGGCCCTCCTGCAGGGACGCGGTCGATCTTGACGCCCCCGTGGTACAGAACCTGAAAAATATTGCCAAGCGACTGGAACGCGACGTCGAAGATCTGGTGGTCATTGTGCTGGATCGCCCCCGGCATGAGAAATTGATTGCTGAGATTCGCGCGGCGGGGGCGAGAATCAAGCTGATCGGCGATGGTGATCTTTCAGCCGGCATTGCGGCGGCAGTTATTGGAACCGGCGTGCACGCGGTGATGGGATCGGGCGGCGCGCCCGAAGGTGTAATCACGGCGGCTGCGATCCGCTGCTTAAACGGCTACATGCAGGGACGTCTGGTGATCGACAAGCCGGAACTGGAGGAGCGCATCGCGCGCATGGGAATCAAGGATAAGAACCGCGTCTACGAAGCGGAGGATCTCGCGCCCGGAAAACAGTTGATCTTTGCCGCCACCGGCGTAACCGAGGGCGCGCTGCTGAAGGGCGTACGCTTCTTCGGTGAAGGCGTGCGAACTTCGTCGGTGATTATGACGTTGCGCACCGGCAAAGTGCGGTTCATCGACAGCATCCATCTGGATAAGGGGCCGGATGTGAAAGTGAGGTTCGCCTAAGATGCTAGGCAAATGGATTCGCGAGCTTGAGCGTCTCGATCTCACGACCATGCTGAAGAGTATCGGGGTGTAGAGTCAAGTGGTGCTGGAATGCCTGCCTGCTCCGACCCGAGAAACAGATTTTCGTACCCTATCTCTTGGTGTGTGAGACAGCCTAGGAGAGTAAGATAATGATTAGCCGTCGACAGCCCGAATGCCGGGAACTGGTGTGCGAGGAACTGTCGAAACAACAAATCCCAGAACTACGTAGGTAATTCGAACATCCAAGATTTCGTCTATGCGGGCGTCTATGATGGTACGTTGTGAGCAGTGCGGCCATGAGAGTGCTCCGCGTTATCACTACTGTGGCATGTGCGGGGCCAAGCTGCCGCCACCTGAGCCTCCTCCTCCGCCTAAACCTTTAGGCGCCGAGCCGCCAAGGCCGGAACCGGTACGGCAGGTGAGCAACGAACCGGTGCGGCAAGTGAGCGGGCCGTCTTTTCTGGGCCTGGCCGATGAGCCCAGCAGCAGCGTCTCCTATCTCCTGGAAGATGAATTAAGCGAAAGCCATTGGGGAAGGTCTGTGGTCCTGCTTATTATCCTGGTTGGAATCGCGGGTGCGGCCTGGCATTGGCATACCCAGCTACGCAGCTATATAGCGGCGAAATTGGAGCAGCGGCCCAATAACCAAAGCGAATCCGTAAATCCGCCCGAACCGCCGATGACGGCATCGGGCTCCGAGGCCGCTGCGGGAACGAGCACAGGCACAACACCTGCAGAAAAGCCGCCGACGGCGGTAACTGATCTGCCAGCTACCCAGCCGGCCACTCAGAATCCTGCTGCTGGGGTACAAAACGCTGCTTCGCCCGTTGCAGCTCAAAATCCGGCCGCACCGGCCGAACAAACGAGTAGCACGAATAATGCTAATGAGCAGCCGAGCACGCCAGTTTCGGCTGCTGCTGCACAGGCATCGACCCAATCCGCGACAACACCTGCCCCAGAAAATGGGAGTGGAGACACAACCAGCTTAAAACAGGCTTCCGTGCCTGCATCGGCGGTTACGAAGCAGTTGAAGCCAAAGGTCAAAGAACCTGCGCCGATCAACCCAGACCCTGATCAGCTCGAGGCCGAAGGCGAGAAATATTTGTATGGGACCGGTGTTCCCACAAGTTGCAGCCACGCGCTGGCCAACCTGCGGGCCGCGGCTGACCACGGGAACACGAAGGCCGACAGCGTGCTGGGAACGATGTATGCCACGGGGCACTGCGTCAGTCGCGACCTGCCGCTGGCCTATCGCTGGTTCGCCAAGGCGCTGCAGCAGGATCCCGCCAACGCCCGTCTGCAGCGCGATCTGCAGGTTCTGTGGAACCAGATGAGCGCCGACGAACGTCAGCTCGCCATGCGGCGCTAACTAACAAACTCTCGCCAGTAAGAAGATCGCCTCGACCAGGGCAAGGTCGAGGAATTCATTTGCAAGCGCAATTACCAAGCAGCTGGCACTGAGAGGGCCTCGCTTTCCCAGACGACGCGCGTGTAATATTTCCCGGCGAATAGAGCGCTCGCTATGAGA
Organism: Terriglobales bacterium; assembly: GCA_035624215.1. GTDB lineage: Bacteria > Acidobacteriota > Terriglobia > Terriglobales > Acidobacteriaceae > JAFAGX01. The sequence goes on from DASPRY010000025.1 coordinate 15,664, forward strand.
CAGATTCAAACCGATAACGTGGGCTTGACCGCGCTGATTCTTGTAGTTCTGTCCTGGGTGGCCTTCGCCTTGATCTTTGCTTTCCGCAAGAAAGTACCGAAAGCGCCGGAGGCCAAACGTGATTCGAGCTCCAAGTGGGGGATTGTGCTTCAGGCATGCGCAATTACTCTGGTCTGGGCGATTCCGCGTGCGCATTGGTGGCCAGTTTCCGGCTGGCTGGGGGCGGAGGTGACACTGGCCGCAGTAGCCGTGGCGCTGGCGTACCTCAGCAGTTGGTTGTGCTATCGGGCAGTGCAGACTTTGGGCAAACAGTGGACCTATGCCGCGCGCGTAGTGGAGGGACATGAGCTGATCACCCAGGGCCCGTACGCTGTAGTACGCAATCCGATTTATCTGGGCATGTTCGGAGTGATGTTCTCCACCGGATTGGTGTTCTCGACTTGGTGGGCGCTGCTATTGGCCAGCGTTCTCTTCCTGGTAGGCAACCACATTCGAATTCAGGCGGAGGAAAAACTACTGCGCGAAACCTTTGGCTCTAAATTCGACGAATACGTACGCAACGTGCCAGCCATGTTTCCGCGACTGTGGTAACTGCGATTCCTACGCTTTGAAAGCCGCGAAGGACGTGGCGTCCTTCGCTCAGGATGACAAATTGAGAATTCGTGAGGCTTAGCCCAGATTTTTCCGCAGCTCGCGCCTAAGGATTTTGCCAGAGGCGCTTTTCGGAATGGCCTCGACGAAACGAATTTCGCGAGGTTGCTTGTAGTGAGTCAGGCGATCGGCGACGAATCCGCAAAGCGCTTCCTTGGTTTTGTCAGAAGCCAGTGTACCCTCCCGAAGAACCACGAAGGCGACCGGAATCTCTCCAGCGGCAGAGTCCTTTTGGCCCACGACGCCGCAGTCGCGAACCGCGGGATGCTCGAGCAGCACGCTTTCGACCTCTGCCGGAGCCACAGGAAATCCTTTGTACTTGATCATCTCTTTGCGGCGGTCGAGCACATAATAAAAGTCATTCTCATCGCGGCTGACGATATCGCCGGACCAATACCATCCGTCGCGCAGAACGGCGGCAGTGGCTTGGGGCTCTCTCCAATATCCCAGCATGAATTGCGGGCCGCGCATCACCAGCTCGCCGGGCTGACCGGGAGCGGCCTCGTTTCCGGCCTCATCAAGTATGCGGCAATCCGTCTGAGCCAGCGGCTGCCCGATCGATTCGGGTCGGTAAAGTTCAGGATCCAGGTATCCAACGTGAGTGACGGGCGAAGCCTCAGTCATGCCGTAACCTTGGCAAACAAGAATTCTGGTGAGCGCGGTGAAGCGGCGGGCAAGTTCGGGAGCCAGCGGTGCAGCTCCCGACTTCACCCAGCGCACAGTGTGTTCCTTGGGGAATTCTCCGGCCTCGGCAGCTTGGCAGAACGCGTTCAGCGCAGGCGGAACTGTGGCCATCATGGTGACGGCTTCCTGAGAAATCAGCGAGACCACCTGCGGAACGTTGAAGCGCGGCATCAGCACCAGGGTTGCGCCGAGCGTGAGCACAGGGTTCAAAATCACGTTCAATCCGTAGATGTGGTAGAGGGGAAGAAAGCAAAGGCTGATCAAATCGTGGTTCATGGCCGTGCCGTGCGGCCCGATGAACTGAAACACATTTGCCACCAGGTTGAAATGCGAGAGCATCACGCCTTTAGGCAAGCCGGTAGTGCCGCTGGAGTAGGGAAGCGCGGCCAGAGCTTGGTCGGAAGGCCGATCGAGTCGCGGCAGAGCGGTGGTGGTTCGCTTCAGTAAATTGACGAACGGCTCAGCGCCCGCAGCATGCTGGCGCGTGGTGTAAACCCGGCGCAGATTGGGCAAACCGGAAAGATTGATACCTTCGAGATTCGGCCCATCGCTTATCAGCATGGCAGCGCCGGAGTTTTCCAGTTGATAACGAACCTCGCGCTCGCGGTAGGTCGGATTCAGAAGTGTAGGAATCGCTCCTGCCAGCGTAGCCGCATGGTAAGCGGCGGCGAATTCCCATGAGTTCGGAAGGTAGATTGCGAGAATCTCGTCCCGCTTGAGACCGGCGGCAGCAAATCCGCGAGCCAGCGTTTCGACAAGCTCGCCGTAATCGGCATAAGTGAAGCGGCGATTGTCAGAGCCATCGATAACCGCAATTTTGTTTGGGAAACGGCGGCAACTTTCGAGAATAAGGTCGTGGACAAACCGATCGTGCGGGTCGGCATAGAGCTGAGTGCGCAACATGCGGCTTAAGATTGTAGCGGAAACGGCCGCGGTTAGCCTGCCAGCTTGCGCAGGAACTCCTGCTCGTTCATGCGGTACTTGAAAGCTTTGCGGCCATCGATGAAAACGACTGGAACCTCGTCGGTGAATTTGCGGCGTAGTTGTTCGTCGGAATCGACGTCCACCTCGGTCCAGGTAAAGCCGCCGCGGCGTTGCAGTTTGGCCAAAGTCTCTTTGACAATTTCACAAAGATGGCAGCCCTTGCGCGAGTAAACAATTACCTGCCGCAGGACTGACATGGGCGAAGTGTAACAGAAGTTATCTGGCGATAAGCTCGGGAAATAGTGGCCTGAAGAACGGACCAGTCCGCTCCGCCACACGCTACAATCTTCAGCATTATGTCGCGGATCAAAAACAAACCGCTGGCGGGCAAGGTGGCTGTCATCACCGGCGCAGCCGAACGTTTAGGTCGTGCCAGTGCGTTGGCCTTGGCCCAGGCGGGAGCCGACGTGGCGATCACCTTCTTGCACTCGGCACGCGAATCACGACAGACCATCGGCGAGATCCGCCGCCTGGGCGTCCGCGCGCTCGCCCTCCCCTGCGATGTTACGGTCGAGCAAAGTGTGAGGCTCGCGATCAAGAAAGTTGTCATGGAGCTGGGCGGCATCGACGTGTTGGTGAACAATGCCGCGAACTACGAAACCGTTGACTTCGAAAAGCTGACGCTTGCGCAGTGGGACGCGATTTTTGCCACCAATACACGCGGGCCATTTCTGGTTTCGCGCGAGGCGCTGAAGTTTCTGCGCCAGCGGCGAGGAAAAATCATCCACATGGGATCGTTAGGTGGGTTCGAGCCCTGGCCCAGTCATGCCCACTATTGTTGTTCGAAGGCGGCGCTGCACATGTTGACCAAAGTGATGGCCAAGGCGTTGGCGCCTGCGATCGCAGTGAATTGCGTTGCCCCGGGAATGATTGATCTGGGAGAGAAATCTGCAGCGGTTTTTTTCAAAAGCATGGCGAGGCAGACGCCGATGCGGCGTAACGGCACAGGCGAGGACGTGGCGGCAGCAGTTCTGTTTTTTGCCACCGCTCCGCATTTCATTACCGGACAAATTCTGACCGTGGACGGCGGGCTGGGATTATGAAAATCCCGCTTCTATTAAGGAGTTGCCGGATCAATTATGGATTAACCTCTGAGATGAGATGTGGCTAGCATCATCTCGTAGTGCTATTTGTACGAGACCGATGTTTGCGGTATGGTGCAAGTCTCTGCGATGCGGCGCACGGCAAAATACTCTCTCGGCATTTGCCTGTTGTTTGCGAGCTCTATGCTCTGTGCGCAGGCGCGTCCTGAGGAAGGCGCCCGCGAACTGCAGGTGTGGACCGGCGGCGGGCACTCGGTTCCAGGTGGGACATCGCACACCGATGTCTGGAACGCGGGCATGCGTTACGGCTGGATTCTTACCCGTCCACACGGCCCCGGATTTCTAAAAGGACGATTCGAGTATGTGCTGGATGCCACTCCTGTTTTCGTGCTTTGGCAAAGATACAACACAGCCTACGGCGGAGGTTTTAGTCCGCTGGGATTGAAGTGGGATTTCGCCACGCGCGATCGGGTTGCACCTTATCTAGAGTTGAATGGCGGAACTCTGTTCACAAACAAGAACGTGCCGCCCGGGACCAACGATGTGAACTTTACCTCAGCGGCTGCATTTGGTGTTCATTTATTCGGGAGCAAGTATGCCTGGAGCCTGGAGGCGCGTTACATGCACATTTCCAATGCCGGATTGGCGACACCGAACCCCGGGATCAATACGGTTCAGGTGCGGATCGGCGTGGGAAAGTTCTGGCATCACTAAGGACTCTGAAAGGCGAGCGGAACATTATTCCCGAAGCGTGCCCACACAGCGGAAAATGTGATACTCCCAGGGGCCGAGTGCCACATAAAGCCCGGGCGACCGCATTTCATCTCCATCACGCTCGTAGGTCACACTGGATAGCGCGTCCATCAGAATATATTGAGTGCCGTTTTCGGCCCACGGCACCTGAAGGCGCACCTGGAGAGGATGGTCGCTGAAGTTGACTGCGATCAAGTATCGTTCATCAGCTTGCTCCCAGCTCCACGCCAGGAGATTCTGAAAACTTGAGTTGTCGGGCCAGCCCGTTCGGTCGTCCAGTCTCCATTGTCCGTTCCGGAAAATTGGCCGATTGATCTCTGCCAGAAGCCGGGTGTAGAAGCTCAGCAATTCCTGGTCCGTACACTCGTGCGGATACCTGCCCAAAAAAAACGGGTAGCCGCGTTTTGTGTCCCTCAAGCTGCCCTTCATGGAACAGCCTCACTCCCGGGAGGGTGGCTGCGATCACGGCAGCAGCTCGTTCCTTTGCGGGTGCAAACGTCGCCGCGGCGCGCGGCTCGTCGTGGTTCTCGATGAAGCGAAGCAGTTTCGCCTGGTAAGCAAGATCAGCGCAGAGGTGAAGGCGGATGCTCTCAGCGTCACCGCGCTCCAACCGATCATACAGTTTCTTGTCATAGCAGAAGTCGAACCCCTGCTGCTGAAGTTCCCATTCGAGATCCCAGTAGGCCTCAGCAATGAAGAGAAACGCGGGATGCCTTTTCTTGATGGCAGAGATTAAGTTTGGCCAATATTCAGTTGCAGGCGGAGGTCCGGCGCGCCCACCCCAGGTACGCTCGAAAATCCGGTTCAGCAGGAGCATTGCCATGTCACAGCGGATGCCGTCGCACTGCGCGGCAATGCTTTCGACCGTTTCCATCGCCGCTTGCCGAAGTCCCGGCTCAAAAGCGTTAAGTTGCAGCACGTCCGGCCAGGCCGGGAAGTACGGGTCGCGCCCGCGGGCGAAAATCGTGCCACAAATATCAACAAAAGACGAAGGATCACTCCTTGCGTCGTCGGCCTTTCCGCGGATGAAGTACTCCGGGCATTCGGCTACCCAAGGATGGTCAGGCGCCACGTGATTGGGAACGAAATCCAGGATCAGGTTCATGCCGCGTTTCGCGAGCTCGCGTCGGGCAACGGCAAGTCCTTCCGCGCCTCCGAGGTGCCCGTCAACCGTGTAGCGGCGCACACAGTAGGGCGATCCCACATTATCTTCCAGACGAAAGTCAGGCAGCGCTCGCCGAAAATCTGCAAGCTGGCTCGGATTCTGATTCGTAATCGAAATGCCCACCGGGCTTCTTTCCCACACTCCCATGAGCCACACTGCCTGGAAACCGCACGCGGCGAGCGCATCCCATTCGGATGAAGGGACGGACGACAGATTCACTTGCTTTCCATGCTTCCGGCTCAACTCCGACAGCCAAACCCAGGTGTTGATCTCGTACAAAGTCGGATAGCGGCTCCAGACGGCAGCGGAGTCCCTTGCCGTTATGTCAACAAACCTTACACTCACTTTACTGGAACCTGTCGATTAGGGCTTTCAATATACCTGATCGGCCGATCAGATGAGCAGCGTGGCGGCGCCGGTGCCAACCAGCGCGGCTGCCCAAAGATAATCGAGGTTGAACCAGGCTTTCCGCAACAAGCCGAGCCCAAGCTTTTCAAAGACAAGCAATGCCAGCAATCCGGTCACCGCGAGGTACGAACCGGCGTGGAGCAGGGTTGCAAACACTGCGGTCGCGGCGCTTCCTGCGGCGAGATGGTGATGCGCGGGTGCGGAGGAGGTGCCGGCTGATGCTGCAAGGAAGACTGGCACCACCATGAGTCCGGCGCCATGGACGGTGGCCACAAGAAACGACCAAAGCGTCAGGTCAGCAGCGCCAACGCGCATGCCGGCCCAGTGCAGGTGAGGATGGCGGAGAAAGAAACGCACACCGACCGCAATAAGAATGGCGGCTACCATCCAGCGCAGGTAGCTTATCGGCAAGGCCAAGCCAATGAATGCGGCCACCAGAATCGCAGCCAGGATGGCGAGAGCGTGGCCCAGCCCCAGCGGCAACAGGGCGCGAAGCACCGCCGCGCGACGGTTCTGCTGCAGGCCCAGCGCCACGGCGAACAGCCAGCCCATGGCAGGATTAATTCCGTGAAAAGCTCCCAGCATCAGCAGCGCTGTCCAGGAATGCACGTGTTCGCCAGTCATCCGATCCTCAAGAGAAGCAGAACGAATCCGATGAGGAATCGCCACCTTCCAGTCGAACCTGGTGCGGCCTCATGGAATCGAGCTGCAAGAAAAGTTTGGGGTCGAGCCGCATACCCCCATTCGGACCGACGTCTAGCTTGACCAGCCACCCACGCACCCCATCAGGATAGAACTGCTCATCCCAACTGCGATAAAGCGAATTGGTCAGATACACACGCTTGCCGTCGCGGCTCAGTTCGACCATCTGCGGACCGCCATTCAGTGGTACATCTGGCTTACTGGTGTGCGGCTGCCGCCGGACTATGCCTCCGAGCTTGACGGAGCCGCTCTTCACTGGCTCAAAAGGATTGCTGACATCATATTGCAGCAGTTCTCCGGTTCCCCAGCATGAGACATACAAGAAGCGGTCATCGAGCGAAAGGTTGATGTCGGTGACTAGGGGTGGGACGGCCTTGAATCCCTTCAGCAGAGGTGGCAACTGATCGGGATCGGCAGCTTCAGCGGGAATGTCGATAACCTTCCGTATTTTCCAGGTGCCGTTGCTGCCCTCGCGATACCACACCCAAATCGAAGACGAGAGATCCTTCAGAGAAGTAACCACGCCGACGAAGCCGTAGGTTTTGTTTGGATCGTGGGCGGGACGCAGCTCGAGCACCATCTGGTACTCGGCTCCCAGGTCAAGTACCTGCTGATGACGCCGCCGCCGCAGATCCCATACATGCAAAGAGTGGCCATACTTGCCGCCAAGCAGCAGTTCGGGATTCACGCCAGCTTCCACCATCTCGGGTGTGCCCCACTCGCTGGTGATCATGGTGTCATGGCCGAGGTGCCACCAGAAATCGTAAGCCAGGTATTGTGGGCCGCGGTCCTGCTCCCAGGCTCCCCGAATTTCGAACGTTGCAGGATCCATCACGAAGATGCCGCCCGGCCCCGTTCCGCTCGGCGATCCGAGCGCGTTGATGTAAATGCCATCGGGGCCACAATGAGAGGTGTGAGGACGGCTGTATCCCGTCTGTTTCGCCACCGTTTCCGGCTCGATCACTTTTACCAGCTTGGGACTGCGCGGGTCGGGCTTGGTATCGATGATGTGAATGCGCGATGAGCGCAACCCGGGCACGACAAGATAGCGGCGTTCCATGTGAGGATGGGGTGAATACGGACACAGGCACGAGCTGCAGGCATTCCAGCCGAAGTGGTGAAGCTCGTCGCCGGGGAAGGGCATTTTGATTTCACTGATCATCTGGCCATAAGCCGGCGACTGCGGATCGACATCAATCAGCCCCAGAATGTCGCTGCCGCCATCTGCCTTGCCGTTCAATAGCGTGACAAATGCGAGCTTCTCGGGAGCAGCCTGCATCGCCATTTTGGCTGTGGGATAAAAACTGGGATCAGGACGAAAAGTACTGGACGTGAGCGTCGCCATGATTGTTTTCCTTGGTGCAAATCTCGGCGCGGCCGCGGCTGGTACGGCCTGGCTCGGGCGGGGCCGGAGCTGCCAATTCTAACCGAAACAAACTTACAGTGTGTAAAGAGAAGGTAATTTCTTCTTGCGCACCCCACGTGACCCACGCTGTCGAGCGCTACTCCCCGGCCTTCGCAGCGAGGGTTTCTACCACAGCGATATTTTCCAGCAAGGGTTGAGGCAGGCCGTGCCGTCGCTGCAAATATGCCGAACTGTTGTAAGAAGCCCAGACTTTTCCCTGCTCGTCTTCCCAAACCAGAATCTTGAGTGGAAGATCAATGGCGATGCTGGGCGCGGTCAACATCAGAGGTGTGCCAGCCTTCGGGCTGCCGAAAATAAGCAGTTTCGTGGGACGCATTTTCATTCCTACTTTTGCCGCTTCTCCGCTATGGTCGACGAGCGCGAACAGCGTTACCCCTTTGGCTTGCAGGATGCCTTTGAGCTTTTCAACCGTTTCGTCAACTGAGTGCGCGCTAAGCCGGTTGATGATCCCGTTGTCTGTCATTGCCGCCATGTATGCCTCCTGGTTGCTTGTTAGGAATGATTGCGCGGAACTGCGGACTGAAATCAGATAAATCGCCATCGCCAGTCCTACCAGCGCCAGGAACAGGGCGATTGCGACCGGCTGCATGGAAGATCGGGAATGGGACCGATCAGCGCGATTCAAGGCCCGAATCAAACGAGCATGGTGCCATCCCGCAAACACATTCACCAATACGCCAGCGGCGATCAGTGCCACGCCGAACCACAAGGAAGGTCCGTAATGCCGACTTGCCGGAATGTGCTGGATGGCTTGGAACTCCTGCAGGAAAAGCCCAAATCGCGCCACCACAAAGCCGAACCCCATTAAGGCGAGGCCCGGTCCGAATCCAAGCCAGCAGAGTTCGCTCCGCGGCGAGATAATCTCGCAGATCGGCCTCTGGCTGAGGTTCCCGTGGCTCATTCATAGCGCGTCTGTAAGGAATCGTGACCCACGCATGATAAATCACGAAAGCAGGGGCGGTCAGACTTGATAGATCGGCTAAGTTCTGAGGCGGTGGTTGGCGACTGGCCGCTCGGCCGAGAGGCTTAGCGGCCGGGTTCCGCTATTCAGGCTTCGCTGTTTCACCAACTTACGAGAGGACAGCGACTTAGGAAACAACCTTGCGGTACTAAAGTTACTCGCGCGGTAACGCCCTCTGCGTTGACAATTTATGTCAACGCGGATTGTGCCACGTACCCTCCCTCAATCGGCGGCGATTCGCGGAACCCAAGTGCCAATTCTCTTGTCGTTTGAAGGAGAGAGCTAAGTATGTCTCAACGGCTGGGTGATCTTCTCGTCAAAGAGAAGATCATTACCCCAGAGCAGTTGGAGCAAGCGGTAAAAGCGCAGAAAGACGGCAACCTCCGTCTCGGCGCCGCCTTGGTGAAACTGGGCTTCCTCACCGATGAGGATGTGACCAACTTCCTTTCGCGGCAATATGGTGTTCCAGCGATTAACCTTTCCTATTTTGAAATCGACCCCGCGGTTGTCAAACTGATTCCCTTCGAAACCGCTAGGCGTTACCAGATTCTGCCCCTCAGCCGAGTCGGCGCTTCGCTCACCATCGCCATGGTGGACCCCACCAACGTGTTCGCCATGGACGACATCAAGTTCATGACCGGCTTCAATATCGAGCCGGTGGTCGCATCGGAAACCTCCATTCTCGAAGGCATCGACAAGGCCTACGGCACCACCAAAGAAGAAGAAAATCTCGAGCAGGTCATGATGTCGATGTCGGAAATGGATGAAAATGACGTCGAACTTCAGGCCGAACAGCAAGAGATGGGATTGGCCGACCTGGAGCGCGCGGCCGACGAAGCCCCTATTGTCAAACTCGTAAATCTCATCCTCAGCGATTCCGTCAAGCGCGGCGCCAGCGACATTCACCTCGAGCCCTACGAAAAAGAATTCCGTGTCCGTTTCCGTATTGACGGCGTGCTGCAAAGCATCATGACGCCGCCAATCAAATTGAAGGACGCGATCACCTCCCGCCTGAAGATCATGTCGAAGCTGGATATCAGCGAGAAGCGCCTGCCGCAAGACGGCCGCATCATGCTGAAGATGAGCATTGGCGGACGCAAGAAGCAGCTCGACTTTCGCGTCAGCACGCTGCCCGTCTTGTGGGGCGAAAAAATCGTGCTGCGCTTGCTGGACAAGGAAAACCTTCGTCTCGACATGACCAAGCTCGGTTTTGAACCAGAGTCGCTGGTTAAATTCGAGAAAGCCATTCTGAAACCGTACGGAATGGTGCTGGTTACAGGTCCGACCGGTTCCGGCAAGACCAATACTCTGTACTCTTCTATTTCGCGCCTGAATACTCCCGACACCAACATCATGACGGCGGAAGATCCGGTGGAATTTCAGCTGGCTGGGGTGAACCAGGTGCAGATGAAGGAGCAGATCGGCCTGAACTTCGCAGCCGCGCTGCGGGCCTTCCTGCGACAGGATCCCAACATCATTCTGGTCGGCGAAATCCGTGACTTTGAAACCGCAGAGATCGCCATTAAGGCCGCACTTACCGGACACCTGGTGCTTTCCACGCTGCACACTAATGGAGCTCCGGAAACCATCACCCGCCTCATGAATATGGGTATTGAGCCATTTCTGGTGGCGACCTCGGTGCACCTGATCTGCGCCCAGCGCCTGGTCCGCCGTATTTGCAAGGACTGCGCGGAGACGGTCGAAGTTCCGGTCCCTACTCTCATCGACGAGGGTTTTACGCCCGAAGAAGCCAAGACCGTAAAGATCCAGAAGGGTAAGGGGTGTGCCACCTGCAACAACACCGGTTACAAGGGCCGCGCCGGTCTGTACGAGGTGATGGAAGTAGATGACGAAATCAAGGAACTAGTGCTGGTGGGCGCGTCGGCAGTCGAGTTGAAGAAAAAGGCCATCGAGCGCGGGATGATTACCCTCCGCCGCAGCGGGTTGATCAAGGTTGCGGCCGGGATGACTACGCTGGAAGAAGTAGCCCGCGAAACCGTTAACTGAGATCGGCTGGGCGGCTGTAACAAGAAATCTGAGCAAGAGGAAAGAGGGAAAGGAAGGATATGGGGCTCTCATTAAGTGATTTGCTGAAAAGAATGCTGGAGACCGGAGGCAGCGATCTTCACCTTACCACCAATTCGCCGCCGCAGATTCGTGTGCATGGACATTTGGTACCGCTTGACCTGCCGCAACTGACGCCGGCGGAAACCAAGCAACTGGCCTACAGCGTGATGACCGACTCGCAGAAGCACCGGTTTGAAGAGAACCTGGAGTTGGACTTCTCGTTCGGATTAAAAGGGCTGGCTCGTTTTCGTGCCAATGTGTTCAATCAACGCGGCGCGACCTCGGCGGTTTTCCGTCTGATTCCCTTCGAGATCAAATCATTTTCTCAGCTCGGCCTTCCCGCGGTAGCGAGCAAAATGTGCGACAAACCGCGCGGACTGGTGCTGGTGACCGGGCCGACCGGATCGGGCAAATCGACGACTCTGGCCGCCATGATCGACAAGATCAATACTGAGCGGCACGACCACATCCTTACCATCGAAGACCCCATTGAATTCGTGCACATGAACAAGAATTGTGTGGTCAACCAGCGCGAGTTGCACGCCGACACCAAGAGCTTCGCCGATGCTTTGCGCGCTGCGCTTCGTGAAGACCCGGACGTGGTGCTGATCGGCGAAATGCGCGACCTGGAAACCATCGAGTCTGCCCTGCGCATCGCGGAAACCGGCCACCTCACTTTCGGCACGTTGCACACCAATTCGGCGTCTTCCACCATCAACCGCATCATCGATGTGTTCCCGGCTCATCAGCAACCGCAGATTCGGGCGCAGTTGTCGCTGGTGTTGGAGGGCATTATGTGTCAAAGCTTGCTGCCCCGAGCCGATGGCAAGGGACGCGTCATGTGCATGGAAGTTCTGGTACCCAATGCCGCGGTCCGCAACCTGATC
>DASPRY010000033.1:0-7532 GCA_035624215.1 Terriglobales bacterium
CCTGCCGCGGTTGGAGAAGTGGCGGTGGTATCGATGCGGGCTACAAACGCATCGTTGTTTCCCTCGTACCCTGCCTGTATGTTGCTGTTGTTCAGCACCGGAAGGTTTGTCGAACTCGTCCAACCAGTAACTCGCGCGCCCTGGATACTATCCACCGCGACGCCTAATCCAACATCTGTACCTGCCCCGCCCAGATAGGTAAAGTAACTCAGCGTAACCAGACCGGGAGTAGTTCCGGTCGTGACCGGGTTGGCCAGTTTAGCCAGAAACGCGTCGCTGGGACCTCCGCCATTCGTAGGCTGAAAGACACCCGTTCCGGCCACCGGAAAATCAGTCGAATTCGTTGAGCCGGTTACATAGGCACTCGTACCGTCAGATGCGATTCCATACCCGATATCAGTGCCTGACCCGCCAAGATAAGTGGAATACAACAACTGAGCGCCGGTTGTGGCGTTCGGATTAAACGCAGCAACAAAAGCATCTGGATTGGTAACATTTGACGGACAAGTGATGGGAGTGGTCGAGGGTGCAGTGTCCAAACATCCTTGATAAGCATTCAGAATCGGGAAATCGTTGAACGCGCCCACATGCAGAAGGTTCGTCCCCCCAGTTATATAGACGTTGTTGCCGATATCCACCGCGATCCCGCCGCCCAAGGCCACTCCGGTCGAGGGATTGCCGCCTCCAAAATAGGTGGAATACGCCAAGCTTGCATTTCCGGAGAGGCTGGGATCAATTTTACTCATGAAGAATTGAATGGTTGATCCAGCAGCTGGCGCGGTTTGATAGGCACCCAATGTCGCCGGAAACGCTGACGTGGCTGTCGGGGTGTTGGTAGACGTGGTGGTACCAGTCACGTAGGCGTTCTGGTCGCTTTGCCCGACGGCAAGCCCGGTCGCAGTCTCAGAACCGTTCCCTGACAGGTATGTGGAATAGAGCAAGGTGTGCCCGGCAGGGTCAAGTTTGCTAACAAACACGTGCTTGTTAGCATTGGTTGGTGCCGACTGGAATGGCCCATTCACGCCTTGGGTCGGGAAATTACTCGAGGTTGTCGTGCCCCCGACAATCACGTCAGTCGCCGAGTCGACACCGACTCCGGCGGTGTAATCCTTCCCGTTTCCGCCTAAGTAAGTCGAGAAGATCAAGGTATTGGCGGCTGCATTGAACTTCGAAACGAAAATATTGGCTGCACCTCTTAACCCCGCCTGGTATGGAGAAATACTCAAAGGGAAATCGGCGGACGTAGTGGAACCGGCGATGTAGGCGTTTGAAGCCGGATCGACCGCGACTGCAGGACAGCCGGAAAGGGGAGTTCCGGTGCCAAGGATGACCGAACAAGCCTCCTCGCCGCTTCCACCAAGAAAGGTGGAATAGGTTAGGACTGGATCGATCACAAGCGTGCGAGTGGGATCATATTTGCCCACTTCAAACCCGACTTCGTTCCTGCGGCGTAGCTCGAATCGACCCTCGACTGGCACTTTCCGTTCGCCCATCATCTGGTAGATGCGTGGCGCTTGCAGGCGCACATCGCCACCTGAAATGGAGAGCACGAGGTCCCCAGCCGAATCAACCGTGGCATTCTGCTCACCCGACAATTGCAGTGCCACTCGACTTGGGTTGCCACCTGGCGCTACTTTAAGGTCGTATTCCAGATGCCCCCGACGACCATAGAAAACCAGATCAATTCCCGGGTAGATCCTCGCGTAGCGGACACGGGCAAACTGCGGGATATTGCGGTGCCACATGGCCGGATCGTTTCCGATAAAGTAATTGCTCTTGCCCGGGAGCTCGACTTCTCCTGTCACAGTTGGACGCGGATTTGCGTTCGAGAATTTGATGGACAATACCGAGGAGGCATCGGGTGAGTGGCGCAGTTTCAAGACGGCGGATTCGGTGGTGAGAAAAAGACCATAAGCGCTGCCTCGGGCCAGGAATTTGACCCGCGGATCGGTCTGGCCCTGGTTGCGTTCGAAAATCAGCGGGAGCTGGCCGTAACTTGCTAAGACGGACGTGTGTGCTCCCTTGTCGATATGACCTGCAGGTTTGCCCGCTTTGGTGGAGCGGTGACCAAGGTCAAGACCACTGCCAGCGGATCCAGTCGCCAATGCCAAGACGCCCAACCCGCACAGCAGCAAGCTTGCCATAATAGGGGTCGCTGAGCGGGGACCTGCCAACTCATGGCGATTCAATCTCAAGAACTCCTCCGGATTTCTTTATACATGGAGAGGAAGAAGAAACGGTACTCCCAACCGGGGCCGCGAAGCGGCCTGCTAACCTGTAAGCAGAGAATTGCGCGCAAAAGTAAGTAACTACTTAAACATCCGCTCAACAGACTGTCAAGCCGTTGCTGCTTGTTCTCTTCCCGAACATGAGATGCAGGCTGAAACACCGGGAGATGCTGACTGCTACGTTTCTGGTAGAGATTTCTTAGTGGTCCTGTTTGAGCTGTTCCATTTCTTGCCGCAACCGCCTATAGCGACGAAACAGTGTGCCGATGTAGCCGATGTGAATTACCCAAGTGAGAATATACGCGGCGTAAAGATAGCTCATCGGGCGCTCCGGGGTTCGAGCAAGGACTCCAAGGCTTGTGTCTCTTCCACCTCGCGTCGCAGAATTTCCAGCCGGTAGCGTGCCCAGCACACCAGCGCACCGAAACAGGTAAAGGCCACGAGATTCACCAGGAAGGCGTTCAGCATGCGGGGATCAAGCGAGCCGCCGCCTCCGATGACCGGCTGGGGATGCTGCGTGCGGAAAAACCATATGGAAAAGTAAACCAGGGGAATGTCAAGCGTGCCAAAGATCGCCAGCACGGCCGCGATTACGGGCGTCTGACCGCTCGTGGAGAAGCGGCGCAAGAGCAGATAACTTACGTAAATGAGCCACAAAACCAGTGTGAGAGTCAGGCGCAGATCCCAGGTCCACCAAATGCCCCAAACTGGCCGTGCCCAGATGGGTCCGGTCACTAGAACAATGGTGCAGAAGACGACGCCGACCTCAGCCGCGGCAACTGCCAGCGCATCTGCTTTCGTGTTCCGCCACACCAGGTATGCAATCGACGCCAGGAAATTTACAAAGAACAAAACACCCGCCGTCCAAGCCGAAGGTACGTGGTAATAGAAGATGCGTTGCACGTCGCCCATCGTCTCCTCGGTCGGCGCAACCAGCAAAGCCTGGTACAGCCCATAAATGAGCAGAGCGGCCGTGAGAATCGTAAGGATGGGAAACGCGCGTTTCATTCCGCGTCCAACACAAGTTCAAAGAGGAAGAGGCTAGCCATAGTAAACACCACATCGTAGGCCACAAGCAAGACGATCCAGAATTTCGCGGAAAATTCACCAGTCAGAATAGAAGTGGTAGCTTCTACCATCGCCAGCAGTGCGGGAATCGAGATGGGGAACAGAAGAAGGGGCAACATGATTTCGCGATTGCGTGTGCGCAATGACATTGCCGCGAAGAAAGTGCCGTTCACAACCAGGGCCCAGGTTCCGAGCACAGCCACAACAAGCAACTGATAAGCTGGCCCGATTGCGCGAAGGTTGTAAAAGACAATGAACAGAGGGGTCATAAGCGCTTCAAGTACAGCGACGAATATGAAATTCCCCGCTGCCTTGGCCAGAAATAGTGAATTTGCCGGCGCGGGAGAAACCCGGTAAGCGTCCAGCACCTGGTTGCGCAACTCGCGCGCCCAGGTCTGGTTCAGCGCTACCACGGCAGCAAACAAAAACGCTACCCACACCAAGCCCCCGGCAATGCGCCGCGATTCTTCTGCCGTAGGATCGAACGAGAAACTAAAGATGACGACAACCAGCAGGGCAAAGAAAAGCATGGAGTTGATAGCGTCCTTGGAACGCCACTCCAGGCGAAGATCCTTAAGCAGGGTGGCACCCATGAGCTTGGTGGCGCTATTCATCTTGTCTCCGCCGGGTCAAGAGTGCGACTCCAACGCACAATTCGCCCCGCATCCATCCAAACGAATTCATCAGCCACGCTTTCGAGCAGCGACGCTTGATGTGTAACCACGAAAATTGTTTTGCCCTGATCTCGCACATTTTTCAACAATCCCACCATCTCCCGCGCAGACCGGACATCTACGTTCGAGAAGGGCTCGTCGAGAAGCAGTATCTTGGGATGGTTCAGCAGCGCGCGAGCCAGCGACATACGTTGGCGCATACCCTGCGAATATTGGCCAACCGGCCGTGGCAAAGACGGATCAAGGTTCACGGCGCGAATCACCTGGCCGCAGCGCTCGTGGTCATTGATCCCGTAAAGCCGGGCGAAGTAGCGCAGATTCTCCATGCCGCTCAGTTCGTCATAAAGCAGCGACGGATGAGCCATATAGCCAACCTGCGCGCGCACGCTGCGCAGATTGGTTGTGCCCATGATCGAGATTGTTCCCCGAGTTGGCTTGCTGAGACCGGCAAGGGAGCGCAGCAGAGTAGTCTTCCCCGCTCCGTTCTCGCCGAGAATCGCATAAAGGCGTCCTGGCGCAAACTCGGCAGTTACGCCGCGCAATGCCGCGAATCGACCAAATTGCTTGACCAGATCGGTGACAGAAACGATGGAAGCCGCCCGGGAGGGTTCAGGATTAGCTGAGAGAACGCTCGGCACAAGAATGGAAGATAGCTAAAGCTAACCCGGAAGTCGAGAGCGGTCGGTAAGAGACCGGATGCGGGCATTTTGGCATGGCTGTTCCAGCTGGCGAAATCTCGAGTTGCTTATCCTGCCTGGATCCTATTCAAGGAATGCATACACCGGATCAAAATTTAAGAACTAATTCGATCACCTAACTTGTGTAGGATTGCTTTCGTGCCACTGTTAAACCGAGGGGGCAGATTCGTGTACAAAATAATTCGTCCAAATCGCCTGCATGAACAAATCGTGGAGCAGATCGAAAGGCAGGTTCTGATGGGCATACTCAAACCCGGGGATCAGATGCCCGCTGAGCGTGAGTTAGCCGTGAAATGTGGTGTCAGCCGAGCCACGATCCGCTGCGCGATCGAGGCATTGCGGGGGAAGGGCCTGCTGGAAACCCGCTCCGGACGTGGCACGTTCGTATCCGATTGCCGGCAATTCAGCGAAAGGTCGGAGTGCGTAACTGCAGGAACCGGTCGTCGGCCCCTCCCTGTTGGATCCCCGGCGTTCGGCGGCGCAGTAATTCAGCAACCTTGAGGATTGCACATCCTCTGGCTGGAACTGACCGTGCTGCAATGCTGGTCAGAAGCTTTACTCTTAGTTCGCCGGGCCAGGGGCGCTGTCAGTTTGCAGTTGTGTAATGCTCTTGGACGGCTCAGTGGAAGATGTGCCGGCTCCAGGTTGAGGGGCATACTTGGAGGCACACTTTGCCTGAAGTTGTTTGGCATGAAAAACGCCGTCGCGGCCAAAACTGCCATCAGCCAAGGCTTGCGAATTGTCCTTGAATGTATCCGGCGGGGCCTCGGTGCCGCTGTAAACCACTGGGAGGACCTGGTTATTCTCAACCAGGATGAACTCGACTTTGGTGCCAGTCCGTTTGATGGACCCAGGTTGCACATTGCCGGCAACGCGAAGGCGTTTCGTATAGGCGCTGTCGCCCATCCCACGAAGCTCCTTGATGGTAACGTAATAGCTCTTACTCTCCTGCACCCCGGTATAGGCCAAATAGCCCAGTGCCAGAAGGATGATAACTGTTGCGCCGCCGAATTTAAGGTACTTGCTTGTTTCGTTGGACATGGCTACCCCACGCTTTTACACAAACATAATCGCTGCTTCCCGACCGGGTCAAGATAACTGCGGTCCCGAAACCGCACCCATACTTGTTCTCTTAGCCGACAGCAGCCAACGCCTCATCCTCCGCGGCGTAATTGTACTGACCCACATCGAAACTTGGAGGATTGGCACGCAGGTCGTCCACTGTCCGCCGCATTCCTTTTTCCAGTGTTATGTGCTCGCGGTAGGCAAGCTCACGCCGAATTCGGCTGGTGTCATAGGCCAAATCCCTGGAATAGTTGTATGTATCCCGCAGATGCTTGGGAAGTGAGCCGCCAGGAAGCGGCACAATCTGCCCCCTCCAGCCTGTGATTTTGGCTAAGAGTCTGACGCGCTCCTCGGTACTAGGTGTGAATTCATCGCCTACGTTGTAAATCCTCCCGGCTCCTCGATCGTCGAGGACTGCGAGGGTAATTGCCGCCGCCACGTTGTCAACATAACCGTGCGTCCAGCGCCAACGGGCATGAGCTTCATTGAGCAAGATGGCTGGTCTGTCATCGTCCATGCGTTTCAAATAGGGGAAGAAACTGTGCCGATTGTCGCCCGGCCCATATACCGCGGGTAGTCGCAAAACCGTGCCAGGCAGTTCGGGATCACCCATCACAATCTTCTCCACCAGAATCTTGTCATAGTGGTAGATCCAATCGTCAGAATTCTTAGCGGTCTTGCGGTATGGATAATGCTTTGTACGAAGAGGAGCATCTTCTTTCAATAAATGCAGATGCGGGGCGTCATTCTCTGTCCCGATCAGGAGGCCATAAGCGGCATAGACATCGCCACTACTGCAGACAACCAGCCTGCGAGCAATACCGCGAAACGCTCGCACCGCGGCTTCCGCGTCCCGCTCGCCCATCGCTACCATGTGAAGAACCGTATCAGGATTCCAACGGATCAATTCGCCGGGAAAGTGGAGGATGGGAAACGCAGCGGAGGGGCTGTGGACGTGCGTCACAGTATTGGGCAGATCCGGCTCGTGCTGTCCCCGGTGAAAGACGGCGACTTCGTGCCCCGCTGCGGAAAGCCTCCTCACGACGTGAGGACCCATGAACGCAGTGCCGCCGATGACCAGGATACGCACTGCCTCTAGCGCCTTTCGAATGCTCTCTGCAGCTCTGCCGGAGCAATCGTCTTGACCTTCACAGGCGCAGTTGGATCCGGAAGACGACATTCATATCGCGGCAAGAGGTGCCTCATTTTGGAGCGTTAGGAGACAAACATAGCACATGAATGATGAGGTGTTCCGAACGGGCCGGGAAGGAAGATGCTTTATAATTCGCCGCACCCGAATGAAGCCGAAGAAGAGCGCCAAGCCACATCCGCAGCCGGTTGACGCACTGGTTTTTCCTCGTTTTTCCGGTGTGCCAACATTCATGCGCTTGCCGCATATTACTCGTGCAGAAGAACTCGACATCGCGATTATCGGCATTCCATTCGACGGCGGCACAACCTATCGGCCGGGGACCCGGTTTGGACCGCGAAACATACGCGTGCAGTCGGCCATGATCCGGCCCTGGAACCCTGTGCTAAAAGTGAATCCGTTCTCTAAGTGGCGGACTGCAGATTTCGGTGATCTGTCGATCAACCCGCTTTCGATCCAGGACACGTACGCCCGAATCACCAAACAACTCAGCGACGTTCTTCGCGCTGACACGCGCACAGTTTGCGTGGGGGGCGATCATTCCATTCTCTTGCCTATTCTCCGCGCCATTCACAAACAGTTTGGCCCGGTGGCTTTCATTCAACTGGATGCCCACGGTGACACCTGGGGCGGATACTTTGGCAGTCCG
>DASPRY010000034.1:0-11607 GCA_035624215.1 Terriglobales bacterium
TGGACTGATAAGTCACCTGCGCCGTGTTGATAGTACGTAGCGATTGAACCGCGGACGACTCGTTAGCCGCAATACGCGCCCGCAGCAGGTTCGGAATTGCAATGGCAGCAATAATCAGGATGATCGCCACCACAATCAGCAACTCAATCAATGAAAAACCCTTCTGTTTCCGCATCTCGTTTTCCCTTCTCTCCCTTTCAGGTCTGGTCGTGATTGACCGATTGGCGATTATGTTGGCACTTTTCTAGCCAGAGGCGAAGGTTACCAATGTCACCGTCCTTTAGCCTGGCATCGCCTTCATGTACAACAGCCAAGGGCTCTGTCGTAACGTGGAAGAGCTGCAACGTTCGCATGTGCGCTATCGGGAAATAGCGGATTGTGTCGCTGAGGTTGCCACTTTTCGTCAACCGGACATGGCAATGTTTCACGAAAGCCGGGCTCATCCCGTTACCTTGGTGATCTGACTTCCGGGGTAAAGGGCTACTTATGATGGCTCGGGGATTCATGTGGCATTCGCAACCGAGGCAACAATAGGGCAACCGTTAACAGCCGCTCCGCCCACAAGCTCGTTTCCCATCCAAAGGCCAGCCATCGTTCTCGGCCTGGTTCTCGTGCTTGCCTCCCTGGCGCTCTACAATCCTGCCGGCCGCTATCCATTCATTAACTACGACGACGACCACTACATTACGGAGAATCCCCAGGTGTGCCAGGGCTTGCGTTGGAGTGCGGTCCGCTGGGCCTTCACCACTACCACGGAAGCGAATTGGCACCCGCTTACGTGGTTATCCCACGAGCTGGATTGGCAGCTCTTTCACCTGAATCCCGCCGGACATCACTACGTCAACGTGCTGTTCCATGCGGCTAACGCTTACCTTCTGTTTCTGGTCCTTCTGCAAGCGACTGGCCTGGTATGGCGCAGTTGGATCGTGGCTGCGCTATTTGCGCTTCATCCGATGAATGTTGAATCGGTGGCCTGGATTTCGGAGCGCAAGAACCTGCTCAGCATGTTTTTCTTCCTCCTGGCTCTCGTCGCATACCGATGGTACGCACAGAGGCCACGTCTGACGCGTTATGGGGTCGTGACAATTTTGTTTGCTCTGGGATTGATGGCCAAACCCCAGGTAATTACCTTTCCATTTGTGTTGCTGCTCTGGGATTACTGGCCGTTGCGGCGGACTGCCTCGGACGCGAACAATTCGCCGATTTCGGACAATTCCGATCGCACAATCCGGACTTACAGCTTTCTGCACCTTGCGTTAGAGAAGCTGCCGCTCATTGCGCTCTCCGCAGCAAGTGCAGTTATCACAATCAGAGCGCAGGTGGCTGGCGGAGCTGTGCGATCAGTGCAGCAAATCCCGTTGTCGGCACGATTAGGAAATGCGGTTTTGTCGTACGTCCTCTATCTGGGCAAGACACTTTGGCCATCGCACCTCGCGGTCATGTATCCCTACTGGGGCGTTTCACTTCTGCCGTTGCTGCTTGCATTTCTGCTGCTCGCACTGATTTCGGCTTGTGTCATCGCCGCGCGCCGTCGTTACCTTCTCGTAGGATGGTTGTGGTTCTTGGGAATTCTGGTGCCCATGATCGGCCTGGTGCAAGTTGGAGCCCAAGCGATGGCTGACCGCTACGGCTACCTGCCGCTCATAGGGCTGTTCCTCATGGTGGTGTGGGGTGCGGCGGAAATTGTGCGAAGCCAGCAGTGGCCGGCGTGGGTGCCCGCTGTGGCATGCCTGATCGCGCTCTCGTCTCTCGGCTTAGTCGCCCGCAGGCAGCTGAGCTACTGGAGCAACAGCGTCAGCCTATGGTCACACACGATTGAGGTAACAGGGCCAAACTTCCAGGGGGAAGAACACTTGGCCAGTGCGTTAGCTGCCCAAGGTCTGACTCAAGAGGCCGGTGTCCATTTCGAAAGGGCAGTGGCAATCGATCCTACTAATGCGAAGGGCAACTTGAACCTGGCAATCTACGACCAAACTCAAGGGAATATTCAAGAGGCTATCACGCTTTATCAGAATGCATTACGGGGAAGCTCTGATCCAAAGCTTGTAGCCCAGGCCCTCCCGAACCTCGCATTCGCCTATCGCCAGCTCGGTAACTTCCCCCAGGCAGAGGCGACCTATAAAGCCGCCCTTGGAGTTAATAAAGACAATCCCAGTACTTGGCTGGGGATGGGTCTGCTCGAGCAGAAGTTGGGAAACTGCGATGAAGCGGCGGGCGCATTCTCCCACGCCGCTGCACTCAGACCTTCGCCGGTTGGTTATCTCCTTCTCGAAGCCGCTTTGCAGAGCTGCGGTCGCAGTTCTGAAGCAACAGCCGCCCACGAAAAAGCACGTCAGATCTCAGATGACTTGGGCTTAGCCCATACGATCACCGACAAGCTTCTTGCCGACTGAAGCAGCGCGTCGAGCAAACCACTAATCGGCCACCGCTGACCCAGCCCCTACGACTTGAAGCTCGATGGGTGGCAGAGCCAATCGGCGACGCGCTTCGTCCAGCATGCTCGCCGTTCTTGTTGCGCCACACCGGGTTACCCCAAGAGCACGCACCCGCAAGAGCGCATCCAGATCCCGAATTCCACCCGCAGCCTTTACCTGTACATAAGGTGGCGAATACTTCCGCATGAGCGCCAGATCTGCCTCTGTAGCACCGGACGGCGCATACCCCGTCGAAGTCTTTACCCAATCTGCCCGCAACTCGCCGCAAATCCCGCATAGGCGGATTTTCTGCTCATCATTGAGATATGCGTTTTCGAAGATGACCTTCACCTTTCGGTCCGCTGCGTGCGCCTCCTCCACTACTGCGCGGATGTCATCTCGCACGTATTGCCAGTCCCCGCTCAGCACTTTGCTGATGTTCACCACCATATCGAGTTCCTCGCCGCCATCCGCCAATGCCTGGCGAGCTTCAGCCACTTTGATCGCGGTGGTGTGTCCACCGTGAGGGAATCCAATTGTGGTGCTCGCGCGCACCGTGCTGCCGCGCAGACGCTCTGCACAGCACTTCAACGCGTATGGCATGATGCACACGCTGGCCACGTCGTAGGCCAACGCCAGCGCAATTCCATCCTCAAAATCCTGCCACGTCAAAGCAGGATTCAGAAGCGAGTGATCGATCATTTTTGCGAGATCGCTATAGGAGTAGTCCAATGACATGTCACCCTCCATCACCTAAGGTTAATCTATTTCGGCCTTGAAAACATGCGGTGCGATGAGAATTGCGAAGGGCTCTACGGAGGTACTGCTCCTGCCAGGATGTTAACGGCTGGCTTTCAAAACAGCCTGAGCTGATCCGCTGACTCGACAACAGGAAGCGGGTGGCTCCGCTCGCTGTAACGGTCGTAGTCGCTGCGGATTCCATACTTCTGGCGCAACCGCGCCACGAGCTGAGATAAGCGCTTCCTGTAAGAACTCGGCAGAAAGGCGCGATTTTTGTAGCGCTCGCGATAGCTTTCCACCAGCTGCGGGAATTCTGCCTGCAGGAACGGCATGAAAACCGCAGCCGAGCAGGGCTTTAGAAAAAGCGAATTAGCAAAAATGTATTTTGCACCTGCTTTTGCAGTTGCGCGAACCAGCGCTTCCAGATCGCGCGGCGCATCAGTGATTCCAGGGAGCACCGGCGCACAGATCACACCAGCGTCAACTCCAGCTTCGTTCAGCTTGCGCATGGCGTCGAGACGCAGATCAGGACGGGGAGCCCGCGGTTCGAGGATGCGTGCCAGATCAGCATTGAGTGTAGTGATAGTGAGGTTTACGAAGAGCTTGTTGGCCTTCGCAATCTGCTTCAGGAGGTCGGTGTCGCGGAGAACAAGGTTAGACTTTGTGACGATGCCGATGTCGAAGCCTTTGTGCCTGGCGAATTCTTCTAGAATCGCACGCGTGACTTCAAAGCGCCGCTCGGCTGGTTGATAAGGATCGGTGGCTGTGCCAATGGCAATTTCTTCGCCGGGCTTCACGTGACGAAGCTCCTGCCGCAGCAGGTCGGCTGCGTGTTGCTTCACGAAAATCTTCTGCTCGAATTCCACCCCATCGCGCATCTCCATGAACTCGTGTGTGTACCGGGCATAGCAGTACTTGCAAGCGAATTCGCAACCGCGATACGGGTTGATCGTCCAGGTGAATGGCATGCGTTCGACGGTGCAGCGGTTCAACAGGGAACGAACGGGAAGAGTGAAGTATTCGATTTCGTGTCCCTGCCGGAGGGACTCGCCTTCTGCGGCGAGGCGGGCGATGCCGACCAACCTTGGCCGCGAGTCAGGTATGAGGGGAAGGGAAGCCATTGATATTCGCTTTTTATTCGCCTATAGTAATGGCTGAAGTGGGAGGCTGTCAAGGCTAAGGCAACACGGCGGTTGCATCTGGCTTTATCAGTGCCAGATGGACGTGTGCCCTCAGTTCAGCGCTTCGTTTTTCCCGCCTGGAGGGGGCGGAATGCTGATGTCAATGTTTGTTACCGAACCCAGGTCCGAAAGCGGCTTGTCGAATTCCGAGGTATTGCCCACCACCAGAACCCTGAGCTGATCTTTGTGCAGGTACTTTGCGACCACACGTTGCACATCGGCAGATTGCACCTTTTCAATTCCCGCGCGGAATCGTTCCAGAAAATCCGCGGGGTAGCCATAAAACTCATAAGCCATACGTTCACGCAGAACTTTTTCCGGCGAATCGAAGTTGAACACAAAAGAATTAAGAATAGAATCCTTGGCCCGCTTGATCTCGTCGTCAGAGATCGGACTTGTTTTCAGATCATCAATTTGTTGGTCCAGTGCCACGATCGATTCCACCGTGCTCTGGCTCTTGGTTCCCACGGATATGCGTTCGATTCCCGGATGATCGAAGGCGCTTCCGATGCCTCCACCTACCGCATACGCCAGACCCTGGGCCGAACGGATATTGCGGAACAGTCGGGACGAAAACCCTCCGCCGAACGCCTCGTTGAAAACCTGCGCGGCAAAGTAATCGGGATTATCCTTTCGTATGCCCAAGTCCACCATGCGAATGTTGCTTTGATTCACATCTGCCTTGGGGATCAGATAGTAGCCTGGCTTAGCCGGTTCAAACTTGATCTCGGGAGCTTTGAACGCCGGGCCTTTCGCCCATTGGCCGAACGCTTCGCGCAGCTTGGCTTCCATGGCGGCGGAGTCAAAGTCGCCGACCACGCCCAAAATAATGTAGTTGGGAAAAACGTGGGCATGATGCCAATCCAGCAGGTCCTGGCGCGTGACTGCCGACACGGTGACGTACTCCGGCTGACGGGCGTAAGGATTATTCTTGCCGTAAGCCAGTTTGGTTGCCTCCCGTTGCGCAATCTCGCCGACATCGTCATTGCGGCGGGAGATGGCGTCATACATCTCTCTTTGCGCTAAGTCCAGCTTGTCGGGGCGGAACTCGGGTTGCCGCAGCAGCTCAGAGAAAACTTTGAAAACATCATCGAAATCGCCTTTCAGGCATGACCAGGAGATTTCGGTCGAATCCGCACTTGCCGCCGTCTCCACTTTCGCGGCGCGAACTTCGAGGTAATCGTCCAACTGATCGCCGGTCTGAGTTTTGGTGCCACCCGTTCGCCAGACCTCACCATACATATCGAGCATGCCGGTCTTGGCCGTGAGCTCGTCGCGCGATCCGCCGCGGATTCGCGCGATACCATCGATCACTGGCAGTTCATGATCCTCCTGCAGGAAAACGATCATGCCGCTGGGAAATTCAATTCGCTTTGGTTCTTTAGGATGGAAAGCGGGAAGCGGGGGAATGGCAATTTGCTGCCAATCCGTCGCTTGTGCCGAGGCCTCGGTGACCAAAGCGCTGAAAACGAGAGACACAAGCACCATGAAGCGGAACAGTTGGCTTTTCATTGCTCACCTCCGTTGCCAGCCTGTCCGGCGGTGGGTGCGACTGTCTCGATAATTCCTACGGTGCGATTGTTATCGGTAAATGTCTTGTTTGCCACACGGCGAATGTCCGCCTTGGTGATTTTATCGATCCGGTCCACCTGCCGGAAAAGCTCGCGCCAGTCATCGTAACGGGCCTGATTGATTCCGAGCTCGAATGCCAAACCAGAGTTGCTGCCCAAGCTGCGAATCAGACTTGCCTTTGCCCGTGTCTTGATCATTTTCAGCTCGTCATCGCTGATGTCTTCGTTCTTGAGCTTTTCAACTTCAATGTGAATTGCCGCCCCCATCTCTTCCGGCTTATGCCCCGGCATGCAGAAGGCGTAAAAGGCGAACAAGTGCGCGTACTTGTTGCCGGGCATTCCGGTAAATCCTGCAGCATCGGAGGCAATCTTCTTATCGCGCACCAGAGCGCGGTATAGGCGCGAAGTGCGGCCCTCCGACATCAAATCCGCAATCGCGTCATAAACGGCATCATCGGGGCTGAGGTAATCGGGCCGGTGGTATCCCTCGAGATAGAGCGGCTGCGCCATCTCGCTCAGTACCACTCGGCGCTCGGAGTTCTGCAGCGGCTCAGCAGTGATGCGCTCATCCGGCTTTTCACGCGAGGGAATTTGGCCAAAATACTTTTCGATGACCGGCATCGCCTCGCTGGCTTTTACGTCACCGACAACCGTCACGACCATGTTGGAAGGAATGTAATATTCATGAAAAAAATTCTGGGCGTCGGTCGCCGAAAACGAATTGAGGTCCGAGATCCAGCCAATGGTCGGACGATGATATTGGCTGGCCTGAAATGCCGCGGTCGTAAATTGCTCGAGCAGCCGCCCAATTGGATTGCTGTCGGTGCGCATGCGTCGTTCTTCGATCACCACATTGCGCTCCTTGTAGAACTCGCGCATGACGGGATGCAGGAAGCGTGAAGATTCGAGATAAGCCCAGAGTTCGAACCGGTTCGCGGGCAGTGAATAGAAATAGTTGGTTTCGTCGTAATTGGTGGAAGCGTTCAGATTTTCTCCGCCGTTCCGCTCAATAATCTCGGTGAACTGGTTGGGAATGACATACTGGTTTGCCTGCTTGATTGCGTCCTGCCAGGCGGCTTCAAGCTCTTTAATCTTCTTGTCATCCCGGTTGATTCGCTTGTCCCGTTCTCGCAGGTAAGCGGCATAGGTTTGCTCCACTTTTTCGAGGGCGACTTTCTCGGCGGCGTAATCCTTGGTGCCAATCTTATCGGTGCCTTTGAATGCCATGTGCTCAAACATGTGCGCCAAACCGGTTTTGTCCAGCGGATCTTGTACTGAGCCAGCATCCACGTGGGTGTAGAACGAAAACACCGGCGCTTCCGGACGCTCGCAAATCAGCACCGTCAGACCGTTATCCAGCTTTTTGAGGGTGATCCGCTTTTCAAAGGAAGCCACATCCTGCGCCACGGCTATGGTCACTAGAACAAGCACATAGGCAGTTGTGATTGCGAGGAGTCGCAGGGAACTAGAAATCTGCAGGACCTGCAGCCTCTCTGAGATTGCCACAGTAGTCTTTCTCACGGGGATCCTCCACCACCCTTAGACGCTTATCAGGAACGGAAGTTTGAAATTACGTGCCATGGGGGGACGTTGTCAAACCGTCGTGCATCCAAGAATGGCAGCAGTTGATTCTGCGGAAGGGTTACAGGTATACAGGTACAGCCTCAACCATTCCACCGGTCGTGCTTCGACTTGGAAAAGGAAAAAGCGTGAGCAGCTCGCAAAATATAGAAGTCGGGGGCAAACATCTCAAGCTGACCAACCTGGAAAAAGTCCTGTACCCTGCCACGGGATTCACCAAAGGCCAAGTCATCGATTATTACGCGCGCATCGCGCCGGTGCTGGTCCCTCATCTCGTGGAGCGCCCGGTTACTCTGAAGCGATATCCGGAAGGTGTTGACAAGGAATTTTTCTTTGAGAAGAACACCACCAAATATCGCCCGGAGTGGGTGAAAACCGCTCCCATTTGGAGCGAAGGCAACCGCCGGACTGTAAACTATGTGTTGGTAAACGATCTGCCGACGCTCATCTGGGTGGCAAACCTGGCCGCCATCGAGCTTCATCCTTCACTTTCCTTTGCCCGGAAAATCGAATCACCCACCGTGATTGCCTTCGATCTCGATCCCGGGCCGCCCGCCAACATCTTGCAGTGCTGCCAGGTCGCTTTCTGGCTGCGGGAGATATTCGAGCACTTTGGCCTGCATAGTTTTCCTAAAACTTCGGGTTCGAAAGGCATGCAAATCTACGTTCCCTTGAACACCCCCGCCACCTACGACATCACAAAACCGTTTGCGCAAGCGCTGGCGCGGTTGCTCGAGAACGATCATAAGGATCTGGTCGTATCGGATATGAAGAAAAGTCTGCGCGTCGGCAAAGTGTTGGTGGACTGGAGCCAAAACGACGAGCATAAGACCACAATCGGGGTGTATTCGTTGCGGGCACGTGAGCATCCCACCGTGTCAACTCCTGTGACATGGGAGGAACTGGAACGCGCCTTCAAGAAAAAAGATGCCGGCTCGCTCGTTTTCGAAGCTCCTCGCGTTCTGGAGCGCGTAGAGAAGATGGGCGATCTATTCGCACCTGTGCTCAAACTCCAGCAGAAGCTGCCTAAGTTGCCTGGCATCCAGGAAGCGCAGCCCGCAGCTATTGAGTCAGGCCTGGAACTGGCCGCACAAGCTGAGAGCCCGGCGAAGACCGGCCGATCCGCACGTTCGAGAAAAGCGCGAAAGGTATAATGCCGTCTGCCTCCATCAACCTATGGCACAACTTTACGCTGGCACGTCTGGATGGGCTTATCCGAGCTGGAAGCCCGATTTCTATCCTGCCAAGCTCGCGCAAGCCAAATTCCTGCCGTTCTATGCCACCAAGCTGAATGCAGTCGAAGTCAACTTCACCTTTCGTCAATTGCTGAAAGAGACGACCGCGCAGAAGTGGATTGGCGAAACGCCCCAAGCATTCCAGTTCAGCGTGAAAGCGCACCAGGTGATTACGCACATCAAAAGGTTAAATAAGACGGAGGACTTCATTCCCCGTTTCCTGTCCACCGTTCAGCCGATAGCGCAGGCCGGAAAACTTGGGCCACTTCTGTTTCAGCTTCCGCCGAACCTGAAAGCCGATCCTGGGTTGTTAGAGGAGTTCCTGAGCATTCTTCCGCGCGGGGTGCCTTCGGCCTTTGAGTTTCGTCACGCCTCATGGTTCGAAGAAGCGATTTTTGATCTGCTTAAGAAACACAATCGTGCTCTCTGCATTGCCGAAACCGAGGAACGAGTCACTCCCGACGTAGTTACCGCTGACTTCTGCTACCACCGATACCGCAAACCAACATATACGCCCGAAGAACGCCAGGCCATGACAAGCCGCATTCGCGAGCACCTCAGCGCCGGACGGAATGTCTTCGCATATTTCAAGCATGAAGAGACTCCGGAGGGTGCGCTCTATGCTAGCGAACTGCTGAAGCAGATTCAGGACGCAGAGCAGACGCAATCAAAGTGACCAGTGGCCAGCAGCCGGTGCTCAGTGGAGGAATGGTACTGGGCACTGACGACTAGTCACTGACCACTGCTTCGAACGCATCCTCCTCACCACTTTGCTCAGCGTCCGATAATACGCATACTTGATGTGTGTCGGGCCCTGCCAATCTTCCTGTACTCGCCGCCTTTCTCGACTACCTCAAAATTGAGAAAGGCCTGGCTCCTCTCACGATTGCCGCCTACTCCACGGACATCCGGCAATTTTCCGAGTTCCTTGAAAAACGAAAGCGCAAGTTAACCCTTGCCCGCCGCAACGATGTTCGGGATTTCATTCAGCAGCTCTTCTCCAACTCGGTAGATGGCCGCTCCGTGGGACGGAAGCTCTCAGCTTTGCGGCACTTCTATCGTTACCTCTTGCTCGACAAGTTGATCGACCACGATCCCACGTTGAATCTCGATTCTCCCAAACAATGGAAAGTGCTACCGAAGTCTCTGGCTCCAGATGAAATTAACGCCATGATGGGGAGCGCGCGTCCCACCGCAAGTCACCGGTTAGCGGCTGCCATCGCAGAACGTGATCGCGCCATGCTGGAGGTGTTCTACGCCGGAGCATTACGGGTGTCTGAGTTGGTGAACGTTAAACTTGAAGACCTGAAACTCGACTTCGGTTACGTGCTGGTGCGGGGCAAGGGTGACAAAGAACGGATTGTACCGATAGGGAAGTCGGCGCAGGACGCCTTGAGCGAATACATGCGCAACGCCCGGCGGGCTCTGCTTGGAGCGAGGAACTCTCCGTTCCTATTTCTGGGTCGGGGAGCACAGCGATTAACCCGCCAGAGAGTCTGGCAGGTGATTGGAGCGGCTTCGATGAACACCGGCCGGCACGCAAGCCCTCACATGCTGCGCCATAGCTGCGCCACGCACATGGTGGAAAACGGGGCAGATCTGCGGACCGTGCAAACCATTCTCGGCCACGCCGATATCTCCACCACACAGGTGTACACGCATATTGCGCTGGATCGGCTGAAAAATGTGTATCAGAAGCATCACCCGCGAGCAAAGGCAAAAGCGGCTTCGGCAACAGCGAGGCAGGGTGCGTGAAGCCAGCTCGCACAACCGTCGAAAAAGCCACAGATCAGTTCTTGCGTTCACTGCGCGAGCGAAACGTCTCGCCGCACACCATCAAGGCTTATTCCAGCGATCTGAACTATTTTTCAGACTATATAGGACAGCGAAGCTGGAGCGGCATCGATCATCTGACTATACGCGGATTTTTGTCGCATCTCTACGAACGAGGACTCAGCAAAACTTCGGTGGCCCGGGCGTTGGCTGCGGTTCGCTCGTTGTATCGCTGGCTGGCGGAGGAAGGAGTGGTCGAGCAAAACCCAGCGGCGTTGGTTTCTACCCCAAAACTGCCAAAGAAGTTGCCGCGCGTCCCAACCATTGAGGAGATGAACAGCGTGCTGGATGGCGAGATGCCCGAGGTCGCGGCATTTCCGGAACGCGATCAGATGATGTTTGAGCTTCTTTACGGATGCGGCATTCGCAACTCTGAGTTGATTGCCATCGACCTGGCTGACATCCGTCTGAGCGCCGAAGCGATTCTCATCCGTGGCAAGGGCAAGAAAGAACGTTACGTGCCGTTCGGGGATTCGGTCAAAAGCGCATTGCTGGCGTATTTGCCGGTGCGGCAGCGGGTTTTGGCGGAGCACAAGAAAAATCACGAGGCTTTGTTGATCAACCGTCGCGGCGGACGGCTCACCACCCGCAGTGTTGGACGCATTATTAAGAAAATTGCCGTCGCGAAAGGTCTGCCGCCAGATGTTCATCCCCATACCCTCCGCCATGCCTTCGGCACTCACTTGCTGGAGGAGGGAGCCGATCTCCGGGCAATTCAGGAGATGCTAGGCCATGAGCGGTTATCTACAACACAGCGCTACACACAACTTTCCATGAAGCACGTGCTGCAGGTGTACGATCGTACGCATCCGCGGGCGAAGTAATTTCTTCCGTTGTCATTCCGAGCGAAACACAGCCAAAACTTGCCTTTGCAGGCGGGCTCTCAGACGGGTCGGGAACACTCTTTGGCGGGGATTAATGAGATGGTCCGCCGCTGAGTAGGATAACTCTGCAGTTTCAACTAGGAGGATCATCGTTATGCACATCGCATCCATCGGCATCGATCTGGGGAAAACCACATTTCACCTGGTTGCATTGGGAGAACGCAGCA
>DASPRY010000064.1:0-4873 GCA_035624215.1 Terriglobales bacterium
TTTGCGCAAGTCTGTCAGATCATTAGTCAGGCGGTCGAGTTCGCTCGTTGACGCAAGTGAAATCTGGCGCACTAACGTGGCCGCCTGTTTGCCGATGTCCTCCGGCTGCCGAGCAGTGCGCTGGTTTTTCACATTCCAGACTACTTCCTCGATTTCGGCTGGTTTGTTACTCCGCATCAGCTCGGTCGACTTTGCTGTACTCATGACGCAACCCCAATTCTCTGTTGGCGGATATCAGGCTCGACTTTGTCAATTCCACCACAAAGTTGCGACAGTTAAATGTGGCCAGAAAGAGGCTAAAGTCTATTTGTTTCTTGTTTGTTTGTTATTTGTTTGTACGATTTGGACACTTCCTCGTGATAATGACCATTCGATCAGTTTGCGTTGGTGGGTGTCAAAGATGGAGACCAAAAAAATGGCAACGTTGACGGTCGCAGCAAAGCCCATTTTCTGTATTGTTCTAGCTGACGGCGATCGATGGTCGGTCGAGGCGGAATGGCCGGACGGCACAATCGAGCGTATTGACACGTTCGAGACTCATTTCGATGCTATAAATTGGATCACTGCGCGATCGAACGAGTGGGTACGGGGACGGACCTGACAAGTGGCTTACGCCCTCAGAGCGCAACATTCTAATTGGCCAATTTGGTGCGGCGCACCATCGCAATATCCAGCACACACCGTGCGCGACGTGGAGTTTCGCCGGCAATGTTCAATGGTTTTCTGAAGGAAACCCACTCAAACGTCATTGCAGGCTGCGACCGTCGTTGAGCGTCCCGGCGGACGCATACGCGGGGCCGGATTCTGGTCGGGTGACGCAACGATATTTGGCCGCACGTCCGTTGGCAACCACACTGCGGCCAAGGGTCCAGACGCCAGCCCTAACCGGCCGGTGCCTTTAGCTCGACGCCATTGCCCTCTGGATCATGCAGGTAGATTGATAGGCCTTCACCTTCGGCACCATAGCGTGAAGCCGGCGCGCCGCAGGCAACGCCTTTGTCGGCAAGGTGCACAGCGATAGCCACGGCGTCGAACGGCTTAACCCGCAGACACAGATGATCGAGATTGGCCCCGCCGGTTCTCGACGTGCCGCGCGCTGGACCGGCTTCGTCAGCGGGCACGATGTCGATCAACGCATGGCCAGCGCGAAGCTGTACCAGTTTGCCTTGCCGTTTTTCGAAGCTCAGACCGAGCACATCGAGGTAGAACCGCTCGAGTCCCGCCGGATCGGTCGCGCGCAGCACGATGTGATCGATCCCAACAATGTGGAAAGGTACCGCCATGTCGAAACTCCCCTTTAAGACACCTAGGTCGCCTGCATTCCTGCTCAGGCTTTTCCAACTGAACCCAGGTTTATTATCTGAAGATTAGCCGGCGAGCGCTTAGCTATCGCAGCGTCGGACACATGCCGTGATAATGTCTTCCAATCTCGCGTCTCATACGCGATACGGTGAACCCTGATGGCCTGGCTCGAACCCATTCTGCTTCAAGGCTCGCGAGCGAGTTTAGCTCCACTCGCTCGTAGTCACGCCCATGATCTCGCCGAAGCGGTGCGCGACGGCGAGCTTTGGAAGCTATGGTACACCTCCATTCCCGCGCCCGACGAAATAGTCTATTTCATCGACCAGCGGCTTGCCGCGCGAGCAAAGGGCACCTGCCTTCCCTTTGCTGTTCTTGATAATGCGACAGGCGAGGCGATTGGCATGACGAACTATTTAAACGTTGAGCCGGATCATCTCCGGCTAGAGATCGGCGGTACTTGGTATCGGAAGAGCGTCCAGCGGTCCCAGGTCAACACGGAATGCAAGCTACTACTTCTCGGCCATGCCTTCGACGCGCTGCACTGCATCGCGGTGGAGTTTCGCACGCATTATTTCAACTATCAGAGCCGTCGCGGCATTGAGAGACTGGGTGCAAAACTGGACGGAATTCTTCGGAGCCATCAGATAGCAACCAACGGAACGCTTCGAGACACCTGCGTCTACAGTATAATTGGCAGCGAGTGGCCGACCGTGAAAGCGCATCTTATGTGGCAGATGGAGAAGCCAAGGTTGCCGTTGTGAGATCGACGGGCATTCGGCTGTGACCGAAAAGACTTAGGACCTCTGCAGCGAATTTCGGCGCAAAGGCGGCGTAAGGCAATCAAAGTTGGTCCCTGGTATCGCCTCACAAAACCGCTTCGCTTGCAATCACGTTGAAGTTCGACGAGGCTCTAGGGGCGGGAGGAAAGATGGCCCAGCCCATCCAGATGATCTTGATGAGGCAGCTCGCCGGATATCTTAGCGTCCCACTGTTTCTGGTTGACCCCAACGGAGACCTCCTATTTTACAATGAACCGGCGGAGGCCATTCTCGGCCGGAGGTTCGACGAAACAGGAGCAATGTCTGCCAGCGAGTGGTCCTCGGCTTTCACGCCCGAGGATTCTGACGGACGCCCTATACTGCCGGAGGACGTACCGCTGATGATCACGATCACCAAAAAGCGGCCCGCCTACCAGCGCTTCTTCATCCGAGGTCTGGACGGTATCCGCAGACATGTTGAGGTCGCATCAATTCCGATCGCTGGGCTTGACGGCGGCTTCTTGGGTGGGGTTGCCCTATTTTGGGAAGTTTCGGATTGATGCGTGTTACCCTCTTCGGCACTCGCGGATCGCTCGCTTCCCCGGGAGCAGAAACGAACCGATATGGTGGCAATACGTCCGCCGTGGAAGTCTGCGCCAACGATGGCACTCTACTGGTCTTGGACGCTGGGACTGGCATCCGCAGGTTGGCAAAGCAGGTTCCGCCGGCAACGGCTCGGATCGATGTTTTTCTCACGCATCTCCACATGGATCACATACAGGGCCTGGGCTTCTTTGGCCCACTCTATGACCCTGGCGTTGATGTCCATATTTGGGGACCCGCCAGTAGTATGCTCCCCCTTGAGGCTCGGCTTTCGCGATACCTGTCTCCACCCTTATTTCCCGTGCATCTTCGCGACTTACCTAAAGTCATCTGTCATGAGGTACCGCATCACCAATTCGACATAGGTCCGTTCCGCATCCAGGCCTCGCTGATTTGTCATCCCGGCCCCACGGTGGGCTACCGCATAGAGGCAGACGGGGGCTCAATAGCCTATCTCCCCGACCATGAGCCTGCCCTTGGATTACGGAATGGTCGGTGGCCCGCACCAGATTGGATTTCTGGTTATGATTTAGCTTTCGGTGTCAATTTGTTGATTCATGACGCTCAATACACTGACGAGGAATATGCAAGATACGTTGGATGGGGGCACAGCACCTACCGGCATGCCTTCGAGTTCGCGGCCCAGGTAGGTGCGAAGCAAATCGTGCCTTTTCATCACGATCCGTCTCATGATGACGACATGCTAGATCGGCTGCTGGAAGATTCGGCCCGAAGATTCAAATCTTCATGTTCGGCGTCTGCTGGCCGCGAGGGCGCAGTGTTCAGCATCTAACCTCGCAGTGGGATAGTTGCCCGACGTTGGGTAAGTATTCTAGTGAGAATAAGCGCCATTGCGGTCACCGAAAAGGCCGGCCGGTGACTACGACACAGAAAAGTCATGGCAGCGGGGTAAATTCAGATCGATCCAAAAAATAGGGGCGAAAACTCGGGGCGGACGACGGAGTTGCTCTAGTGCCTCGCTATTTTTTCACGATACGAGGGCCGAACAATCTCTTCGAGGATGATCCTCACGGAACAGTTTTGCCCGACACTGCTGCAGCGCGCTCTTTCGCGGAAAAAACAATCAAACAGCTGCGAAACAAAAGCGGGTTTGATGATCCGCCACTGATGATGATCGTCAGAGACGACAGCAGTCGAACAATCTTGTCATTGCCGTTTCTTCCAGCATTTGCTTAGGAAATCCCGCGGGAGCCGACGGTCACGACCCGAAATGCTCTCCCTTCGCGCAGCCATGTGACGCGTTCTTCGCGCAGAGACGAGCGTCGCACCTTACCAGCATCGTCGCGCAAATAATCGTCGATGAATTCGTAGCTTTCAGGGACTTTATACCCAGCTATCCGACCGGCGAGGAAATGCTGAAGATCCGCCGCGTTCAATCGCCCGGCCGAGTGCGGTTTTGGCTGTACGATGGCGTGCACGCGCTGACCCATTTCGGCGTCCGGCAAGCCGATCGCGACGGATGATACGACATCCGGATGCGCGTCAAGGGCCGCTTCTACTTCGGCCGGATATATGTTCGCGCCGCCACGAAGGATCAAATCTGTCCGGCGGTCGGCGATGTAGACATAGCCCTGCTCGTCCATCCACCCCATGTCGCCGATCGATTCCCAGCCGCCTTCCCGCTCTTTGGATTGAGCGCCGAGGTAGTAGTAGGTTGAGCCCTGCCCGCCCGCCGACTTGAAGAAGATCTCGCCGACTTCGCCCGGCTTACACTCTCCACCGTGCTCGTTGAATATCTTGAGCTGATCCTCGCCTTGGATGCGGCCGACCGAGCCGCGGTGCTCCTGCCACTCGATGCCATTTATGATCGTGGCGCCTTGGCGTTCGGTGCCCCCGTAGAGCTCCCAGATTCGCTCCGGTCCAAGCCAATCGATCCACGCCTGTTTAAGCCATGGCGGCATCGGAGATGCCATGTGGAAGACAATCCGCAAACTTGAGACGTTAAACGCTGCCCGCTTCTCGGCAGGCAAGCTCCAGATCCGGTGCATCATTGTCGGGACGAGGTTCACCCAGGTCACCCTGTAGGCATCGACCAGGCGGAGGGCCTCCAGAGCATCAAAGCGACGCATGCCGACGACGTGCCCCCC
The DNA here is from genome assembly GCA_035624215.1 of Terriglobales bacterium. Classification (GTDB taxonomy): domain Bacteria; phylum Acidobacteriota; class Terriglobia; order Terriglobales; family Acidobacteriaceae; genus JAFAGX01. The sequence continues at coordinate 4,772 of DASPRY010000064.1, forward strand.
AAACATGAGGGCTAGGTGCGTCACCGAGAAGGGGGCGTTGTGGTAAAGCGGTCCTGGATTCAGAACCACTTCGTCCGCCTGCTGCTGAAGAACGAAAGCATC
>DASPRY010000065.1:0-20297 GCA_035624215.1 Terriglobales bacterium
CCTTACAGCCTGCAGTGCATGCAAAACACACTCCCGCCGGACTTCTCGAATTCAGAAGTATCGACCACGACCGGAATCAAACCCTCTTTCGCCAGAATCTGCGAAATCTTGTCAGTCACGCGAGGAGCAATATACCGCCCGTTGGCCACGATTCCGTTGCCCACAAATTGCAGCGCTTCCTCCCGGCTGAGCTCGTGAATGCATTCAAAAGTGTTGCGAATTGCATCAACAGATCCTGCCGAAAGCGCCTGCCGGTAGATCAACGCCGAGGATTGATTCAGTGGACAGAAACATGTGTCCAGGTGATAGCAGTATTCGTCAACCAACTCTAACGGCGTAACTGGAAATCCAAGCTTGTCCATCGCTGCAGTAAATTTCTCTACACCACAGCGAGTGGAACGAAATCCGTATCCAGCCCATATACGCGAATGGTCAGGGTGCCAAATCAGATCGCCGTGACCCTCAAGGTACTCGCCAGCTAAATCCACCTCGATCACGCGATAGCCTCGCTCTTGAAACCATTGCACGTAAAAGGCGACTTCCTTTTGCCGTGAAGCGTGGCGCATCCGGCTGGGAACTATAAACCTGCCTAGGTCCGGGTGCTCCCCGACAAAAACTTGATTCGCGGCAAACACCATGTCATCAAGGCCTTTCACGGGGTCGATTAACTCGACCTTTAAGCCGGCATCACTCAGCGAGCGCCGCAGGTTTTCCCATTGATGCTGGGCCAGCACATGGTCAATTGCGATTCCCATATACGGATTTTTCGGCTCACGCACGTCGAAAAAAGTTGGCGGGCACATCAGCACGGACTTGTGCATCGACATCGATCATATCGCTGCCAGTCGGGGCATGCTAGCGCAGGTTCCGCATAGGGGTTGGGCGCCTGCCGAGCTTTCGGCATCACACTCAGCTATTCGGCAGCCAACATCGGTGAAAGCGGGAAAGACCGTTGCCATGAATGTTGTTTGTCAACGGCTTGCCTGTACGTTTCCGGATTCTTTACTTGGCGACACACATGCACGGCGCTCAGCCATGCTACACAAGTGTGCGAATCCAGGTTGCGCGAACCCATTTCGCAAGCTGAGTGAAGGAAAACTCTTTCTGGTGGAAACCGAATCTTTTTCCCCCTCGAAATCCGCGTTGCGACATTGGGACGGGGGCGTGCAGCATCGCATCGAGCATTACTGGCTCTGCAGCCAGTGCGCCTCGGTTCTGACTTTGGCATTTGAGAAGGGCAAAGGGTTGAAAACGGTTCCGCTGCCTGAATCAGCGAGAAGGAAGCCGCCGTTATCGGTGCCGTTGGCCGCGGTCACCGCTGATAGTGCTTGAAAGCAGCTTTTAGATCGCTAATACACCCAGAGCGGTGAGGCTCCCGTGGGCATACAAGTTTGTACTATTTGCGGCGAAGAGAAATCCGAGGGGCAGGTCTGGTTTCTGGTCGCGGAAAGTCATTGGGAAGACAAGCTGAAGATTCTTCGCTGGCAGGACGAGTTGGCGGACCGCAAGGGCATCCACTGCGCCTGCTCTCCAGCCCATGTTCAGGAACTGGTGACCCACTGGATGGCGAGTGGAGATGTGGATTTTCTCCTTCCCCATTCGGCAACGATCAACGATCTCCTGCGGCGGCCCAGTTCGGCACTGCCTGTAGTCGCGGAACCCGACACTCGCGGCGCCCGCGAGATCGGCGAACTTGCCGTCGATCGGGAGAGCTTGGGACGCGCCCTGAATGAAAATCCCGATTCGTTACTTATTATCTTGGATGAACTGCGTGATGCCTTGGAGCGGGAAATAACCGCCGGCTTCGCCCGGCTGGAATCGGGAGCAGGAATGAGTTCAAGATTGATGAGGCAGATGTAGCTCGTGGTGCCCTTCCCGAGCCACGCCCCGGCTCGGAAAACTCAGCCTGCTCCCGATTGCCTCCAGACTTTCCAATCGTCAGTGACTGCTTTTGCCATTTGTTTGGCCGCATCGGCCAGGAAATCCGGCTTCATGCGATCCAAATGGCGGCGAATCGACTTTCGCGCCCCGCGGCTGCCGAGGTGGATATTGGCCGTCTCCCACCCCATAGCGTTAAGCAACCGCAGTTCATCGAGCTTTTTTGGCATCGTCGTTAGTTCGATTCGCGAGCAGTGCGGAGACAGCCTGCGAATAACCCACGATCCACGCAACTTCACAAACGGGTCAGGACAACGCACTGCGCCGTCGATGATTTCCTGATACAGGATACTGGTCTTGCCCTTCGTTTCCCGGGCCCAGTAGACGGCAGAGGGCGCCAACGCCTTGGCTTCCCGTGCAATCCGGCCACCACACCATGTGCCGAGGGCCACTACACGCATGTGCCCGAGACTGCCCAGACCCGCTACGCGATGACAAAGCTTGTAGGGCAAATCCGGCTCCGGCATAAGCTGCTCGAGAGCTTTCTTCACCTTGGCAGGAACCGAGGCGCTAAATTTCGCTAAGCTGTCCATCTTTGCCCAAAAATGTACCGGGTCGCGCAGTTCATTGAGCGCGATTTGGCGCAACCAATCGTTTTCCTCTTCCAGCACAAATGGGCGTCCGCTCTCGACGAGCGCTTCGCGATAACCGTCCAGAATCGCGGCGCACGCATCTTTCGCTTTCACACTCAGGTGCCCTTCATTAACCGCGAGCATCGCGCTGGTGGCGAGGCGAACCAAATCGAGGACGTAGGGCAGATTAGCTGCTTCATCAAAGTCGTTGACGCCCCACACTAGGCGCCCTTCAAGGTCCCTCCAGGTTCCGAAGTTCTCCACGTGCAGATCACCCACCGCCAGGACCCGAGGGGCTTGGGCCAGATCGGAACAAATTTTCGGCCATAACTGCATCCAGCGGTAAAACGTAGAACGTAGCAACGGAAACGGTGACTCCGTCATGTGCTGATGCTTTAAGCGAAGATCCGCCGGCAAAAGCGTGATGTGCCGCCCTAGCCATTGCTCGTAACGGCGTGTAGCTTTCACGATGTTCATGGCATCTGCTGCGAGACGATAGAAGTGCCTGGTAAAGAAGTCAAACCACAGCTTGCTTGAAAACCGTGTGTCGGATGATTGCAGCTTTTCCTGCAAGCTAATAAGACTTGCAAAGTTGGAAGGATGCGGATGCTGTAACCTCAGCGGTGCGTGGCAGTGTGATGGCGTTCAGGACAACCGCAGAGACGTCTTCGGGCTGGTGGCTTGGAGCACACTCGACCAGTTCATGGCCTTCAGTGTCATCTAACGAACATCGCCCCCTGTGCTACGATCAAGTCATCTTCTACTGGACCTTATGAGAATTTGTTACAGCGCTGTAATCGTTACATTGTTTACCTCCCTGGCCGTAGCCCAGCTCAGCCCCATACCACAGGCGGATGCGTCATCTGATGTGGCCCAACATCACCGCCATGAAGATGACGAGGAAGCGCTACCCGCGTCTGCTGCGAAACTTCCGCCAGACAGCCCAGTAATCACGATCGAAGGCGTGTGCGACCACCCACCAGATGCAGGAAAGGCGAGTAATACTGGCCAGGCGGAAGGAAGTTCCGGTGCGGGTCTGGACAAGACGAAACCGTCCGCCTCGGCAGGTTCCGCCTGCAGGACGATTGTGACCAAGGAACAGTTTGAAAAGCTGGTGGACGCGCTTAACCCGCAAATGTCGGGTATGGTCAGACGGCGACTGGCGGTCTCATTCCCGCGCTTGCTGTTGTTTGCTAATGAAGCACGCAATCTCGGTCTCGACCAGGATCCTCGCTTTGCAGAGATGATGCGCTTTGCTTCTATTCAGATATTGGCGCAGAGCCTGAGCCATCATTTTGAGGAGGAGGCCAGCCATATTTCTGATTCCGAGATTGAAAATTACTACAAGGATAACGCCGTTAAATTCGAGCGGGCAGAGCTGTTACGAATCTTCATTCCGAAGCAGGTCCGGGAAGGGCCAAGTGCGGCTTCGGCGGAGCAGAACAACCCTGGAACGCAGGCGTTAGCCCAAAAGCTTCAAGCCCGGGCTGCCGCCGGAGATGATTTCCAGCAACTGCAGAAGGAGGCGTTCCAGGCCGCAGGCATTTCCTCCGCAGCTCCCAACGTAAGCACCGGCAGAATAATGTTGGGCAGACTTCCAGTGAATCACCAGAAAGTTTTTGAGATGGAGCCGGGGCAGGTCTCGGCTGTGATCGTCGATCCGAGCGGCTGGTACATTTACAAAATGGTTTCCAGGCAGATGATACCTCTAAGCCAGGCAGACAAGGAGATTCGAAAATCAATCTCATCCCAGCGGGTTGCGGATTCGATCGCAGCACTGACGAAGTCCCTCAACTCAGAATTGAATCCTCTGTACTTTGGCAAAACTAATCCCAGTCCACCCACCTCACCGCAACCGGCGCCTAAGACTCCAGACGATTCGCTGGCCAACTAGTTGGCCAAAATTCACCAACTGCAAGTATCTGGAGAGTTAACCCCTGACTTCGGTCGCGGTTCAATTGTGCCTTTTAGTATTAGCGCGTTAGCGATGGGCTAAGAGGCAGATGGCAGCCTGCCTTCAGATATAGAGACTTTCGTCCCTATTGGCGTAGTGGTTTAGGGTCGAAAGTTGAGGGGATATTTCTTTTTCTTGTGAGGTTGATCGGTTCCATTGTACGATGTTGTTCCGCGCTGTGGGGGCGGTTGCAACTTTCAACCGGTTTACTAGGTTTTCATCAGTGATTTTTGTTGCGCGCTATTTTTCGTAGAACTGGCATCAAAAGAAAGTGAAATTAGAAGTAAAGAATGTGGGGTTTAAGAAATAGAATTGCTTTCGCGGTAAAGCATGCCAGCCGCCCCTTCCCTCCCCCGGCTTAGCTGCTGATTGTGCGTTCTTGAGAACGCCGATGTGCGGAATCTGCTTTTCGATTCGCACGCAAGTGGGGTCCTGATCTTTCGCCACCTCAGGGCTCAAATATATGCGACGGGATTTGCGAACGTTTCTGAAAACACCGCTCTCCGCCGCGACGTGGAGTACAAGCCAGAAAGCAGAGCCAATGTCGACAACGACTCTAGTTACCAGTCTTAAGAAGCAAGCCGCCGAAAAAGAATCGCACGATGCCCTGTTACAATTCCGCACGCCGCTCATTGTCCTTTCCCAGATCGTGCTCGTCTGCATGAGTTACTATTTCAGCTTTGTGCTTCGGCTGGACAACAGCTTTGACGCTTCCGCTCATTCGCTTTTTTGGCACACAATTCCCTGGGTCATCGTTATTAAGCTGGTCGTGTTCTACCACTTCGGCTTGTTGCGTGGCTGGTGGCGCTATGTCGGAATGAGTGACCTGCTCGACATCGCTTCAGCGTCCTTCGTCGCGGCTGTACTCATGTTCGGTATCTTTGTCTTCCTCATGGCGTTGCGCGGATATCCGCGGTCCGTCGTTCCTATCGACATGTTGCTGAGCATGATATTGGTAGGAGGCGCGCGATTCACGGTGCGGGCCTACACCGAGCGGGCTAAAACGGACGAAAGTCAGGAGAAAGTTCTGATTATCGGAGCGGGCCGTGCGGGCAGCGCCATCGCCCGCGAGCTCAAACTCAATCCGGAACTGGGCTACTATCCTTTGGGCTTTGTGGACGACGATCCCAGCAAGCGCGGAATCAAGATCAACGCAGTTAAGGTTCTCGGCAATACGGACGCTTTGAGCCATCTGATCAAGAAGCACGGTGCCAAGTGCGTTCTCATCGCTATCCCCTCCGCCACAGGCCACCAGGTCGAGCGCATCATCGACAAATGTCGCGAGTCGAAGGTTGACTTCAAGATCCTGCCATCCATTGGCGAACGGCTCAATGGTGCGGCCTCGGTCAAGCAATTCAGAAAGCTTCGCGTCGAAGACCTGCTCAGCCGTCACCCGGTTCAGCTCGATCTGGGAAAAATCCGCGAAGAGGTTCAGGACAAGGTTCTCCTCATAACTGGTGCGGGAGGCTCGATCGGATCTGAATTAGCGCGGCAGATTTCCACCTTTGAACCACGCCGCTTGGTGCTTTTCGAAAGGTCAGAAAACGATTTGTTCCGCATCGGTATGGAGCTTTCCTCCAGGTTCCCAAAGCTGGATTTTGTACCCGTTGTCGGCGACATTTTGGATGTAACGGCATTGCGCGAAGTCTTTTCCCTTCACCAACCCTCATCGGTGTTCCATGCCGCTGCTTATAAACATGTCCCCATGATGGAGAAGAATTGCTTCCAGGCCGTCAGCAACAATATCTTCGGCACTTACAACGTTGCCTTGGTTGCCAAGCAGTTTCACGCTGACAATTTCGTTCTCATTTCTTCCGATAAGGCCGTGAACCCCACCAATATCATGGGAGCGACCAAGCGCGCTGCCGAACTGATTACCCTGTCCCTGCAATTGAACAAGACGCGCTTTATCGCCGTTCGCTTCGGCAACGTTCTTGGCAGCAACGGAAGCGTATCCCCGATCTTCGAGAACCAAATTGCCAACGGTGGTCCAGTGACCGTCTCGCACCCTGAAGCCAAGCGCTATTTCATGACCATTTCAGAAGCGGTCGGTTTGGTCCTGCAGGCCTCTACCATGGGCAAGGGCGGCGAAATCTTTGTTCTCAACATGGGCGAGCCGATCAAGATCATCGATTTGGCTCGGCGCATGATAAGCCTCTCGGGACTCGAGCCCGACAAGGACATACAGATCTCCTTCACCGGCCTGCGTCCAGGAGAGAAACTGTTCGAAGAAGTGCGCCTCGAGGGCGAAGGAATCAAGCCAACCACTCACGAGCAAATCTGGGTTTTTGGCGGAGGCCAGCCGAGCTTCGCGCAAGTGCGCAGCTGGTTGGACGAGCTTTCAACATTGGTAGAGGCCAGAAATGTCCACGGCCTCATCTCAAAACTGGTGTCCATCGTTCCGGAATATCGGCCCAGCGAACAACTGAAGGCCCTGTGCGAACTCGACCGGCACGATCAGTTCGTTGTGTACAAACGAGCGCGCGCCAGCCTTGAGGCCCACACCGCCTAAGCCACAAACCTAAGCGCCAGCCTTCCTATGTGACGGTTGTCGTTCCGGCAGAGATTCGTGCGTTATCGTATTTTCCAGTCAAAGCATTCCATCGGATCTTGCCCATCTCGCCTACCATCTGCATCCCGTCCCGAAGCGGGTTGATTCGAGTTCCTTCACTGTGGCCCCAGGCCACCGGTATTTCCACCACTTTGAAGCCGGCCTTCTTGCCGAGAAACAGCAGCTCGGGGTCAAATCCCCATCGCTCGATTCTTTGCAGAGGGAAGATTCTCAACACAGCTCGGCGCGTGAAGGCCTTAAACCCGCACTGGGTATCCTTGTAATTCAACCCCAGCACCAGGCGCGGTACCAGGTTGAAAGCACGGCCGAGGAACTGCCGACGCAGAGATTGCCTGCGGGTTTGCAAATGGCTGCGCAGCCAGCGGGAGCCAATTGCAACGTCGGCCCCGGCGGCGATTGCATCGAACAGCTTGGGAGCTTCTTCGATGGGGCAAGACAGATCCGCATCCGTGAACAGCATGATCTCGCCGGTCGCCTCCAGCATTCCATGCCGCACACTATAACCCTTACCCCGGTTACCCAGATTTTCGAGCAGTCGCAATCGGGGATGCCGCTCGGCGTAGCTGCGCACAATTCGAGCGGTGGCATCTCGCGAGCCATCATCCACCACTATGATTTCCGTCTCCCAGTTTTGTTGATTGACGTAGGCCAGCACGCGCTCCAGGGTCGCCGCAATACGCCCCTCCTCGTTGTACGCGGGAATCACAATGCTGTAGTGGGGGCTCGCAGAACGGTTTTCAACGGTTTCGCTCAGAGCGACCTGCCTCACTTAAAATCGGCCAACCGAAACACCTGACCAGGGCGTCTCAACAAGGCCGATTATAACGGGCCTGCCTGATCTGAAATCCAGCACCGCAATAGGTTCATCTGGGCTGTTCGACTTGAACTGTGGCTCAGGCTGGCGATTTTTCTGTTGGAGCGCTGCCCGAATCCTTCACTGCGTACTTCAACAGGCACCACAGCGCCCGCACGCCGTCCTTCCAGCCAATCTTCTTCCCCTCTTCGTAGGTCCGCCCCGAGTAGCTGATCCCAACCTCATAAATACGCAAGTGGCGCTTCGAAATTTTCACCGTAATCTCGGGCTCGAAGCCGAATCGATCTTCTTCCAGAGGAATAGCCTGGATCACCTCGCGCCGGAACACCTTGTAGCAGGTTTCCATATCAGTCAGGTTAAGATTGGTGACTGCATTCGAGAGCAGCGTGAGTACGCCGTTGCCCACTGAGTGCCAGAAGTACAACACACGGTGTGGCCTTCCGCTCATGAATCGAGATCCGTACACTACGTCGGCCTTGCCTTGCAGCAATGGTTCTAGCAAAACTGGATATTCAGCGGGGTCGTATTCGAGATCGGCATCCTGGATCAGCACGTAATCGCCGGTCGCTTCCTTGATACCGCGCCGCAGAGCTGCCCCCTTCCCCATGTTGCGCGGTTGTAGGAACGCGCGCACACATTGATGTTCTTCTTGCAACTGCGCGAGAATTTCACGGGACCCGTCGCTCGAGCCATCGTCGACACAAACTATTTCCATCTCCAGCGGGACAGCGAGCACTCTTTCAATCACCCGTCTAAGGGTCTGCCGTTCGTTGTAAACAGGGACCACAACAGAAAGCTTCATGTCTGTGCAGCGGTGCTCAATGGAGATTCAGCAGAATACCACTCTCGTATGTGATCTCCAACGAAGATATAACCCCCGGCAACTCTTCGGTTACGCGCCGCATGAGACTGGAAGAAAATCGACAATTCCAATTACTATGTCTTTACCGCTGGAAAGCTACCTCAAGCGCGTAGATCCGGCGCATTTTAGGAGTTCCACATCTGACTCTGAATGGTTCTTTTATGATTAACGGCTAATGCCAATCTATCTCATCACCGGGGTCGCGGGATTTATCGGATCTTCCTTGGCTCGCGCGGTTCTGGCGCGGGGAGATCAGGTGAGGGGAATCGACAATCTCTCCACCGGCAAGCGCGAAAATATCAGCGAAATTCTGGCCAAGATTGACTTTCGCGAGGCCGACCTGTTCGACCTGAATGCCGCACAACAAGCCTGCCGTGGTGTGGATTACGTTCTGCACGAGGCGGCTATTCCTTCCGTGCCGCGCTCGGTGCAAAATCCCCTGGAAAGCAATCGCGCCAACATCGACGGAACTCTCAACCTGTTAGTCGCTGCCCGCGATGCTGGCGTGAAGCGCGTGGTCTATGCAGCGTCCTCGTCGGTCTACGGCGACACGCCCACCCTGCCGAAACGCGAAGACATGCCCCCAAACCCCATTTCTCCTTATGCCGTAGCTAAGCTGGCCGGGGAATATTACATGACCTCATTCTGGCGCTGCTACGGCCTGGAAACCGTCTGCTTGCGCTACTTCAATATCTTTGGACCTCGCCAGGATCCAAGCTCTCCCTACTCTGGAGTGTTGGCCAAGTTCATCACCCAGATGCTGCGCGGCGAGCAGCCTACGATCTTCGGCGATGGCACGCAAAGCCGCGACTTCACTTACGTCGAGAACGTGGTAAATGCCAATTTGCTCGCCAGCAGCACCCCGGCAAAAGAAGTGGCCGGCCGAGTCTTCAATATCGCCACAGGGTCTCGCTTTGACTTGAACCAAACCTTCCGACTCCTCAAGAAGCTTACAGGATACTCCGGCGAGGTGAATTACGGTCCCGAGCGCGCCGGCGATGTGAAGCATTCCCTGGCCGACATCACGCTGGCTAGGAAGCATCTGCAATATCAGCCCAGCGTAAAGTTCGAAGAAGGCCTGCAACGAACCATTGAGTGGTATCGCAGCCAGGGCAAGGGCACCTCGGCATAAGTCGAAATTTATGGCAAATCGCCGGTTCCGGTGGGAAGACCGGATTGTTCGAGCGCGAGAGTTGCAAGACCTCCAGCCTGCCGCCGCCGCTCCCTTGCGCTTCTACGAAGCAGTTCTGGGATTTCAGAACACCGTAGCGCACGATTTCAAGATTGCCGCCGATTCTTCAATCCCCCTTCGCGCGCAAATTGAGCTTGCCTTTGCTTGCTCCAAGATCCCTGCGCTTCTGGCCCTTGCTCGCGAGCACGGGCCCGATGCCTTACGTCGGCATGCCCGCACATTGGAACAGGCCGGCGCTACAAGATGGCAAAGCTTGTTAGCGTCCGTGGTGGATGGCAACCCATCTGATGTCGGGGCATTGGATGGTTTCTTTGCCCGCGCCTGTCTTCAGCCCATCGCCGAGAACTTGCAGTTGCAACTCCCGGCAATCGCAAACTACAGCCAGGGTATCTGCCCTGCATGCGGCGGAGCGCCCCAAGCCGCTGTATTGCGGCCTGAGGGGGAAGGTGCCAGCCGCTGGCTGCTGTGCTCTTTTTGCCTGCGAGAATGGGTATTTCGCAGAATTGTTTGTCCCTGGTGCGGCGAAGAAGATAAAGAGAAATTGCCGCGCTATTCCGCCGAAGAGTATAAGCCAATTTCACTTGAGGGTTGCGATACTTGCAAGCGTTACTTGAAAGCCGTAGACATGACTCTCGATGGCCATGCCGAGCCTTTGGTGGATGAAGCAGCAGCAGCGGTACTCGACCTATGGGCTGTTAATAATGGTTACATAAAGATCATTCCAAACTTAATCGGGTTGTAACCGTTTCTGTGCAATTCGTCGCTTCCTCCCCGTTGACACCGGCTCACTTTGGGGTGTAACTTCTCGTTTATTCCGTGAGGGTGAACAATTCCCGGCAAACGTGCCGCATCTCTTTGTTCCTGATTGAAGCTTCAGATTTACGGAGACCAAAATGGACCTCTCCCGACGTTCCTTCCTGAAGACGGGAGTGGCCGGAGCGGCTGGAATTTCGGTACTCGGCTTCGACCTCAAACCCCTCTATGCGCAAACCGAGACATTAAAGATCGCGCGTACCACGCAGACTCGCAGCACCTGCCCCTACTGCTCCGTGAGTTGCGGAATCATTATTCACACGCTGGGTGACGGCGCGAAGAATGTCACCCCGCAGGTGGTGCATGTCGAGGGTGATCCCGATCATCCCATCAACCGCGGCACCCTCTGTCCCAAAGGATCTTCCCTGCTTCAGGATGTCGTCAACGATCGCCGCCTGCTTAAGCCGCAGGTTCGCCGCCCGGGTACGGATCATTGGGACGATATCTCCTGGGACCAGGCGATCGACGAGATTGCTGCCCGCACCAAGGCGCTTCGTGACGCGACGTTCATCGAAACCGACGCCAACGGCAAGACCGTCAACCGCTTGGAGACGCTCGCCTTTGCTGGCGGCTGCACCGATACCAACGAGTTTAATTACCTGGTTGTGAAGTCAATGCGTGCCATGGGGGTGACGTGCCTGGAAAACCAGGCACGTGTTTGACACGGCCCCACGGTCTCAAGTTTGGGACCAACATTTGGGCGCGGGGCCATGACTAATGGCTGGATCGACATCAAGAACGCCGACATGATGTTGATCATGGGCGGGAATCCCGCTGAAAACCATCCCTGCGGCTTCAAGTGGGTGGTCGAGGCCAAGCGTAACCGCAATGCCAAGGTAATCGTCGTCGATCCGCGCTTTACCCGCACCGCTTCCCAGGCCGACCAGTTCCTTCAGATTCGAGCCGGCTCCGACATCGCCTTTCTCGGCGGCTTGATCAACTATGCCATCGAGAACAACCGCTTCAATCGCGATTATCTGATTAACTACACCAATGCCGCATTCATCGTGAAGGAGGGCTTTAAGCTCCCAGACGACGGCCTCTATTCCGGCTACGACGCCAACGCGCGAACCTACGACAAGACAACTTGGAATTACGAAGAAGGCGGAGCAGCCGGTAAGGCGGAAGGCCGCCAAACCCAAGTCCCCGCAGGTGCAAAAGGCGGGGGCGCTCCGACTCCGCCGCCGATGCTCCCGCCGAATACCGCGTACGATCTATCCCTGCAACACCCCCGCTGCGTCTTCCAACTGCTGAAACAGCAATATTCTCGTTACACGCCCGAGATGGTCGAGCGCATCACCGGCATTCCGAAGGATCAGGCCCTCAGAGCCTGGGACACCTTCACTTCCATTCGCAAAGATGGCGACATGAAGAAGGCAGGCACAATCATCTATGCCGTCGGCTGGACGCAGCATTCCTCCGGCACGCAAACCATCCGCACGGCAGCGATGATCCAGTTGCTGCTCGGCAACGTCGGACGCGCCGGCGGGGGCGTAAACGCTCTTCGAGGCCACTCCAATATTCAGGGTGCAACCGACATGGCTGGCATCTTCGACATCTTGCCGGGCTATCTCAAAATACCTACGCCGGCCGACACCGATTTAAAAGCCTATCTCACACGCACAACTCCGAAGCCTGCAAAACCCAATGAATGGGATTCGTTCAATTATTGGTCCCACACGCCGGCGTTCACCGTTTCATTACTGAAAGCGCTTTATGGAGACGCTGCTACCAAGGACACCGATTTTTGCTTCAACTGGCTTCCCAAGATCGATCGCAAGTATTCCTGGACCGAAATCTGGGACGACATGTACAACGGCAGGGTCAAAGCCATGATGGCGTTCGGTATGAACGGCGTAATGATTGGCCCGAATGCCAGGAAGAATATCGAAGCCCTGAAGAAGGCCGACTTCCTGGTCGTGTGTGAAATCTATCCCGATGAGACCAGCGAGTTCTGGCGCGCCCCCGGCACCACGGCTGAAGACATGAAGAAGATCAATACCACCGTGTACCGCTTGCCCGGCGCGGGTTTTGCGGAAAAGGACGGTACCTTCGTCAATTCTGCGCGCTGGCTGCAGTGGAAGTGGGCGGCAGTTCCGCCTCCGGCGGATTGCAAACTGGATCAGGAGATTCTGGCCCGCATTTTCCTCAAAGTCCGCGAAAAGTACCAGAAGGAAGGCGGCAAGTTTCCCGATCCGATTCTCAAAGCTTCCTGGAGTTACACCAATCCGTACAATCCATCGCTCGCCGAAGTAGCGAAGGAAATCAATGGCAAAGCGCTGGCCGATGTCACTGACGACAAGACTCAAACAACCATCAAAGCAGGCCAGCAGCTTCCCGGCTTCGCGTTTTTGCGCGAGGACGGTTCCACGAGCTCCGGAAATTGGATCTACTGCGGATCATGGACTGAAGCTGGCGCAATGACCCAACGGCGCGGTACCGAAGATCCGTCTGGGCTGGGAATTTATCCGAACTGGGCGTGGTCGTGGCCGGCGAATCGTCGCGTGCTCTACAACCGCGCGTCTTGCGACTTGAATGGCAAGCCCTGGGATCCAGATCGCAAGCAGGTCTGGTGGAACGAAGCGCAGCAAAAGTGGGTTGGAAATGATGTGCCCGATTTCAAGCCCGATTCCAATCCCAAGGATCACATGGGTCCCTTCATTATGAATCCCGAGGGAGTGGGCCGGCTATTTGTACCGATCGGCGCTGTTGCTGACGGCCCATTTCCCGAACATTACGAGCCCACTGAGAGTCCGATAGCCAATCCCCTGCATCCCGGCCAATCCAACAATCCCATCGCCAAGAGGTTCAAGTCGGATCTGGACAAGTACGGCACCATCAGCCAGGGTTTCAACATCATCTGCACCACTTACCGGCTCACTGAGCACTATCACTACTGGACCAAGAACAACCCCATGAATGTGCAACTCGTTCCCGAGCCGTTCGTGGAGATTCCCGCCGAACTCGCGGACCAAATGGGACTGCGCGGTGGTGAGGTGGTGAAAGTAACCAGCGCGCGTGCGGAATACATTGCGAAAGCCATGGTCACCAGACGTATCAAGCCAATGATGGTCGATGGCAAGAAGACATACCAGATCGGTGTTCCCATACATTGGGGATATCGCGGGATCGCCGAAGACGAAGGCAAGACGGCAAAAACTCCGGCGAATCTGCTTTCGCCTGCAGTCATCGATCCCAATGCCTACACCCCGGAATTCAAGGGCTTCCTGGTGAAGCTGGAGCGAACCTGAAGGAGGTCTGAGATGAGCGATCGCCGCACGCTGCAAGTTCGGAAAATCTCGGGCCACCCCGGCCCAGTTCCGGGCGCAGGCATGCAAAGGCAGGAGCAGGTCTGCAAGTTAATTGATACGACTACTTGCATTGGCTGCAAAGCGTGCGAGGTCGCATGCGTGGAATGGAACGACATGCCGTTCCAGCCCACAATGTTCGACAACACCTATCAGACCATGCCCGACACCAACTGGAACTACTGGAACCTGATCAAGTTCAACGAAGTCAGCAACCAAGACGGATCATTTCAGTGGCTCATGCGCAAGCACCAGTGCATGCACTGCGCCGATCCCGGTTGTCTGGCAGCTTGTCCGGCGGATGGCGCGATCGTCCAGTATCAGAATGGCATCGTCGACTTCCAGGAAGAGAACTGTATCGGATGCCAGTTCTGCGTTTCCGGCTGTCCGTTCAACGTTCCGAAATTTAATCCTTCGACCAAGAAAGTTTACAAGTGCACTCTCTGTTCGGATCGCGTGGGCGGGGGGCTGGAACCCGCATGCATCAAAGCCTGCCCTACCGGGTGCCTGCACTTTGGCACAAAGACCGATATGCTCGTGCTGGCCAACGCGCGGGTGAAGCAGTTGCAGGAACACTCCGGCTTCAAAGATGCCGGAGTTTATGATCCGCAGACCATTGGAGGCACTTCCGTCGTCTACGTCCTGCACGATGCCGCCAATCCCGAGAAATATGGCGGATTGCCCAGGAATCCGCGCATTCCGCTGAGCTTCACCATCTGGAAAAACTGGTTCAAGCCCATCGGGCTGATCGCCTCGATGATGGCCTTTGCCGGCGTCATTCTGCACTACGTCACCGAAGGGCCTCGCCGCGTACAGCCGCAGCCTCCGGTCAGAGAAATCGACGGCGGCGAAGCCAGGAAGGAGAACTAGGTGGCAACCTCTCCGCAACATCTCGGCCGCAAGGACCACTTCATCAATCGAATCGGCTTGACCGTGGTCTATGCGGGTGAATTGTTGCGGCACCGCGCCTACACCCGCTTTTTGCATTGGATGTACGGCATCTTCTTCTTCCTCGCGCTCCTCTCCGGATTCGGTATTTACCTGCCCTGGATCTTCCGCTGGTTTACTCCGTTTTTTGGTGGCGGGGCTATGACTCGCCTGCTGCATCCGTGGTTCGGATTGGGATTCGTCTTCTTCTTTTTCCTGCAGGTACTCAACTGGGCGATGCTGATGTCATGGGGTCCGGCCGATACTCGCTGGATGAAGCGCTTGAGAGACTACGTCACGAACCGTGACACGGTTGAGCCGCCTGATGTTGGCTTTTTTAACGCCGGCCAGAAGCTGCAGTTCTGGGAAATCGCTGGCGGATGCGTC
Organism: Terriglobales bacterium; assembly: GCA_035624215.1. Lineage (GTDB taxonomy): Bacteria > Acidobacteriota > Terriglobia > Terriglobales > Acidobacteriaceae > JAFAGX01. Next base: position 15,340 of record DASPRY010000065.1, read on the forward strand.
GCCTACCTCATTACCGGTGTGATCATGTGGTTTCCCGAGATTTTCGGGCGCTGGCCGGTAGCCGTCAGCTACGTCATTCACGATATCTCAGCGCTGATTATGCTGGCGGGAATCTTTATTCACGTCTACCTCAGCACCATTGGTGAACCGGGCACCATCCAGGCAATGACGCGCGGCACGGTTAGCGAAGCGTGGGCCTGGACTCATCACCCCGGCTGGTACAAAGAAGTTACGGGACAAGATCCGCAAAAAGCGCTCGAAGAAGCCCGCCGCGCCCAGGCGGCAGCTACCCGCAGACTTGGCTAGTGTTAGCGGTCCTGTAGTTTTCACAGTCCGCGCGGTCGAGAATGCGCGTTTCATCACGCCCAGAGTCGAGTGTCCTGGCGCAATCTGGCAATGTCCTTCGTAGGTGCGCTCCCGAAAAACCGGCTGTATTCTCGGCTGAACTGCCTATGTTCGGCTCCCGCCTCACAACCGCCTTACTTCGTCTTCAGCGACGCCATATCAATCGAAAACCGGTACTTCACATCGGACTTCAGCAGTCTCTCGTAAGCTTCGTTGACTTTCTGGATCGGTATGATCTTGACGTTCGCGGCGATGTTGTGCTGCCCGCAGAAGTCGAGCATCTCCTGGGTTTCGGCGATGCCGCCGATCGAAGACCCGGAGAGACTGTGGCGGCCCATGATCAATCCGAATGCCGCAAGCGCAAGCGGTTTCGGGGGCGCGCCAACCAGCGTGATGTTGCCATCGCGCCGCAAGAGACTCAGATATACGTTGATATCATGTTCGGCAGCAACGGCATCGAGGATGAAGTCAAAACTCCCGGCATGCTTTTGCATCTCGTCCGCATTCTTCGAGATCACGACCTCGTCTGCGCCGAGGCGGAGCGCGTCTTCCTTCTTGTTGGGTGAGGTTGTGAAGACAATTACGTGGGCTCCAAGCGCATGCGCAAACTTCACAGCCATGTGGCCCAGTCCCCCGAGCCCGACCACCCCAGCTTTCTTGCCCTTCTTCACGCCCCAGTGGCGCATCGGTGAATAACTTGTGATTCCCGCGCACAAAAGAGGAGCAGCTCCGGCGAGATTGAGGTTCGAGGGGACGCACAGGACAAATCTCTGGTCTACGATGATGCTCTCTGAGTAGCCGCCATAGGTGACGCCTCCGAGGTGCTTGTCCGGCGCGTTGTACGTGAGGACCATGTTCGGACAGAACTGTTCGAGACCCGACCGGCACTCGGGGCATGTGCCATCGGAGTCCACCAGGCAGCCGACCGCCGCGAGATCGCCGCGCTTGAACTTCGAGACCGCGGAGCCGACCCCGGTGACGCGGCCGACGATTTCATGGCCGGGAACGCACGGGTAAACGGCAGGCAGTGCGTCGCTCCACTGGTTGCGGGTCAGGTGGAGATCGGTGTGACAGATACCGCAATACAGAATTTCGATCTGCACATCGTGTTCAGTTGGATCCCGCCGCGCGATCGTAGTCGAGGTCAGCGGCGAGGTCGCGCTGGCAGCGGAATAAGCTTTTGCGTTGTACATGCATTCACCTTTCAGCGACCGGTCATTTGTTCCAGAGCTTCGGGATACCGGGCCCCTTCGACCTTAATTTTTGACGCGGCGTTGTCGATGTCGCGCAGGTCGTTAGCCGTCAGTTCGACTGCGACTGCCCCAATGTTCTCTTCAAGGCGATTTAGTTTCGTTGTGCCCGGGATGGGAACAATCCACGGCTTCTGAGCGAGCAGCCAGGCGAGCGCGATCTGAGCCGGCGTCGCTCTCTTCCGCTCTGCGATGCTTTCAAGCAGTTTGACCAGGGCTTGATTCGCCTTGAGAGCCTCCGGCGTGAAGCGGGGAAGAGTGCTGCGAAAGTCGGAACTGTCAAATGCAGTTTTCTCGTTCATCTTCCCGGTCAGGAAACCCTTGCCCAATGGGCTGTACGGAACGAAGCCGATTCCCAATTCCTCCAGGGTCGGCAACACTTCCGCTTCAGGGCCTCTTGTCCAAAGCGAGTATTCGCTCTGAACTGCCGTGACAGGTTGGACTTTGTGTGCGCCACGAATCGTCTTTGCTGCTGCTTCCGACATGCCGAAGTGCTTGACCTTACCTTGCTGAATCAGTTCCTTCACCGCTCCCGCCACGTCTTCAATCGGAACATCCGGGTCAACCCGGTGTTGATAGAACAGATCAATGGCATCGACCTTGAGCCGTTTGAGCGAGCCCTCGGCGACCTGTTTGATGTGCTCTGGCCGGCTGTCCAGGCCGAGAAACCCCGGTTCTCGGTTGGGCTTCAATTTGAAGCCGAATTTGGTCGCAATCACCACTTTCCCACGGAATGGAGAAAGAGCTTCGCCCAGAAGCTCTTCATTCGAGTACGGGCCGTAGACTTCCGCGGTGTCAAAGAATGTGATGCCTCTTTCCACGGCAGCATGGAGAAGAGAGGTCATCTCCTGCTTGTTCTTGGGCGGACCGTAGGAAAAGCTCATTCCCATGCAGCCCAACCCGAGAGCGGAAACCTCCAGGTTGCTTTTTCCAAGTTTGCGCGTCTGCATCGTTTCTCCTTCAACAAACCCATCAATGGCCTCATTTCAACCACGAGGCCGACTTGAGTCGATGAGAAAAGTCTAGTTTGCCTGAGCTTCCGGCCTTTGCCTGTTTCGCCGAGTTTCTTGCCTGATCCTCCAGCGGCAAAATCGTGGGTTCAGTTCGAATCTTCTTATCTAGAAAGAATTCGCCTTAGGTCGAGTAGATCACTTGCCTTTACCTACGCGGGATACTCCGAGCAACGGGGTGTCTTGACTGCCGCCTCAAACCCGTCGTGGTTATAGGCCGGGCGCATTGCCTCGTTGCCTGCTCCGGCAGTGGCGGGATCCAGTTGACCTGATATGGCCTTGCGCAGCTCGGCATGTAACTGGCTCACTACTTTTCGCGAATGATGGATGAAGTGGTGGCCTGAAGCCAGCAGCAACAGCGCCATCCAACGCTTCATGGGATCGCGAATCCACCGCCTCGCCTCGTACACAGATTTCCACCACTCACTCCTATAGTCGGAACAGATTCCTTGATACCACAACGCACTGAGGAGCATCCGTGCGGCCGGCAATAACTGAAGAGCCGGAGGCTTCTGACCCTGCGGCGTCCAGCGGCTCAACGAGTGGAAGCAGCGGTTAAAGTAGGAAGATGCACCATACAACGATCGCAACGTCTCCGAAAAACCTTCTACGAGAACTGGGAAGGGGAGCATAGTGCGAAAATTTGGAAGGTTAAAGTTGCCGCTGAAGTCGTCCGTTATCCGTCCCTCTTGCTGCATCCGGCGGTAAAGTGGCGTGGTCGGCGGAGCTTGGAGGAATGCGAGCATCGCCCACGGAATCGCGGTACGCTCCACAAACTCCCGCTGCCGTTCGAAGATGTCCTCTTTATCGGAATCAAATCCGATGATGAACCCGCCCGACACCCACAAACCATGGGCGTTCAGAAATTTGATTGATTCGATCGGATCGGCGCGCAGGTTTTGAAATTTCTTGGTCTCCTTAAGAGATTCCGGCGACGGACTCTCGATCCCCACAAACACCCCGAAAAAGTTGGCCTTGACCATGGCATCCACCAGCGCCGGCCGCTGTGCCAGATCGATGGACGCCTCGGTGAAAAACGAAAAATGGCTGATTGTGTGACTCCGACCACCCCTGCAAACGGTGCAGCAGTTCCACGGTTCGTTTCTGATTCCCGATGAAATTGTCGTCCACCATAAACACCGGCTTGCGCCCAATTTGAAAAGGCTTTCGAGCTCCGCCAGCACCTGCTCCGGTTGTTTGGTACGCGGAGTCCGTCCGTAGAGGCTTATGATGTCGCAGAATTCGCACTGGAACGGGCAGCCACGCGAGAACTGGACGGCCATAGTGGCATAGCGGTCCATCTTGAGCAGATCGAAACGCGGGACTGGCGTGCAGGTTACATCTGGCTTCTCGTCTACCACATAAACTCGCTGCCCGGTGCCACACTCCAGCTCGGCTGCGATACGCCTAAACACAGCATCGGGCTCGCCGATCACAATATGGTCCGCCAGAGGGAGCACAGAGTCTGGTTCACTGCTGACGTACGGTCCTCCGATTATCGTCCGCTTCCCCAGTGCACGCGCCCGGAGCAGAACCTTCTTTATCGAGTCCTTCTGCACCTGCATGCCGCTGACCATCACTAACTCGGCTTCGCGGACATGCTCATCACGCACTTCTTCCACCTGCTCATCGATGAACCGAATCGTCCAACTCTTTGGACATAGGGCTGCAATGGTGAGCAACCCAAGTGGCGGAACCGCGCTCCTCTCCTTCGCGCCCGGCATTAAGATCGTCCAGAAGGATTTTGGCACTTCAGGCCAGACCAGCAGCGCTTTTACCTGATCTCCAAGTGGCGGAAATTTCACTCTGCTGTGATTATCTGAGCTGGCAGAACAAGAGGAAAGTGGCCGATTGATAGAACCTGGCGAGTTTGTGATTTTGACAATGCCGTCATGTAGGATGTTTCCCCGCCCCGACATAGTCGTGCAGGTTATCACAGTTCCGATAGGTGCTGCCGCAATAGCATCGACGAAAATCCCTTGAAGGCCTTTGCCAAGCGGCTTTCCTGAGATTCTTGAAACAAGAAATGAAGTCCCGGAGCAAGGGTTTGCTGCTACTGCGAGCAAGCTGTTAGCATCGGGTCAAGCGGCACGATGTGCGGAGAGTTGGCCGAGTGGTTGATGGCACCGGTCTTGAAAACCGGCATACCCGAAAGGGTATCGGGGGTTCGAATCCCTCACTCTCCGCCACCCAGTCTGGACAGCGGAGAAACCATGCCTTTCTTCCTGCCGAGATACCCGAAAGACGCCCATTTTTCGGAGGATTTACTTCCAAACCGGCTGCAGAGAATGGACTGATGTAGCCGCGCTGGCGGTGAATTTTGGCTTTTTCTCTGAACAGGCTTCAGGCAGTC
>DASPRY010000098.1:0-3486 GCA_035624215.1 Terriglobales bacterium
AGCTTGATCGGGGAATCTTCAAAGATGGTTCCGAGTTTTACCGTGAACTGCTTGTAGCACTCTCTGCACTTCCATCGCTTCTGGGTCGCAAGGTAGTAATGTTCCTTGTGGCCGCAGGCAGGGCATTCCGGGCCGTCTGGCCAGCGCAAGCGGGCCACGGTGTCAATGCAGACTTGCTCGTCGGAGTAGTGCCGAATGGCTTCTTGAAGTGTCCTTGGCTGTTCCATAAAGCCAAGGTAGCAGACTAACCAACCGTTGTCAAGAGAAAAATGGTTACTGTACTATATTAGTGCCTTTATTTTCCTAACCGATTCATTGAGTTAGGTGGAAAATCTTCAAAACGGGGGCTTGACAAGATTTGCCGAAATCGAGGGGCAGGTGTCGAAGCTTTGCTGGTTGGGGTCGCCCGGCTTGGCCGACGGCACGGGAGCGACGCGGTTGGGTGGTTTTGAGCGTTATCGGGATTTCACGTCAACTGTGAGGTCGTCTACGTCTCTTGGAGCTCTGGCGTCGGATAGGCACTGCTCGCCCGCTACGCTTTTCATGCTGCTACACTCAGGTTGCCAAGTCATCGTTGCCAGGAGGTGCCCATGACCAGCTCTTCACGGCTGTGGTTGATCGTCTTGATATTGCTCTCACAGGCCACCGGACAAACGGCAAGTCCAGCCGAGTTCCAGCCCGTGCCGGAATTAGGTTACCGCGTCGCTCCCGATTTTTTTGAGTTTCCGCAAGGTGGGAGTATGGGTGAGACCTCGGGAATTGCCCTCAATTCCAAGGGTCATATTTTCCTGTTTCAGCGAGTGAAGCCAATGCTTGCGGAATACGACGAGAGGGGAAAATTCATCCGCAGCATCGGAGATGGCCTATTTGACCATCCTCATGGTTTACGAATCGATGATCAGGACAACATTTGGACAACCGATGACGGCAATCATCTCGTTCTAAAGTTGAGTCCGGCTGGGCGCGTTCTCCTGGTGCTCGGGCGCATTAATTGGGGCGCAGAGGGAGATTGGCTGTTCAACAGGCCAGCCGATGTTGCCTTCGCAAAGAATGGGGACATCTACGTCGCCGACGGCTACGGCAACTCACGCATTGTAAAGTTCGATCGCAACGGTAATTTCATCAAGGCCTGGGGAAAGTTTGGTTCGGGCAAAGGCGAATTCAATCTTCCACACACCGTCGTTGTCGATAATCAAGATCGGGTCTATGTAGGTGATCGGGAAAACAAGAGGATTCAGGTCTTTGATGCTGACGGGAACTTCCTCAAGGAATGGACCGGCATTGGCTATCCGTACGGCCTTGTGATTACTCCCGACGGGCATTTTTGGATGGCGGATGGCGGATACGACCGCATTGTCGAGCTCGATCAGAATGGCAAAATCTTGGGCGCAATCGGCCAGCCGGGGCACGCTCCTGGGCAATATGCGTGGGCGCATTTCCTAGCCGTCGGCAAAGACCGCAAAATCTATGTTGCCGATGTGCTCAATTGGCGATTCCAGGTCCTAGTTCCAACAACCCCGACGGGAAGAATGGCAGAGTATGTCCCAACCGTTCGAATGTTTTGGGACTCAGTTCCAAGCACCGGCTGGCTTTTCAGGCAGAAAGACTTACCCAAAAAATAACTCCCTGCGGCTCCCGACACCATCGTTCAGGGGAGTAGTTGTTGATAACAGGCGATAGCGCTCAAAACCCCCGGCCCAGGGTCTGTCTGACAGTAGCGACCATCCGACAGCATAGTGTGCATGGTCAGGTCTTGGCTCTTACAGATAGAGATTGAGCCGCAGGCGGCGCTGCTGCCGAGCTACTCCACCCCGTCAAGCCAACACCGGGCCTGAACGGGGCCCGGTGCGCTCGGCTTGGACCCTTCGGCTCCGCTCAGGGCAGGCTTGCGAGGACACCCGTCGCTCCACGGCTTTTTTATTTTTTTGCGGGGCCGTGATGCTTCTTCCAGTCGGCGCCATCGCGTCCGCCGTGGAGGGCGATCTGGGTTAGGAGAAGTTCGGCGGTGAGGCGGCGCTTGGTGAGGTGGGCGGCGATTCTCTGCTTCGTCTTTTTCGGTGAAACCTTGGGATCGAGGAAAACCAGCACGGATGGGCCGGCTCCGCTGAGGGCGGCGCCGAGTATACCGGATTCTCCCGTGAGTTCCTTGAGCGCGGGCAGCAGTGGACAGAGGGGCGCGCGATAAGGCTGGTGGATGCGGTCTTCGAGGGCCGAGGAGAGCAGGTCAGGACGGTCTTGGGTGAAGGCCGCCAGCAGCAGCATAGAGTTCTGAATGTTGGTGACGGCGTCGGCGGGCGTGTACTGGAAGGGCAGCACACGGCGGGCTTGCTCGGTCGAGAGGGGTGAATCCGGGACAGCCAGGAGCAGCGGCCACTTGCCTTTCGGCTTCACTTCGACCACCTGCGCCTGAACCTGATTGGCCATGCGAGCCACGGTGAGCGCACCCATCCAGCAGGCGGCGGCATTGTCGGGATGGTGTTCGCGCATGGAAGCTTCGCCGACGATGCGGTCATTCTTCCAGCGGAGATGGCCGAAATGCACGGCCAGGGCGATTCCAGCGAGGCGGGCGGCGGCGGAGGAGCCGCATCCTCTGCCGATGGGAATCTCGTTTTCGATGTGGATGCGCAAGGGGGCGATCTTGCGGTTCTCGGATTCGAGCACCTCGCAATAGGTGGTCACAATGAGGTGGTTCTCCATACGGGCGCAGAGGGGAGCGTCGCGGCCTTCGGCGGTGACGAAAAAGTCGGGGGCGCGGTCAGTGCGCACGCGGAGGTGAAAATCGAGGGCGAGGGCAGCGGCGTCAAAAGCTGGGCCCAAATTGGCGGAGGTCGCGGGAAGCGCGAGGCGCAAGGAGCGGTCCGCAGATGTGGGACGTGAAGGCATAGGTTGAAAAGCAGTGGTCAGTAGTCAGTTGCCGGTTGCCAGTTCCCCATTTCTTCGCGGGGACTGAAAACTCTTCTTGGCGGCTGGAAACAGGCCGAAAACGGCAGAAATAAAAGGCGTTAGCCGGGTGCGGCCTCAGCAGAATGGCTTGCCCTCGGCACTGACGCTGATCTGTGTTTTATACACGAGTTTCGGGCGGAGTGCTACGAATTTCTCTCGGCCGCATCGAGGACGGCAATGACGGCTCCCAAATTGGCATCGAGCACAATGGGGGCGCGCTGGAGATGTTTGGCCTGGGCAGAGTCGGTTTGGTCGGGCGTGGCAGCGATGGGTGTTCCGGCAAACAAATCGCCGCGATGGAACTTCATGGTGAAGTCGGGGTCTTTGAGAGCGTGGCCGGTGAGGACCAGGACGACGGAGTCGCCGGGCTTGACGAAGCCGCTGCGGCGCAACTTTTTGAGTCCAGCCAGGGTGACGGCGGAGGCGGGTTCGCAACCGATGCCATCGGCACCGATTTCGGCTTTGGCAACGGCGATTTCAACTTCCGTCACTTGTTCGACTTCACCGCCGGTCGCCTGGAGGACGCGCAGCGCTTTCTTCCAC
>DASPRY010000089.1:0-5921 GCA_035624215.1 Terriglobales bacterium
ATGCATATCCCGGCTAAGTATCACGTCGGCTAGTGGCCAGGAAAGTAAATGGCTACTTTTGCGTGCTTGGAAGTTTGTGTGGTTGGACTGCGATATGAAGGGATGACAAACGGTATTTCTTTCCTGTATGAATCGTCTTCTTATTTCTATCCTCCTGCTTGGTTCAACAGTTCTCGCTCAATCGCTGGATGAGACGATGTCATTCATCAAAAGCAAACATTCTGGTCTCATTGTGCCTCGGCCAAATTTCTCGATTCACAAGGTTCAGCTATCTTGGGCAAAATGTGAGATAAGGCTAGACGAAGCGTTCCAAGTTACATACCCAGGCATGGAAGATTACGCGGCGGGAACCAAGATGACTACCTTCAGCTTGGGCTACGCCGATCCTGGCAGCGTCAAACTCACCGACCGGCATGGCGATAATCGGTACAACGATTCCTTTATTTCCATCGCTACCGCAGGGCCGATTAAGATTTCCTCCACAACCAAATACACGCACTTACCCAAGAAAGGTCCATTCTCCAATCCTCCCACCCAGGAATCGGTAGACACCATAAGCCTCTGGACGAATCTCGAGTATAAGATCAGTACCGATGGAGACAAGCTCACAAACGCGTGGATCCACGCCATTAAACTCTGTGGTGGAAAGACAGCCGGATTCTAGACACTACAACGAAGGAACAGGCAAGGGTCCATCGATCCGTGATTTCCACTGATCCGTCACGATAAGAAATATCGGTTATCGACTTGGCGTCGCGCGAAAAGCGAGTTCGCCAGCTGAAATTCCTGACAGATAACGCGCGAATTGCATGGTGAGTTTTGGCTTGAAACGATCACTTGGCCCTTAAACACCATAGGGCAAGTTGGGTAAAGTGCTCGGTCAACCTCTTGCGAGCGTGGTTGTGTTCGGGTGGTAATAACATCCAAGCCAGAAACCGAACGATCGCGGGCGGGTCGTATGGAACAGTCCGATCTCGCTGTGCAGGAAAGAAGCGGGCCAATGAATCGCGCGGATCATCTCGGAACTGGTCAATCATCGAAACCTGGTGCGCGCAAGAAATTGTACAAAACGGCGCACACGACTTCACGGAATGGAATTCACGTTCGAGATCTTCTGCGCCATACTGCTCGAGGGGAATGCCGGGCGTGCCGCGCTGCTGCGAGCAGTAGTGCACGAGTCCGTCTTCGCAGATATAGAGGTACCGGCTCCCGGCGCGGCATTTCCAGTCATTCGGGTTTCCCTCGATGAGATTCTTCTCGAACTGGTTATAGTAAGCAAAGGTCGAAAAAGAGTTGCCGCCAATCTCAATGATTCGTTGATGCACACGCCGTGCATGGACGTCCAGCGGCTGCAGTTGACCGGCGTGGTCATGAACAATGCCCACCGTCGTTGCAAAACCGAGTTCTTTTGCGCGACGCGCAACAGCCGCCGCGTCCTCCGGATTCTCGCTCGTGCCGATGACCGAGTTAATGTTCACCTGGAATTCGGCATGTTCGGCCAGCCACCGAAGTTTCTGGTCGAGCACTTTCAGGCTCTTCTTGGAGACGTCGTCGGGCCGCACATTGTCGATGCTGATCTGCAAATGGTCGAGCCCGGAGTGGTTCAGCCGCTTTATGCGATCCGGAGTGAGCAGGTATCCGTTGGTGATCAACGTAGCGATGCAGCCGCCGTCACGAATGCACCTGATGATCTGGTCCAGGTCGGGATGCAGCATCGGTTCGCCACCACTGATGGTGATCACGGATGTGCCGAGTTCTACCAGGCAGTCGACCCGCCGCAACATGACTTCCGTCGGGACTGGCTTCGAGAAATCGTCGTACTCATTACAGTATGCGCAGGAAAGGTTGCAGCGGCGGATCGGAACGATGTGGGCCACAATCGGGTGTCGGCGCGACTTCATAGCCTTGGCTACTACCCGTGCCTGACGCAGATGGAAGGAAGGAACACGCAACTTGCGCCAAAGACCGGCCAGGTACATAACGACACACCCAAGAATTGAGAGGCCTATCCAGACTGTCAACGTGCGGAATGTAGCGGCGAATACCACCAGTGCTACTAATGACGCCACGAGAGCGTCGGCAGCATAATGATAACCACCTACTACTGTAGCTAATGCGATGCTGACCGCAATCAGCAAGAAAATCAACCCTGCCCAGGGCTCGACCCGGAGCAGCACCAGACCGGCTGCCGTAGCGGAAGCGACGTGTGCGCTGGGAAATGTGATGGCCTGAATGCTGCCATGGCGCAAGATAACCCGATTCAGTGCTCCAAGCTTGGATGGCGGCATCCGGAATTTTTCATAGCTCTCCAACGCCCGAGGCGGCATCGCCCGCACAAATAGAGTGCTAGCAAAACAGAGATAAGTTGCCAGCAGCACCACGATCCAGTAGTAATTCACAAACTGTCGTGCGTTCAACACGTACAACGTTGCCATGCCGAGTGGTATCAGCGGGTAGACCATCAAGTAGGCGAGTTCCAAATACAAACCCATAGCCGGCCTGATAGAAGTCTTTGCCGGCTTTATTCCGAGAATCCGAAAAAACATGCGGTCGAACCTGGCGAGTTGCTCTTCGGCTGCCGGATCCGCTCCTGTAAAAAACTGTCCGACCTGCCAATAAGGGAACAACAACAATACGACGGGAAGCCAGTCGCGCAATGCTGAGGCCGCCACCGGGTTCAACCAGTGACTGCTGTATCGTGCAAAAACGATTGCTGCAATTGCAACGGCCGCGAGGACGTTGATGGTCACTGGCCGCTTGCGCTCCATCGGCCGAAGCCATGCGATCGCTGCCAAGAGAACTACAAAAGCGGCCTGGATCCAGCTTGCCGCGTCTTGCATTTGGATTTTCATCGCCTACCCGCGTTCAGATCCTTAGGAACGGTTCGTGATGACAGGTTCGATTTGAACAAAAACAATAGGATGGATGTAACTGCGGTACGAGATGCCCGATCGCCCACACAACATCATCAGTGCGGGGTTAAGAGTCCGCATCTGTCAAAGCCTGATTATCCGCTTGAAAGGTACTTTTCGGCGAGCACTCCGGGCGTTTCCCCTTTGCCTCGGTTCCAAAATGCCCTTCCCGCCACGCCAAGCCATCAAAGGCCCGCCACGAACTGTCCGATCAAGACCGGCATCCTGGCAAGATCAGTGCCAAAAGACGATGCCTCACGTCCCACAAGGAGGGCTCCTTTTCGCATGCTGAACCTGTTGACTTAACGACTTCTCCTACTCGGGCGCGAACTTTGAAGCTCTGTTCACTAGCCTGAGACTCACCTCTGCCCGCTTGAGTGAAGCAATACACCAGGGGCTCAAGAGACTCGCCTTCGTTTTTCAAGATCGTTTTGTTCCGACCCAGGCAAGATATAGGAGCGAACTGAAACCGGAGATTAGTATCACCAGTGCTTTTGTCGCCGCCCAAGCAAATGATGAGTCGATTTTACGACTTCGAGTTAGAGTCTCGCCATCAACGCCGATGGTTAAGTTCAATTCGTGGACTACGCTGGGTCAATAACGTGCTGCGGGAAGAGCGGCCGGTTGCGCTAGCCTGAACTCGAGCAGAGATTCGCTCGGCACCGATACCTGTTGCCCTTTTGTCCCCGCCGAGACGGCTGTCCCTGTGGCTGCGCCGGCAGCGGCGCCAATGGCTGCGCCTTTACCCCCGCCAGCTATGCCGCCGATGAGCGCGCCCAAACCTGCGCCACCAACGACTCTTTTCGCGGTTTTGCTCCCCTGGCCTTGCGCCCGTACCTCGAAGGTGCTGGTTAGTAGCGGGTACGCCGTCCCGTTGATAACGATGTCAGTTAACTCTAGAGTCAGTTCCGAACCGCCTGACATCCGGCCAGCCGCTTGGGCGTTAGCAAGGCGACCGTAAACCATCGAGCCCCTGGGAGCTACTACCATATCGTCCGCTTCTAGATTTGTCTCCAGGCTCGCGCTAAAGCGGTACCCCACCTGCTGTTTGCCGGAATCGACGGAATCAATCATGCGGATCAAAATCCGTGTTCCCGCAGGAACCGTAACCCGACGCGACGATTGCGCTGCGGCCTCGACACCGATAACTGTAAACAGCGCCGTTGAGAACAGGATCACCGACACCACCCGAACGATTGCGCTTCGCATAACCTTTCTCTCTTTCTTGGAGTTCACGCCCCCTGTTTAACAACCGGCAACTGGGAAGCAATCTGCAGATCAATAATCTCGAGCAACTGGTCTTCGACTTGAAGGAAGCGCGCAGCTTGAACGGCCCCCAGCGCGTCCTTAACGCGACCATAGTAGTTCGCCAGAAGCTCAGAGCGCTGCTTGCGATATTGAAGCGCGTTCTGGATTAACTCATCTGCTTTGGCGTCGGTCATTTGGTCATAGTTAACGGCATACTCTTTAATGTTGGCCAACCGTAGGTTGTTTAGTTTGGCCAACTCCGCATCGTACTCGCTGTAAATCGGCCAGAATTTTGCCGACTGATCTATATCCAACTCCATGACGGCGCCCATGATCTGAGCTTTCTGTTGCCGCACATCGGAGCGCAGAAGTTCGATATATTCGTCGATATTCTTTTCTTGTGCACTGTTCGTCGAAGGTGCCGTCTGTCCTTCGGTGTTTTGTGCATGCACCGTTTGCCTGAAAGCCACCAGGCGAAAGGCAAGGAACATCAAGAACAGTAAAGACACCGTAATCCTTTTTCTCATCTGAGTATCCTTCCTCAAACAATTGGGCATTCCCGGGTTCTCAGTCGGCAAGTAAGTGCCGCAAAAGAGCTAGGGACACTCTGAATAACCAGTACTTCTAGCTGAGCAAACTTCTTTGTGCTCAGGGAATCCTGCTGTGAGCCTAAGGTCGGTCACCGATGTCTTCACCGCGTCGTAGCCTGGAAACTCGGTTCCAAGCTATTACGCCACGTTCAGCAGCAGTTTCTTCCGACTCACGAACAGGTTGACCAAAGCGCAGGTGACAAACAATCGATGTGCGTTCTTCTTCAGTCCGCGATAGCGCACTTTCACGAACCCAAACTTCAGCTTCATCACCTGAAACACATGCTCCACTTTCGCCCGCACCTTCGACTTCGTTCGGTTCTTTACCCACGCCACTTCATCTACGATCTGACCTTTATACCGGCAGCGCCGCTGCGTAAAATCCTGCGCTCGTGGCGCGCACTCGCGAATCACCTCGGTTTGCCCCTGATAGGCGCCGTCGCCCCACACCCGCGTTTCTTCGCCATGCAACAGATCAGGCAAAACGGCCACGTCGGAAACATGGGCCGCCGTCGCCACCGCCGTGTGGATGATTTTCGTCTTGCTGTCGACTCCTACGTGCGCCTTCATCCCGAAGTACCAGTTCTTCCCCTTCTTCGCCTGGTGCATCTCCGGATCTCGGCTCTGCTCGCGGTTTTTGGTCGAGGAAGGTGCGTGAATCAGAGTCGCGTCCACAATCGTGCCGGTGGTGATGCGCACGCCTTTCGCCTGCAAGTGCAGATTCACCGTCCCCAGAATCGCTTCGCCCAAGTTGTGTTCCTCCAGCAGATGCCGGAACTTGCAGATCGTGGTTTCATCCGGCACCGGTTCCGACCCCAAGTCAATCCCCACGAACTGGCGCAACCCCGCCGAGTCGTAGAGCGCCTCTTCCGCCGCCGGATCCGACAAGTTAAACCACTGCTGCACAAAATAAATTCGCAGCATCTGCTCCAACTCTTTTGGTCGCCGTCCGTTGCCCGGCTTGGGGTAGTGCGGCTCGACCAGCGCACACAACTTGCCCCACGGCACCACCTGCTCCATCTCTTCCAAAAACATCGCCCGTCGAGTCTTCTTCGTGTAGCGCTCGAATCCCGTCATCGCCAGTGTCCTCTGCTTGCTAAGAGAGTTCATGCTGGCACGACTTTATCTACACTTCCTGTGGAAAGGGAGGGCTTAATCAGAGTCTCCCTAG
>DASPRY010000131.1:0-22144 GCA_035624215.1 Terriglobales bacterium
TCAAGCTGCGCTCAGTGTGATCCGCAATAAGCTACAAGTGATCTCAGACACCGCGACGGCGCAAGAATTACAATTCGCGGAGTTCTGCTGAAGGTCAGCTCAAGAATCGGTGAGAGCACGCGTGCGTTGTTTCAGTTCCTGCGAGTTTTCCTTTGCCATCCGGAGCCAGTACAGGGTCAAGCCGTGCATTTGATCCGCTACCGGACGGGTGTATCCACGATCACAGACTTGGAACACAGCGTCAGTACCGCCATGCAACGGGCCAGGATCTTCACCAAGAAACTACCTGCGGAATTCATCGGGCGGAGCGCGAGTTCGTTCGGCCGGACCGCCTAGGTGACATGTGGACAGCTGCGACACCTGGTGCCCTTTTCTTGTGAGCGGGGAACACCGCTAATAATAAGGAGTGAGCTGTAGGTTGTATCAGGGGACCAGAGAGTCAATATAAGACTTACATTGGAAGCTAAACGAAGATGCTTTTCAGGCCTTCGATCAATAAGAGCTGGCGGCGCAAAGCCCTACTTCAATCCCGTCACCACGTACGCCTCCGACAAAACACGAATGTAGACGTATGCGTACGCTGTGCCGTCACTTGACAACAGAGGGTTAGCAACCGATGAAATCCCCGTAGTCGCTTCTTCCCCGAAGGTTTTCCATGGCTCCATTTTCCCGGTCTGTATATTGACCCGGTAGACCTTCGCCACTTTCGCACGCTGCCGGGAAGCCGCATATACCGATTTTCCATCCGGCGTCCAGCCAATAACCGGGTAGTTCGAGTCGAGCCCCGGAATCAAGCGAAAATCACCGCCTTCAAGCGGCCACACCCCGGTTTTTCCGTCGGGTCCGCTCACCACCGTGCTCTTGCCGTCCGGCGAGATTTCAACGCCGGCGACGCCATCGGGAGTGATGGGCTTGGCATCCCCCCTGTCTAGATCAATAAGGTAGTCGCGCCCACCGTGCCCGGCTTCAATTCCCGAGGCCAGCAACCGCTTGCCACTCGGAAGAAAACGCACCATACCATAACTCACAGCGTCGTGGGAGAGCTGCCTTGACTCGCCCGCTCCCGTCGGCACCAGGCTCAGCGGCCCGCCTTTCGCGGGTTTCGTGATCACCCATTTTCCATCGGGTGAGATTGTTTCGGCGACACCTTCGCCAATGCGTAGAGGAGGTGCCCCCTCCGTATTGCGCAGATACACGGTGTAATTCGGTCCGCCACCATCGCCTTCTTCCTCGAACAAGATCTTCCGTCCATCCTGGCTGATATCGCGCAATTCGGACCATCCAAACCACCCAAGTTCGTGCTCTTCTTTTCCGCCCGGCCCCATACCTCGGATCCCCAAGCGCACATGATTGGCCACGGTGAGGACGGTTCCATTGCGTTGGTCTTCCAGCCACATGCCTCCGGGCACGTTCGTAATGGTTCGCAACTTGCCCGACAAGGTCACAGCTCGTGGGTTCGCCGCGCTGCCAGTGCTCGTCGATGTAAACCAGATCTCATCTCCGGCTGGAGACCACAGTATTCCCTGCAGGGATGTCCAGCCCGATGAAAGCTTCCTTTCTTTTTCTTTGCCATCAGTGGTTATCACCGCCAGAGAACCCTGGTCATCCCCTCCTGGGGTTTCGTGATCGGCAAACGCGATCCACTTGCCGTCCGGCGAAATCTTGGGATGGCTGATCCAGTTGATGCTGTCGAAAAGCACATTGCCAATAGGGTATTCCAGACGCCAGTGATTATTTTCCGGAACATACCGAACAATCGCCATGCTGTCGCCGTTCGCGGCAAAATCAGCGTCCTGTACATTCTCCAGCACTTCCCGTGGCGTTCCTCCACTTAGCGGAACTCTGGCCAGCGTGCCGGCTTGGGCGTAGCCGCCGTAAAACACACTATTGAGTCGAATCGCCAGTTCTCCAGCCTTGGAGATCGAAAGCAGCTCGGCATTTTTCAGGCCTAGTTCGCGCGCCCCCGGATCGTCTGTACGTGACAAATATAGTTGGTTCTCGCCGCCTTCCCATGAAGCGCTGTAAACAATGCTGCCATCGGGCGTAAACCGAGCATTACCAATGGAACCGGTACGGAACGTGATCTGCCGGTACTCGGCCAGAGGCGAGCGGGCAATGCTTTTGCCGCTCCACCAACCGACACCGTATAGCGCGCCTGCGAGGACGAGGCCAGCCGCGAGCTTGATCAGAAGTGCGCGACTTGGCGGGATTGTTCGAACACCAAGGCCTGCACCAGCCGGGGCTACACTTGCCGTGCTGCCGGAGATCCCTGCGAGATGTTCGAGATCGAAGGCGATATCGCTAGCGGAATGGAAGCGAGCTTCAGGGTTCTTCTCCAGGCAGTGATGGACGATGCGCTCCAACCCGGGCGAGATATTGCGATTGGTTTCGCTCAACTCGGGAGGCTCTTCCTTCAGAATCGCACTCATCGTATCCGCGGTAGTGTCCCGGTGAAATAGCGGTTTCCCTGAGAGCATCTCGTAGAGAATCGCCCCAAAGCTGAAAATGTCCGACCGTGCATCTAGCGCCAGGCCGCGCACCTGTTCGGGCGACATGTATCCTACTGTTCCCATCACGGTTCCCGCATCGGTGCCGTGGGTCGCAGTTGACATAGCAGTGTTACTACCGGGTTCAGCTTGGGTTAGCTTGGCCAGCCCGAAGTCCAGGATCTTGAGTCGTCCATCTTTCGTGACGAACAGATTCTCCGGCTTGAGGTCTCGATGGATGATCCCCTTCTCGTGAGCCACAGCTAGTCCGCGGGCGATTTGCAACGCGTAGTCCAAGGTCTTGCGCACTGGGATGGGTCCGCTCCGTAAGCGCTCCCGCAGCGTCTCTCCCTCAAGCAGTTCGGACACGACATAAGGCGATCCTTCGCTTGTGCCAATGTCGAATACAGCCAAAATATTAGGGTGATTCAGGGCAGCGGTAGCGAGGGCCTCTTGTTCAAAACGACGCAGCCGATCGGCGTCAAGGGAAAAGGCTCGCGGTAAAACCTTGATCGCTATCTCACGTTTGAGACGAGAATCGCGGGCACGATACACCTCCCCCATACCGCCTGCACCCAGCAGCGACTGGACTTCGTAAGGGCCAAGCTTTGCTCCGGTGGTCAGTGCCATCCGTGCGCGCCATTATAGCGCACTGAGCAGGCACCCTCATTTTTCGGAACTTCGGGAGGCCAATGAGTTCAGGTACGGGCGCTTGAGCCAGAGACCGCCTTCGGGATTCATGCCGCGCGGCTTCGAATATCCTATCTACCCCGGCGATCAGCCGCAGATGTGGAAGCCGCAGAACTGGACCGCGGAGGAACGTGCCATCCGCGATAACCAGCATTTTTGTCCTGGCCTTTCAGTTAATAGGGCGTTCATTCCGTTTGAACACACTCTTGAGAACTCGATTGATGCCTCTTTTGTCAAACCCTGATTCGCCAATTGATCGCAAGCACCACGGCGATGATCGGAAAACCTTTACTACCTATGACGCTGCCTTAGAAAAGTGAGGAACATCTGGCAACGTTTCTTCCCGGGCAAGACCACCTTTCACCTGGTTGCACCGGGCCGACGATGTTATTTCCTGGCTATGTCTGAGCCTGCCATTCGATTCAGCCCAGTACCGAAGGCACGAGCGATACCGGGAACTGGGCATTGGAGACGCGGCAGTAACTGTAAGGGGAATCTCGCAGGCTGTGATGTTGCAGGCATACGATCACGGAGATCGTTTGAGCTCGTCCTGCAAGTCAAGATTTCGAATCAGCCGGTGGAGATAATTGCGTTGCAAACCGAGGTTCTTCGCAGCCTTGGTGTAGTTGCCACTAGCCTCGGCTAGAGCGGCGCGGACGAGCTGCCTTTTTGCATCTCTGACCGCGGCATGGAACTGGCCAAGGAGACTAGCCTCACCAGGCACGGTGTCCAACACCGACTGCGGGAGATCCTCCGGCAACAGCTTGTCGCTCGATCCCAAAACAATGGCGTGCTCGACCGCATTCTCCAGCTCGCGTACATTGCCGGGCCAATCGTAGTTCAACAGATACTGCTCGGTCGCAGTGCTGACGTCGAGCACCTTTCTGCCAACTTTTGCGCTGTATTTGCGAATGAAATGACGGGTCAGCAAAGGAATGTCTTCTTTATGCTCACGAAGTGGGGGCAGGCACTTGGAGACGACGTTGAGACGGTAATACAGGTCGCGGCGGAACAGGCCCTGCCCTGCGGCCTGCTCCAGATCGCGATTGGTAGCAGTAACCAAACGGATATCGAGCTTTATGGGCCGTGTTCCGCCGACGCGCGTGAACTCATGCTCCTGAAGCACACGCAACAGCTTGGCCTGAAGCGCCGGAGCTAACTCCCCAATCTCGTCCAGAAAAACAGTCCCGCCCTCGGCCACCTCGAGTTTTCCACGAGTTTGCGCGACTGCTCCGGTAAATGCGCCTCTCTCATAGCCAAACAATTCGCTCTCCAGCAGCGTCTCGATTATCGCCGCGCAGTTGATGGCCACAAAGGGCTGGCGGCTGCGTGGGCTGTTCTGATGAATGGCACGTGCCACCAACTCCTTTCCGGTTCCACTTTCGCCGAGAAGGAGAATCGTGGAGTCGCCGCAAGCAACTTTGGAGATAAACTGGTAAACCTCCCTCATTAGCGGGCTGTCGCCCACCATGGCATGTTGAAGATTGGCCTCGTCCCGCAGTCGCTGGTTTTCTCTATCGAGCGCTTGCAGGTGCCGCGTATTATCCAGCACAGTTGCGGCGATGGCCGCGATAATCATCAGCATGTGCAGGTGCCCGGTATCAAAGCAAACGTCTCTCGTACTGGTCTCCAAGTAGATGAATCCGAGAGCGCGATCAAAGGCGATGAGGGGAGCCGCCATGGCTGCGCGCGCAAGGGTACCGTCGCCGGACCGTATTTCGTTACTGAATATCGCCAAGCCGTCCGCGAGGGCCCGATCACTCATCTGCTTACAAATGCGAAAAGGGGCCGACCCTTGGCATTTGTCCCAGGCCAGAACGCCGGGAATTAACTCACCAGTATCTTCGAGAACCACTATCGCACCCCGGTCGGCAGGGATGACGTCCAGAATCAGCTCGAAGAGCGGACGTTCGAGCCCAATAAGTCCGCGGATCGAATTTATGGCGCTCACAACTTTCAATAGCCCCAGCACATCGCGCACCAGCCGGCCGGGCGATCCCAGCACATCAGCCAGTTTCTCGGATTCGAGATAAAATGCTTCTTCTCGGCGTAGTTGCACCACATTGGCGGGCACCATCGTTGCATCCAACTGGACCCGATCGGCGATGCATGCGGTTGATCTCAAGGAAGCTCCAAAAGCTCCCTGGATCATACACGCAAAAAGGCCAGAAGAATCAATATCTACCCTGCAATCGCTGCTGATCTTTGCAAACAACCATCACATCGCCGGGTGCAGTATCCGATTGGATAGTCGACCGCCTTATGTCAACTGGCCGGCGGAGCTCTGCGCAACCGCCGGGGGCTTCTACGATTCTCTTCATTTTTCAGAGTCTTGCCCTTAGCAGCGCGGGCAAGTGACTGGCGTTTTGCTTTTGGTCACAGACCTGCCGATGTCGCTAAGTGAATTGTAAAGAAGGCGGCTGCTTTTGAACCGTTTTCCGTCGCGATAGGCGGAGAGGTTTGTTATGGCCACGAATGCATCCAGCAACAACAACGGGAATGAATGGCGTGATCTGCTCGGTTCCACCAATAATTGGATAGGGTCGGAACTGCACGTGAGGAAAGATCAAAGGGGGTCGGGGGAATGTTGCGAGTTATGCGGTGAGGTCCTAGATCAAGGTAAGCCATTTGTTACCAATTCTGCCGGGCAGCGGCCGATGCATATTTCCTGCTCGGAACGAGAGGAACCAGAGGCTGTCAGAATGCTACCGGCGCGAAAGAGATGGACTCGTCTGCTGCTCAGCTTCGTGAGCGGCTAGACTAACCCGCCGAGAACAGGGTAGGGGCTTAGCTTACAGAATCTGCTCGGGCGCTACATGAACCGGGCTTTGGAGCATGTATCCGAAAGGATACCATGTGTCGTATCAGATACTCAGGTGAGGGGTCATCCTCTTATCCAGCCATATCAAAGCTTTTCTGTTCCGGCCTCAGTCGCTTTTATTTTCCGCAACTTACAAAATGGTCGCTGTCCACCTTTGCGTGCTCCATGGGATGGCAAGGAGGATGCTTATCCACTTGTCATCGACCGCCTACAGTCGAGGTGGCAGTCATGGGAGGGCCGCTATGGCGACGGATCAGACAATTGACCTAGATCGGATCGAAGGTTGCAAGGGACTGCTCAAACTGATGCTTGGACTGATTGCGTTTCTTGGATTGAGCTTACAACCTGCAGGCGCGCAGAGGTGCCTACAATGCACCATAAACGTGGCGATGGAAGCGCCGGTTTCCGGCAGCGAGTGGACGCTCTCCAAGGAGGTGAACGAAGTTAACCTGCTCTTTTTGGCCTCCCACGATGGGCGGGCAATAAGCGACCTCTCTCAGAAGGACATCTTGGTCGAGGACGACGGAAAGGCGCCTGCGGCAATCCTGGGATTTCGAACTGAGCGTGAACTACCCTTGCGGGTCGGTATGGTGATCGATACCAGCAGTTCCGTGACTAACCGTTTCCGTTTTGAGCAGGCCGCAGCCAGCTTATTTATGCGCCAGGTATTGCGACAGGAGAGTGATCAGGCGTTCGTAATGGGTTTCAACAATTATTCCGAGGTAACGCAGGATTTCACCCGTGATCCGCAGTTATTGTCCCAAGGGGTCGAGCAGCTGCATCCCGATGGAGGGACAGCGTTGTACGACGCAGTGGTTAGCGCTTGCCAAAAACTGCATCAACGGCCTGAACACGAAATGGTCGCGCGAGTACTGGTGATCCTCTCTGACGGCCAAAACAACGCTGGGAATGCGAGTCTAGAGAAAGCTATAGATGCCGCCGAGCAAGCCGAAGTCACCGTCTATGCGGTAAGCACGAACTACTCAGACATGAGCGCTGAATTTGGTAACAAAAATCTGCATAGGTTGGCAGAACAGACCCGTGGACGAATGCTTGTACCGCCGGATCCTAAGTCGATGTCCAAGGCGTTCGCGACAATTGGCGAGGAATTGCGCAGCCGATACGCGGTTTCCTACAGGCCCGCAGATTTTGTTAGTGACGGCCGCTATCGCAAAATCAAAATCGAAGTCCATAAAGCGGGGGAAAAAGTTCGGATCCGCGCCCGCAAAGGGTACTATGCTTACGGTTCACATTCGCGTGGAACGGATGACAACGTAACCGTGGCCTCGAGTTTACCGGGTCAAGTGTCTGAGTGACCGCGTCCCCCCAGGCGGTGACGCGCAGCCGCCAATGAGATGCTTTATCTCCGGCTTTCGCAGAAGAATCCAAGGCTGCGCGAGGTGCTCCTGGAGCTGGGTTTGGACTAGCCGCACCGAACTAGAGCGATCGCAGGAAATCGATGATTTCCTGTTGTTTTTGAACGTTCAGCTTATTGAAGTGTTCGATAACTCTATTGGCCTCACTACCGTGGCTCTTGTGATCGCGGATCGCGTCAACAAGATTGGACGTGCGTCCATCGTGCAGAAAAAAGACGCGTTGTCCGACACCCCAGAGTGGGGCCGTTCGGAACTCGTCGGGGCCAGCGCCTCCTTGCGTAATTCCGTCGGCCAAGCCTTCTCCCATGTGGTGCACCAGCAGGTCGGAATAGAGATTTGCAGTTTGCTGGGAGAGAGCAGCGCTCGGACTGGTCGAGGAGCCACTGGCGATCATCGTCCCCGTTGTAAACGACGGTGTGTGACAGTGCGCACATCCAACCTTGGCAAACAAATCCCGCCCCTTTTCGCTGGACTCTGTGGGTGGAGCGGGTGTGGGTGGAGCCAGCATACGCATGAAATTGGCAAATGCTTCGATGTCCGAGATAACCGCCGGGTTCGAAATTCCACTCGAATTGCCACCGGTCACAGGAGTGGTTGTGAAATTCAGGGTGTCGTTCGGAGTGGAGGTGAAAACACAGCCGGGTGTTTCGTCGCGCTCTTGTGGGAATAGCTGGTTCGAGATTCCCATCTCAACGTTGTAGGCCTCCCCTGCGAACATGAGGAGCGATTTGTTCTGCGCCTTCCACCCGAAACGAGTGATAGTTCCGTCGTTCGCGCTCAAGTTCACATTTCCGCTGAGATGTGCGTTAGCGTGTCCGTGAATACCCAGTTGCGCTTTCGTCGATGCGTTGGCTTCCAGGTTGGCGATAATGGCCGAATCGGGAATCGCTTCAATCAGTCCTGCGCCAAACACAGGAGTCGGGATTCTAAAAATAATGTTTGAATTGCCGCCTTGGCCCGTGAGCGGATTTCCCGCGGGCAGAAAATCGAATTGGGTGATATTGCAGCCGGGGGCGTCAGCTCGCCCCGTGATCACGAAAAGGCCGTGCACTTCCCCGTCCGCGCTACCGTTGCTCGTCTTAAATCGTGCTTCGCGAATAGGACCATTAGGGACGATGAACCATGGCAGCGAGTTCTTCGCCCCATCCAAGACAGCAACTTCGGGCAGAGGGTTCTTCGCCGGACTCGTCCCGCCCATGCTGGGCTGCGAGTGGCAGGACAAACACTGATTTGAGTTAAAGCGCGGACCAAGGCCGTTATTCGCGCCCTTTGCTACAACCTCGATTTCAGCAAACCTCGCCTGCCCATCGAGAAAGAACGCAGTCTCATCAGCCGTGAGACCCGGCAGCGGGCCACCCGCGCCCACCGCGCCACTGCGGACACCGGGGTCCACAGCAGATTTCGCCTGGCCCACGGCATAGTCACGCGTGATTAAAGCCAGGCTCAATAGCAGACAGAGGCTCTGCATTCCGCGCAGACTCCTCGGCATCAGTCTTTCCAGTGCCATCATCACATCACCTCATCCGTCAAAAATATGTTGGCAATTGTACACTTGGGCTCTTACTCGTACTTGACCCAGGAGGGGCAGTCATAGACAAGCGTCCAGGAATAGAAGGAGGGATTTTGAGTGTCGCCTGATTATGCCAACGATCGCTGTTTCAGGTGACTTTCTCCATCGATCAACTATTGTAACCGAGGCGATTACACTCAAAAGGTAAGGGGGGGCGGACGGTTCCAGTTCTCGAGGACAGCGTCTTTCGTTTGTGTGTGGCCGTTTTTGTTGCGCCCGAATCGTCTTATGATCAGGCAATATGCGAGTTTACAACTGGCTGAGGATCGTGGCAGCGTTGCTGATAGGTGCTTTGGCGTTCGGTCAGACTGACCAGCCTTCAAGCACGCCACAATCAACGGCTCAGCCTTCGGCCAATAAAACATCTCCACCTGGGCAACCGAACGACAAATGCCCTTGCAAGCCGTGGACAGTCGTCGACGCGGCGAACGCTTCCAAGCAAAAAGTCGAATCCGAAGCTCCGGCCAAAGTTTACAGAAACAAAGACCTCAAAGATCCGACAGAGCCGAGCGTCACCTCCCAGGAAACACCCTCGCCGGCTTCGGTTTCAAAATTAACGCCCTCTGCCCCGACTTCACCGCAAAGTGAATCGACAGTCTCGTCTGCACCTCTGCAAACTCCAGCTAGTTTCAAGGCGCAAGGTGATGTTTACAGGAATCAGATTCTGCTCGAGAAAGAAAAGGTCGCTGACATCCAGAGCCACATTACCGATCTGAAGTACCAATTTGATGAGTGGAGCGCATCATTGGCCCAGGATCCAACCGAAGCGTCGCTCTGTTGGACCTCGTCATATAACATCCCCTATTACAAAGACTGGTGCGATACCGGAAGAGACCTGAAAGCACAGTATGACGCTGTTCAACTCCGGCTTAAACAGGAAAAGGCGAATCTGGAGAAAATGCAGGAAGACATCCGGCGCAAGGGTTACGGAAACGGGGTGTACGATCCAGACTGGCCCTAAAGGTCATTCGTGGGAGAGAGTCTTGATATATACATCGTGCCATACCAATGGGAGGCGTTCTTCGAGAAGCGGAGCAAGTTGTGGGATACCCTGCTTTCTAGGGTCGGACAACAGAGCGTGGTAGTTGATGGCGTCACGAGATGGGAGCATGTTGAAGTCGCTGCCTTTGAATCCAGCTAATAGACAGTCGGGAGCACTACTTTGGTGGCGTATGTTCAAAAGGCAGCTTCGTGTATCGCTGCTTCTCGATTTCGATCACGAGCGCCACTCGTGCTTCAGCGTTGCGAAATGGGAACGGCTTGCCGATGTATTTGTGGGAGATGGCATCCATGTAGCGAAAATCGCCATCCGGACGGCGCTCGACCACTCGGCCACGAAGCTGGGGCTCCTTGTAGGGATCATGGAAATCAATGATCGAAAGTGCGACAGGCGGATCACGCCGCGTGTTTTTGGCTTTAAGCGAACCTTCTGCCGTAGATATCAGAATACGGTCACCTTCGCGACCCATCCAAACGGGGACACTCTGCGGTGAGCCGTCCGGCATCAAGGTGGCGAGATGGGCAAAGTTGGAGCCATCGAGCAAAGCTTTGACTTCGTTGGAAAGTTGCAATGCCATAAAGGAATGTCCTTGTGGCGTTTTACGCCACGACCTCAAGAAAGAGTACCTGAACAAGAGCCGCGCTCAATACCTGCGCTGCTCCGGGATTCAAGATGTCCCCTCGGAGGTAGCGGCTCTTATTTTTTCTCTGATCGGTTCATTGTCGCAATACACCTGCCACTCCGCTACCTTTCCGTCCTTGATAAGTGCCCGCCACACTGCAGGAGTCTTCCATTTGTTTTCGGGTTTCATTGTCCCGCCCTTCGGCGTGAATGTCCCACCTGCGCTGCCACAAAAAAAAATCACCTTCCCATCCGAGACGATTTGATCGACCTCGATCCAATAGTCGGGCACCATCGTGAAATACTGCTGCCATCCACTGCGAAGGGTGGAAGCTGGGAACTTGTTCCCCAACGAATCAACGAGTACGTGATCGCTGGACATGAGCTTTACCAAGCCGTCTATGTCATGTGCATTGATCGCTTTTACGAACTTTTCAGCGATGCTGGTAGCAGTAAGGTTCTTTGTCCGCACGCTGAATCTCCTTCTGCCGATCACGCCGGGATTGGAACAGTCGCAATTGTACAATTTCAACGACCGTGAAATTCGTCAATGGCGGACGAACTCAAGTGCGTGGTTGTCTGGAAAAACCTGTTGCTCGACGGCAGGGATTATTGCGGTCTTTGGCATAATGGCGAAGGCTGGCTGGTGAAGGGCGCGGTCGTCGGAGTCCTCAAAGATCGGCGCCCGATTGTGGCAAGCTACGAAATCCATTGTGATGAGAACTGGCTCACCCACCGAGTCAAAGTCGAGCGCACAATCGGAAGCGATGTTAGGAGCCTCGGCCTGGCCGTGGAAAGCCGTGGGGTGTGGCGCAGTTCAGGTCAGGAGTTGCACGACATTCATGGCTGTGACGACGTTGATCTGGCGCTGACGCCTGCAACCAACACTCTCCCAATCAAGCGTCTCAATCTCCAAGTCGGGCGCAGCGAGTCGGTCATTGCCGCTTGGGTCAAATTCCCTGAACTTACTGTTGAACCACTATCTCAACGCTACACGCGGCTTGGGAAAGACACCTATCGCTACGAAAGCAACACTGGGTTCTCGGCGGAGATCGTAGTCGATGATCTTGGTTTGGTCACCGCCTACCCCGGTGGCTGGGAGCGCATTGGCTCGTCGTAGAGATCTCATAAAACCTATGCATAGCTTCAAGATCGCCGGCGCGTAAGGCAATCTCGTCAAGGCCGCGCACCGCCGTGCGCTTCTCCCTACTAGTTGCTGTTGCCATGTTCAACCTCCCTGTGCAACAGGGCCTTCAACAAAAGCTCAGGTGTCATGGTTTGCTGCTAGTCCCCCGGCGAACTTCGTCGTATAGCGCGAGCAACATAGCGACCCTATTTGGACTCTGATGCTACTGCAGTTTTGCGTACTCGGCTTTGGCTTGCTTAAGGATGGGGATGTTGGGATCAGCATCTTTCCAGAGGGTGAGGAAGTCCTTATAGGCAGCGAGCGCCCTTACGCGGGCAGCGTCGGCATCCGCACCTTGCGAAGTTCTCGCTTGCAAAGCATTGGCACGAGCCACTCCCAGATGCGCCAACGCTCCCGTCCAGCAGTTCCAGACGATGCCACTGTGGTCGAGAATCTTCTGGAACTCGGCGGCGGCAGCACTGCCTTGTCCGGCTCCCAGATATGCCTCCCCGCGTACATACGTCGGATAGAGGCAAGAAATATTGGCGACGAACTGAATTTGCCCCAACTCGATAGGCGAAGCAGCTTGCAGGGCAGTCAGGGCGGAAGCCGGATTCTTTTTATCCAGTGCCAACTGCGCCTGAATCGCATCTAGCCACAGCGACTGCATCCGGGTGTCCAGCGGGAAGCGTTTTCCCAAGTCTTGTGTCAACGATTCGGCTCGCCCTGTATCGCCCGCCATGGCAAAGGCAAGCGCGGCTTCGACCGCGACGCCCTGACTCGTCGGAGCCAGCTTCAAAGCCTCTGCCGCTGAATGCCGGGCTTCCGCAGGATAGCCGTAAGCGGCTTGTAGCAGAGCAGCATTCGCCTGCATTATCGCGCCATTCTCCTTGCTGTCAGCCCGGATGGCGGAATCCACGGCCCGCTTGGTCAGTTCCCGCGCTTTGGCAAGATGACCAGTGTAAACCTCGGTGTCGGATGCCAGCGCCAGTCCAAAGTTCTCATATTCGGGCTTGCCCGCGAACCACTGTTGCTGTTCCACCATGGCGGCGGAGTCCGCCCCGAGGAAGGCAAGAGCGTACAGAGCATTGTGGAGTACGAAATCATCCAGCTTCCGCGCCTGCGCGTCGTGAATGATCTGCCTCGCCTCGTCGTAGCGCTGCAAGGCAACGGCGTAATTGGCGAGATTCGGGTACGAACTTCCACGATTCGGTGCAAGACGCACGGTTTGCCTCGTGATCTCAACAGCCTTCTCATACTGCCCCTGTGCTGCGAACACGCCGCCCAAATTGTTATACGCTGCGAAATCCCGTGGGTAGCTGTCAATCTCCTCCTGATAGGTCTGGGCCGCTTTATCCAGTTCTCCGGTTACATACGAATAGTAGTGCGCGGTGATCTCCAGTTTTTCCCGCTCGCTGGCATGCTTCCCCAACTGGAATGCCTTGGTGTAATACTCACTGGCCCGCCCTAGTTCGCCGAGAGCGTAGTAGTCGGCGCCCACTCCCATGTAGCCCACGGCAAAATTCGGATCAAGCTCGATCGCACGTTGATCGTATGGCAGGGCTGCGGCGGATCCTTTCTCGTGAAAGGCCTTTAGTCCAAGGCTGTACGCTTTCAGAGCTTCGAGGGAAGCCGTGGTGGCGTGCACGAGCGGAACATCAAACTTTTGCACCGTAGCCAGCGATTCACCTAGTTCCCCGCGCAGCTTCGAGGCCGCCGCGCCCAGCGCGTCCAGCACCTTCTCCTTGGTCGCTGCTGTCACCTGCTCCTGCGCCAGCGTGTCTCCGTTTTGGCAATTCACCGCCTTCAATCCCAGCACATATTCGTTGCCCAGACTGCCAATCGCTCCAGCGAGGTAGGCCTTGCTGCCCGCCCGTTGGCAAAGGTCGCGGGCCATTTCGGGTGTGAGTTTCGTGCTGGCCGGACGGGTCATCTGTTGCAAGGTCTTCGCGACTTCGCTGTCGGAGAGCACATTCAGGAAAGGCGATTGCCGCACCGAAATGTTGAGCGCCGTCTTCAGCGTGTCGTCGAATACCGCATCGCCCGTGCTGTTCGCGAAATCGGCGAGAACGATGGTGTCCTTCTCGGTCAGGTGCTTGGTCTGATGCGACCGATAGTACAGGCCACCCGCGACGAGCAAGGCGACCATTACGGGGGCCACAGTTTTCCAGAGCTTCGCAACCCCAGTCGCAGCAGCTTCTGGCATGGCCGCCGTACCCGAGCTTGCCGCAGAACTGTGTCCGCTCTCAGAGTCCCGCTTCAGCCGTTGCAAGTCGGCTCGCATCTCGGCTGCGTGCTGATAGCGCAGATTACGGTCTTTCTCCAGAGCCTTGTTGATGATGTCTTCTAGCTTGGGCGGCAGGTCGGGGTTCAGCCGCACTGCGGAGGTGGGAGTTCCGTCCAGAATGGCTTTAAAGATGACCCCCGAGCTTTCCCCACGGAATGGCAGCACGCCCGTCGCCATCTCGTAGAGCACTACTCCGAACGAAAACAGGTCGCTGCGACCGTCCAGTTCCTTGGCTCTCACCTGCTCGGGAGACATGTAGGCGATGGTTCCGAGAGCCGTTCCCGGACTGGTCAGGTGCTCCGCACTCGATTCGATGGTCGCCTGCGACGCCCCTGCTGCCGCCCCCGACATGGTGCCGCCCATACGATTGACTTTCGCCAATCCAAAATCCAGAATCTTCGCGTGGCCAAGCTTCGTGACGAAGATATTCGCAGGCTTGATGTCGCGATGCACGATGCCACCGGCATGAGCCGCGTCCAGCGCATCGGCGATGTCGATGGCAACCAGCAGCAGAACTTCCATTTCAAGAGGACGCCCAGCGATGCGGTGCTTGAGCGTCAGCCCATCCAGAAACTCCATGACGATGAAGGACTGCCCGTCCTGCTCGACGATGTCATGAATCGTGCAAATATTGGGGTGATTCAGTGCAGATGCGGCTTGGGCTTCGCGTTGAAAACGAGCTAATGCCTGCGGGTCGCGGGCAACTTCCTCAGGCAAGAACTTGAGCGCGACGAAGCGGCGGAGCTTGGTGTCCTCAGCTTTGTAGACGACGCCCATCCCGCCGCCGCCTAGCTTCTCGACGATGTGGTAGTGGCCCAGCTTGACGCCGACAAGAGAATGGCCTGACGCCCGGCTGGCCATAGGGGAGAATTGCTCCTTCCCCCTCACCTCACACGACTCATTCTAGGCCGTTGACGCAAAGGAATCGAGAAGAAACCTTACTAACCTTCGACTCTATCTGACCGTTCGGCTTGCGGTAGATTTGTTTCATCATTGGAGGTAGAGGGACTGCCCAAAATACCGGCCGCCGCACGGAGTCTCTTCAGCTTCTCTTCGTACTCTCGAAAGCTGGATTGGCGAAGTACATGTTCCTTGAACCACATTGTTTCCAGCAAACTTTCTTCCGAGCCGAATATCGAGAAGGCGTTCAGATTGTAGTCGTTCAGAATTTCCAACACCTGTTTCCGCAAACTCGATGGAAGAGTGATTTTCCAAAGAGAGTCTTGTTGATTGATGCGTGAGACTGTCTGATTCTCAAATACTTTTTCGTGGCTATCGAACTGCCATACCTGCGTCAAAAGGTCGAACGTGCCGCAAATCGTGTATTCACAACGCTGGCGAAAGTGCCGGTGATGTGTTTGGACGTAAGGCCCCATTGTGGTTATGATTGGCGTGCCGAGTTGCCCGCCCTTGGCGCCCTGCGGCCTCTCGCAATAGGCATAGATTGAACGCTTTTTGCACCGACTCCGAATAATCTTCGCGAAATGCGAAAAAGGCAGCGACATATGGTGAGCGCGACCAATCGAGTAAAGGTGACGGAAAGCCTAGGTGTCGCAACCAAGCCATGTACCGGTAAATTTCCCCAGGCCATCTCACCAGTAAGAAACCAGGCCGCGAGAAAGAAGCCACGACCTTAGAGTCGTACTCTGGTACATGCAGTCCCGCGAATGTTGCGATTTCCGGGCCGATTCCGCAAATCAGCTCGTAATAATCTTGGAATAACATCGCGCCCTCACCGGCACGTTCCAGAGTGGTCCTTAATGTCCTCTTCGCGTTGCCCTGACCCCGGTAAATCAGCGGTGAATTGGGAGTACCGACGGCGCGTATTCTCTTGAGCTCTCGTTCAAAATCTTCCCATGTGGATGCATCAATTATGTTCACCTGGAAAGTGTATCGCAGTCCAGAGCCAACGAGGCCGAGCTCAGGACCTCCCGGAATCGGGGTTAAGGGGAGGTATGAATAGGAAGTCCCGAGCCCTTTTTGAATCGGTCGTTTGATATCATCCTGGCACAGAAGGTGCCTGTGGATTACGACAAAATCCAGAAGAACCCGCGGCCTCCATCTCACATTGAGATGTTCACAAGGTTAGAGGGACATTGCCGATAAGCAAGCCGCGGACGCCTCAGCCTGACTCACGCGAAGATAAACCGACGTGCTCGAGAGTGAGCGGTGCCCGAGAGCCATTGCTACCAGGTGATGCAACGCAGATTCGCTGACGGGGGTCCGGAGAAAGCAAAAAGCCCCACGGCTGGCGCATGCGTGAGGCTTTGGTTCTCCGGTTCTTGGGGATGTGCTGTATTCTACTCCAACGCACCGTTCTTACCTGAAAGCACCTTTAGCTCCGCCAGAATTTCTTGCAACCGCTGCATTCGTTCCGCGTGCGATTGTTCTACTCGCTGTGAGTGACCGAGGTGAGGGTACTCGTCATTCAATCGGGAGATTTCAGCTATCTCAGCTCTCAGGTGGTGAACACGCTCTCGGATTGTTTCCGCGCTCGCAAGCAGCATCTATGCAGTGTACCGCGGGCGGAAACGAATGTTGACACAGAAAAATAGGCCGTCAAAGGGCGGCCTATTCCGGGCGCTGCGGTGACAGACGCCCATCTTGTTCGTGTGTTGGTTGGAAGCCTATCACCGCCGTGAAGCCGTCGCAAGAAGCGAAGAGGCCAGTGGGACAAAATCCCAACCGGCCCCTCGATGTTCACCTCAGAAATACAGCGACCACATTTTAGATTGCAGTTACCCCAAAAAGCAAAAGCCCGGCCAATTTTCTGCCCGGAGAAAGGGCAAAGGGAACCGGCGGAAACCCGATTCCCTTTCCGCAGCCTAACTGCCGCGTATCCCGCTGATTTTGAGTCCGCTGGTCTTAACCGATGACCGACCTCTCCGCTGCTTGTGTGGCTGGGCACTACGGGCTGGAATAATCAAATCGTGAACGAGGAAGTTAGATCGTGTAAAGTAGCAACTCTATAACTGCCGGAATAGTACAATTTTCGCAGAGGTAGGCTCACGCGACCTTTTGCACTAAGCGAAGTGCAATGCCCAAAAAATCACTGAAGGTAGACCGTCAGAAGTTTGAAGGGATCGTAAAGCGCCTTCTGGAGACCCCTCACACCAAGCGCGAAGATGTGAAGCTGGACAAGAAGAAACCTGAGAAGTTAATCCTGCCGCAGAAGTAGCGTATAATTCGCCACACCGTGAAGCCCGAAGAAGCGCGCATTATGGCAGCGCTCGCGGAGAAACTTGCCACGTATATTAAGGCGCCAAATTAGATGTCTCCCCACCCCGAGCTTTATGTTCTGTGCATGAATCAGCGCTGTGCGCATTCGCGTGTTGAGATGCCCATTCGGCTCCTCGTTCCCAGCCCTCCAGATACAAAGCCAAATCCAAATTTCTGGCCCAACGATGGACACTTTTTATACGTTGCGTGTCCTGAATGCGTGCATGTATTTGCTTACCGTCAGGCGGGAGCCGCAGAGTTTTCCCAAAAAAAAGATCCAGGGCGGATGTGGATGTCCATATCTTTTCGATGCGCAACAGAAGGCTGTAACACTCCAGCAGAGTTTCACGCACTTTTGGGGACCACAGTAACCCAAACCGCAAACGATGAATTGCGCGAGAAGCTAGCCAGCGGATATTGGAAAGGCGTTCTCCAGTGCGGCCATCCCATCGTTGTCGGAAAAAAACAAAATGTCCGCTTTGAGTGGGATCTAGGAAGAATGCAGGGATATGATCGGAGTCATCGGAAGTGGGAGAGGATTTGAGAGGTTGATCTTTGCACACGGATGCGCCATAATCTTTCTACGCATCCCATCCCGACTGCGAATCGGGAATCTATTTTGGCGTTATGAACGGCGTGAACGCGTTTTCTTCGATTAGCGTAGCATAAGGCAGGTTTCCCGCAAGCGCCATTCTTTGCACCGTCATCCCGAACAAATCAGGACTTTTCCGATTGTTGAACCGGAAGGAAAACTCGTTCAAATAGCGTTGCAGATGCTTTAAGCTGACCTTGTGGAAGGCTCCGGTCACGCCCCTTTTGAATAGCGAGGAGGCCGATTCTACGGTGTTCGTGTGAACATCGCCCATCACATAAACCTTGTCGCGGTGACGAATTGTCTTGTGCTTTCTGCTATGGATTCCCGCCATGATCATGGCTGCTGGATAGGCTTGCCATTCGTCGGTGACGACGGTTTCAACTTTCGGGTCAACGTGTTCTTTGATCTGCTGGCCAAGGTTCTGCACAGTCGGCGCTTCAATGTGGATTAGGCGCAGATCACCGCCGCGTTGTCGGACGCCCATCACCACTTCTTTGTTGAGAAACTTCCCGCGATTTCCCCGATGCTTTCCGCCGATGTAAGTCTCATCTACCTCGACAGTCCCCCCAGCTTTGAAGGGTTCGCCTCCACCATGGCCTTGCGGATTCTATGCGCGAGATACCAGGCGGTACGGTATTGCACGCTAAGAGCGCGTTTCAACTGATTCGCGGAGATTCCTTTTTTCGATTCGGTGATTAGAGCAATGGCGAGAAACCATTTGCTCAACGGCAGGTGGGTGTCGTGGTAGACGGTGCCGTCGGTGGCGGTGAATTGTTTGCGGCATTCGTTGCACTGGTAGAGTTCGCGGTCGGGGCTGCGCCTGTTTGTTTTCTTGTTGAGCTTCCCTTTGGCGGTGATCCGGGTTATCCGCTGCGATTCACAGGCTAGGCACTTGACGCCATCCGGCCAGCGCATATGCTCTAGGAAGGCGAGACACTTTGCTTCGGTGTTGAGTTCTTTGAAAACGTCTAAGAGATTCATGGCCGCGACCTCCGACGACGGCCATTGTCTCAAAGAATGTATGATGTGTCAAGTGCATAATCGCTGCACAAGCTTGCGCCGTTTGTTCGCTCGCGTGCGGGTGGCTATCGGCTGTTGAAAAGCGAGTTTTTCAACATGCACGCCTCTTAACGTTTCTTTCGGTTATTTGCTCACCGTGAAATCGGCTTTGGTATTACCTGCTATGGTGACCAGTTGGGACGAGTTCTTGGCTCCCTCATGCCAAGCCACTACGGTGTACTGGCCATTGGGAATGTTTTCGATCTTATAATTGCCATCCTTATCGGTGATGGCGTGGTATGGAGTGGGCGTCACGATCAGGTAACCGGTCATTTCCGGATGCGCAATGCAGAGCAGCGGCACGACGCCAACATCGTCAAACTTGAAGCTGCGCGTTTGGCCCTGCGGCCATGTGCCGAGGTTGTGCCCCAACTTCTTGTTCCCGCTGATCGCAGTCCAGTACACATTGTGCGCAACCGGGTCGCTGTTCAGAAACTCCACAGTCGTGCCCTGCTGCACCACCGTAATATGGGGCCGGAACATGATCCTTCTTTGATCAATCACGGGTTTTTCGGTCGGAGCCGGAAACGTTTTTCCCGGGATGCTTTCCACGTAAACCACGGACTCGCCGGGCAAGCCCGAGACTTTTCCGCTGATCGTTCCCGCACTGGCCGCGGAACTTAACGCTGCTACAACGGCCATGACTAACACGAGATCGCGCTTCACTGTTTCTCTCCTCTGTTGCAGAAAATTTCAACGCTCGCCTCTAAAGCCGCTCTGTCCCGTGTGGGAAATGCTGTTCGGAGAGGCAGAAGGTGTTTATGATCCCGACATCAGGTGCCTGCAGCCAACGGCCGCTTGATGACCGTGGAAAAGATGCTGCGCTTGGAAAACACAAAACGCTTTCCATTTTTCCACCGCCACGATGACCAAGCTTTGAAGTAAGTTCCACCAACGTCTGCTGAGCGCTTGTTGCGCACGGTTGGATGGTTCTCGAACATTTGTCCAGCGCCCCAGAAACGTGACGCAGCCAATAGTCAAAACTGCTAATTCATGCGCCTGAAAGCCATCAACCGCATGTGGGCTAAACCGCCAATTCTGGTTGATAGGCAAGACCAGGCGGCCAGTTGATCTCTCTGCCTGGCCATTGAGTGCCAGTCTTTGTGCCACTGAAGTTCTGCTCGGCGCCATACCCGGAATCAATCCTACGCTGCCGTTGCTGAGCCTAGAACCTGAGCGGCCTCGATGGACCGCCACTTTCCCTAAACAGCTCTGAACGAGCGGCCCAAGATTGGCTTGAGGGAAGTGGACGAGTGTGAAGCCTTTTTTTCGGGCGCTGTTGAGTATACCCTATCTGCAAGGAGTTGCTGGTGAAGGATGTTTACCAAGTTTTGGAGCAGAAAGAAGCAGATCTTGCCCGTGTTCGCCGCGAAATCGAGATCTTGCAAGTTGTTGCTTCTCTACTCCCCGACGACGCAACTGTTGAACTGATGAAAAAGCCCACCTCAGTGGAGAAACCGCTAGATGCCGATTCAGAGGCGACCGGAACGGATGGTCTATTGTCCTCAATCCCTGCTGCCCGCCCAAGTTTTTGGAAATCTCTCAGGCAGCGAAAGTAGCTTGATGCCAAGTTTACGATACTTCACCGAAGTGACCCGCCACATCTGCTGCTGTACCGATGCGTCGTGGAATTGCGCCGGAATGACGAGCAACTCGGAAGCCGTCGGAAGGCATTGTCAGTTTCTTGTTTGTCACTTTAGGACCGCCGGCCCGCAAAACATTCACCGGCAGTGAGCCGGATTCCGGTTGACGGGCAAGCGCGAAGTTATCGGAAGGCATTCTCGGTTCCTTGTTGGCCGACGATTCGCGAGTTAAACAGGCACCGGCTCGTGACCCTTGGTGTCGCTGCGTCAGGTATCCTGTCGAAATCTACCTAGTTGGATGTGCTTTCCACACGCGCCTGCTGAATTGCTTTCTGCGCCAAGGGAACCATGACCTTATACCCGGCAACAGTCGGGTGCAGCCCGTCGTCGGCCAGTTCGCGTTTCAACATACCTTTTTCATCTACCATAGCGCTGAAGTAGTCGAGATACACCAGGTGGTTCTTGGCGCAGTAATCTCTAAGCCACTCGTTCAGGGCCAGAATTCTCTCTCGTGGACGCAGTGCAAAAGATTCTTTCGCATCCGCGGTGTAGTTATGTACGGGCAGGACGGACGCTAACACCATCCGAATGCCATGCGAGTGCGCCGACTCAGCCATAGAAGCGTAATTTGCCTCGATGTCCTCGTTGTGAGTCCGCCCAGTGACGCCAGCGATGTCGTTAGTCCCCGCTAGCACGACCACCACCTTGGGGTGCAGATCAATCACATCCTGTCGGAAACGCACCAGCATCTGCGGCGTAGTCTGGCCGTCGATGCCGCGGTTGATGTAGGGCTGACCGGGAAAATACTCCGACAGCTTCCAGTAATCAGTTATGGAGTCCCCAAGAAATACCACCCGGTTTTCGCCCGGCGACGGCGGCCCGAGCGTCGCATTGGCCTCGCGATAACGTGCCAGTTGCCCGAAGTCGTCCATGTAGATTGCGATCCGCGAGGCCCGGTACTGATCCAGCCCAGCGAAGCCGGTGGAGGAGACGGAAGCAACGGACTGCTGGGCCATGGACGAGGGAATGGAGAGAACGATAACCAACAGGAGTTGCGCGGTTCTGGGCATCGGTTGCAGGCTCATATGTTATTTAGAAAACAAAAGGATAGCCTAGCGCAAAGCGACGTGCAGACTGGAGTTTATTCCGAAGCCGGCGGAGGCGCTTACGCCAGGCGGGTGGCTGGCCGTTCGCACCACTTAAGCTAGTGTTCCGGATTTTCACCCATTTTGTGGCGAGGAGGTTTCGCAAAGACCCTAAGTATCCCCCGGGGGTTGTGGCTATCTCAGAATGCCCGCTAGCGAATCGCAGTAGCCAAAAACCTGATTTTTTCCTATTAGGGTGAAAACTGTTGCACACTACTTCGCGCCCCCAAGAAGCCGCTAGAAGCAAGAGAAACCGCCCTCTGTCCCGCTGGGCGCGGGTTTTGAAATTGAGGATTGAATGCACCGAAGTTGGTGCAATGGTTGCAGCCCCGACCACCTACGATCTTCGTGCGCGAAGGTGCGGTTCTTATGTGGATCGAGAGACTGCTCTACGGTGTACTGCGAGTGGTGACGCCTCTTGGCCCACGATATCTCAGCCCATCGTTTCTGGAACGGGTGTACCTGCTGTGGATGTTTCGCAACTTCTCCAGCCTACCCGTGGTAGTGCTCAATCATCGACAGCGGAAACTGGTGAACCGGCTCTGCTCACAGCAGAAATTTGTACC
>DASPRY010000134.1:0-5015 GCA_035624215.1 Terriglobales bacterium
CACGGCCCGATCTCTTTTGAAATGCCGAAGCCCAGCCCCGATGGAAGGAAGCTCTATGCCATCGGCACTGCCCCCCGTGGAGAGTTGGTGCACTACGATGCAAGAACCCACCAATTCGTTCCCTATTTTTCCGGCAAGTCCGCGATTCAGCCCACTGTTTCCCGCGACGGAAAGTGGATCGCATATGTGTCTTTCCCGGATCACGCCCTTTGGCGTGCGAATGTGGATGGAAGCGGAGGAGTACAACTCACGTTTCCTCCGATGATGGTGTTTTATCCCCAGATATCTCCGGACGCGACGAAAATCGCGTTCAGCGGTTTGACCGAAACGGGATTAGGTTTGTACGTGCTCTCGAAAGACAGCGGGAAGTTAGAGAAACTTGCGGATTTCGGCCACTCCCCGATGTGGTCGCCAGATGGGAACTCGCTGGTCTTTGGGGCAATGGTCAGCGGAAAGCGTTTCTGGGATGAGCCACCCTGGTGCGAAATTCACACGATCGATCTGCGCACGCGGAAGATTAGCGCGATTGCCGATCCCTCCGGCAGCCGCTACGCTCCCTGGTGGCCTTCCCCCAGCCAGATTATTGCGTTGGGAGTCGAGGACGACACTTATCATCTTTATGATCTCAACACCAGAAAATGGACTTCGGTGGGAGACCCGATCGACCTTGGGGGGTGGACCCCGTCAGCGGACGGCACCTCTCTCTACCTGCTGGTGGACAGTCCGGAGTTGGCAGTGTTTCGCATGCGGACTCCCGATTTCCGCATAGAGAAGGTAGCGGACCTCGCAGACGTGCGGATAACTTTCGAGCGCAGTCTAGGCCCGATCAGCAGCGGCCACTGGATTGGCGTTGCCGTGGACGGGTCCCCTGCCGTAACCCGCGATGTTGGTAGCAGCGAAATCTACGCGCTTGATGTGAAATGGCCGTGAGCCTCATCTTTCCCTTTGATCAGGGATGAAACTTTTATCTTTGTGACATGAGCCAAAGTGCGGCCGGATTTCGTTTTATCTAAAGGCACATACCGCTAGAACTATTCTACGCGGTCGCGGGCTTTTGTTCGTTTCCTATTTGGAAATAGGGGTCCAAGTTGGTGGTTCTGGTGAACAATCCGCGCAGGCAGATGCCAGGGTATACCTCGTCCGCGATACTTCTGGTCCTGGTGTGCCTCCCTCTCATTCTTTCGGCCCAGACTACCGTAGGCACGGGCAGCATTGTCGGCACGGTCAGCGATCCCTCGGGCGCTGTCATCGGCGGCGCCCAGGTCACAATCACCAATCTCGCCACCGGTCAGGCGACGAACGTCGAAACCAATTCCTCGGGTTCTTTCAATTCGGGAGCTCTTGTGCCCGGAGATTACAAGATTTTCGTTTCTGCTAAGACATTCAGTTCCGCCGAAGCTGTGGTTACAGTTTCGGTCGGTAACACGGCGACAGTGAATGCGACACTACGTATCGGAAAGGACAAACAAGTAGTTGAAGTCCAATATTCCGCCGCGCAGGTGAACACAGAGCAATCTACGGTGCAGGGTGTGCTGAATGAACAGCAGATTGAAAATTTACCGGTGAACGGTCGCAATTTCCTCGACCTGGCACAACTGGAACCAGGTGTTCAGATGCAGGACGGGGCCAATTTTGGCACGGGTAAGGATGGCTTTTCATCCATCTCCTTTGGCGGCCGCTTCGGACGAACGGCGCGAATCGAAGTTGACGGCATTGACGTCTCCGATGAAGTCTGGGGATCGACCACACAAAATATTGCGGCCAGCGCCATACAGGAGTTCCAGCTGAGCCAGTCGAGTCACGATCTTTCGACAGAGCTGACGACATCCGGTGCGGTAAACGTAACCACTCGCTCAGGAACGAATGCCGTTCACGGCGAGGCCTTCGATTTCTTCCGCGACAGCTCGGTGGCTGCCGCGTTACCGGCACCGCCGGGACTGTCGGAGCCCTTTCAGCGCTCACAATATGGTGGCCGCGTTGGCGGCCCCGTCATCAAGGACAAGGTTTTTTACTTTTTGGATGGCGAGCGCACACTGCAGCATGAACAAGCCCCCGTGTTGATAGCCGCTCCTTTCCAGCAATACTCCGGAAGCTTCCGTGCTCCCTTTCATGAAGACGATCTCATGGCCAAGGCGGATTATCAAAGGTCCGGGTTTCACGCTTTTTATCGCTTAAGCTACTTCGCGAACCAACTAACCGCCAATGGAGGACTGGGGTTTTCCATATACAACGCCAAGACCGTGACGCGGGCGAATGTGGCGGGAGTTGACTTTGGCCGCGGAAGCTTCAGCCACAGCATTCGCTTTGGGTACCTGAAGATGGCGCATGATGTGACCGATGCTGCAAGAAACAGCGGCTTGCCTTTCGGCGATTACCCGCTGGATCTGACGATGGGGAATACAGGACTGGTCACGGGCCCCTCCGGTGAGGCCCCTTGGGTCGTCCTGCAAAGCAATCATCAAGTCAAGTACGACGGAAGCAAGACGGCAGGGTGGCATATCCTCCGCTACGGATTTACGTTTAACCGCATCGTCGCGGCCGGCTATGTGCCGTTTCAGGCCCTCGCACCCTATCTCTCGACGAGTGTCGGTCCGCATGAAGAGACGTTCGCGGCCAACTCTTGTGGCGCTGGTACGCCCTGTTTTCCCGGTGGAGTTTCCAATCCACTGAACTATCCCATCGAATCCGTCAGCGTGGGCAACGGGCTTGGCTATGTGACTCCGTTCCCCGGCTTGGGGCTTCCGGCGGGCGCGTACTTTTATCACCGGCTAGGTGCATACGTAGGTGCCAGCTCGAAGTTTAAGAGAAATGTGACGTTGACCTACGGCGTTCGTTATGCACGGGAGCCCGGCCGCAGTGACAACGAGTTTCCGGCTATACCTCAACTCAACGCTCTGATCACGGGTCTGGGCAATCCGGTACGTGACCCGGAGACGAACTTTGCCCCGCAACTGGGTTTTGCTTGGGACGTGACAGGCAAGGGCAAGACGGCGATCCGGGGCGGCATCGGATTGTTTTACGAAAATGTGCTTACCGCAAGTGCACCGCAGGACGCGGAGTACCGCACTGCGATCGGCAACGTTTTCACCCAAGAGCCTACTGCCTGCGCTGGAACCGGGCTTCCGGATCCGGTCGCAATCTCAAACAACCAGACCTTAACTCCCGGCTTCTGTGGCACGACCAGTGGCAGCCAGGTCGCGATAGGAAGTGTGGCCTCTCAGATTGTCGCTTTCCAACAGGAATATCAGGCCGATTCTCCCTTCAGTCTGACCAAAGCGAATCCGAACTACGTTGGGTCACTGCTAAATCAGGGCCTGGGGTCGTTTTCGTACCTCTACGACCCAAACTTCCGCACGCCGCGCTCGGTGGAGATGAACCTTGGCATACAGCGTGAGATTCGTACCGGCATGATTTTCAGCGCCGACTTCTTGCGCAATGTGCAGACGCATTACCTGCTGGGTATCGACGAGAACCATACCGGCGACGTGCACTACTTCAACAGGAGCGCAGCTCTGGAAGCGATTGCTGCCACCGACCAGTCATTCGGATGCGGTGCCGGCACGGATTTCGCCAGCATTCAGTGTGCGATCGGCGCCGGTGCCCAGATTACCAACTTCGCTGCAAACGGCCTGACCACTCCCACCGATTTCGGGGCAGTCTGCTCGTTTTCATCCGTGATTACCCCTGGCGCAAAGTATAGCTGCGCTTTTCCCGGTATCAATCCCAATGGCCCCTCGCTGGTATTTGCCAAGTCGATTGGACGCTCCGTGTACGACGGGCTGCAGCTCAAACTTACGGAAAATGTGTCGCACCCGTTCGCTGGCCCCAGGGCGTTGAACTTCCAGCTTTCGTACGCCTTGTCGCGCTTTGAGAATACGGGCGGGACAACGGGCAATGGCCCGGTCAACGCCCTTGCTTCGGATCAGGACTATGGCGTCGGCGCGCTCGACAATGCCAACCCGAACCGATACTTTGGGCCTTCGGTGCTGGACCGTACACACCAGCTTTCATTCGGCGGATATGCGGATCTGCCCCGCGGGTTTCAGTTGAGCCTAATCTCCCATTTCTGGAGCCCTCTCTCGACTTCGTTGGTCGTACCCAATACATACCTTGGTTATGGCGAGATCTTTCGCACTGATTTCACCGGAGACGGCACAGTCCAGGATCCTGTTCCCGGAACGCATGTCGGCAACTTTGATCGTGGCATTAACGCGTCGAACATCAACCGCGTGCTCACGAACTACAACAACAATGTCGCGCTTCAACTCACTCCGGCGGGGGAGGTGCTGGTTCAGAACGGATTGTTTACAGCGGCTCAACTGGGCGTTGGCAATGCGTTGTGCTACAACAACCCCAACCATCTGCCCGTCAATTCGCTGTGCGCCATCGCGCCTCCGGTTCCCCTCGCTCCGCCCGGCCAAGTCAATCTTTCGTGGCTGCGTGCTTTGGACTTGAAAGTAGCTTGGTCGTACACAATCCGAGAAGGGATTGCTATTCAGCCAAGTGCTGGCTTCTACAACCTCTTCAACTTCGCCAATTTTGACTTGCCCGGTACCGCCCTGAACGGACTGTTGACGGGAGCCGCGGGACAGATCAACGGCACGACTCCCATTGGCCACAATGTAGACCGAGTTGGCGTTGGAACAGGAGTCTATTCCCTGGGCGCGCCACGGCAACTCGAGTTCGGATTGAAGTTGACTTTTTAGCAGAAGACGAGACGGACATATTTCAGGAAAATCTTTGGAAATCAGTGCTGGCGGGCGTCCTAATATCTGCTGAGATCGAGCAACACTCTTGTACCGGATTGCGGGTGCCATGCCGCCTTCAATGCCACACCCTTGGCCTTGGCCACTACCAGCCACAACCTCACCCCCGAAGCTCAGTTATTACCGGGAGAATAACCTCGTGCTGAGAATTCATTGGACAGGGTTCCGCGTCGATCCCTGCTGTAGGCTTTAGCTCCAAGCGTGGTGTTTGGAGCTTTTCGGTGCTTCGCACCGGGAGTATTTCGACAC
>DASPRY010000135.1:0-40773 GCA_035624215.1 Terriglobales bacterium
GCCGCCAAGAACCACATTGGAGAAAACGCGACAGTGTGCGGCCAAGTTGTAAGCACCCATTACTCTGATACGAGTCGCGGCAAGCCAACATTCCTCAACCTCGACGAGCCTTACCCAAAGCAGATTTTCACCATTGTCATTTGGGGAAATGATCGCCC
This sequence comes from Terriglobales bacterium, assembly GCA_035624215.1. Taxonomy (GTDB): domain Bacteria; phylum Acidobacteriota; class Terriglobia; order Terriglobales; family Acidobacteriaceae; genus JAFAGX01. The sequence goes on from DASPRY010000135.1 coordinate 159, forward strand.
GAAGTTTGGCAAGCCGGAATCCGCATACCAATGGAAGGCTGTTTGCGTGTCCGGCATGATTGAGAGCTATCGCGGTACTCCGCAGATCGTTGCCAGGGAACCCGCGCAGATCACGGAAAAATAGGCGGAGTGCCATTCTGTCGAAGCAGCGCGTCTCCCGACAGTAGAGTTATACTTTCAGCAGGGAGGTGCAGTATGACCTTTCTGACCGGGCGCTTTGTCCTGTTCCTTGTAGCGGTGATGTGCCTTGTTTTGGCCTTCCCAACCGCTTGTGCCCAAGATTCCTCCCAGACCGCCACGGTCGTAAGTGTGAGACAGATCAGGCACATGAGCGGCTTGAGTCCCAGCCGCTACTCTGGCCCTGTTTATTTCACAGTTGATTTTGCCCTTCGCATTTCGGCAGAAAGCTATTGCGTGGGCTATGAGACGCCAGTTCTCGATGAGGTCCAAGATTTGCTGGCTTCAAACGGAAAAGACATAACGGTCCAGATGCGAGGCAAGAAGTTAGTCGTGGTGTTGCCCACAGGCCGGAGGATCAAGGCTGAATTGGTGAAGCAGGCTCAGTGTTAGAGGCGATACGCCCCAAGCATTGGAACAAGGGGGCGATCCGAGGCAGTTGCAGCAAGGTGGGGACGGCAAGGCGCGGCACGGTGGGTGATTTCAACCCATGGGCCGATCCCAACCCAGGGACCAATATTGTCGCCGAGATGGTGAACAAAGCCGCATATTATGTGGTCGAGAACACCACAGATCGCGACTATGAGTTGTTCGCACAACCGCGCCGTGTCGGATCGCCAGGCCGCCGGGCCGCACGCTGGAACGAACTTGGAACACTTTATTTTGCTGAGGTGGTACCGCGCGGCCCAGTTCCAAGAAATGTTTTTGGGATTGGGCTTTTATTTTGAGGCAGCAAAGCTGATGCTTCAAATCGCAGAAAACCGATACAAATCTGAAACCGATTTCAGCAAAGTGATGAGCTAAGAGCAGGAAATCGCTCAATCGTTTGCTGACTCTCAGAAGAAATCACGTGTTCAGATTCGGACAGTGCTTCCCATGAGTGGTCAAACAGGCCCCGCTTCGTTCTCAGCAAACTTAGTGTAACTAACTAATTCCAATATGCTTAAAAACGCCTGTTGGTGGTAACGGGCGTGCCGATTAGTTGGACATGGATATCACTCGTCCAAGTGTGGCGCGGCTGAAACGGCGGCGCCTGTCGCGGCCAGCTGCACCTACTGTAGAACCCTCCACAGTTTGGATTGATACCGTAAAAAGCGGATCGATCCATTTGTTTGACGGAAGGGCGGACGAGGAGAGGGTTGAGGTCAGCTAATGGAAGCTCTTCTCCATGATTTGCGTTACGGCGTGCGCATGCTGGTGAAGAATCCCGGCTTCACCATCGTTGCAGTTATCACACTGGCGCTGGGGATTGGCGCGAACACAGCGATTTTCTCGGTTGTGAATGGGGTCCTCCTGAAGCCGCTGCCTTACTCTCAGCCAGAGCAATTGGTCGCGCTGTATCAGCGAACCGCACAATTTGTAGAGGCTTCCATTCCGTATCCAGATTTTCTGGACTGGCAACGGGAAAACCGTTCATTTTCCGCGCTGGCTGCGTATCGTTCCGACGACTTTAACCTCACTGGAATCGGCGAAGCGGAGCGGTTAAAAGCGGGAATGGTTTCTGCCACATTCTTTCCACTCCTCGGTGTGAAACCGGTTATAGGTCGAACCTTCACTGAATCGGAAGACCAGTTGGGTGGAGCGCCAGTGGCGCTCATCGGCGAGGGGCTGTGGAGGCGTAAGTTCGGCTCCTCACCAGATGTGCTCGGAAAATCTCTTGATCTCAACGACACTTTGTACACCGTTGTTGGCGTCGTCCCGGCGAGCTTCCACTATCGCAACAATAACTTTGATGAGGACAAAGACGTATTTATTCCCATCGGCCAGTGGAATGATCCGCTGTTCCGCGACCGGCATACCGGTATGGGTATGGATGCCGTTGGGAGATTGAAGCCGGGAATCACGATAGAGCAGGCAAGAGCGGATATGGATGCCGTTGCGTCGCATCTCGCGCAAATCTATCCCGATAGCAACAAGGATTCAGGCGTTAGCCTCATCCCGCTGAAAGAGAACCTGGTTGGCGACGAGAATAACCTGTTTGGGAATGTCCGCCCTTTCCTTCTGGTGCTTTTAGCCGCCGTAGGATTCGTGCTGCTGATCGCTTGTGCGAATGTGGCCAATCTCCTGCTGGCTCGGTCCACGGGAAGGATGCGGGAATTTGCGGTTCGAACGGCGCTCGGGGCAAGCGGGGCACGAATTGCTGGTCAGGTTCTGACTGAAAGCGTGCTATTGGCCTTAGGCGGCGGAGCGCTAGGGCTGTGCTTCGCCGCATGGGGAACGCAAGCAGCCATCAGGGTATTGCCCGATGCTTTGCCTCGGGCCGAGGAGATTCATGTGAATGGCCAGGTGCTGCTATTCACATTCGGCGTTTCGTTGCTAGCGGGTGTTTTGTTTGGCTTAATACCGGCATTCAAAACCTTCCACACGAATCTTCAGGAGATCTTGAAAGAAGGCGGCAGGGGCGCGAGTGGACGACATCGGGGCCAAGGCATGATTGTGGCTGCGGAAATGGGACTTGCGTTGCTGCTGCTGGCGGGTGCTGGGTTGATGATACGGAGCCTGGGAAAACTCTGGGACGTAAATCCGGGATTCGATGCACGAAACGTGCTGAGCTTCGAACTTACGGCGAGCAAGTCGTTAGGGAGCAACCCGGCGGAAATCCGATCGGCTTTTCGTCAACTGCACGACGCCATGGCCGCTGTGCCAGGCGTCCAGAGCGTTTCACTGACGGCCGGGGCTTCTCCCATGTGGAGTGATTCCGAACTTCCACTGTGGTTGCAAGGTGAACCCAAGCCGGCCTCGCAGTCGGAAATGAAGAACTCTCTTTTTTACCTGGTGCAGCCAGATTATCTCAAGGTCATGCGGATCCCTCTCAAACGCGGCCGTTTTCTGAGCGAGTCGGACAACGAAACCACCCCCTTTGTGATTGTGATCGATGAAGAATTCGCCCGGCAGTTCTTTCGCGACCGCGATCCCATTGGCCAACGCGTCAACTTCAGCATCCTAAACACAACTGCTGAAATCATCGGAATCGTGGGGCACGTGAAGCAGTGGGGACTGGACGAGAACGCCAGTTCCCCGGTTCACGCCCAATGTTATTTCTCCCTTCTGCAAGTTCCTGATTCCTTCTTGAACTTATTTGCGCATGGCATGGGAGTGGTGGCCCAGACCCGGCCCGAGTTTGTTCGCAATGGGCGTCCGTTTATTGCCGCGGTGCAATCCCTGAATCACGAAATTGTGGTCGATCGGGCCAAGACGATGACCGACGTTATTGCCGAGTCGCTGGCGGCCAAGCGCTTCGCCATGGTGCTGCTGGGCGTATTTGCCGGGCTGGCGACGGTGCTCGCCTCGGTGGGGATTTATGGAGTGATTTCCTATATTGCCGGCCAGCGGACTCACGAGATCGGAATCCGGATGGCGCTGGGAGCGAGGCAGGTGGACGTATTGCGGATGGTGCTTTCACAGGCGGGAAAAATGGCGGTTGTGGGAGTGGCAATTGGAGTTCTTGCGGGAATTGGACTCATGCGGCTGATGTCCAGCTTGCTCTTTGGAGTAAGCAGTCACGATCCGATCACGTTTTCGGCTGTGGCACTGCTACTGATCCTGGTTGCTTTAGCAGCATGTTACGTGCCCGCTCGGCGAGCCGCAAAACTCGATCCCATGGTCGCACTGAGGTACGAATGATATGGTACAGTTTCGCAGAGGGCCACGGCTGGAACGGTTCGGCAAACCACGTGCGCCCATATACGCTGTAATAGCCAAGACTTGACCTTGCGCACCATGCTGTCGGATGGGGTCGCCACTCCAGGCTGCAGTTGTTCTCGGCGGCAGCCTATATCTACATGATGGGTTTATGAGTAAAACCTCGATTTCCGAACTCACAGTTGCACCTGAAGACTTCGGGAGGATGGACTCATGGTGTATGGGTAAGAGATGAATAAACTCAAAGCCGTGACGTAATCGTCTTCTATTTCTCACAATAGCTTCTATGCCCGGTAACTGGGCCTGATTCGGTAACGACAGGTCCAGCTTGACCATTTCACCTTTAACGAGTTCCTCGGAGATAATGGCGCTCAAGCCGGCCTCGGAAATGTCACAGCAGCGGCCGTGAAGGCAAACGTGTCCGTCCTGTTGAAGCACGGTCACGTGCAGCGGAATATCGGTTCGATACCTGGCAAATCGTCTCTGGTGTATGTAATTCACCCAGTGCCGCACTTCTCCTAATTCTCTAAACACTCTGTACCTTCGATCTGCTCGATCGCCAAAAAGCGACAAGAGAAGGATTGCACACTCGAAGATCGGAATGCCAGCCTGTGTCCGATGCATGGAACCTTGCCAACGCTGTCCGCAAGGTCGAGTTCAAACTACTACATATACGCCAGACGGGAGCGGAGCTGGAACAGATCGCCGGGCCGCCCGCGTCGCGCTGATCGCTGCGCGGCTGGAACTAGACAAACATTGCGAAATTTGCCGTAGCGTTCGTGCGCTCTTGCCCCCCGCGTTTCCAGTACCTCCGCTATGACTTCTCACCTCAGCCCAGCCGCCCCGGTATTGTTCGGGACGGGCTTGGTGTCAGTTCTGGTGTCAGTTCGTTTTGGAATTCCGTGCAGTTTGCTGCAGTTTGGTGCAGTGGGCCGGAAGGCTAAGCCTCTGCGTTTGCAGCAGAGTGCATCTTGCTGCACTCACGTGCCCTCTCGCTCGATCAGATTATGAGTCCACTGCTCTGACCGCTGAGCTAAGGGCCCCTGGCAGCAAATGTAGCATGGACGGAGATATCGCCCGGTTAAGAACTGCGGGAGCGTAGTACGTGGAGCAAGGCACCTCGCGTGGCTGTGCAAAAAAGGTCGCTCGGATGACAGCGAAAACCGCGCCACATTCCATGCGTTTCAAAACAGAGGGTTTCGGTAGTCACCCTGTGAAGATTACCGAAGTTTATATTTTCCCCCGTAAGCCGTTGTTCCTGCTAGAATTAGCTGGTATTCCTTAAGGTTCGGCTCCCGCCGCATGTTCCCCCCGCCTGGGAGCCACAGCAAATCATGGGAAGCGAATTAGCGGGTTCACCACAATCGTGGCGGAACTTGTCCGCTGCGGCTAAGGCTTTCATCGGGTTAATTGTCGTCGGGGGGACGGCGGTTTTCGTCTACGGAACGCTGCGTCCATCCAGCCGCAATATTTCCGAGTTCATCTGCTATTTCGGAATTGCGATTCTGGCGTCGCGCCTCAAAGTGAACCTGCCTGGAATTGCGGGCACGATGTCGGTGAGCTTCCTCTTCATTCTGCTGGGAATCCTGCAACTGAGCTTCACAGAAACGCTGATTCTGGGCTGCGCTTCGACCCTGGTTCAGATGCTCTATCCGGACCGGCCGAGTGCGGTGCAGGAGACATTTAATTTGTGCTCGGGTGCACTCTCGACGGCGCTGGCGTATGGCGCATACCACATGGCGCAATCGCATCACCTGGTTGAGAGCCGGGTTCTGGCGCTGGGTATTGGTGCTGCTGCCTACTTCATGGCCAATACCGGTTCGACGGCCACGGTGATCTCGCTGACCGATGGCAGGTCGCTGAAGAAGATTATCGTGGAGTGTTATTTCTGGTCATTTCCTTATTACCTGGTGGGCGCGGCCATCGCGGGTGTGATTGGGTGGCTTGATGAGGCGTTCAATTGGGAGACATCGCTTCTGGTGGCGCCCATCATTTGGGTGATCTACCGCTCCTATCGACTGTATCTCGGCAAACTGGAAGCGGAAAAGCTGCACGTCGAGGAGATGGCCAACCTGCACTTGCGAACCATCGAAGCCCTGGCGCTGGCCATTGAAGCCAAAGACCACACGACCCACGATCACCTGCAGAGGGTCAGAGTGTACGCGATCGAGGTGGCTAAAGAGTTGGGCTTGGCGGGCGGTGAGATGGAGGCGCTGCAAGCGGCGGCGCTGCTGCACGACATCGGAAAACTGGCGGTGCCGGAGCACATTATCTCGAAGCCAGGCCGCCTGACGCCGGAAGAATTCGAGAAGATGAAAATCCACCCTGTGGTGGGAGCAGAGATCCTGGAGCGCGTGAGATTCCCTTATCCAGTGGTGCCGATTGTGCGGGCACACCACGAAAAGTGGGATGGCTCGGGCTATCCGCTGGGGTTGAAGGGCACAGAAATTCCCTTGGGCGCGCGCATATTGTCGGCAGTCGATTACATGGACGCTCTGGCCTCAGACAGGCAGTATCGCCGGGCGCTGCCGCTGGAAGAAGCGGTGCGACGACTTTCGGCGGAGTCGGGAAAATCTTTTGACCCCAAAGTGGTCGAAGTTCTGCTCAAACATTATCGGCAGTTGGAGAAGCGGGTTCACGCGCAGGTGGCCGCGGAAGGTGAGCTGCAACTCTCCACCGGAATGAAGATCGAAAGAGGCCTTGCCCCCGCAGCCGGGTTCGAGAAGAGCACGGTAACGGGCGGGGCTGGCCGCGAGGCCAACTTCCTGGCTTCAATTGCGGCGGCGCGGCAGGAAGCGCAGACGCTATTTGAGTTGAGCCAGGATCTAGGAGCATCGTTGAGCCTGGGCGAAACCCTGTCTGTATTTTCCGTCAAGCTCAGGGTGCTGGTGCGGTATGACGCGATCGCCATCTATTTACGGCGTAATTCGGAACTGATTCCGGAATACGTGAATGGAGACAACTTCCGCCTGTTTTCATCGTTGCGAATTCCGCTGGGGCAAGGACTGTCGGGCTGGGTTGCCCAAAACAAGAAACCGATCATTAACGGCAATCCCTCGGTTGAACCGGGATACCTGAACGATCCGACCAAGTTTAGCAGTTTGCGGTCAGCTTTGGCGGTGCCGCTTGAGGGAGTGGCGGGCGTAATCGGCGTATTGGCGCTCTATCGCGGAGAGCGAGACGGGTTTACCTCGGATGACCTACGAATTCTGCTGGCTGCCAGTTCGAAGATGGCACTGGCCATAGAAAACGCGGTGAAGTATCAGCAGGCCGAAAGCTCGGCGACCACTGATTATCTGACTGGTCTGCCTAATGCGCGATCACTTTTCCTGGAACTCGACCGCGAGTTGGCCCGTTGCAAACGCGATGAGAGTTCGCTGACGGTTATGGTCTGCGACATGGACGGTTTCAAGCAGATCAATGACCGGTTTGGACACCTGGAAGGGAACCGGGTGCTGCGCTTGTTTGCCCAGGCGCTGAAAGAAAGCTGCCGCGAGTACGACTACGTAGCGCGAATGGGTGGAGATGAATTCGTGGTCATCGCCCCGGGTTTGCCCTCGGACGTGGCGACGAAAAGGGCCGATCAAGTGCGCGCCCTGGCGAAGCAGGCAGGGCTGGAAGTTTGCGCCGAAGATATTCTCTCGCTGAGCGTCGGACAGGCGGTGTATCCCACGGACGGAAAGGATGCGGAAGAACTTCTGGCGGAAGCCGATCGCCGGATGTACATGGAAAAGCAGCAACAGCCGGCCCGCAAGAACCGCCGATTGCATCCGCGTACCCGCTGCCGCGCGACGATTGAGTTACAGGCGGAAGACGGTGGCCCAATTTTCGGCACGTTGACCGATATCAGCATGGGCGGCTGCTATGTCGAGACCAGCGCTGTGCTTTCGGCTGGCTCCAGGCTCAAACTGATGTTTTCGGATAATGGCGAGCAACTGGTGGCGGAGGGCTCAGTCACCAGAATGGATTTGGGATCCGGCGTGGCCGTGCAGTTCAAAGAGCTGAATCGCGAAGACAGGAACCAGATGCAGCGCATACTGGCGCTGGTCCAGAAGACTACAACGTCTTACGAGAACCAATACATCAGACTGCTGAATCAGTAATTCCAGCTGCAGAGATTTTCATCATTCGCTTGCCAGACTCCCTGCCCGGCGTGTCGTCTCGTGTTGCTTTTGCCATAACAGCGGTTTAGATTTTTGTAATGGGCAGTTACGGGAAATTTGTGGCCGAGGTGCTGGCCGACAAGGCATATACCAATTCTAACGGCCATTCGATGGTCGATCGGCTACGGCGGGTCGCCGTTTGCTCACCGAAGATTGCTGGTTGGGACAAACCAGAGCGCGCCGCAAGATGGCGTGATTTGGGATTCCGGCGCGCGCCAGATTTTGCCAAAGCGCAAGCCCAACATGAAGCTTTGTGCCGTCAGTTAGAGGAGGCCGGCGCGGAAGTGCTCGAACTACCTCCCGCTCCCGAACTCTCGCTTGACGCTGTCTACGCCCACGATGCGTCGCTGCCTACCGATTTCGGATTGATCAAAATGCGCCCTGGCAAACCCAACCGCGTAGCCGAAGGTAAATGGCAAGGCTTTTACTGCCAGCTCCTCATTATTCCGATGCTGGCCAAGATCACTGCGCCGGGGACAACAGAAGCCGGAGACATGGTTTGGCTGGACTCGAAGACGCTGCTGGTAGGGCACAGTTATCGGACGAACGCTGCCGGAATTACACAAATCAAAATGCTGCTCGCACCGAAAGGAATCGATGTGATTTCCGCGCCGCTGCCCTACGGCGCAGGGCCGTCAACCTGCCTGCACCTGATGTCTCTCATCAGTTTGCTCGATGAGCGCACGGCTCTGGTCGATTTGCCGTGGCTGGCGGTGGAAACGGTTGAGCTGCTCAAGGCGCGCGGGTACAACTTCGTCGAGATCGACTACTCTGAGCGCGAAACGCTGGCCTGCAACGTGCTCGCGTTGGGAGAGAAGCGTCTACTCGCCCTGGAGGAAAATGCCCTGACGAATGCGAAACTCCGCGAAGCGGGATTCGATGTTCGAATCTTTCCGGGATCCGAGTTGTGCATCAACGGCGGCGGCGGGCCGACGTGTTTGACGCGGCCGTTGTTGCGGGGATGAGTACGCAGGGACAGCCGCTTTCCGGCGGGCTGTCGGAGTGTTATCGGAATTGTGGTGATCAGTGCAGTCGCCTGATTTCAACAATCACTGATGCCATTGCATCCGGTGGCCATTGGGAACTCCTCTTTAGCGGGTTATTGCCGCGGACCAATTTGCTACCAGCGTAAGTGGACGACTTCCGGCTCGCGACTGTCCCAGGGTGTTGATGAGTACCGGTTTCGCCATTACGATATTCCAATAACTGCAGGTTCACTGGCTGCAGTCACGCCGGAGCCGTCGACCGTGATTCTCACGATGAGCGGTCTCGCCGCGCTCGCGGGATTCCGGCGAAGACTCTTCCACTAAGCAGCCAACTTGGCGGACCAAAGTTGATCATTGGCGATAAATCCCTATTGCACTCATTGACGCTGACGAAGATATTTTAAGTGTCGTTCCTGCGGATCTCGGATGTGTTCGCAGGAGCGAAATTTTCCCGTAGAAGAGAACCGTGATGAACCCAGTAATCCGATCATTGATTGCAGCCCTAGCTACCTTTGCCGCCTTCTGGTACGTCTACTGGGTTCCCTTCGAGATAACGCTGGAAATCGCTCATGGGCGTTTCCGCTGGATGTGGATCATCCGGGTACTTGAATCAATGGCCGCCGCCGCCGTGGTAGCGCAATATACCTGGAGGCATAAGTCCTTGGCACCTCAAGGACTGGTAAGTTGCATCATTCTCAGCGCTGTTGTCATGGGTGGCGTGGGATTCTCAGCCGGCTGGTTTGGGCCGATGATCTTCGATCCTGGGTCCCAAGGGCCTGTGCTCGGCATCGTCACCGGACCGCTCGGTTTTCTAGTTGGTGCCATCGGCGGGATATTCTATTGGGCATGGTGGGGCAGGAAGAAAGGCAGGCAGGGTTTCCGATAGTACGAGCACTGTTTGTTCAGGCAATCCACTAACTGAGTGGGGGATGTTTTTCGACGGAGTAGTTGGCGAAATATCGCTATCTCACTCATGGCTCCAGCCACAGGAGTTTTGAGCGCTACCGCCTGAGCTTCATAATTGACGATAAATCGGGATTTTATCCGTTAGGCGTTACTTTGCCTCGGGCACTTTGATTGAATGCTCCGCTAAAGCCCGGGGGAAGCACAATCTCGATTTCTGAGTATAATCGCTTGTCAACAACAGTTACTGCATTTGCCAGTAGGCGGCGTCGCTGGTCCTCGTTCTGCAACTGTACTGCGCCGCGGGAGGAGGGGGCGGGCTCAGGCGCCGGAACAAACTTAAGGAGATTCTCTATGTTTAAGAACAGATGGTTACCGGTTTTCGCGATTTACTTGTTCATCCATCTCACCGCCCTAGCGCAGAACGCAGTTGACCAGCCGCTTCACCACAGAAACAGCGGCACGATGAGCCATTTGTTATGAACACATCTCATTTTTTAGCCGAAGGCGGCCCTGTGTCCGTATGGTTTGAAGCGAGCAGGTTTATCACGATGCTCGTATTGAACTTTGTAACAGGATGAATAGCTCATCTTCAAATCGACCTTGTGGGTGAAGCCGAGACCGTTCCGACGAGTGCGTCCGGCCTCCATGATCCTGTTAAAATCGAACTGCGATGGTTCTTCCCTTCGTCCGCGATCTCTTCGTGGACGTGGAAAAGTTACCTGCTTTCTCGCGTGTAGCCTCCCATCTGAAAGAGGGCACGGGGCGGGTTAGTGTTTCCGGACTGGCTCCCACAGCCAAAGCTCTGCTGCTGGTCTTGTTGCAGCGTTCTGCCGGGCGGCCGCTGATCCTCGTGGTTGCCGATAACCGTATAGCCGAAGACCTGGTTCCCGTGCTGCAGGCTTTCCACGAGCTGACAGGGGGAAACGATCCTAACTCGATCGTCGCTCTGCCCACGCGGGACGTGCTGCCGTTCCAAAATCTTTCGCCGCATCCGGAGATTCAGGAGGAACGCGCGGTGGCGCTGTGGAAGATTGCCAGTGGAGCGGCATGGATTGTGGTGTCGCCAATTGCCGCAACCGCGTTGCGGTTGCGCCCGGCGGAATACTATGCCGAGCTGGCGCGAACGGTGCGGCGGGGTGAGGCGATCGATATCGATCCGTTGCTCCGCCATCTCAACAGCATCGGCTATCTCTCGACTGATGTCGTGGAGATGCCGGGGGAATACGCCCTGCGCGGCGGCATTCTTGATGTTTATCCTCCTGAAGCCGACCGCCCATTGCGCGTCGAATTTTTTGGTGATGAGGTCGAATCGATCCGTAAATTCGATCCCGCAACGCAACGTTCATCGAATCCGGTTGAAGAAGCGCTGCTTCTGCCGCTCACGGAGACTCCGGTCAGCGACGATTTGCTGGGCGCGATTCATGCCCGGCTCTCGGGAAAGCGGATTACCGGAGCGGAGGAAGTAGTGGAGCAGGCCGTGCGCGCGGGCGGCGTGACGGTTTTCCCCGGATGGGAATTCTACGCGCCGGTTGCTGGCGCAGATAGAACCATCTTTGACTTGATCCCGAACGCGGCGGTTCTGGCGGACGAACCGGAGGCGATGAAGAACGAGTTTGAGCAGGTGTGGTCACGAATCGAAGATGCGCATGAGCGCAACGGTGTGGGGAACCTGGTGCGGCCCACAGATCTTTATGTGCCGCCGGAAGGTTGGTGGCAGAAACTGAGCACATTGCCAGGTTTCAACCTCGAGCATTTGGAAATTACCCGACCGGGTGAAGCGGAATCGATCAGCTTTCATTCGCAGCCAGCGCAGCGATTCCATGGCTCGGTTCCCGCACTGCTGGATGAAGTGAAAAAGCAGATGGGCGAGCAGAATCGGGTGCTCATTGCGGTGCCCAACCTTGGAGAAGTCGAGCGTCTGGCCGATTTGTTCAGCGAGAACGGACTCTCGTTTCGGCTGGGCAGCCGCACCCGCGGCGGCGAAAGCTATGCCGATGAGACCGCGTATTTCGCCGGCGAAATCCTGACTACGACGATCGCGAAATCCTATGTGCCGGACGGGGTGGTTGTGCCTGACGCGCACCTGACCATCTTCGGCGCGCGCGACCTGTTTGATGAATCTGAAGCCGTAATCTCTCGTCCGCAGAAATATAAGTCGAAAACTTCTGCGTTTCTGTCCGATTTCCGCGATCTGCAGGTCGGAGATTACGTGGTCCACGTGGAGCACGGGATCGGCCAGTACCAGGGATTGAAAGAGATCAATCAGGGTGACGGCAACGCCGAATTCATGCTGCTGGAGTATGCGGAAGCTGCACGCCTGTATGTGCCGCTGACGCGGCTGGACTTGGTGCAGAAGTATCGCTCGTCGGAGGGGGCGAAGCCAGCGCTTAATCATTTGGGTACAGCGGCATGGGCCAAAACCAAGGCGCGCGTCCGCAAGGCCATGAAAGACATGGCCGACGAACTGCTCAAGTTGTATGCGCAACGCAAAGCTGCCGAAGGCCATGCTTTCTCTGCTGACAGTCAATGGATGCGCGAGTTCGAAGATGCCTTCGAATACAGCGAGACGGAAGACCAGGAACTCGCAATCGTTGATGTCAAGCGGGACATGGAATCATCGCAGCCCATGGATCGCCTACTGTGCGGAGATGTTGGCTATGGCAAGACAGAAATCGCCATGCGTGCCGCTTTCAAAGCTGTGAACGACAACAAGCAAGTTGCCGTGCTCGCGCCGACAACCGTTCTGGCATTCCAGCACTATGAAACTTTCAAACAGCGGTTTGCGGCATTCCCAGTGAATATTGAGATGATTAGCCGCTTCCGCTCCCCCAGGCAGCAGAAGGAAATTCTGCAGAAAGTCGAAGCTGGCAAAGTGGATGTGCTGATTGGAACGCATCGCTTGTTGTCGAAAGACATCAAGTTCACTGATCTTGGCCTATTGGTTGTCGATGAAGAACAGCGGTTTGGCGTGCGCCACAAGGAACGCCTTAAGCAAATGCGAAAAGAGGTGGACGTTTTGACCATGTCAGCCACGCCGATTCCCCGCACTTTGCACATGTCGCTGGTCGGGCTGCGGGATATGAGTGTGATTGAGACCCCGCCGAAAGATCGCATTGCGATTCAGACCGTCGTCGCCAGTTGGGACGAAAAGCTGATTCAATCCGCGCTGCAGCAGGAACTGGATCGTGGCGGGCAGGTTTATTTTGTGCACAACCGCGTGGAAAGCATTTGGGAGATCGCTGCGAAGCTGCAGGAACTAGCACCCCGTGCCCGCATTATCGTTGGACACGGCCAGATGTCAGAAGGAGAACTGGAAAAAGTGATGCTCAAATTCATGCATCATGAAGCCGACATTCTGGTGGCGACGACGATTATCGAAAATGGGCTCGATATTCCGCTCTGCAACACGATCGTCATCAATCGAGCGGACCGCTTTGGGCTCTCGGAGCTTTACCAGTTGCGCGGCCGGGTGGGTCGCTCCAATCGCCGGGCGTATGCCTATCTGCTCATTCCCGCAGACATTGAACTTACGCCGATCGCACGGCGACGGCTGGCGGCGCTGAAAGAATTCTCAGATTTGGGAGCTGGTTTCAAGATCGCGGCACTTGACCTTGAACTGCGCGGCGCCGGGAATCTGCTGGGCGGGGAACAGAGCGGACACATTGAAGCTGTCGGTTTCGAGCTTTACACGCAGATGCTGGATCGTGCGGTGCGCGAAATGAAGGGCGAAGCTGCTCCGGGAGAGGCGGAGACTCAACTGAATCTGGGACTCAATGTCCGCATTCCGGGCGACTATATAAAAGAGGAGAACCAGCGCCTGCGCATGTACAAACGCGTTGCGGGGGTCGAAACTGAGTCACAGCTAAGCGACGTGGCTAGCGAGCTGGAAGACCGCTACGGCCAGTCGCCGTCAGCTGTGCGGAATTTGCTGGAATATGCGTCGTTGAAATTGCTGGCGGTGCGGGTGGGTGTGAGCGGGATCGAGCGCAAGCGTGAACTGGTGACCATCAGGTTCCGGCAGAATGCGGTCATTGATCCTGGCAAGCTGGCGCGATTCGTGTCCTCGCAGCGCGGAGCGCAGTTCACGCCTGATGGAATGCTGAAATTTAGTTTGAAAGCGATTGTGGCTTCCGAGGTGCTCTCTCAGCTCAGAAATCTGCTGGAACAACTGGCAGCGGAAATTCCCGAAACAGCCTCTGCGTCTGAGAGTGCGCGGTAACTCCAGCGAAGTCCTTCAGTGCGCTGGAGAGAGCGTGGAGCTTAGCGGTGACAACTTTTTCCCGCATGTTACTCTCAACTCTTCAAGAACCTCGATGCTCTCTGCTGCCGAACTCGTGCCGACCAGTTTCAGTCTCGCGGCAGTTTTTGCCTGGGGAACAAGTGATTTTCTCGGTGGATATGCGGCGCGGCGCGCCAATGCGTTCCTCCTCACCACGATTGCGCACGCTGGCGGCCTGATTCCGATGTTCTTATTCGCCTCGGCTACGCATGCCGAGTTGCCCTCACCGCGCAGCGTACACTGGGCCTTGGCGGGGGGCGTTTCGGGAGGCGGCGCGTTGGCTATCTTCTACGGCGCACTTGCCGCCGGAAGAATGGGACTTACTGCCCCAGTGGCAGCAGTGCTAGGCGCGGCAGTTCCAACAATTTTTGGAATGATTACACAGGGCGTACCGGGATCAATTCACGTTGCCGGCTTCGTAATAGCGGTGGCAGGCATCTGGTTGATCTCTCGCACCGAGGATGGCAGCAGTCCGAAAGGGATTGGCTTGGCTGCGATTTCCGGCATTGGATTCGCAGGATTTTATCTCTGCATCTCGCAGGCAAAAGACGGCTCAGCGCTGTGGCTGGCAACTTTTTCCCGAGCGGGCGCGCTGCTCGTGACCGGATTGATTGTTCTGGTACAACGAAAATTCCAAGACATCACCGCCGCAGGAGTTCGCTGGGGTTTGCTCGCAGGGTGCCTTGACGTTTCCGGAACCGCATTTTTTGTTCGCGCCAGCCAGACCGGACGGCTGGATTCTGCTGTGGTCCTGACCTCTTTATACCCTGCGGTTACGGTGCTGTTGGCCCGCATGGTTCTCCATGAGCATTTCACGCGGTGGAAAGCGGTAGGAATGTTTGCGGCATTGCTGGCCGTGCCCATGATTGCAGGACAGTGACCAACTAGGCGTGATAACCAAGACTTGACCGCGCACATCATGATGTCGGATGGAGTCGCCACCGTCAGGCAGGCCATGTTTTTCGTCGCAGGTACGCTTATGCTATCACCTGTTCTCGTCGTCTATCACGGAGTTCGAGCCGAGAATCGATGCTAAGCTTACTCGGTGGACGCACGACAGCAAGAGAATCAGAGAAGATTAAAGCGTCAGCTGCTTGTAGCTATAGGTGCGGTTTCACTTTTATTTCTTCTCGTCATCGTACCAGCTGTCGCTTGGAATTTTTACGCAATTCGCACTCCCTTGAAGTGGTGGGTAAGGTCGCAACGCTACAAGGCTGAAGTCCTAGCACAGCCTCCGACAGTCGGGGAGTTGAAGCATATCGAATGGGACGGCTGGGGATGGGCAGGGCAGGATACAACGGTGTATCTCGTATTCGACCCGAACGACTCGCTCTTGACGGCGGCACGGAATCATGCCCACGGGAAGTTCAAGGGCATACCGTGCGAGGTCGCTGGAGTAAGTCAGCTAGACACCCATTGGTACGCGGTGCAGTTTTACACCAATGAGTTTTGAGGTCAGCGTAACGAGCTAGATTGCAGAGGGGTTACGCCATAAATGTTGATAAATTTCCATTGCACTCAAAATCTCCCCGAATCGCAACCACTCTGTGTGCGATACCTCGAGCCTCGCTTACCTCCGCAAGGCCAAGTCTTGGCTATCACAAATTAGGCCTGCTGATAATATCCTGCTATGCCGCAGCTTGAAATTCGCAACCTGACGAAAATCTTTCACCTCGGTGAATCGATTGTTGGCCGAGCGGCGAAAGGCGAACTGCGGGCAGTGGACGATGTCTCGATGAACATTGAATCGGGCGAAACCCTGGGGCTGGTCGGGGAATCGGGATCTGGCAAAAGCACACTCGGACGGTTAATCTTGCGGCTGGTCGAGCCGACTTCGGGCTCGATTCTATTTCAGGGGCGCGACCTGCTTGCGGCCACTCACCAGGAAATGCGTGCCCTTCGCCGTGACATGCAGATCATCTTCCAGGATCCGTTAGGCTCGCTTGACCCGCGCATGCGAGTGGAAGAAATTGTCGCTGAGCCGTTCCTGATCTATGCCGATGGCGATGGAGTTCGGATGAACAAGGCAGAACGCCGGGCCAAAGCCGGCGAACTACTCAAGGCGGTTGGGATGGATGAATCGGCGTTGCGGCGCTTTCCGCACGAGTTCAGCGGCGGGCAGCGCCAGCGAATCGGGATCGCGCGTGCGCTGGCGTTGCGACCAAAATTTATTGTGGCGGATGAACCGGTTTCGGCGCTTGATGTCAGCGTGGGCGCTCAAATCGTCAACTTGATTGCTCAGTTGCAGCGGGAGTTCGGTCTGACATATCTGTTCATTTCCCATTCCATGCCGGTGGTCCGTTACCTGGCGACACGTGTTGCCGTGATGTATCGCGGAAAGATCGTTGAAATTGGGCCAACCCAGCAGATTACGGAGCGGCCAAGGCATCCCTACACCAAAAGCCTGCTCGAAGCCACGCCGCAAGTGACTCCCCAGTCATAACGGTTTTCTCGGGCGCGCATAAGCAGCATGGCAGTCAGCTATGTCCCGTCCGGCGTGTACAATCGTTTCTCTGAGATGCGTGATGGCCCATCCCATAAACTGATAATCGCGATTGATGGTCCGGCTGGCGCCGGCAAAAGCACGATTGCATCACGACTGGCGCGCAAACTCGGATATATCAATCTGGAGAGCGGCGCCATGTATCGTGCTCTGGCGCTGAAGGCGATCCTTACCGATACTTCGTTTGGCGACGAAGATGCTTTGCTGAAACTGGCGGAAGATTCGCGGATCGAACTGGAGCCGGCTGCGACCGGCAACCGCGTTCTGTTGGATGGGCAGGATGTAACCCAGAGAATCCGCGAGACGGACGTCACCGAAGCGGCCTCACGCGTCTCAGTTCATCCCAGAGTGCGTGAGTGGATGGTCGCCCGCCAGCGGGAAATGGGGTCAGAGGGCGGCGTAGTGATGGAAGGGCGCGATATTGGAACTGCGGTTTTTCCCCACGCCGATGTCAAAATTTTCCTCGATGCCGATCCCGTAATACGAGAACAGCGACGACTGCGGCAGCAGGATCTGCGCGGCGCCGAAGCCGAGATGACGGCAGCCGAGCTTCGGATGCGGGACCAAAGGGACAGAACTCGCTCAACCTCCCCACTGGTAGCTGCGCCGGATGCTCTCGTGCTCGATTCAACGACAATGTCAGAAGATGAGGTGCTGCGCCGGGTGGAGGAAGCAGTCCAGCAAAAGCTGAGCAAGGTTTAAGAAGACGGCCTCGGAATTGCTTGTGAAATCGCATCCCGTACTCAAACGGGTGAAGACCCCCAGTTATTGCGCATGCTGTCCCGAACAAGGCGCCGACGGCGACGCACCCTCCCCAATCAGTGACCTGCCGAATTAAGCCGGACAGCGAGTGTATGTTATGTATGCTCATCTGTAACTTCTGCCGCATACCTGCTATCCAAATTCGATGCATTGTCGTCTAGCTAGGACAGCACGATCGTAAAAGTCGGATTTGGATCTCCAATAACGGGGCCAGCAGCCCAATCTCACCTTCGAAGGAGTACTCCGATGAATTACCGTACGCGTCTGGCATGGATCGCAGCAGTGGTGGCAATCGCAACCTTTGCAAACGGCGGCGACAAAGCTAGCGGCAGGAGTTCCACCGCAGCCACATCCGAGAATGGAAAAATTCCAATCACCACAAAATCCGAGGACGCCAAGAACGAATTTCTGCAGGGCCGCGACCTTTTCGAACGACTGCTTGCGCAGGATTCTCTGCAGCATTTTGACAAAGCGCTGGCGCTTGATCCGGATTTCGCGTCAGCCGAACTAGCTCGGGCTAATGCCTCTCCCACCATAAAGGAGTTCCTGGAGCATTTGAACAAAGCTGTAAGTCTGGCTGACAAAGCTTCGGATGGGGAGAAGCTCATGATCCTTGCCAACGAAGCCGGGTCCAACGGCGAAGTCAACAAACAGAAAGCGGATCTCAACAATCTCGTTGCCGCTTTCCCGAACGATGAACGGGCACAATTCGCGCTGGGCGGGTACTACTTCGGCCAGCAGGAATGGGCGCACGCCATCGAGCACAATAAGAAGGCGATCGAAATAGCGCCCAATTACTCGCCCGCGTACAACATTCTTGGCTATTCCTACCGGCAGGCGGGGGATTACGCGGACGCAGAACAGGCGTTCAAGAAATATATCGACCTGATTCCCAACGATCCCAATCCCTATGACTCATATGCGGAATTGCTGCTCAAGATAGGCCGGTTCGACGAGTCGGTGGCGCAATACCGCAAAGCGCTGTCGATCGATCCGAAATTCAACCCTTCACGCTTCGGACTTTCCGCCGACCTGACCTATATGGGCAAGCCCGACCAAGCCCAAACTGAGTTGCAGAACATGGCGAATCTGGCGCGCAACGATGGCGAGTTGAGAACGGCGTTGTTTGGAATGGCGGTGCTGGCCTCTGATGGAGGTAAATTCGACCAAGCCCTGCAGGTCATGGACAAAGAATATGCTGTCGCGGAAAAGAAAAATGACGTGATGTCGATGGCGGGGGACCTTCAGGCCAAAGGCAATATCGCCGCACAGATGCAGGACTATGACGTCGCCCAGCAGCAGTTCGATCGATCTTTTCGCATAGTCCAGGATTCGAACCTTTCTCAGGAGATCAAGGATAATTCCAGGCGTTTGCACGAATTTAATCTGTCGGCGATTGCGCTGAACAAGAAAGACTACTCGGTGGCCAAAGCACATTGCGAAGAGTTCCGCCGGGGAGCGCAGGCCGGCAATAACCCGCTGCAGTTGAAACAGTGGCACGAACTGGCCGGGCGAATAGCGCTCGCCGAAAAGGATTATGACAAAGCTATCGCCGAGCTTATTCAGGCCAACGAGCAAAACCCGCGCAACTTGTATCGTCTAGGCGAGGCGTACCAGGGGAAAGGCGAGACTGCCAAGGCGCAAGAGTTCTTCAGCCAAGCTGCCAACTTCAATCCGTTGCCACAGCTCAACTATGCCTTCATCCGTGCGAAGGCCCAGAGAATGGTCGCGGGCAAGAAGCCTACCACGTAGGCGATTGCTCGATATGTGACGAGACGAACTCCGGCGGCTGGCAGAACTGAGAATGTTGTTGGCTGCCGGATTCAGCCCTCATTCCCAGGTCGGGAAAAACCCAAAATTCGGTGCGCTGCCTCACAGACCGAAATTCCCACCGGCTGATATATCCAAGTATGTCTCCCGTTCGACTGGGCCCGCCGTTGTTAAGGCTCCTTATCAGGTGGAAAGTCTATGGCGTGCCCAAGTTGCTCTGCTTTCTTCTCCCTTAGGAATTCCTGGCACAATCCATTTTGTGTAACCTTCCTCAAGCGCCGGCGCTTGCTGTTAGCGACGACTGTAGTTGTCCTAGTGGCCTCTTCTATTCTTGCGCAAGATGCCTCGACTGGCGCGGTGAAGGGCACAGTCATGGATTCGACCGGTGGCGTCATAGTGGACGCGACGGTTGTCCTCCTCAATGTGGCGACTGGATTCCGCTATTCCATCGCGACCGATCCGCAAGGAAGATTTGCCTTCCAGATGCTGCCGCCGGGAGAGTATGTAGCCCGCGCCACGGCCACGGCAATGTCAGCGCAAGTAACGCCCCGGCTTCAGGTCGCGGTCGGAGGGTTGACCGAAGTGCAATTCAAGCTGAGAGTCGCGGGAGCTAAGGAGGAGGTAACCGTTTCGGGTGCTCCGCCAACTGTTGATACGCAGCCAACCGCGGTTTCTTCGTGGATTGAGACACGGGCAATTGACGACCTGCCGCTTGACGGGCGCCGCTTTACTGACTTAGCCCTGATGACGCCGGGCGTCACACAAGATCCGCGCGGCATGACCTCGGGATCGAACGGTGACCTGGCGTTTGGCGGAATTCGCGGCTTTCAGACGAGTTATCTGGTGGATGGCGCCGACAATAACAATGCATTCTTCGCGGAGGCTCGGGGCCGTTATCGCGCGCCCTACCAGTTCTCTAATGAAGTGGTGCAGGAGTTCCGGGTTTCTTCAAACACCTATGGTGCGGAGCTGGGGCGCTCCGGAGGAGCCGTGGTGAACGTGGTCACGAAATCGGGATCCAACCAACTGCACGGCAGCGATTTCTATTTCCTTCGCGACAGCGGTTTTGGTGCGACTCACCCTTACCTTGATTTCAAGCCGCATGATCAGCAGCAGCAGTTTGGATTTACTCTGGGCGGACCGATTCAGCGAAATCGCACGTTCTTTTTCTGGGGATTTGATCAGCACATTTTTCACGTGCCCATCGTGGTGCGATTTCTGGACGGCAGCTCGCAAGTGACCCCTCAACCGGGACAAGGACCTTTCACTCCCGGTGATTACGAACCCAGTGATATGGCGCTGGTCTTCGCTACGGCAAATCAACTTGACAACCTTGCCGGTTCATATCCGGCACGCATGCTGGGAAACGCGGGGTTCGTCAAACTCGATGTCGCACTTACCCCGCACGAGGCGCTTTCTGCGCGGGTGAACACCTCCCGCTATTGGGGGCAGAATAACGTCTTTCTGGATCCGGCAAGCCCGTTAACCACATTCGCCACCAGCGACAACGGGCAGGAGCAGGTCGCAACCGAAAGCGCGTCGCTCGCGTTGACCGGTGCGCTTTCCTGGCGGTTGATCAGCCATGTGCGGACGCAGTTCTCACGCGATCTGCAGCAATCGTTCAGCAACAGCAACGAACCGCTCACCCGCATCAGCGATGTGATCGACGGCCTGGGGCGTTCCTCGATTTTGCCGCGCGAAACCCGCGAGCATCGGCTTCACATCACTGAAACCATAAGCCTGGAGGACCGGCGAAATTCCTGGAAATTCGGCGGCGATGCACTGCTTACCTGGATCTACGACTTCTTTCCGTCGGAATTTGGCGGGGAGTATATTTTTGATCCCATCAAGGTAAACCCATTCACCTTCGAACCGATGGAAGCTGGTTTGGAGCTGACCCCGCTGCGGGCCTATGCGCATGAAGTTCCGAAGTATTACATACAAAATTTCGGAACTGCTGTCTCGCACCCCGACACCAACGAATATGCCGGATTCCTGCAGGACTCGATTCGCGTCACCAGCCATCTGGTGCTAAGCCTTGGCGCACGCTACGATTTGCAGACTTTTACCCGCAAAGGGTTGGTGAGCAATCCGCTTTGGCCGGATTCGGGCAAGGTTCCGTACGAACCGTACAATTTTGCCCCGCGTTTAGGTTTGGCGTATTCCATCGGCAACGCGAAACCGCTTGTTGTACGGGCCGGCTATGGCTGGTTCTACACGCGCATTCCGCAGATTTACACGTCTACGATTGCAACCGATAACGGCATCTCGTCGCAGAATCTATTTCTCGATAATTCTGATTACTATGATCACCAGGTATTTCCACAATATCCGGGTCCAGCAGTGGACTGTCCCGCAACGTCCAGTTCATGCACGCTGCCCGCAAGCCTCGCGCAATTCGCGCAGGCCGGTATTTCTTTCTTCTCGTCGAACTTCAAAACTCCAAAGGTCGAGCAGGCCAGCCTGAGCGTGGAGAAGGAAGTGACAAAACGAGTGGTTGTGGGCACGTCCTACATTTACGTGCATGGAGTAGACCTGATTCGCGCACGCGATGTAAATCTCCCCCCGCCAGTGAATGTGCAGTATCCGGTGTATGACAGCGCGGGAGTGAACTTCCTCGGAACGTACTATGACGTGCAATCCTTCTCCACATGGCAGATGATTCCATCGTTCACCTGCCCGTGGCCGCCATGCATCAATCCGCTGGCGCGGCCGATTCCGCAACTGGGCGCGATCGATGTTTTTGAGAGTGCCGCCTCGAGCGTCTATAACGGGGGAACATTATCTATCCGCCGTCAGATGACCAACGGAGTTTATTTCCGGCTCGCGTATACATATGCTCACGCGATCGACGACGGGCAGGATGCATTGGTGGCCGGGCGTCCCGCGCTTGTGCAAAATTCGTATGCTCCTGGTGCGGAGCGGGGAAACAGCGTGACCGACCAGCGTCACAGGCTGGTGTTTTCCTGGATTGCTGAGCCGAGACCGTTCCATCGCCAGCACGAGTTGCGAAGCAAAATCTTCGATGATTGGAAATTAGCGGGAGTCTACACCTACGGCAGCGGACGACCAGTGAACGTCATGGTCTCCGGCGATCCCAACCAGGATGGTAACGACATGAATGACCGGTTGCCGGGAGTGGGCCGGGATTCATTCCTTGGGCCTGACTACGCATCCATGGATTTGCGGCTCAGCCGCAGATTCTACGTTCATGATCGGCTGAAACTGGATTTAATCGGGGAATCGTTCAATTTGTTCAACCGGGACAATGGACTGGTGCAGATTACGGAGGATGGATTAGAAAGCAACACCGCGTATTTCATTAAAATGAGCGAGCAACTTGGAATCAACTATTATCCGGGTCATTATCAGTTGCCTTCAAATCCGTTGAAGATCACGAATTCTTATCCGCCACGGCAGTTGCAGTTGGCGTTCAGGGCAAGTTTCTAGGACTTTCATTCGTAGCGCAGCGCTACCATCGGATCCACACGCATCGCCCAGCGTGCGGGTATGAAGCAGGCGAACAATGCTACCGCACAGAGCAGCACCGCCACGCTCAAGAACGTTAACGCATCGGTACTGGTTACACCGAGGAGCAAACTCTTCAGAAAGCGTGTCAAAACGAACGCCAGCGCCAGTCCCAGACCGAGGCCGATGAGCATCAATGTTACTCCGTGGCCGAGCACCAAACGCAGAACGTCTTGCTTGGTGGCGCCGAGCGTCACACGGATGCCGATTTCATGGGTGCGCTGCCGCGTAGTGTAGGAGGTGACGCCGTAAATTCCAATTGCCGCCAAAACCAGGGCAAGCAGTCCGAATGCACCCACGAAGGTGCCGGCCACGCGCTGGCCGAAGCTCGAAAACTGGGTGCGCAGTTCAAGCGTGGTCACATCCCACAGCACCACATTGGCATTCAGCTCATGTACCGTGTTTTCGACAGTCTTGGCGAAAGCCAAAGGATCTCCGGCCACGCGGGCAGTAATGATCACGCCGGGACGATAAACTTGATATAACGGCAAATACAGAAACGGCGTCGGTTTTTCATTCAGGCCGGTCACCTTCGTGTCACGAGCCACCCCGACTACCGTGAACCATTCGTGGGTGATGTCCGACTTGAGCTTCTTACCTAAAGCTTCCTGATTGGGCCAGAAGTGATTGACAAATGCTTCGCTCACGATCACTACGCGTTGCGAACTCTTGTTGTCCTGCAAAGTGAAGTCACGTCCCTTCACCATCGGAATCTGCATGGTTTGCAAGAAATTCGGCGTGACCACAGCCAGCTGCGTCTCCATTGACTCATTAGGCGGCGAAATGTAGCCTTCGGGCTTGACGCTGGTCGAGCCACCACCAAATCCGAGGGGCACTCGGTCAGACAACGCCACCGATTGAACTCCCGGCAGTGCTTCGAGCTTGCTCACGAGTTGGCGATCAAATTCCGCTCCGCTCACGTCGGAATAGCCTGCGGTAAAGAGATCGTAGGAGGCCATCAGAACATTGTGGGGATTAAATCCCGGGTACATCTGCTGGGCGCTCCTGAAACTACGAATGAACAGTCCCGCGCAGATGAGCAGAAGCAGGGACAATGAAATTTGCGCTACCACCAGGCTATTCGCGAGACGCGCCTTCCTGAAGCCGCCCGCGACGCTACCTGCGTCCTCTTTCAATACCGCCGCCGGCGCTGTACCCGAAGCCCGCAAGGCAGGCAAAATGCCGAAGATTACGCCGGTGAGTATTGAAATTACCAGCGTTGCAACAAGAACTGTGCGATCTGCCTCGATGGTGAGTGCGAGTGGGAGATCCTCGCCCACAGGCAGGAATTTCATGAGTGTTCCCTGCGTCCACAAGGTGATCAGCAGAGCAACTGTGCCCCCCGCCAGAGCCAGCACCAGGCTTTCTGCCAGCAGTTGCCGGACCAGCCGCCATCGATTTGCACCTAGCGATATGCGGATGGCGATTTCACGCCGTCGTCCCACCGCCCGTACCAGCATGAGATTCGCCACATTCGCGCAGGCCAGCAGCAGCACCAAGCCAGCGATGACCATCAGCATCGGCAGAAGGGTCGCAAGGAAATAGTTCAAGCCATATGGGTTACGCCACAGGGGATATACGGTTACGGTATCGTGCCCTTTGTGCTCCTCCGGATAATTCTTCACCTCCGACCTCAAACGCAGCGTCATTTCCTCCTGCGCCTGCTGCAGCGTGACCCCGGGCTTCAATCGTCCAAAGGCAAGTAACCAGAAGTAGTGATGGTCATGAAGCAAGTCGCCCAGCGGGTTCACTTGCGTTTCCATCATGATGGGAACCCAAATGTCGGTTCGCAGTCCCGTCTGGCTGCCTTGAAACACAGCCGGCGTGACACCCACAATAGTGTATGGATGTTGGTTGATCTCGACGGTTTGGCCCACAATGTTAGGATTTGCACCGAAATGGGTTTGCCAGAAACGGTAACTGATCACGGCCACCGGCGCGCCGCCGGGCTTCTCATCCTCTACGCGTAGAAAGCCACGCCCTAGTACCGGCTGCACACCAAGTACATCAAAATAATTGGCCGACGCGACCATTCCCCACACACGTTCCGGCTTATTTTTGCCGGTCAGGCTGATCTGGGCGAAGGTGCAAACGGCGAGGCCAGAAAAGCTGCGCTGTCCATCGCGCATGGCTTCGATGTCAGGATATGTAAACGCGAAGGGATTCTCTCCGGGCTTACTCAGCGAGAGAGCCATGACTTCGTTGGGTTTGGTAAGGCCGGGAACAGGATTCAGCAAGGTTGAATTGATCCAACTGAAAATCGTGGTATTGGCTCCGATTCCCAAAGCCAGGGTGAGGATTGCGAGCAGCGCAAACCCCGGCGCCTTCGCGATCACGCGCAGGCTGTACCGTATGTCTTGCCAGAACGAGGTCATGCACGCCTCCGAATACACAGACAGTTAAGCATGTCTGCGCCCATCCTTCGGGGCATGGTAAGTCAAGGGTTATACGCCATTTACCGATACTGCCCCGGCTTCGATTTGGGACGCTTACCGTGCGATTGTGGGACGTGCAATGGCGAAAACGAACGATTCTGCGCTTGACTTGTTCGATAAACCTTTGCAATAACTATGCAGTCCCAACCGGGAGCAGTTTGGGGGTGTGCTTCATTGGCGGAAGTCAGGTTGCAAGAGGGCGAGTCCCTCGAAAACGCCTTGCGCCGTTTTAAGCGCAAGGTGCAACAGGAAGATATCATTAAGGAGGTCAAACGACACTCCTTCTATTTGAAACCCGGCGAGAAGAAGCGTGTCAAGGAAGCGCTGGCACGCAAACGTAGCCGGAAGAAAGCTCGTAAAGAACAAGAGTAGTCAGAAGGCCGCTGTTGGTAATGCGGCCTCTTTCCTTTTTTCGCTGCTTTGTTGGGGGAGTTGCCGGTTCGTCTTTGGCAACTGCACGGCGAATGAGTTGTAAGCCATGCCATTCTGCGTGGCCGGGCCGAATCCAGGGGCTGTTCCGAAGTTTCAACGAGGGGATGATGGAAGGACTGCGCATTTTTGCGCGCGGTGTTGGGTGCGCCGCCGAGCGTAAGTGTGCAGTTTGGCGAAGGGAGAGCATCCTCAATGGAATTCCAGGACAAAGTTTTGAAATGCATCGACTGTGGCACGGAGTTTCTGTTCACAGCCGGAGAACAGCTGTTTTTTCACGATAAGCAGTTCAAGAATGAGCCTAAGCGTTGCAGGGCTTGTAAAGCCAAGCGGGTTTCCGTGCTGGGCGCGACTCCGGAACGCCCCCGATACCGGAGAGTAGAGACCCGTGCAACGTGCTCGCAATGTGGTAAGGACACCACCGTGCCGTTTAAGCCTACACAGGGCCGTCCAGTGTTGTGCCGGGAATGCTTCCAGGGAAAGCGTACGGCCGCTTCGGCGTAAGAGACGGGCTGGGCAGGAAATCAGTTGGCGTCGCCTGATTAACTGGCGATTTTCCCCCGTTCCCTATTCCGTGCGCCTGCAGCTTGGTAGGTTGCAGGCGGCAGATGCTTTTCATCCTCATGCCGGACCAGCAAGGCTTCAATCTGCCTTAGCAGATCGGCCATTCCGATCGGCTTTACCAAAACAGATTGAGCTTCATGCCAATCGTCATCAGTCTGGGAATAGGCCGTGAGCAAAGCTGTGGCCGGATTGTACGGCTGACTGCGAGCGGCACGGATCACCTCGATCCCGGCGGTCTCGTTTTCCATGCGAGCGTCCGTAATCACCATGTGATATACGTTTGCTCCCATCTTTTTTATCGCCTCCGCAGCCGAAGCAGCAGTATCAACCTCGAACTGGTTCAGTTCCAGCACGGCTTTCAGCGTCAGCAGCACGGCGGTGTCATCATCGACTAACAGAATGCGGCGTTTGGTAGAAGATATTTTGGGAGTCAGTGCCGGCAGGTCGGATTTGCCTTGGTTCGCTCTCATACCCGGGATTGAGTATAAATCGGAATTGTGAACGGGTATTGAAGAGTCTGTAAATTTGTCTTACTTGGGATAAGTCTGGGGCAAAATCCGCCGGCCTTTATGCGAGACCCCCCGAGTTACCCGATTCAGGTTAGGATAGAAGCGTGGGAAGTTTCTATGTAGAGAACTTTGGTTGCCGCGCCACCCAAGCAGATGGCGCCGCTATCGAGCAGCAATTTCTCGAGCGCGGACTGGAGCGCGCAGGTGCATCTTCTCAAGCGGAGATCGTTGTTCTGAACACGTGCACTGTCACCGCATCCGCCGATCAGGACGCCCGCGCTGCGATCCGACGCATTCATCGTGAAAACCCCAATTGTCGGATTGTCGTGACCGGCTGCTATGCGCAGCGCGCGCCGGATGAATTGGCTGCGCTCCCGGGCGTGGCCCAGGTAATCGGCAATTCCCACAAGCATCGACTGGCGGAAATCGCACGCAACGGATTCGTGCGGCTCGAAACATTGGCGACCGATGATCCGGAACGTGGGAATGACGATGCGATCTTCGTCTCCGATATTTTCGCGCACACCGAATTGCTTGCGGCTCCGGTGTTCGATGCTGCCAATGAGCGCACGCGCCCCAATCTTAAAGTGCAGGACGGATGCGACAATCGTTGTTCGTTTTGTGTGATTCCGTATGTCCGCGGGAATAGCCGGTCGTTGCCGTTGCCACGGATTCTTCAGGAGGTAAACGCACTCGTTGACGCTGGCTATCGTGAGGTCGTCATTTCCGGCATTAATCTTGGTCGGTGGGGCAGAGATCTTGGCCCTGAAGGCGAGAACTTTCCAGGTCTCATTCGCTCCATTCTGGCTGAAAGTTCGCTCGAGAAGCTGCGCATCAGCTCGGTCGAGCCCATGGATTGGAGCGCGGAACTTATTGGGCTAGTTGCGGAGTCACCGCGTATCGCAAAACACGCGCACGTGCCCATGCAATCTGCCAGTGATCAAGTTCTGCGCAGGATGCACCGGAAGTATCGCCCCTGGCACTATCGTGACAAGATTCAAAAGATCCGGGCAGCGATGCCGGAAGCCGCTATCGGAGCGGATGTGATGGTGGGTTTCCCGGGAGAATCGGATACTGATTTCGAGGAGACGCGCCGCATGATCGAGGAGCTACCCTTTACTTATCTGCATGTTTTTACCTACTCGCCCCGTCCGGGCACGCCGGCCGCGTCGATGTCCGGCCAAGTCCCTGTGCGGGTAGCGCGGGAGCGCAACCGCATTCTCCGCGAGCTCGGGGCGAGGAAGAAACTGGCGTTCATGCGGTCATTCATCGGAAAGCCGCTAGAGGCCATCACACTGAACTCTTCCCGATTTGTCATCCCGAGCGGAGCCGAGGGATCTGCAGTTCCGGCAAATAGTGGATTTACAGAAGCTTTGACCGACAACTACTTGAAGTTACGCCTCAAGGGGAACCACGAACCGAATCACTGGTTTGTCGCAGATATAGAAGACGTGCGTGATGGCATGTTGATTGGCCGTCGTGATTAGGCTGCTAGGGAGCAAGACCTGGATCTAAGGAGCGGTGATCGTGAGGGTTAGCAATCCTCGCTTCCGTAAGCCGAAGCATCTTGCAGTGTTTCAGGTTACTTTGCCACGATCTCATTGAGCGTGATGAGCAGCCGCTCGATCTCTTCTGCCATGTTGTAATGCGCAATCCCAATCCGCAGAAAACCGCCGTCTTTCTCCACATCCAGCCGTTCGGTGAGATTCAAGGCGTAGTAATTTCCATCCCAAGTAAAAATCCCGCGCTCGCCCAGGCGCGTGGCAAGCTGAAGAGGTGTGTATCCCTTGATTCGTAGCGCAATCGTCGGGCAGCGCTGATCGAAGCGCTCGGGATCCTGAATTCCGTAGAGCTTGAGGCCGGGAATTCTCTGCAGGCCATGGATCAAGTTGTCCATCAGGTCGTGCTCATGTCTGCGGATGGCTTCATAAGCTGCCAGAATCGCGTTTCGCCTGGAGATTGCTGAGGGAGCGGCGCGTCGTCCAAGATCGGCCAGGTAATCAACGCACGCAGCAATGCCTGTTATGCACTCGTGATTTAACGTGCCCCACTCCCACCGATTGGGAACGGCGTTGGTGTTGGCCCGAACTTTGTATGGTTCCAGGCGTTGCAGATGCGCTCGTTTGCCATACAGCACGCCCATGTGGGGTCCGAAAAACTTGTATGTCGAACAGACCAGGAAGTCGCAATCGAGAGCGAGTACGTCAATCGGTCCGTGAGGCGCATAATGCACCGCATCGACATAAGCCAGGGCGCCACGCTCATGAGCGAGTCGCACGATTTCCTCTACATCGTTGATTGTGCCGACTGCGTTGGATGCATAACCGACCGCAACCAACTTTGTTTTGCTCGTTAAGTTGCGGGCCAGATCATCCATGTCGAGCGTGCAGTCTTCCTCATGGATGTCAACCATTCGAATAATCGCACCGCTGTCCTCCAGAGCGCGCCAAGGCGAGATGTTGGCATCATGATCGAGATGCGTGAGCACGATCTCGTCGCCGGGCCTCAGTTCTCTTCCGATGGATCGGCTCATGGCGTACGTGAGTGACGTCATATTGGGGCCGAAGACGATCTCATTCGAGGCACAGCCGAGGAAATCCGCCATCGCGG
This sequence comes from Terriglobales bacterium, assembly GCA_035624215.1. Taxonomy (GTDB): domain Bacteria; phylum Acidobacteriota; class Terriglobia; order Terriglobales; family Acidobacteriaceae; genus JAFAGX01. The sequence goes on from DASPRY010000135.1 coordinate 29,422, forward strand.
AGCGAGCAGAAGCAATCATGGCGTCGGTGTTACGGCTGGTGACGTAGGCGCCGCCGGTGTTGGCGTTATTGTGGCGCAAATAATCGGAAATCGCCTCGATCACACGCTGTGGAACCTGCGTACCACCTGGCCCGTCGAGAAAAACTGCGGGCTGCCCGTTCACGGTCTGCGAGAGAGACGGGAATTGAGACCGAACCCAGGCAAGGTCAAGCTCTGAAGCAGTTGCTGTCTGCGTTTGCGGCAATGATTTCCGATCCAATCGGGATTTGACGTTCGTTTATTCGAGAGCCTGGCACTCAGCCCATCATAGTTGTGTGCTCGGGCGTGATTTTGTACATTACACGAACTTCCCCGGGCTGCCGGTAGGGGTACTTGTCAACTCCCAAATACTTTTTGGCCATTTTGTCGATGTGGGCATCGGCGCCTTCTTCTGTAATTTCCCCGACGCGTCCGCGAATCTCGAGATAACGATAGGGATTTTCCGGATCAACAATGGCCATGGCCACGCGCGGATCGCGGCGGACGTTGCGGTCTTTCTGCCGCCCCTTGGCTGAGTTAAAAATGACGTGTTCGCCATCGAAATCGACCCACACCGGTGTCACCTGTGGGCGTCCGTCCGGCATTAATGTGCTCAAACTGGCAAACGCCCGCTTGCTGAACAGATCACGATATTTCTCCGGGATAGCTCCAGCCATTCCAACCTCCTTGCGGTTGTGTTTCTGAGACGGGTCGCGCTGTCGAAGGCGATCCGGCAACGATTATAGCTTTCCGCCCGATATGATGTTACAAGGGTAGGTTTGGTTTCCGCGTGTCGCAGCATTGCACTTCTCGTTTGCGAGGCTAGCGGTTACAATTTTCCGCTACCACAAATCAAAGCTGAACGGCGGCTCTGCATGCAGCAAGCCAGACGGCCGCCCGAATGCTAGAGGACGAACCACGAGGATGGTTGTAAGAACAAACCGATTCTGGCGATCAGTGCTGGTCATTGGATTGTTGGCCTCTACCACGCCGATCGCCAGAGCGGATATGGCCGTCAAGTCACGGCCCACGATCGTTTTCATGACCGATTTCGGTGTTCGCGACGACTCTGTTGCGATCTGCAAAGCTGTGATGTACTCGATCGTTCCCGAGCTGCGGATTGTAGACTTGACTCACCAGGTCACTCCCTTTTCGATTTCCGACGGGGCGCGATTTCTCTACGGCGCCACGCCCTACTTTCCAGCAGGCACGGTGTTTGTCGTAGTGATCGATCCCACCGTCGGCAGCACGCGCAAGGCAATCATAGTGAAGTCCAAACGCGGGCAGTATTTCGTTCTTCCCGACAATGGTCTGATGACGCTGGTTCAAGATCGCGACGGTTTGGAATCTGCGCACGAGATAACAAACCCTGCGTGGATGATCGGAAGCGCTTTGTCTTCGACCTTTCATGGACGCGACATTTTTTCTCCAGCCGGGGCGCACCTGGCGCACGGCGAAGATTGGACTCAGGTTGGACCAGAACTGGAGATTGCCAAGCTGGTGCGCCTGGACATCGCTCTGCCCAGGCTGGATGAGCATGGGCTGACCGGACAAGTCATTGCCACCGACGGCCCCTTCGGCAATCTGGTGACCAATGTCAGCGCTAGCGATTTCTTGAAATTAGGCTACATCCGTGGGCAGACTGTTTCCATTACGATCGGCGACAAGAAGATGGAAATACCATTTGTCAGGACATTCAGCGATGTGCCACTGAAACAGCCACTTTTATACATCGACTCACGCGGACGGCTGGGAATCGCAATCAATCAGGGCAGCTTCGCGCAAACTTACGGCATTGAACCGCCGCAACCGATCTTTGTTGCACGCCAACAGCACTAGTTTTTGCGTGGCCTGAGCGCGACAATATCTACAGGCAAGAACCCAGGGGGAGTTCATGAACCGCAACCAATCTAGCTACTTCGACCGATTCTCTCGCTTGTTTATCTTTTTACTGGTGATCTCTTGCTTTGCTCAAGGTCAGAGCTATCGCGGCTCCATTCGCGGCCGGGTGGTTGATCCCGGCGGGAGTGTGATCGCGGGAGCGAAGATAAGCGCAAAGAACGATGCCACGGGTCAACTCAGAGAGACTGTGACTGGGCCCGACGGAGCGTACGTACTGGCTGAGCTGCCGGCTGGCGAATACACGGTCACGGCCGCGTCGACGGGACTCTCGCCGGTCGCCCAAAACGTCATGGTCTCGGTCGGGCTTGACACGACGGCTGATTTCGATCTCACCAAGCTGGAAAAACGCGCCGAGCAACTGACCGTGGCTGCCGAGGCTCCAGTAATCGATGAGAGTCGTGATGTGTTGGGGGAGGTGGTGGAAAGAAAGTTAGTCGCCGATCTGCCTCTTAACGGCCGCGATTTCGGGAAATTGGTCGCGCTGGTTCCCGGCGCTACGGTTGAGCCTTCCGGGGTGGCAGCGGTCCAGGATGGGTTTGGGCAATTCAGTATTAACGGAAGCCGGGATCGCTCGAACAACTATACCCTGGATGGTACGGACAATAACGATCCGTTCTTCAACAATTCGGCCATGAACCAAACCGGCATTGGAGGCGCTCCTGCGTCTTTGTTGCCCATCGATGCCATTCAGGAATTCAACCTGCAATCACAGTTTCCGGCGGAGTACGGTCGCAACAGCGGCTCGGTGATCAACATCATTACGAAATCCGGTACAAACCAATTCCACGGCAGTGTTTTTGAGTTTGTGCGTAATGATCTGTTCGACGCCCGCAATTATTTTAATCGCGTGGTGGATTTGTCCGGTGTTCCGCGACCAAAGACGGCGTTCCGCAATAACCAATTCGGCGCTTCCATTGGCGGCCCGATTATCAAGGACAAGACTTTTTTCTTCGGGGCTTATGAGGGACAACGTGAGCGGGTTGGCTCCGATTTCTCGCTTCTGGTGCCGACTCAGGCGCAAATTTCCGAAGCAGAGGCGATCATGACGGGAATGGGGACGCCCGCCAGCCCGGCGCTGACCGGCATCCTGACAAAATTTTTCCCGGTCAGCACGACTGGCCTTGCTCCCGGTGTTGTGCACGACACCAATGATGTTGATAGCCTGATCGCAAAAGTCGACCACCAGTTCAATGAGCGCGAGACGCTTTCTGCACGTTATGCGTATGCCAGCAGCCAACAAGTATTCCCGCTCGGTGGCCTGGGCGGATTCGGCAGCGGATCGCGTCTGGCTGAGTTTGCCCAGACATCTCCAACGCGGGTACAAGTATTTTCGGCCAGTTTTCTGTCCAGCGTCAGCGCGCACAAATTAAATGAGATTCGTTTCGGGTACAGCCGTTACACCACGTCGTTCAGTTCCCTAGACGCGAACTTCGATCCGTCGACCTTAGGCATCGACTTGGGGACGGGAAAGCTCGGTTTACCTGAAATTGATTTTAGCGGTACCTTCGATAACCTCGGCGCAACTGCGTATAGTATCCCGCGCGGTCGTACCAGCCAGAGTTTTCAAATTCTCGATAATTTCACATACGAAACCGGGCGGCATACGATCAAATTCGGCGGCGAATACCGCCGCGCCATTGTGAACAGCTTCAATGACAACCTGGAACGCGGGCTGTTTTCTTTCAGTGCGGCCGATCCTACAACGCTCGTCCCGTGCACGCTGCCAGTACCTCTAGCCGGTTGCGCCGACCCAGGTGTGCTGACTCTTATTAGTTATTACCAGGGAAACACCTTTCCGTCCATCGATGCGGGAAATACGCAGCGGACAACCTTTAACAACGGACTCTCGTTTTTTGGGCAGGACGATTTCCGCGTCACTTCACATCTGACGCTGAACCTGGGGCTCCGCTGGGAATATTTTGGGCCTGTCAGTGAGCAGAACAACATTCTTGCCAATCTCGGAACCGACGGAGTTCTTCACTTGGTCGGGACGGGCGGCGTGAACGGAGCCTACAACCGCGATCTGAATAACTTTGGACCACGCTTTGGATTTGCCTGGAATCCGATAAAGCGGACCATTGTTCGCGGCGGCTACGGCATTTATTACGACTACATCCCGCAGGACCTGCTGATTGCCAATTTCACGAACGACGCTGGGTTGGTCACCCCGCCGCTTGGTCCCAAGCCGGTTATCTCACTGGCCAATAATTACAATCAGAATGCTTTTGCCGATCCCGCTCCCGGCTTTCCGATCTTTACAGTTCCGCCCGGGCCGTATCCCATCGCTGGTTCCGACATCTTCTTTACTCCGCGGAACCTCCCGACTCCGTACAGTCAAAATTGGAATTTCAACGTGCAGGAGGAAATGGCAAAGAATGTGGCGTTCCAACTGGGATATGTGGGCAGCAAAGGGACCAAGCTGGACCGTTTGCGGGATGCGAACCAGCCCGATGTGAACGGAAATCGTCCGAATGCAAATTATGGATTCATGGACGAGTTTGCCGACATCAGTTCGTCAACTTACAACGCGCTGCAAGCCACCCTGAGGGTGCAGGGATCGCATGGTTTGTCCGGTTTTGCCGGCTACACTTTTTCCAAGTCGCTCGATGACGCGTCGGATGGGATCGATTACAACTTTTCCACGGTGGCCTTGCCCCAGAATTCCAATGATTTGAAGGCGGAACACGGACCCTCCAATTTCGATAACCGCCATCGCTTCACAGCGGCATTCACCTACCAGATTCCGAGATTGCCTGGTCCGCAAAGGCTGGGCAACGGCTGGCAGTTCAACACGATCTTTACGGCACTGAGCGGCCGGCCGGTGCCGATTGTCAATTCCAATGACACCAGCGGGGCGAATGCCAACGTCTTTCCCACCCCGTCCAACTTCCATCAACGTCCCAACATTGTTCCGGGAGTAAACCCGATCAATCCCAATTGGGAATCGTCGCCGGATACGATCGGGTACTTGAATAGCGCGGCCTTTGCGAATCCGCCGTATGGAACGTTCGGCGATCTGGGACGCAATTCGATCTACGGCCCGCACTTTTGGGATCTCGATTTTGCGGTGAACAAGAACACGCCAATTACTGAGCGAGTGAGTCTGCAATTGCGGGCGGAGTTTTTCAATATTCTGAACCATCCCAACTTCGCTCTGCCGAACTGGTTTGTTGTTCCCGGCTCGACCGGGCAAGGACTGATCACGCAGACTCCTGATCAAGCTCAAACGAATCCCGGGTTGGGCGGCGGCGGGCCGAGAGTGATTCAGTTGGCCGCGAAGATGATTTTCTAATTATGGCAACTGGCGGCGCCGGCGAACGGTGGAGTGCCTGAGTTAATTCTCCCCAATGTCGCCGGCGATTCCCGGCAAGACGGCTCTCAAGAGTGCCACAAAATCTCCCTGCACGCGCCTGCCGGTTTCGAGGACTTCCTCATGATCGAGAGGCTTGTCGAGAATACCGGCAGCCATATTGGTCACACAGGAGATTGCAAGAATTTTGATTCCCATGTGGCGCGCGGCAATAACTTCCGGGACGGTCGACATCCCAACGAGATCAGCGCCGATCGCACGCAGATAACGGATTTCCGCCGGGGTCTCGTAGCTCGGCCCGGCTAAGCCGGCATACACACCTTCATAGATCGTTTTGCCCAGTTTGCGCGCAGCCTCGAGGGCAAGTGCGCGATAAGGCTTGTAATATGCCTGGGTCATATCTGGGAAGCGGGGGCCCAAGCGCTCGTCGTTCGGACCGATCAAAGGATTTTGTCCCTGCAAATTAATGTGATCGGAAAGAACTACGAGGGCGCCCTGCTTGTATTCCAGATTGATGCCACCCGCGGCATTGGTGAGGATGAGCGCGCGAATTCCCATGCGGCCCAAAACGCGCGTGGGAAAAGCGACTTCGCTTGCCGAATAGCCCTCGTAAAGGTGGACGCGTCCTTGCATCACGGCGACGGGGATGCCCGTCGCTTTACCGATCACCATCTGCCCTGCATGTCCCACGGCGGTTGAGCGGGGGAACGCGGGAATTTGCGAGTAGGGAATGCGCGTTGCTTCGTCGAGTTGGTCGGCGAAAGCCCCCAGCCCCGAGCCGAGTACCAGACCGGTCTTCGGGCGCAAGGAGGTTTGTGACAGTAAGAATGCCGCTGCGGACTCGGCGAGGCTGAAACTATCAGTCATCAACAGTTAGCAGCTGGCACTTAGCGCTCAGTCATCCCGCACTCGGATGCGCCTAGCGCGCACGTTGCAACCAAATGCCAAGTGCTAACTGCTAATTGCTGGTATCAATATGTTCTCTCAAATTGCCCAAAGTCGTCCTCCAGCTTCCACTGGAGCTTTGCGCGTTCGCTGCTGTCCAGAAATTTTCGGCACGCAGTGCTATCCTCCCGGCCAACCGAACAAGAACTCGCCATGCGCGACAATTTCCCATCCACCCACAAACTCGCGCCGGGCAGGAAGCTGTGCTCAAGCGAAAGCCGTGCCATGCGCTTCAGGTCGCGGTAGGAGATCGAGTCGTAAGTTTCAACTGCGCGGAGATATTCATGAGTCATATCGGAGCGGGAGACGCCTTCGTCGTCGGTGGCGAGGGCCAAGGGCACGCCGTGGCTCATATAAATTGGCAGGGGATGATCGTTGCCCGTAATGCCGAGAATAACGTCATTCGACGTGAGGCAAATCTCGACCAGCACATTGCGCTGCACCATCTCCTTAAGTAATCCCAGCGGATCGCGTTCATTCATAACGTCGACGCCATGGCCGATCCGTTCTGCATGTCCTTTTTCGATGGAGTCGCGGATGTGAAATGTCACGACCTCTGGGGGGACAAGTCCAAAGGCTAACTCTCCCGCATGCAGGGTAATGTGCACCTTGGGATAGATTTCGTGAAGATAGTCGAGCATCTTCATGTGCAGCGCGAAATCACGCATGGGAACGTACCAGTCTTCCGGCATAACCAGATTCAGCCCAACAAAGCGCGGGTCGGAGCTGGCCAACTCGAACCCCAGCAGAATCTGAGCATAAACGGATTCCGGAGGAAGGCCGCGAAGAACTTGGTAGAAGTAACGAACAGTGACATCGCATCCGGGAGTGGCCTCAGCCGTGCCGCAATTCAGGCGCGAGCGCATTTTGTGTTCATCATCATCGAGCTTCCTGCTGGTAGCTGCGGCGACGTCCTTCAATCCGACGGCGAGCAGTTTGTCGCGCAGTTCGGGCAGGTGATCGTCCCAGCCAACTTTGCCGCCAAGCTGCGCGGCCTGTACACCGTCCGCCGTATGCATCAGCTCGAGATACTGGACATGATCTGCAGCAGCCTGCGACACCGCCTCGGCTATTTCATCTCCTGCGTGATTGTGCGAAGCCAGGAAAAATTTGTCGAATGTGGCGAAAAAGTGATCGTGGCCGGATTCCTCGCTGGGATTCCAGTTGCGCATCGACCACGCGTCCACAATCGAGTTGTAAAGTACGTGATCTCCGTAGGAGCAGCGCACGGCAGGCTTGCTGGTGAATCGCTCACAAGACGCGTCACAGGGCGGAGCGATGAGAACTGAGGTGGTTCGATCGACGCACAGGCCATCATCCACGGCGAAATCAATCCAACTTTCCGCGTAAATTGCGCCAGGCAGATGATTGTGCAAATCCCCGCCCTTTGGCATATCGCGCAGAAACGCCAACGCGAGCAGTGGCTGGTGACGCACAGATTCCAGATATCTTGCGGTGCGCTCCTCCGCGCTGACTTTGGCCTGCGCGTTTGCGATCGCGGATAGTGCGGCGAAAATTTCGACAATTACAACTATGTACGTCTTACCCGCCACCAATTCCTCCAATCGAGTGAACTCGGCATTGTAACGTGCGCCCGCAACAATAATCGCAAAAGGATGAGGACATGGCTTAGAAAGATATGCGCGTCGGAATTTGGCGAGCGTCCAAAAAACCTTATCTGGAGCTGTATTCCGCAGATTTTCACAATAGCAGGCAGCCGCTTCGAACGGCCATTCGCGGCATCACTCGTGGTATTCCTACAAAATCAGAGGGAAGCAACCATTGGTTTTAGTCAAGCTTTGCTTCTGCTGCACCAATTTTGGTGCATCCGCCTGTGAATGCGCTGCACTCGATTGAATCGCAAGTAGATGCAATCGCACTATTTTCATTGACTCCCAAAACAGAAGGAGTAGAAAGGTAACCGTTCTTCGACGGCTTCTGAAGTTTTCCCGGTTGGTGCGGCGTCCGGGGCTCGAGCAAGGTCGCTTCTTGTACCGCGAGGTAACAAGAAGAAGGCTAGCGAGGGTCTATAGCAAAACGCTGGTCGAGGCGAACAAGAAGACACGTTGAAGGCAGGATAGAGTCCCGAGGCGTTGGGTTGGTTTATCCGGTTGGCGGTAAGCCCGGAGCCCGAGCACAGATCGCGCCTCGTTTCCCGCAAGGAAATGATGAAAGCAGGTCAGCAAGGGTCTAAAGCGAGCTACTGGCCGAGACGAATCATCCCAACATCACCTCGGGACTCTTATTTTGTACCTGCTACTTTTAAGGTCCTTGCTGAACCTGAAATCTCTCCTTTGGCACCAGACGCGCGCGGTAAATTGAGTTGCTGGTAGGCACCTCGGCGACGCAATCCACATTGAGTTGGTACGTTCCAGGCGGCAGATTATCCCCGAATGGAATCTCCATGGCGTCTGTGCTTTTCTTCAATGTGAAATGTTGGTACCCGATAGCGGTCGCCCGGCCAAACTGGTTCACTGCCAGCACAATCATGGTGAGGTCGAAGTCCCGGTCCGTCTGATTTGAAACCAAAATCGACCCTTCGAGTCGTTGCCCGTTGATCTTCGGATAACGCCCCCATTGGGCCGCCAGTGGAGCGACTACGCTCAAAGAAAACTGGCCGGTGATCTGATGGGCAGGATGGCCGCTATCGGTTACCGTGACGCCGAACCGGAAATCGCCGGTTTGCGTAGAAGTCCCGGTCAGCAAGCCATCGTTCTGCAAAACCATACCGGGAGGTAATAAGCCTTCCGAAACCTCCCATTTCAGCGGTGGCGTCCCTCCCTGCGCCTGCAGCCGTACCTGATAAGCCTGTCTCACGTACACTTTGGGCAGCTCGTGAGTTTCAATCACCAGAGGCGGAGCTTCCGGCTGCTGCGCTAATGTGGGAATGCAAGCTATGCCGATCAGAAGAATCGCCGCAGCCATATGCTTCAACATGGGAAGAGTTCTCATCTTTGATGCTTATGGCTTGGCGGAGGAACTGAGGAAACTATCCACCGCTTTCAGAAACATGCCAGTCTGATCGACGAAGGTCATATGTCCTGCATTCGGCAGAATTACCAGCTTTGATCCAGGAACGTTAGCGTGCATGGTTTGTGATAGAGAGGGGTCACATTCGTCGTGCTCACCGACCAGAACTAATGTAGGCACTTTTATTGTTCGCAGGCGACTGGTGTATTCCACCGATTTCAGATTTCCATCGATGACGTACTCGCCATGCTCACCCCACATTTTCCGGTACAGGTCCCAACTCATATTTCCTTGTGTGATCGGGTCGTAATTGGGATCGGGGTGGTTATGATAGACATAAGGAAAGTATCCTTCGCCCCACGCCGCAATCATGTAGTCATTGGAGTAGCGATTCTTCTCGTAATCCTTTCCGTGACCGAACAAGCCGCGCGCCTCGAGGGTATCGATTCGCTCTCGCAACTCAGGCGGCATGTTCTGCTTCATCCGCACAAACACCTGATTCATGGCGACGGTGCTGGACCATGTGCTGGCTAAAATCAGGTGGGAGAGGTTGCGCTGATACTTGAGAGCGTACGCCTGGGCCAGCGCACCGCCGTAGGAATGACCAAGCAGGCTGATTTTGCCCAGCCCGAGCGCCTGGCGTACAGCTTCCACGTCTTCAACCATGTTTTCGATGGTGTAACCGGAGGGATCTTCAAGTTTTTGAGAACGCCCAGAGCCGCGCTCGTCGATAAAGATGACCCGGTAATGACGAATTAACGGAAGAAGATAGGGCAGGAAGTACTCGTGCGACGCACCGGGCCCGCCGTGGAGAATCATGAGTGGTTGGCCGCGACCGGTAGACAAGTAATAAATCATGACTCCATTTGCATTGATGAATCCGTCTCGAATGGGATAGACGGCATCCGCCGCATTTGGCTTTGGCGGCCTCTCGCTCTGGGCTTGAATTGCGGTCAGAAGACTGGCAACGATGAATAACAGCGACAGTAGCAAGATCTTTTTCATGGCGGCAATGGTAATCCGCCGTAACACGGACGGCAAACCGTTTGTCTGCAGATCACAGCGCCCTGTGCGGATTCCCCTCGACGCTCCGTTGCCAGCGCGCTAAGCTAGGTCGTTTGCAGAGGAGGGGTGGGAGAGGTGCGTCAATTAGTTGCCAAGCTTTGGCCGGAGATCCAGTGGATCGAGGAGCCAAAGTTGCGCGAGCAGGTCACACAAACCTGGATTAGAGCCTTGGAGCGGAGCCCGCTCAAGCCGGAGGATTTGAACCAGATCCCCTTCACGCTGCTGGTGCCGAATTGTCCCATTTCCTTCATGGAACACAAGCGCTGTGTGGTGCATATTGCGCGGCGGAGCGCTGAGGCGATGCAATCCTTTATGGGGCGGGCGCTGCCGGTCAACATGGACACCGTGATCGCCGGCGCCATTCTGGCCGATGTGGGCAAGTTGCTGGAATATGAGATTGGCCCAGACGGAAAAAGCCGCCAGAGCGAGCGTGGCGAAGCTCTGCGTCATCCCTTTACCGGCGTGGCGTTAGCTTTGGAATGTGGTGTCCCGGATGAGGTTTGCCACATCATTGCAGCACACGCCGCGGAAGGCGACCTGGTAAAGCGAACGACGGAGGCTTTCATTGTGCATCATGCCGACTTTATGGCTTTCTTGCCATTCAAAAATCTAAAGAACGTGAAAGTGAAATGAAAGAAGCTGCTGCCATCAAGGAAACCGTCACCGGTCGAATGGCGCGTTGGGCCGCTGGACTCGATTACAAGCATCTTTCGCAGGACGCGGTTTATCAGGCCAAACGCTTTCTGCTCGACTCCGTAGGTTGTGCTCTGGGCGGATATCAGCAACACGATGTCAAGATTGCGCTCGAAGTTCTGGATGAAATCGCCGGACGCGGTCCCTCGACGGTAATAGGAACTGGCAAGAGAATCGACCCCGTGTCTGCCTCGCTGGCCAACGCGCTGATGATCCGCTGTATGGACTACAACGATATTTATTGGAAGCAGGACCCGTCTCATCCCTCTGACATCTTTCCCGCGGCCCTCGCCTGCTGTGAGCGAGTGAAGGGGGATGGCAAAGAGTTGATGGTTGGCCTGGTGCTCGGCCACGAATTCGAGATGCGTTTCTGCGAAGTGGCGTTTCCGGGAATTCGTGAGCGGGGCTGGCATCACGGTACGCTGACGGCATTCGTCTCACCGATAGTA
>DASPRY010000152.1:0-6096 GCA_035624215.1 Terriglobales bacterium
CAAACCATTCTTCGGCAAGTCGAGCTGCCATGTTGAACCTCCTACCGGACTTGAATTAGTAGTGCGTCGTTCTTCAGGTTATTGCGCATTCGATACGGGCTTGAACCGGGCTTTCTTGCCTCTGCACACCTGCTCGACGATCTGCGACCATTTGAGCAAATGTATCAACACTTATCGTTGAACCGGCGACTCCGCGTCAGTGACTCGCATCACCTACCAGTGTGATCGGAACGCGAGTTGCGGTGGAAAGCGAGGCCCGAACTGGGGGAGGGTCCAACCTGGCAATGGCGATCATTAATAAGTGGGAGCGACAGTCGAGGGCGGGCCGCAGCGGAATGAAGGGTAGTCCTGATTTGGCGGTTGCCGGCGAAGTAGCACCGGCATTCCCTGCCGGCTTTTCGTGGGCGTCCTCGTCCTCGGCTCGGCGGGCATGATGCCCGCCGGGCAGCCGCCGGGACGGCGGCGCTACAGACGCCGCGCGCGGGAATGAAGTAAGAGGTGGGCGAAGCAGGAGAAAGAGTTAAGGATTGCAGGAACTGCGTTCGATAGATGAAAATCTGCCGAGTCGAAAGAGGGTTTCTGCGGCTCGCTCATACTGATCCACCAAGGGCGGAAGCGATCGGCCTTGCAGCCCAGGCAATAGGATTTCGGTCAGCAGGTGGGGACAAGCCCTGAGGGTTTGCAAACGAAGCCGAAAAGCACTCTCAGCCACCTGAAACCCGGATGCTCGGATCTTTGCGTCGGAACTGCGTTGCGCGGCTTGACCAATCTTTACCAGCGCCGTCGCGGCCCTTCCTGCTTCCCATACATAGATGAGTGCTGCCCATGCGCGCTCTCGCTTAATCTCGCGGAACTTCTTCGGCGATAAATTATCGCGAAGAAACGCTTCCTCGACTGGGTCCAGCAGGTTTCTGAAGGCCGCAATGTCGAGACAGCGGAAGGCCTGGACCGCTTTTTCCAAATCCACCCGGCGCGTGCGCTTGCGGATGGCAACATAGGCGAGGATCGCCAGCGCGAAGAAGGCAACCGCGACAAGCGTCCAAGCGACGATCAATCCCGGAGCAAATGTCCAAGTTCCGTGTTCCAAGTATCCACCTCATCAGGGGGGATAGCCGTATCAGGGGGACCGCCCGCATGATCAGGACCATCCGTGAGCGACGCAGGTTCGGGCGCCAGCAAATACCCGATCCAGATGGAAACGCAAAGCAGGAAAGTGCCGGTTGTTAGCAGATTCAAGAATCCCGCTGCCTTACCAGTGAACTCCGCGCGAAGAGCGTAAATAGCAAGGTTGACGCTGGTCAGAACCCCAAGACCCAGCGTGATCCCGAATGCAGGGCGACGCCAAGTGAGACCTAAGAAACGGGAAAAGAGCAGCAAGGTAAGGAGCAAGCCACATTGAATCAGAGCGGCTCCCCGGGTGACGACGGAGGCACCGGCAACCCATTTGACGCTAACGTCCCCAGGGGCATAGACAGCGAGCAGAACGCCCGTTGCAAACAATAAGCCGGTTATGCATTGCAGCGCTCGCCGCGCAGCCACCCTCAGAACCTGGGATTCACGAAACAAATCTTTAGAAACCTCATTAATTACCCCGAAGCGCAGAACGAGCCTAAACATCAGGGTGGCGTAGTAGGCATACGCATAGTGGCTGGGAGTCACGCTTAAAACAGAATACAAAGCGAAGACGTACAAAGTGAACATCAGAATGAACTCGGCAATCTCGAAAAGCGCATAGGCGAGAAAGCACGGGAATTCGCGGTATAAGCGGCGCTGGCAAAGAACGACCACGAGTACGCCGAGAAGCAAATGCGGCGAGATCCAGAGGGAGTAGAACAACACCTTGTGCCAATACAAGGGGAGCATCGTCAGTGCACTATAGCCCTGAATTTGCTCCTTTTCAACTGAGAAACCCTTCGCTCGAACCCCGCCGCAATTCTTTCCTTACGGCAGGGAGCAGCCGGCAGGGGTACAAATGGGAGCGGGGCTTTCGGCCAGACTTGGAAGCGCCGCGGTTGTCAGAAACAGGGTGATTACAGCCAAAGCCAGCATGAGTCGTTTCACGGTGGTTCTCCTTTGCGAAAGAATTCGCACCGTGATAAATTGCTGGCGAAAGAGGGATTTTTTGCATTTAGTTAACTTCCGATGTCTTTTCGGAATTCGTAAATTCGATGAGACTGAAATCCGCTATCGAGGATTTTGAAGCGAATACCCTAGGCGCTATCCCGAGGTTGTTGGGCAGACTTTCCTACGTGAGCAGACTGCGCGACAGGAATGCAACGGGCCATGGAAGGTATGAACACTGGGGTTTGGCGAAGGTGTATGGCGAGGATGCCGCACAATGTGCCATCCGCGCGTCGCATCGGGCGCTAGTGTCTGACGTGTTGAAGAAACCTTTGGCTGTGCTGCTTAGAGACGTGCCGGAGTCAAGTTCGAACGAGCATCTAACGGAAAAGGAGTTCCTGGCTTCGCTGATGCAATCTCCGCCTAAACCCCTCTCCCCAGCTGCCCTGGCGCATCTGAGGGCGGTATTGAACGCGCTTTCGGCGTTAGTTGAAAGTCGGGGTGATGCCAATCTCCGAGGCGCATCGCAACGCCGATAACTTGCCCCAGAACCTCGGCTTCCTGCGGGTATCTGAGAACTCGCACCGGAACGGGAGACAGGGGATGCGGTTGCAGGACGATGGAGTCACGCCGCATCGAACACCAGCAACAGGTATATCCGTCGCGCATTTCCACAAAGTAAATAGGACGCTCGAACTCGGAACGCCAGGTTCCTTCGCTTACCTTGTTCCTGGCTTCGTCCACTTGCACGAAACTGCCTGGCGGAAGAATGGGATACATGGTGAAATCTTCCGATCCAATATAGCCATAGGTGTACTGGGCATCGGCAAACTGCGCGAGATAAGACAGGGGCACAATACCCCATTGCTCGATGGCGCGTCCCAAGTCGGTCGTTTTCTGGAGTGAGAATCCGGGATCGAGCCTGGTCGGCATTCGCACTTGTCCGACGTTGCTCAAAGCTTCGGACACGTGCGACTTCTGGGGACGCCCAAAGCGAATGTCGGCGGAGATGTCATCAAGTTCGAGGCCATAGAATGACAGCAACTCCCGATATTCGCGCCGATAAATAGCGGCGAAAGAATAGAGCCGAAAAATGCTTGGGATTACGCCTTTGGTCTCGATATCGGACAAGCGGCTGGGCGGAATTGCGAATTCCTCACTCTCAAACCTCTGCGCGATCCGATTACTGGCCAGTTCGACGTCCCGCATGCGATATCCGAGGGACTCTCTCAGCGCCCGCAGCCTCTGTCCACCATTACGTTGCACGCCCGTTGACCTCTGGGCATATTCTACCATCGGTTCCGAGGGCGCAACGAACCCGAGATTGCAGACTGAATTTCCTGATTTCGGAACAGAAAACCCAGCACGGTTACCTTGCAGTTCCTTCCAAATGGATTTAGGCAGAGGCCATCGGTCGCATCAAGCGAGAAGCTGTCCGCAAGCGTTTGTTCGGTTTTCGTAACAGACGCACTCGCTGCCTTGCTTATGTTTGGACGATGGAGTAAGAATTGCCTTCCGGGGAAGGCACCAATCCTGGAAAACGGTGACGCAGAGGCTCCCCGACCAGCGGGGAGAAAGAGAGTGGTTCCCAAGGGAAGGAACCGACGCCTGCGGCTAACCGCGATGTTGAACTGTAGTCCCGCAGGTTGGCAATCTGCGACGATCCCGGTTCCTGCTCAAAGCCATTGGCCGACATATTGCACGCGACTAGGAGGTCTGCATGTCAGAAGGCGCAGTCGCGCCCTACAAAGATGCCTCGCCTGAACGCAACCGGTATCGGGTGCTACTCGAGATCACGGACTTAGTAGCGAGAGCCAAGAGCCTGCCCGAAGCATTCAAAGAACTCGCCGCCCCGGTGCTGGCCCTGACGGGGGGCGAGCTGCTGAATGTTGCTCTTCACGACGCGCGCCGGAATTGCATGTTGACTCACTATTGGAAAAAGAACGCAGAGAGTGGAGAGTTCGAGGCTCTCCCGGTGGACGAAGCGGCCACCGGGTGGGCGTGGAAGCATCAGGAGCCGCTGGCCATTCCCGATACCGAGCGCGAGGAGCGCTTTGGCTGCGTGCCCGTATTGCTCAATCACGGCGTGCGATCGTACACGGTTATTCCCATGAGCACGCGCGCGGAGCATTTTGGAGCCATTGGCCTGGGCAAGAACGTTGCCGAGGTGCTAAATCGCGAGGACCTGGAATTCCTCTCTCGCGTCGCGCTGCTGGCAGCGTTTGCGCTAGAAAAGGAGCGCGCCAACCGCGCCTTTGAGGAGCAACAGAGCCTGGTTGCGATCAGCCGTGAACTCAGTTCCAACCTCGAATTGGAAAAGTTGTTACCGGTGATTCTTTCCAGCCTTCGGAGTATCGCGCGCTACGAACGGGCCGTTCTGACGCTGCTGGACGAGGAGGGTAAGAACGTGTACCCCTATGGGGATGCTCCGGAGTGGGAGTCCTTCGTGAATCGCGAAACTGCAGTTCCGCTGGAGCAAGAGCTCTCGGGGCGAGCGATCCAGACGCGAGAGGTTGCATTCCACACGGCGGAGGATTTGCGCCGCATAAAAACGCCCCTAGCGAAAGCTATGTGCGAAATCGGGATTCGGTCAGTTTGCAGTGTGCCCCTGATCGCGGGCAATCGAGTGTGGGGAGCGTTGAATGCGAACAGCAGAATGGAGAATGCATTCGGCCCGCAAGAGATTGAATACCTGCAGCAAGTGGCCAACCAGATCGCGGCTGCGCTCCAGAATGCGCATGCTTACGGCGAGATCGCGCAACTCAAGGACCGCTTGGCCCAGGAAAAACGCTATTTGGAGTCCGAAATCCGGGGCGCGAATCAGCCCGACGATATCGTCGGCAACAGTCCGGCCCTGAAACGTGTGTTGGATTACGCTGCCATCGTCGCCGACACCGATTCCACCGTCCTTATCACCGGCGAAACCGGGACCGGCAAAGAGCGCATAGCACGCATGATTCACGGCATGAGCCGGCGCAAGGACCGCAACTTCATCAAGGTAAACTGCGCCGCCATTCCCACCGGGCTGCTGGAAAGCGAGCTGTTCGGCCACGAGAAGGGAGCGTTCACCGGAGCCATAAGCCAGAAGATTGGCCGACTGGAATTGGCGGATAAGGGTACTTTGCTGCTCGACGAGGTGGGAGAAATTCCTCTGGAGCTGCAACCGAAATTGCTGCGCGTTCTGCAGGACCACGAGTTCGAGCGCCTGGGAGGAACGAAGACGATCCGGGTGGATGTGCGACTGATCGCCGCCACCAATCGCGATCTGGTCCGGGCGGTGGAAGAGAAAGAATTCCGCGGAGACTTGTTCTACCGCTTGCACGTGTTTCCCCTGCATCTGCCGGCGTTGCGCGACCGGCGCGAGGACATCCCCATGCTGGTTCGCCATTTCGTCGAAAAATGCGCGATCCGGCTGCACAAGCGAATCGACGTTATTCCCGATGAGGTTGTGCAAGCCATGATGCGCTGGAGATGGCCGGGAAACATCCGCGAGCTGGAGAATTTTATCGAGCGCTCGGTGATTCTTTCGGAAGGCAACCGCTTGAGCCCGCCTCTCGAGGAGTTGCGCGATGAAATCCTGCGGCCGCCTTCCGAGTCCGACGGTACGTTGCGCGACAAAGAACGCGAACACATCATCGAAATTCTTCGCCAGACCCGGGGCGCGCTGTCGGGTCCGGCAGGCGCGGCGGCCCGGCTTGGACTCAAGCGTACCACCCTGCAGTACAAGATGCAGCGGCTGGGAATCAATCGCCAGGACTATCTGGGCTAGAACCTCGCCCGCTCTTCACCGGACCGGGGGAACTGGGAAGGATCCACAACACCCCGAAACGCCGCCTTGACAGGCGACCGCCGATGAATTCCAATTGGATGGCCAGTTGCTACCGTGTCGCAACTAGGTTGAAGGAGGGACCCCGTGTCAGTTGGCGCCGTGGTTGCGAAGGAGTCGTATCTGGGGAGATCGAAGGGCTCCACGGCAATTACCCGGCCCTCCCTTATGAAGGAGTTAGCTGCGCGGCGAGTACGCATCACGGAGCA
>DASPRY010000157.1:0-10469 GCA_035624215.1 Terriglobales bacterium
GGTAAATTGATAAAGCCGCCATCGAACGTACCACTAACAGGTTTCCCAGCACCAGCGCGGCGCTCAATACCAGTGGCTCGCGCAGTGGTGCGAAAACGCGTAACCCTTCCGGCTTCCGAGCGTGAAAGAAAGCCATTAGCCAGGTGCTCTGAAGAACTGCCTGGAAAATGGCGAAACCGAATAATCCGTAGCGATATACCGCGTAGGTACCGAGCGTCCAAGTCGGTATGGTCCACCACAGGCAGAGGCGAAGATTGAACCACGCGTCGTCTTGGGCAAAGAAGAGCTCCGACAGGGGAACGCCGACCGCTGTGAACACAGCGGTAACACAATAGGCGTAGAGCAGCGGCTGCGCCGGCAACCATTTTTCGGTGAATACAAGGGCAATGATGGGTGTGCTCAAGCTGACCAGCACGGCACAAGCCGGCCAGGCAATGCTGGCGTTGATGCGCAAAGATTTCTCGACCCGCGATCGGAGCATCGCGGGATCGCTGGCCGCACTGCTGAACGCAGGCAAGTAAATGCGGGCCATGGCGTTGCAAATCACTAGCGGATACAGCGACAGGGTCGATGCCCAGGAAACATATCCCACGGCGTTCTTGCCGAGCAGCCGCGCGATCATGATCGGCGGGAAGGCGAGAGTAGCCATGTTCAGCAGAGACCCGCCCTGGTACACCAAGCTGAAGCCCACATGGGGGCGGATCGAAGCCCAGGAAAATCGATGAAATGGCGGACGCGCGATCAGGTAGAAAGCCAGACTACCGAACAAGTCGCGGCACCCCATGGCAACGACGTAGCACCAGATGCCTTTGTGCAGGAATGCAAGTGTGGCCAGAAAGATGGTGTAGATGAGGCTCTCGGCTGCTTCCACCGCGCTCACGACATTAAATCGCATGGCACGCTCAAGCAGCGCGAGCGGCACCATGCGCTGGTTGCGCACGATCAGCAGCACGAGGAAAACGGCGGCGGGAAAGTAATTCTCGGGCCCCAGTTTCACCAACCGCAGGGCCACCGGCAAAAGGGCGCCAATCACGATGGCGAAGGTAATCGAAATTCCAAGAATCACCTTTTGGGCGCTGGCCAGTTCGGCGGGCTCCAGATCGCCACGCTTGCGAACCAGGGCCGCTTTCAGCCCCAAGTCGCCAAAATAACCGAGAATCCCCTGGGTTACGAAGATCAGAATAGCGAAACGGCCAACGACCTCAGGACCAAGCCAGCGTGATACAGCCACGCTGCTGCCAACGCTGAGTCCCATAACAACTACCTGGCGGATGACGAGAGCGATGGCGGCGCCGCTCATCTTGCCGCGGAACAGCGTCTGCAACATGGCTCGGTAGCTGGATGATGACGGAATCGAAGCACAGGCATCGGCGATGTCGCCAGCTTCGCGTGGCAAGTCCTCCTCGAGAAGCAGCGGACGTTCCGTCATCATTTGCCAATTGTGGGTTGCATGTTTCTTTGCATGGTGCGCTGAATTTCAGACTGCGAGGAAAGCACTGCGGGGGCCGCTGGGATCTCGTCGCCCGCGCCGCGTGAGTAAAGGTTCAGGTCGGAGAAAACCATTTCGCGCACCAGTTCGCTGAACGTGGTCTGTGCTGACCAACCGAGGCGCTGGTGCGCTTTCGTCGTATCTCCCAGCAGAACGTCCACTTCGGCTGGCCGCAGAAAGCTTTCGTCCAGCACCAGATATTTGTAAGGATCGAGTCCGAGCAGGCCGAATGCGCATTCGAGAAATTCTCGCACCGAGTGAGTTTCTCCGGTGGCGATCACGTAGTCATCTGGTTGTTCCTGCTGCAACATCCGCCACATGGCTTCCACGTATTCTCGCGCGTGGCCCCAATCGCGTTTGGCGTCCAGGTTGCCCAAGCGGATTTGAGGAGCCAACCCGAGCTTGATTTGTGCCGCCAAGGAAGAAATTTTGCGGGTGACAAACTCCATGCCGCGGCGGGGCGACTCATGGTTGTACAACATGCCGCAGGATGCATGCAGACCGTAGGCTTCCCGATAGTTCCGGGTGAGATGATAGCCGGCGACTTTCGAGATCCCATACGCCGACCGCGGACGAAACGCGGTGTGCTCGTTTTGCGGAGCCGGCGCGGAACCGAACATTTCGCTCGATCCGGCGAAATAAAATTTTGCCTTGGGCACAAGGTCGCGGCAGGCAGATAGCAAATAGTGAGTGCCGTTGACGTTGACTTCGAACGTCGAGAACTCGTCTTCGAACGAATAGCTGACGTAGCTTTGCGCCGCCAGATGGTAAACCTCGTCCGGCTGCACGGCAGCAACCACCTTCATTAGACTGGGATAGCTCTCGAGAGATGCCGCATGCAGCTGAATCCTGTCCCGGAGGTGCTGGATCCGCGACAGCCGGTGCTGGGGGTCTTCAATCGCCACGCGGCGGACGACGCCATGTACCTCATAGCCTTTTTCCAAGAGCAATTCCGACAGATAGCTTCCATCTTGTCCTGATATCCCAGTGATGAGGGCACGTTTTTGATTAGCCACGTTTGATCTCTAAGATTGGAGCGGTACGGAGAACCCCTGCCCGGCGGCCCGCCAGGACTTCAAAAAAATATCCTCAAAGGGGGTATTCACAAAAGACTCTTCCTGGCCCTCCGAACATTGTACAATCAATCCAATTTTGATCGCGTGTCACCCGCATGATTTTCGAGGCTTGGTGCCTCGCAGCAAAACCATCGGTTTGCATGGAGTGGTGAATGGAACCTGAAAAGACCTTTCGGACGTTGGTGCCTCGCAAAGATGAACTGCAGGCCTCGCGCCCCACCGAGGGCGTTGCTTTGCCTGCGGCGTACAGCCTGACCGTCAGCCATGTTCCCAGTCTCTGGGATTATTGGCCGATCGTGCTCAGGCACAAGTGGACGATCTTGTCTGCCATGCTGGTGGCGTTGCTGGTAGGCGCAGTGGTTTCCTTTTCAACCACCCCCATTTACGAGGCCGTCGGCCGGGTGGTGATCAATCGCGAGGGAGCCGACTCAGCAGCTCTGAAAACCTCCGATGCCAGCGGCAGCGATTCCTATGACGACTACATGGTTGCCATGGATACGCAGACCCATGTTTTCCTAAGCGATGCCATCGCCAAACTTGTTATCCGGAAGTTGAACCTCGATTCCGATCCGGCATTCGCCGGTAAAGGAGCCGGGCGCGCAAACTCTGCCCCGATTGCTTCCCAAGCTGGGTCCCGCGAGATTGAACCTCATCAGGAAGCGGCGCTGGTTGCGAAGTTCCACGGAGCACTGCAGATCAACCCGATTCCCCGGACACGGCTGCTGGAAATTCGGTTCTCCAGCTCCGACCCCAGTCTGGCTGCCAGAGCGGTCAATACTCTCATCGACACTTACATTGAGCAGAATTACAAGACCCATCTGGACGCCACAACGCGCACCTCCGACTGGCTCGCGCAGCAGTTGTCCGAACTGCAGATGAAAGTTGAGGAATCCCAGGAAAAACTGGTCCGCTATCAAAAAGAGCACGGGATCCTGGGCATCGACGAGAAACAAAACATAATTACCTCTAAGCTCGACGAACTGAACAAGGAGCTGACGGCTGCGGAAGGCGACCGTATGCAGAAGGAATCCGTCTATCGCTTGGTCAGTTCAGGTGAACCTGATCTGTTGTCCAATTTCGATCCGTCCAGCCCGTTAGTCAAGCTAAGAAGCCAGGAAGAGGATTTGCATCGCCAACTGGCGCAGGCAAGTGTTCATTTCCAGCCGACCTATCCGAAGGTAGAGGAATTGAACCAGCAACTGGATGCCGTCCAGGCGGACATCAAAGGGGAAATCAAACGTCTGGCTACCAAATACGAGAAGGATTACCTGGCAGCGCTGGGGCGTGAAAAGCTACTTCGAGCCTCCCTGGAGAACCAAAAAGCCGAAGAAAACCAACTCAATGAAAGCGCCATCGAATACAGCCTTCTGAAGCGAGACGTGGAGAGCAATCGGCAACTCTATGAAGGCCTCCTGCAAAAGCTGAAGGAGGCGGGAGTCTTGACTGGGTTGCGGTCGAGCAACGTGCGGATCGTGGATCCGGCATCTGCTCCCACCGCGCCCTCGACTCCCAACCTCCCCCGGAACCTTCTGATGTCGCTTGTGGTGGGCTTGGCTGGCGGACTGGCGCTCGCATTTATTCTTGAGTCGCGTGACAACGCCGTGCATTCTTTGGAACAGGTACGGATGATCACCGCTTTACCATCCCTGGCGGTCATCCCCTTCTCATCTCCTCCCCGCAGCCGGTCGTTATCGATGCCGCAGGCCAAGCGCCTGCCGCAGACAACAACCGCGTTGGCCTCAGTTTCACGTCCGAAATCAGAGATTGCTGAAGCCTACCGTGCGTTGCGGACTTCCATTCTGCTTTCCAAGACCGGCAGATCGGCCAAGATCTTGATGGTAACAAGCGCGTTACCGCAAGAAGGCAAAACCACGACCAGTGTGAATTTGTCAATTGTGCTCGCGCAACAGGGCGCGCGTGTGCTCCTCATCGAAGCAGACATGCGGCGTGCCAGTATCTCAAAGATATTTCATTTTAAATCCGATATTGGCCTTAGCACGATATTGGGGCCAAAGACCATCCCGAAGCCGGAGGAAGCGATCCATTCAGTCGCGGACGTCCCGAATCTCAGAGTGCTGCCCGGGGGGCCGGTCGCACTTCACCCGTCCGAAATGCTGGCTTCGCCGCGTATGAGAGACCTGATCCAGTGTTTGGAACCGGAGTTCGATCACATCATCATCGACACCCCCCCGGTGCTCAGCGTCACGGACGCTGCGCTGTTGTCCGCATTGGCCGACTCCACACTCCTGGTGATACGTGCTGGCATGACGAGTAGAGCTGCGCTACGTCGCGCCCACGACGTGCTGGCGCACGTCGATGCCCGCATCATAGGTGTAATTCTCAATGCAGCGGACTTTACCGAACCCGATCTGTATTACTACGGCAACAGGTACGGTAGTTACTATCACGACTCTGCACCGGATAAGACCGCTCAACGGGAGTAGCCCGTGAGACTGCCGCTGCGCCCTCCTGTCAGGAACGCTCTGTTGGTCCTGATGTGCCTCGGGACACTCTCACTCTATGTCGACAGGGTGGTACGAGTCTATCTCGCGCGACGATCCGCGGACTCTTCTCAACTCGAGGGTTTGAAGCGTGCCATCCGTTTGGTGCCCGACGATGCCGAATTCCCCCACCTGCTCGGCCTCTGGCTTTCTGCCTCAGACCAGGACGACGACGGCGCCATAGCGAACCTCCGAAAAGCCGTCACACTGAACCCGAACAGTGGCCGATATTGGCTTGATTTGGCGGCGGTCTATCAGGTCAAGGGGAACGTTGAGAATCAAAATGAGGCTGTGCAGTCTGCTCTCGACGCCGAATCTGGCAATCCGGAAGTGGTTACCGAAGCAGCACAATTTTTCCTGGTCGCCGGCGACGTACGCCGTGCCTTGCCGTTGTTCCGGCAAGCACTTGTGCAGAACCCGCAAGCTGCCAAGGCCATTCTCCCGGTGTGCTGGCGTGAGACGCGAGACGCGAACCTGCTTCTTGCTGAGGTGATTCCAAGTGGTCCGGAACTTCAGCTAGCGTTCTTGCGCATGCTGACCGAGCAGAAAGAAACGACTGCTGCGAACCAGGTGTGGCAGCAGCTTGTCGGCTCCCACATGTCCTTCCAGCCACAGCTCAGCTTTTTTTACTTTGATTACCTGCTGAAAGAACATGAGGTCGCAAGCTTTGACCACGCATGGCACGAGCTCGCTGGTGTCTCACTCAGTCTGCAGGCTTACCTGCCGAATGACAATTTGATTGTGAATGCCGGCTTTGAGCAGCCGCTTCTGAACTCCGGTTTCGATTGGAGATATGAACCCACGGACCATATTGCCGCTGGTATTGACGACAGCGTAGCGCACTCCGGAACCCATTCGCTTTCTTTGTCCTACGACGGTAACCCGGCATACGATGCAGGTTGGAAGCAATTTGTTCCGGTGCAATCGAACACTGACTACGAATTCAGCGTCTGGATCAAGAGCGAAAACGTGACCAGTTCGAGCGGACCGAGGATTGCGATTGTGGATGCGTACAATGGTGCCAATCTCCTTTTAACCGACGATCTACTGGACACTCATCCCTGGCGGGAAATCAAAGGTACGTTGCGAGTGCCGGTGAAGACGGAACTGGTAGCAGTAAAGATCGTCAGAGCTCCAGCCAATACGCGGATCCGTGGACGGGTCTGGATCGATGACCTCCGGTTGGTAAAGAGGTAGTTTGATGCCGCTTGGACAAATCATCGAGCATGCGGCCCCGCTCGTAAGGGGAGTCACTCTTCGTCATCGACTGGAACGCGGACTACGAATCTCCCTGTTTGTGGCGTTCTGCACACTTCTGATTTTCGGTCCATTGGCGCTAGGCATAGTTCAGAACTGGTCCACTGCACTGTTTGAAGCTGGCGCCGCCGCCGTTTTGTTGATCTGGATCGCATGGCAACTCACTGCCTCCGAAGTCAGCGTTCGATGGAATCCGTTGTTTGCGCCTATGCTGGTTTTTTTCGGACTCGTCCTGGTGCAGATTGCGTTTCACCACTCGGCCTATTTGTGTGATTCTCTTTCTGAGCTTTGGCTCTACATTGCCTATGGAATTCTGGTATTCGTCGCGGTGCAGCTCGTCCGGGCTGACGACGGCTTCATCCTGCGGTTCGGAAGAACTATGGCGCTGTTCGGGTCAGTCTATGCGGTTTTCGCGGTCTTTCAGGGGTTTACCTCGGAAGGCAGGATCTATTGGCTGATAAAACCGCGAGCCGGAAGTGTGTACGGCAGCTACGTAAATCACAACCACTATGCCGGATTAATGGAGTTAGTACTTCCCATCGCGCTGGTGTTTGCGTTCAGCGGCTCAGTTCGCGGAGGGCAACGTGTTTTGCTCGTGTTTGCGGCCACCCTGATGGCTGCCTCGGTGTTCTTGTGCCAATCCCGCGGAGGGATGTTCGCGGTTATCGTGGAAACGGTTTTCCTCGCAATCTTCTGGATGCGTCAGTTCTCACCCAGGAAATCAGCGGCGGTGTTTGTGGCGTTCTGCCTGGTGACAGCGTTGTTCCTGGCATGGATCGCTCCGCAGCAAGTCGGCAGCCGCATCACCGATATCCATGATCCCGCACGGTGGTTAATCCACCGTGACTCCATTCGTATGTTTGCGGCCCATCCGTTTCTGGGCAGTGGTTTCGGCAGCTTTGCCGCCGCGTTTCCCCGCTATCGCGCGTTCTACGATGGATTTTTTATCAATCACGCGCACGATGACTATCTTGAACTTTTACTGGAGATGGGGCTGGCCGGGTTCGCCGCGGCCGTGTGGTTCATCGTCGTGTTGTACCGCGAAGGACTTCGCAACCTTCGCCCGGCAAGATTTTCTCCAGCGGCGCTGATAAGTACCGCAGCTCTGGCGGGGTGCACTGGCCTGCTGGCGCACAGTTTCATGGACTTCAATCTTCATATCCCGGCGAACGCGGCGTTGTTCTACGTATTGTGCGCTATCGCCACCGCTCCTCTAGTCAGTAGGAATAGGAGCAACTCCAACAGCTATAGGGAGAGAAGTGATTGTTCTGCCAGTGATTTACGGTGATCAATCCATCTACATTTTGCTGCACGATCGCTGCCCCTCTCCAGCCCTGGACGGCCTCGCCCGCATTGTATGAAAAGGAATCGATGTTGGCGTATAGCTGGAAAGCGAACGCGGTCGTATGGTACAGCTCGTAAACCGACCCCGGCGGGATGGCTGCCGGCTTTTCCAGTTCAAGTTCAACCGCGGAAACGAATCGACGGATCAGCAACTGCATGCCATTCACATATAGCGTCCGGTTCGTCCACGACGTGTTCCAGTTGCCGCCCACAAGCAGCACGAATCTTCCGGTGTCGCCGGTACACTCGGTTGCATCCCTCTCACTCCCAGTGCAGATCTGGCCGGTGTTGTATCCGCCTTGGCCATCCACAACCGTGTTGTGTTCTACTCGATCAACCCAGAATTGTGTCCCGAAAATGGGCCCCACGTTGATCGCCACGCTCGCAGAATTCCAAGGATCGGATTGCCCGACATTTTCAACATGATTGTGTGCGATCACTGTGCATCCGTAGCAATCAATGCCGTTTTCGGGACTGTTCAGGACCGAGTTACGCAAGACGACCGCTCCCGCAAGATTTCCCTGCACCCGCACGAAACCATCGCTTACTGAATTATCCGCGATCCGCAGATTCGTCAAGGTTCCTGCTGTCACCGCTTTCGCTTGAATCGTTCCGAATCGGACGACGTTATGAGTGATGGATACGTCAGAAAGGGATGTAGTGGTCGTCGCATTGCCCGCTTCTATCCCAATGCCACCGTTCACAATCAGATTGTCCGTGATCCTGCTATCGGAGGCCCAAAAGGGCCACACCTCACCGCCAAGAATCGTGTTCGCCCTGACGATGATCTTTGCGGGAGCTTCCGCATTGAAATTAGGCCCAACTTCGATCGCGTTGCCACCCACAACTCCAGGGCGGAAGGTTTGCAGGTCGAACACGTTATTTGCAATCAGGACATCATTTGCCGTGGCCACGATAATCGAAAAAGTAGGGTAACGGCCAATCTCGGTGAAGACATTGTTTTCAATTCGGATCCGGGGGGTGCTCGGAGGAACGGCCGTCGAGCGATTAATTCCGATCGAACTATCGCCGTAACCGTAACCCGTGGAATTAACGACGAAACGGTTCGACTGAATATTCGCACCGTTCACATCCATCAGGTTTACCTGCCGGTCGGTGTTGCCTTTGATCCGCACGCGTTCAAGCCGGAAGTCAGTCACTCGGTTCATGTAGAGTGGCGCGTTACCCGAAGAATTCATGCTACCTGCTGGGCCGGTTTCATCATTGACGACAATGGACAGATCGGAGAGCTCGATGGCGGAATTGCCGTTCACGCGATCGGCGTTGGCGAATAGCGAGCAGATCGGATCGCCGGCAAGGCGCGTATAGCGAAAAACAGTTTTGCCGATTCCCGCGCCAACAATACGCACGTGCGAAGGGATCAGCAGCCCTACCGTGAAGGGATCATTGCCATCTGTACTCTGGTAGTCGGAGGTCCACTCCGAACACCCCCCCGAAAGAACAATCTGGCCCGGAAGTAACTGTAGCGTCCCTCCCCCAGCCTTTCCCAGTGCGTCCAGTCGCTGCTGCAAGCCAATCAGTTTTTCGCTCCCTGCTGTCTGGCCGAAGCCAAACGTCAAAGCTAATCCAACAAACGACGCGATTGAGATTACGACGATGACCGCCAGTCTATGAAACCTTGCACCGCGCATAAACCGCACCTCCAGGACGTCGGCCATTGCCGGAAGCGGCGTTGCCGGTCCAGTTCCTGTGCGGATTATCACTTGCAAAAGAGCAAATTCAGCGCGTGACCCGGCACCTCCGTGCGGTGTCGATTTCAAGAATGGTAGAGTTCTTATATCGGGAACTTGCGAGCCCTGCCACCCACTTTAGCGCGTCTTCTCCTAGTCGTAGAATTCCAACGCGGAAAAGTAACTCCAGGAGCTAACAACGTTGGATCGCGCGTCTCGCAGCCCTGTACTCGCGTCCTGAACTTCTTGGTCAACAATGCCAGCTGTCGGTAAGGGAGCGCCTAAACTGGTAGTGTCCTAACCAAATTAGGACACTACCCGCGAAACCAAAACTGTTGACTGGCAAGGAAATCCGGGATAGCATCAACGAGTCGCTTTCCCTTTTGGAGCCAACCAGATGAATGGTGTGCGCCACGTTCTTTGTTGGATGATGATCGTTTTTGTGCCCGCCTCTCTCATGGCCGCCGACTCCGGAGTAGGCATGGTGCGCTCTTATGGCACGGCTTGGCTGAACGGCGCGGCGGTAGAGCAGTCTTCCGCGATTTTCCCTGGCGATTTGGTCCAGACGAGTTCCGCCTCTGCCATGAAGATCAGATCTTCCGGCTCCAGCGTGACCGTTCTTCCGGACTCTTTGGTGAAGTTCGAAGGCGGCGCAGTTTCGGTTGAGCATGGGGGCGTGAAGCTTGCCACCTCAAAGGGCATGGTTGCCCGCGCCGGTATTGTTACCGCGACTCCCGCTTCGAGCGCCTGGACCGAATTTGAGCTAACCGACGTGGATGGCGCGATTCAGATCGTGGCTCTTAAAGGAGATCTCCAGGTCAGCAACGGCTCCGGGACCACGACTCTTTCCGAAGGCCAGCAGTCTACGCAACAGGATTCGAACAAAACTCAAAGTGAGAATCAAGTTGAGAAAAAGCACCCCGCACCGGCTGCGGCAGCTAAGAAGAGAACAGTTGTTTACATTGTCGCGGCCGCTGATGCCGCAGCTGTGGGAGGATTGGCTTTGGGCATGGCAGAACTCGCTCCTTCTTCCAGAGTTATCAGTCCCGTAACGCCGTAGCGCTGGCCGCTCGGCCTGCAAAGTTCTGGTCGTCGTCAGAAGCTCTGAGAC
>DASPRY010000158.1:0-15921 GCA_035624215.1 Terriglobales bacterium
CAGTTTGGGTTCTGGCTACTTGCGTCAACGCCAATTTGTGAGCGGTTGATGGCGAGTTGTTCGCGGATCTCACTTTGTGGCATCGACGCGTTTAAAAAGTAAATCGTGCTCGCCAGGACGGGCCCGACATGGACTTCACGATGAGGTATGTCGGACTTTGACAGAAGATCGAAGAATTGTTGCGTTTCAAGAAAACGGCGCGATGGTTCAAGAACGATCAAATCCCCTTCGCGAGGCATATAGCGGGGATCATAAAGAGGCACAACCTGAATGTCAGCCCTTCTGCAGTTCTCAAGGTAATAGGTCATGCTCATCGGTCTCGCTGTCGCCAGCCGGGTAGCCGTAGGTG
Organism: Terriglobales bacterium; assembly: GCA_035624215.1. Classification (GTDB taxonomy): domain Bacteria; phylum Acidobacteriota; class Terriglobia; order Terriglobales; family Acidobacteriaceae; genus JAFAGX01. The sequence goes on from DASPRY010000158.1 coordinate 350, forward strand.
CGCCTGGGCAGACCTGTCTTGCGACTTCCCGCGTATCGAACTCCGACACCTCATCTTGCGCAAAATAACGAGCGATATTTCTGGCCCCCCCGCCAATAGAGTTCAAGTAGAAAGCGTAGTAGGGTGACCATGCGTGTAGCTCAAGAAACGGCCACGCAAATAGAATCACGGCGGCCAGCCCAACGGGGACCAAGGACACTTTCCTTTCCCTCAGGTGGTTCCAAGTCATTTGCACGGCATACCCGCCGGCCAAGAACAGAAAAGGCAGGACGGGAAGCGAATAACGGATCCACTTTGCACCACAGATCGAAAGCCCGGCGAGTTGCAGCACTCCGAAGACAAGAAAGAAACACGAGGCAAGGGTCCGGCGATCCAGCATGAGCAAGATGCTTCCCACGACGATCGACACCAAGATCGGGATCGGCGTCTTTACCACTAGCAGCCAAAGATAAAAGTACCAGGGGATTCCCGCAAGGAGACGCGAGGGAAAGTTCAGATACAGCGTGCCATCGAAGTCGTAGCCGGTATGCTTGACGCCATCGTGGTGCAGCCAATGCACGATCGCGTTGAAGTTGCCTGGAGAGAGGACGACCGGGTTTACCAGAAAGAAGGCGAGGAACATGATTAGGAAAAATCGTTTGTACCTGTACTGCGAAGGCTTGCGTGACAGGCCAACCCTGCCAGCAAGGAGCCAGGCGAGCGCGTTCATACCGAAAAGATGAGGAACATACTGTGACGCGAAAGACAATCCAAACCCAATCGCGCTTAGGTCAAACCATCGACGTGAACTCAGGTCCGCATTTGCCTGCTGGGCCCGACAATAGAAGTAACAAGCCAGAAGAGTGAAGAAGGTGAGCGGCGTCTCTTCCTTGCCGAGCCGATTCAATGCGACCACCAACGGCGCAACTGCCCAAAAAAAGCTCGCCGCGAAAGACCCGGCCAATCCCATCATGCGACGACAAAACAGAAAAAGGACTGCAGCTGTCGCGGCGCCAAACAGGACGTTGGGAAATCGCAGCCAGCCCTCGGGACTAATCGATGGCCAGCTATGCAGCGAGGCCACGCGGCTCCAGCGCTCACCCGTCGTCAGACTGGCCCAGATCAGCATTTTTGGCATCATCGGGTGCTCACTGTTGATGCCAATAAAATGTCCCTGGCGATACTCCTGAACCGCCGCCGTCTTTGCCGACTCATCCTCGGACAGACTGCTAAAGTCGACGCGGTTAAGGCGAACTGCAAATGCCAGCATGGCAAGGAGAAATGCAATCGCAGCCTCCCGACGCCAGCTAAAGGAACGATCTTGAACCTCATTGGACACGTAAGCACCTAGTCAGCTTCGACGGCAGCGCGCACAGAAAACACCTCAGATATGGAATAAGGTTTGCGCGCAGATGGATTAAAGTACTGCCAGACCTCCAACTCGCCCAGGAGTCCGAGTGCTATCAGTTGCAGGCCAACCAGGATTAGAACTGCCGCAAATACCAGCAGCAGTCCGTGTTGCGGCACGACGTTGGTTCCGTACAGGATCTTTCCCAGCAGCAGCCAGAGCGCAACAGCTGATCCCGCAGTCATGTTGAACAGCCCAAGTCGTCCAAAGAAGTGCAGGGGCCGCGACATGTAACGTAAAAGGAATCGGATCGTCATGAGATCGAACAAGACCCGGAGGGTGCGAGACAAATCGTAGTGTGACACGCCGTGTTTCCGATTGTTGTTCTGAATGGGAATCTCACAGATCGATGCCCCGTATGCCGAGGCCAAAGCTGGGATGAATCGATGCATCTCTCCGTAGAGCGGCAGTTGAGAAAGCAACTCGCGTCGGTAAGCCTTGAATGTCGTTCCGAAGTCGTGAATCTCGACGCCGCTGAGTTTTGCCATCAGCCAGTTGGCACACCGCGAAGGAATCCTTCGCAGCCATAAGTTATCGATGCGGTGGGCCCGCCAACCGCTCACCACGTCATAGCCCTCTTCGAGCTTCTCCAGGAATTTGGGGATTTCAGCCGGATCATGCTGGAGGTCGCCATCCATGGCGATCACGTAGTCACGATTACAATGCGCAAACCCGGCGGCCAGCGCCGCGGTCTGTCCGAAGTTGCGACGTAGCCGGACAACACACACGCGCGGGTCGATTGCAGCAAGCCTTCTGAGCAATTTATATGTGTGATCCGTACTTCCGTCATCTACGAAGACGAACTGGTATACCCAATCAACGCTTTCCATCACCGAATGCAGCCGCGCGTAAAGTTCGGTGACGTTGTCTTCCTCGTTATGAAAGGGAACAACGATTGAGATCGCTCTAGAGTTGAGGTCAGGCATGCTGCACTCGCCTGACGTGGGAACGGCATTCAGCGATTTTGTGGAGTGCATATCAATTCCTTCGCAGGTGACTTGAGCTTGACGTGCCAAAGCACCCTTCTCAGCAGGTAGTTCGCCCATGAGCAGTTCCTCCGGGCTACGTGCCCCAACCGTCATCGCACTCAGCTCGCCAAAGGCAAAGCACAGTAAACTCGCGGCATTGCAGCTACTTGGATATCTATGCGATCTAGCATCCGTGCCCACATTGAGGCAGTGCCCTCGAAAGGTCAGGACTGCGGGCCCGCAGAATGTTCGGATTTTCAGAACGAGCAAGAACTTAGTTAGAAACCGAATTTGGCAGGTGATCTGCATTCTCTTGACTGGATTCAGCACTGCACTGTAGGAGGCGAGCATGCTCGCTGATCTCACACATGTACCAGAAAGCGCGCTACGGAAAATGTCTGCGAGAGCTCATTCGTCCGTGGCTGATGAAGAGTCAGCAGTTGAATGCGAATGCATCAACCAAGAGCTCGAAAGACGGCTGCGTGCGATGGAGCGTCGGTTCGGGATCGACATAGCGCCCGAGATCGATTAGTAGCGGCCAGCGGTCAATTTTCGGTCAACACGCTCGACTTCTTGTGCCTTAGGCGGTTGATGCGCTGGAAGTGAAGAGAGCACCCACTGAAGGAGGGTATATGGCGAGACTTGTAGCCGCATTTGATTTCCTGTTTGGTTGCCACCACAGTCACCTCAGCCGTGTTTTCACACTTGGGGGGGAGACCTACCGCGTGTGTTGTGACTGCGGAGCGAAATATGCGTACTCGCTGAAGGCTATGTCTATGGAGCGGCGTCTCCCTCAACGTCCCGTACTAACTAGGTTCCGAATTGCCTGAGACTGCCGATTGGCTTCCAACACGGAGAAGAACGCCAAGGCTTCCATCGGCCCGCAACGTTCTGCCGTTGAGGCGGTGCAACAAAAGGATCTGGCTGAATAAGATGTCGGAAAACATCGGACATCGCGATGCGTTGTACTTGTTTGTTTGCTATTTAGAATGGCGCGACAAACGAAACGTAGAGGCCTACCAAGAGCTTGTGGCTGCGTTAGACGATCCCAACTTCGAAATTCGCAATGTTGCAGAAGAGCTGTTACATCGAAGTTCACCACGCCCTGGGGCAACCAACATGAGTCTCAAAGCTTGGTGAGATACTGCCCATGCACGCATTTCGCTTACCCGTAAGTGAATGCCCGGCGCGAAGCAGATACTGCGTCACTGCTGAGCCGGCTCTCCCACGCTAACCCCGGCGTATTGTGCCTGCGTAAGTGGCGGCAGGGAAGCTTCGACTTGCATATCGATCATCAGGTCGACGCGACGGTCCAGTTGAAAGAACTTGGTCACTGTAAGCGCTGGAAGGACCTTAGTAAACTTCTTGTAATACGCCTTTTTCAATGCTGACAGACGAGAGTCGTACTCGAACATTCGTTGTGCCATGGCCTTGGCTTCGGCGTCAGTCAGGGCCGGGTACTTCTGGGTGTACTCCTTTATGACGGCAACGCGGCGATCCTCCAGCCTGGATCGTTCGTACTCGTATTCCCGATAGATGGGCCAGAAAGCTGCACCGTCCTTGTCGTTGAAATTCATTGCTGTGCTGATTATGGTAACCCTGTCTGCGCTCATGGCTGCCCTCGCCACTTCGATGGTCGAGCCGATACTGGGCGCTTGGAGTTGGGCTTGAGCGCGGCCCAGATCACAAAATCCGAGCATCGCGACCATGAGCATGGATAATGCAGAATTCTTAATCATAGACTGAACTCCTAACTTGCTTGCTTCGCGTTATTCGCGGGCGCAGTGGCGCAGTGCGTATGACTCATTCTTTGTGAACGACTCCTCGAAGAACCGGAAGACGATGCACAAATGATGCAGGCACGCTACTTGCCAAACTCATCTCGCAATCAAGTCATTTCTCATGTTGTAGTTCTGCAATAAACCTTGTGTCTAATGACCACGCCGTGCCCGATGACCGACACGCGGACCTCATCCGGTCACGGAAGAGATTCTGCCCTCCGGGCTTCTCGTGGGGGTAATTTCGAGAGGTTTTCACATGCCGCGACCAGGGCACTGCCTGAATAGGGGCAGGATTAGCTCGCCTGTCAGACTCGACGGCTATCGAAGGGAGGAGCTTATGCTACTGAGATTTGGTCCTGCGAATGCAAGAAACTAGGTGGCTATGGAACTGAAACTGAAATTGGCTTCCGAATCGCCCAACTGGATCACGGCCACGCGCAGTGACAGCTCAAGCCCGCACTTAGCTAGCGGCAGGACGTGATTTACATGAATGCTATTGTCCAATTCATTGTGAAGCATGGCTACTCCGTTCTGTTCGCTGCGGTATTCGCTCGCCAGATAGGTTTGCCTATACCTGGACCTCTGTTTCTGCTTGCGGCCGGAGCGCTCGCAGCTAACGGAAAGTTGAGTCTCGTCGGAGCGCTCGGTCTGGCCGTTGCTGCATGTGTCTTGGCCGACTGGCCGTGGTACGAAGCCGGTCGGCGCCGGGGTGACCAAGTGTTGCATTTCCTTCACCGTCTCGCGCGAAATCCTGACGCTCGCGATCGCCGGGCGAAAAAAATCTTTGCGCGTTATGGACCTCCGCTTCTCGTGCTAGCCAAATTCGTACCCGGACTGGACGCGGTGGCGCCTCCGCTGGCCGGAACATCTCGCACCAGCCGGCTTCGTTTCCTGACCTTTGATGCACTTGGTGCCAGTCTCTATTCAGTCGTCTATACCGGACTGGGATATGTCTTCAGCCATGACCTCGATCGTGTGGCTGCGTACATGGCCAGAGCAGGAAGGCTTTTGTCGGGTATTGTATTGGCGGGAGTGGTCATTTACGGCGTCCAGAAGCTGGTTCTGCGGTATCGCTCTGTGCGCAAGTTTCGAATAGTGCGGGTGAAACTGATAACTCTGTTGGAGGAAATCAGGGGCAACCGCCACGGCACGACGACAGGCGACATCCGCAAGTTGTTCGGCGATTATCACAACGTGCTGCGCTGGTTAGCCGTCTTCCTCATCGGAGATGATAAGGTTGCAGCAACCTGTGTCGTCGACGCATGCTCCGTAGCCCAGACTCAAACTCCAGTCTTTCACGAATGGCTCGCACACTGGGCTGCCCAGGCCACGGTTCGGTGCGCGCTTCAGTTGCAGCACGCGCGAATCGTGGAGCTGGCCCCCGAGCACGAGAAACATGAACCAGTGCACCGACACCACCCGCCGCTGTCAGCTGGGTACTTTCGACTTCTGATCGAGAAATCCGAAGACATGCGCAGTCGCCTCGATGTTCTTTGCAGGTTCGCGCTCGTCATGCGTGGCATTGGAAGATACTCCTGCATCGAGGTTGCGGCGCAGCTCGGTATCACGCCGGGCGCTGTCGAGCGAGCATATTGCCATGCACTGGACACGCTCAAGCTCGCCGCTAGCGAAGCGGCATGCAATGCAGATGTTCCGCGCTGTCCCGTTAACCGTCAACGTACACTCGCTGGTTCGGCTGCTTGAAGGGAACTCTTTTTACGTAGGTTTGATCGGTCACGGTGCGGGACGCATCCAGCAAGGTTCGATATCGGTCCTCCGGCAATCGTCATGACTCTTCAGCGAAGAAGCATCGGGGCCCATCGCTCATTTCCGTAAATGCGGGGAAGCGTGATCGTCGCTGCCTTGCGCGTTTCGAACGGCTCGGTCGGCGCGTTTCCGATGCGTCAGATGATGCAAGTTTTCGGACCTCTGGCCGTTGACACGGCAAATCGGAACACGGCACTCCTCATGCTCAAGGAGTTCGTGCTGAGACTCTCATTAGAGCCGCTGCTGCCTGAGATCAAGTGCATTGCGACGAAGGCGCTTCTCGACGCATTTCCAACAGACGCCGCAACCAAGGCACAGCTGGAAACTCTTCGCGTCCAGTGCGCGTACCTCATGAGGCTGAATCCGGTAGGGCAAGCGGATTTTCTAACGTGCGTCGCGCAGTGGAAAAGATCGACGCTCACGCGGTGAGGCTGGGCGCGCACGAAACCTGTGTCACTCCCCGTCGTGGACAACATGGCGCCGAGGATCGAGGCTGCGCGGGCAAGCCAGGCTCCGAAGTGCAACCGTTCCCCCGAGAACAAAACGGCTGCGATGGCGAGCAGCAGCGGGAACCAAGGAGAGCGCAGCAGCCGGGATCTAGCCAGCGTGATTTCTATCACCGACTTCAGTTGACCTCTTGTGCTAGGTGTAGCTTTCGGAGGTAGTGATGGGTGCTGACCAGTCTGCCGGAACCCTCCGAAGCTGGCGCGAATTGTACAAAGCTGCCTTGTTCCTGGTCATCGTCGCCGATGCGATATTCACCACTATCTTTTACTTCGTAGGAAAGGCTTAGATGTCCATCATTTCGGTGCGCGATCTGGCCGTGGAATACGATGGGCGACGTGTGCTCGATGGTTTGAACCTTGACATCGAGCCAGGCGAAATCACGGTTCTGCTGGGGGGTAGCGGTTCAGGCAAGAGCACACTGTTGCGGCAAATTCTGGGTCTCGAGCATCCGAAGTCAGGCACTATCTCGATCAAAGGTACGCGACTGACACACATACAGTCGTCGTGGCGAGCAAAAAAGAACCTGAAATTCTCAAAAAAGGAGATTCCTAAATGAAGAGCAGCAAGATTTTCGCGAGTGTGACGGTGGCTCTCCTCAACCTCGCCCTGTGCACTGTCGCCGTTGGGCAGGATAAGGCAACCGCTCAGGAGGTCGTCGCCAAGGTAAGGGAGGCGGCCAGTACTCTGTCGAAAACGGGTGACGTGGCACAGTTTAACCAGAAGCAGAGTCCGTGGGTGTGGAAAAACACTTATATCTTTGTCGTGGACTGCGATAAGAAGATTTTGGCGGCGCACCCCATGAATCCGGAGCTAGTAGGCAAAGACCTCATCTCGATCAAGGACACCAAAGGAAAAAGCATCTGCCCGGACCCAGAACACTTCTGCAAGAGAGTGCAAAAGACGCGTCGGGGCATCTGGAGCGACTATTGGTGGCCGAAGCCCGGCGAGGAGCAGGGCTTCCACAAGCTCAGCTATCACTTGAGTGCCCAAGGGACCCCCTACGTGGTTTCGTCCGGGATAATTCCTTGACTGTACCGTGGGGGGATGTCGAAATCAGATGGGATGATTATCCATCCAGCGTCGCCGTTCATGCTTCGGCGTTTTCGCGGGTGACCGCTTTTTCGAGACGACGTTCTGCTCCAGGTGTGACTGTCCGCGACATGACCGCTCACCGGACTCTGCCCACATTGAGGCGCAGTGCCCTTGAAAGGGCACTGCTCTGCATCGCGGAGTTGCTGATCGTGCAAGTCGCGCCAAAGACTTACACGAGATTTGGACCGGGGTTCCGTGCTGTCTAGATCCAGTAACGAGATTCCCGCACTTCGCGAGCGATCATCCAGTCTTCCTGTGCGTGAATAACCAGGATGAGGTTCCTTTCAACTCATCGCCTCCGATTGGAACTGCAAATGCTCTTAATTACCAAGTTCAAGTGATTTGGCTTTAGGAACGATGAAGTTGTCGTTCACGGGTGTCAATTTTATGGCAACCCATGTACAAGGCCCGATCTGCCCGGCCATTACTCTAAGGCCCGCTCCGATGGCTCCGATCACCGTCGCCGACTTGGCGCGGTACCCGACAATTGAAACAGAAGGGCGTAAGAGTGCGCCTGCGTCCTTCCAGAAAGTCGAGGTAGCCTCATGTTTGACTCCCTAGTTGCTTCCTCAAAAGTTCTCGAGACCATCGATGAGCGCCTGATGCGGTGTGGCGTTAGCCGACGCGCCTTCCTGCAACTTTGCTCTTCTCTGATGATAGCGGCGCCATTCGCCCTCGCTATCACTGACAAGAAAACCCCGGAAGAGGTTGCCGCTGGACTGGGAAAAGTGGTTCGTCCACCTGTGATCTGGCTGCATTTTCAGGACTGCACGGGCTGCACCGAGACGCTGCTCCGGACTTCGCACCCGGACTTGGGCGATTTGATCCTCAACATCATCTCGCTCGAATACCACGAGACGTTAATGGCGGGTTCGGGCAAGCAGGCCGAAGAAGCGCTCGCCGGGGCCGTTGAAAAATACTCCGGCAAATATATTTGTGTCGTCGAGGGCGCGATTCCCACTCGGGAGAAGGGTGTCTACATGAGGCTGGCCGGGCGGCCTGCCATGGATGTGCTCGCCGACGTCGGTGGAAAGGCTGCCGCTGTTATCGCCATCGGGTCTTGCGCGGCGTGGGGTGGTATTCCGTCTGCCGATCCCGATCCAACCGGCGCCGTTGGTGTGGCCGATCTTCTCCGGGACAAGGCGATCGTCAATCTTCCCGGTTGTCCGCCGAATCCTTACACATTGCTGGGTGTCGTGTTGCAGTATGCCGACTCCGGAACTTTGCCGGAGCTTGATGACCAGAAGCGGCCGAAGTTTGCCTACGACCGCGACATTCACGAGCATTGTCCGCGACGGCCGCACTTTGACGCCGGGCGCTTCGTGAAACAGTTTGGCGATCAAGGGCATCGCGAAGGCTGGTGTCTTTACGAGATGGGATGTAAGGGGCCGGATACCCATGCGGGATGCTCGACGCGCCACTTCAACGAAATCCCGGATGTGTGGCCGATTGGTATCGGCGCACCGTGCATTGGATGCACGGAGAAAAGCATTGCGTTCCGCGTGCCGATGTTCAAGGTCATCCAAATTCATACTCCGGCCGCGCCTCCCTCGACCTACGCGCCCATCATCGCGCCGCAGGGCAAGGTGAGTCCGATCGCAACTGGCCTGGTCGGACTGGCGGCGGGCGCGCTCGCGGGCGCGGGCTATGTTGTCTCACGCAAATTCTCCACCGTAGAGGACGATCAGAGCGTGCCCGGTTCCGGTCCCCCCGGCGACAGGGGAAAGGCGGAGGGCGGCTCGAAGGCGGGCCCGAAGGCATCGGTATGAGCCCCGCGATCAATCGCCGTCAGGCCCTCCTCGGGATCGTCGGACTCGGAGGGACGGTTACCGGTGCATTGGCCGCACCCGCTATGGCCGCTGAGCCTGAGCATCCGGCGCACCCCGTGGCCGCGCCCGACGCCGTGGCCATGCTCTATGACAACACGATCTGTACCGGGTGCAAGGCCTGCATGCCGGCGTGCAACGAGGCCAACGGTCTGCCACCTGACACGACGCTCTCCGGAGGGATCTGGGATGCACCAGCGGACCTCAACTCAAAGACAAAGAACATCATCAAGCTCTACCAGGAGCCAGAGGCCCCCGGCTTTGCCTACGTCAAGAGGCAGTGCATGCACTGTCTCGATCCCGCTTGCGCGACCGGCTGCCCATTCGGGTCTCTGAAGAAGAGCGACTGGGGTGCTGTCACTTGGAATGGTTCGCTCTGCATCGGGTGCCGCTACTGTGAGGTGGCCTGCCCGTTCGATGTGCCAAAGTTCGAGTGGGACCACTGGAATCCCAAGATCGTCAAGTGCGAGTTCTGCTACGACCGTTTGCACAATAACGAGCAACCGGCCTGCACCGCCGTGTGTCCCACGGGCGCAGTGATCTACGGCAAGCGGACGGACCTCCTGGCCAAGGCCAAGGATCGCGTCGCCGCCTCGCCCGGCAAGTACTTCGAGAATCGGGCTTACGGGGAGTATGAGGCGGGAGGGACCCAGGTCCTCTATCTCTCCAAAGTTGCGTTCGAGAAGATCGGCCTCCCCAAGCTCGGCTCGACCTCACTGGGTCACTACGCCACCGAAGTGACGTCGGTCATCTACAAGTGGCTCTCGGGACCGATTCTCGTCGCCTGCGTTCTGGGCGCGGTGATCAAGCGGAACTGGAATCGACATGAGGCGGAAAGACCTGAGCGTGAGAAAAAAACAGGACTCCGGGATCAGTTATGAACAGGTGGAAGAAGTTTATCGAGTTGCTAAACAGGTGGAGGAAGGCTATTGAGTCGCTATCGGTGCCCAATTTCAACCACACAACTACGAGCACCCGTGACGAAGACGGCACGGCCCTTGTCAACTATTGGCAGCGAGGCGTTCCCGTTTATCGCGAACCGGTTATTACACCCACACTGCTATTTTTTGCAAGTCTCGCCGCAATCGGCTTGATCCTGGCTCTGGTGCGGTTCTTCTCCCCGCTCGGTCCATTTTCTGGGATGAACGATGCGTATGCCTGGGGAGTATGGAAGACCTTCAATGTCCTGACTTTGACCGCCATAGGTTCTGGCCCCCTCGCAGTGGGCATGGCGGCCTGGGTTTTCAACCGGGAAAAGTTGCACGTAGTCATGCGGACCGCCCTGGTGTCGGGCTTCCTGTTCTACGCGACCGGTCTGGTTGCTCTCGGCTTCGATGTGGGGCGTGCATGGAATTTTTATTGGATTGTGTGGCCATGGCGTTGGAACGCCCACTCCGCCATGCTTGAGATTTCTTTTTGCATGCCCGTTTACTGCTTCTTTTTTCTGGCCTTCGAGAACCTTCCTCTGGTTCTGGAACGCTTCTACTACACGGGCGGCGAAACGACCAAGGCGTTTCTAGTAAAGCGCGCTCCAACTCTGCGTCGAATTTATCCGTTCATGCTCACAGGGGCTTATCTATTTCCCCTCATGCACCAGTCCTCTTTGGGTGGGCTGATGCTGCTGGCTGGCGACAAGGTCCACCCTCTGTGGCAGACGCCATTCTTGCCGCTCCTCTATCTCCTGGCCGCAAATCTGTGCGGGTTGGGCTTCGTGATCTTTCTCCTCCTCATCGCGTGTCTCCACTACTCGCGGCCGCTCGATGTGGGGGTGCTGGGGGAGTTGGGTAACTTACTGTCGGGCGCGTCTTTCCTTTTCCTCGCCGTCCGCTTTGGGGACCTCGTCTGGCGAAGACAGCTCGGGGCGGCCTTCGCGCTCGACAAGATGAGCCTCCTCTTCCTGTTGGAGACTGCGCTGATCCTCGTCCCCGCCGTCGCGCTCCGAAGCAGAGCCGTGCGCGAAACGCCACGAAGCATGCTAAACGTCGCCACGCTTGCCTGTTTGGGGGGCCTGCTTTATCGTTTCATCCCCACCACCATCGCGTTCTTCCCTTCGCGCCAGGCCAGCTACTTCCCGAGCACGCCCGAGTGGCTCATGACCGTCGGGTACATTTCGCTCGGGATCCTGGCTTTCGGTCTGGCCGTTAAGTACTTCGCAATCCTGCCTGGCGAGATAGAGGACTGGCATCACATGTTCAGAGTAGTTCGTCAGCGCCGCGCGGAGGCTAAGTTAAAAGGAGAAACATCATGGCCCGAATCTCTATCGACCCAATAACTCGCATCGAAGGTCACCTGCGCATCGACGTCGAAATCGATGGTGGCAGCGTCCAAAAGGCTTGGGCAAGCTCCACCATGTGGCGCGGAATTGAAACGATTCTGCGTGGGCGCGACGCCCGCGAAGGCTGGGTATTTGCCCAGCGCTTCTGCGGGGTTTGCACCACAGTCCACGCCATGGCTTCGGTGCGCGCCGTGGAAGATGCACTTCAACTCGAGATTCCGGCTAACGCGCAGTACATTCGCAACCTGATTCTGATCGCGCACGCTCTGCACGACCATATCGTCCACTTCTATCACTTGTCCGCTCTCGATTGGGTGGACATCACGACCATTTCCAACGCGGATCCCGCACGCGCAGCCTCCATTGCTGACGGCATAAGCAGTTGGCCGGGAAATTCCCATCGCGAGCTCGAAGCGGTTCAACAAAAGGTCAAGGGCTTGATTGCGAGCGGCCAGCTCGGGATTTTCTCTCATGGCTACTGGGGCCATCCGGCGATGCGCTTGAGCCCGGAAATGAACCTGATTCTGTTTGCTCACTATTTGCAGGCCCTGGAGTTTCAGCGCAAATCCAATCAGGTCGTCGGAATACTTGGAGGAAAAACCCCGCACATCCAGAACCTCGCGGTTGGCGGCGTGATGAACGCGATCAACCTGAACAGTCTCGCGACTTTTAATATGGATCGCCTCGGGACATTGCAGTCCCTGCTCCAGGACTTGATACCGTTCGTGCAACAGGCGTATTTCGTGGACGCCTGCCTGCTCGCCGCCTCCTACCCAGAGTGGTTCCGCTATGGCCGCGGCGTCGCCAATTATCTTGCCGTCCCTGACCTTCCGTTGGACACGAAGGCTATGCAATTCGATCTTCCCGGGGGCGTCATCATGAATGGGAATCTCGGTTCCGTGCGGCCAATTCAAAATTGGCGTGACGAAGCGATCCGCGCGGCGGTTGCCGAGGATGTTACGCACGCGTGGTACCAAGGAGTAGGCCCACAGCAGCCCTGGAAGGGCAAGACCGATCCCTACTACACCGGTTTCGGGGACGACGGGAAATACACGTGGGTGAAAGCACCACGCTACGAAGGTGCACCCATGCAGGTCGGTCCGCTGGCGAATATTCTCGTCGGCTACGCCTCTGGCCATGCGCTCACCCGCATATGGATGGACGCCGCTCTCAACAGAATTTCCTCAATCAATGGTACGAAGGTGACGCCGGATTATCTGCAATCGACCATGGGGCGTTATCTTGCCCGCGCCGTCCGCTCTGCCGTGCTCTCCGATCTCGCTCTCAAGCATTGGCAGTTGCTCTCCGACAACATTCTCAAAGGCGACGACACCACCTACAATCCACCGCAATTTCCGTCGCACGAGTGTGCGGGGGTCGGCATGCACGAGGCCCCACGCGGCACGCTTTCACATTGGGTTGTCATCGACAAAGGGACCTTCTCCAACTACCAGGCGGTGGTGCCGACCACGTGGAACGCCAGCCCCCGTGACGAAAAAGGCATTCCCGGGCCGTACGAAAGCTCGCTCCTGGCAAACCCGGTGGCCGATCCGTCGAAGCCGCTCGAAGTGCTCCGCACCGTGCACTCTTTCGACCCGTGCATGGCGTGCGCCTGTCACACGCTCGATGCCAGCGGCCGCAAAATCGCTCAGGTGAGGGTCTTATGAACACAAGGCGACCGAACGCGCTGCCAACTCCGAAGCATGTATGCGTAATCGGGTTGGGAAACGTGCTGATGGGCGATGACGGTTTCGGCTGCTGGGCGGTCGAAAAGTTTCGTTGCGAATACGAATGCGGCTCCAACGTTGAGATTCTCGACCTCGGCGCGCCGGGGTTGGATCTCGCACCGTATTTGTACGGTACGGACGTGGCCATTATCGCAGATGCTGTCCATGCGCATAAGGAAAAGAAACCCGGAACGTTGTGCATATACTGCGAAGCCGACCTTCTGACTCACCGGGCCCAGCTTCGCCTGACGGCCCACGATCCAGGACTTCAGGAGTCTCTCGCGCAGTTGAAGTTGGTTGGTCACGCCCCCTTCGAACTTATCATCGTCGGCGTCGTTCCGGAGTCGTGCGCTTTTGGCACGGGCATCAGCCCCACCGTGCTGAGCAGTTCCTCGGCTGCAGTCGATAACATCGCTCGCTTGCTGCGGGAGCGCACTATCGAATGCCGCCGCCGGCATGCTCCGGTCCAGCCGAATCTCTGGTGGTCGTCTGGTCATCGGCGCCTCTCATCGGCGATGCTGCGCTCTTTGCAGACGGCAGCCGCCCAACAGGAGCAACTTCCATGAGCAAAGCCCTGCTGTATGACGCAACAATGTGCATCGGTTGCAAACAGTGCGAAGCTGCCTGCGCGCAACAGAACAAGCTGCCGTACGACGACAAAGTAGCAGCCGAGTCGCTGCAATCGGAACATAAATATACCGTCGTTATGACCCAAGACGACAGTTTCATGCGACGGCTATGCATGCACTGTGAAAAACCCTCTTGCGCGTCGGCTTGTCCGGTTGGAGCTCTCCATAAGACCACGGCAGGTCCAGTGGTTTACGACGTCTGGAAGTGCATTGGCTGCCGGTATTGCATGGTCGCCTGCGCGTTCAACCAGCCTAAGTATGAATGGCACTCCCTGAATCCGCGGGTGCGCAAATGTATTATGTGCCCGGACCGCATAGCTGCCGGCAAGCAGACCGCATGTGCCGAGATCTGCCCGACTGGGGCCACGAAGTTCGGGGAGCGCGACGACCTTATTAATGAGGCAAAGGACCGTCTCCGCCAAAATCCGTCCAACTACTATCCTTATATTTACGGTCTTAACGAAGTTGGTGGAACGTCGGTCTTTATTCTTTCCAGCGCAAAGGCCGAGAACTTCGGTTATCCAGCGCTCGAGAAAATCGGCGACACCCCGATGCCGGAATACACCGGTCGAGTGATGGAGAGAATTCCCGACTTTATCCCGGTGTGGACGTTGGTATTGGGCGGCATCTATTGGGTTTCGCATCGTCGCGACGAAGTAGCCGCTGCTGAAGCAGAAGAGAAGAAGCAGAACGGGAGCGGAAAATGAAGATCAAGCTGACCTTTTGGAGAGTTGTTTTCATTGTGATCATGGCCCTGGGCCTCTACTCCTCATTTATTCGCTATTTCCGTGGCTTGGGCGCGGTTTCAAACATGACCGACCAGTTCCCCTGGGGACTCTGGATCGGCTTCGACTGCCTGTGTGGCGTCATGCTGGCGGCCGGCGGTTTCTGCATGGTTGGGGCAGTCTACCTGTTCAATGTCGAGCGCTTGCATGCCGTTGTGCGCCCCGCGGTGTTGACAGCGTTCCTGGGCTACGTACTTTTCATCGTCGGACTGTTATTCGACCTGGGCCGTCCCTGGTACATCTGGCATCAGCTCATCTACATGAACCCGCACTCGGTCATGTTCGAGGTGGGAATGTGTGTGATGACCTACACCACGGTACTCTTCTTCGAATTCCTGCCCAACGTATTTGAAGCCCTGAATTGGAAGACTCCCATCAAATGGATTAAGAAGATCTACCCGGTGCTGATCGTGGCCGGCATCCTGCTCTCCACTCTGCACCAGAGTTCCCTGGGATCCCTCTATCTGATCATGCCGAGCAAGCTGCATCCGTTCTGGTACACGCCGGCGCTGCCCTTCTTCTTCTTTGCATCGGCGATTGCGGTTGGTTTGGCCATGACTATCTTCGAGTCCACGCAGAGCGCGAAGGCCTTCGGCCGCCACCTTGAACTTCCGGTTCTCGTCACCCTGGGCGGCGCGTTGCTCGTTGCTCTCTGGGTCAATGCCTTGCTGCGCTTCGAGGACTACCTCCATCGCGGCCTGCTGGGACAGATCGTCAAGCCCAGCTACGAAGCGTATTTCCTGTGGCTCGAACTAGCGCTGACATTCGTGATTCCCATCACCATGCTCAGCTTCAAGAAAGTCAGGCTGTCGCCACAGTGGTTGTATC
>DASPRY010000159.1:0-35498 GCA_035624215.1 Terriglobales bacterium
TTGTAGGCCAGCTGAGTTGCGATTCCGCGTTTGGCAGACCACAACGGAAGCCCGTCTCGTGGAATTCGTACCAAATCTCTTTTCCTTCCATCGGAGCGAATCGAAGTTTTGTACTGGCTCGATGTGCAATCTGAGCGGTCAAGAATACAAGCCAGACCAGAATGAGAATAACGAGAGAAACGGGTTGCAATTCGCCGCCTGGTCTGAACGCAGCCCCCGTCAACATCAGAGCGATCAACAGTCCGCATTGCACATATCCGGCCCATCTTATCTTTGGAGGCAGATTGCGGAGCACGAGCTTCGATGCATTGCTGAACTCATCGCGATCCAAAACAAAGTGAGTGTTTAGTGGTCTTTGTAATGGCACGGGGCAAGCTACCATTTGACGTGCGGAATTGTCAGGTAAGTGTTGAAACCAGGCGATTTCACTCAAAACCAGGGTCGGCCGATCCGAATCGTCTTCCGGTGTCCGTGTCAAAACTCTCGCTTGGGCGGCGTTTGCTGCGGTCCCACTCGCCCCATCACGATGTCTGCACCAAAATAGTTCTCTCCCTTAATCGCGGCGCCGGCCAGCCGGCGCAGCATCGCGATCTGGCCGACGTGGGTTAACGCATCGGCAACCGGGCCTTGAAATAACTTCTCCGCCGGGGCTTGGAGCGGCTGCGCGGAGGCCAGATAATCGTCAAAGGCCTTCAGCGCCTTGAAAAATCGCTGCACTTCCTGATCCCAGGGCAGCGGCGTCGAATCCTGCCATTGGCGCGTGCCGTTAGCCATCGAAAGCGCCCAATCCATCAGATCCCCGACATGCGCCAGAATTTTCCCTGGAGTTTTCCCGGTGCCGTTGAAATCTCCGAATTCGACCGGCGCGCCACGCACCGCCTTGGCGCCTCGGTAGGCGAGCGTGGCCACCGTATGCCTCAACAACTCACGCTTCTGGTCTGTAGTTGCCATTAGAGCTTCCTTTTTGTCCGGAATGTTCCTGCGGTAAACAATGCGCCTCGCAAGCGTTGCCCCCATTTGCGGGCAAACATCAGATCGATCACACCTTCCATCTGGCGCGTGAACTTCTCGCCGTAACCATACCACCACGATTTCTTCATGCCGCCCAGGAGGTCGACGTCCAGATATTTGACCCGAACCATCTCTTCTAACCCGAAATGTCCGTGGGTTCTTCCCAGCCCGCTGGCTTTCACTCCGCCATGCAAAGCTTCGCTGATGCCAAAGCAGGAGACGCAGTCATTCACCATTACGGTGCCCGCCTGGATTCTACTTGCCACCGCCTCGCCCCGAGCGCGATTACGCGTCCACACGCTGGCACCGAGCCCGTAATCCGAATCATTGGCCAGCCGGATCGCCTCATCGTCGTTATCAAACGGCATAATCGGCAGTACCGGTCCAAAGGTTTCCTCGCGCATGATTTTCATGTCATGGGTCAGGTCGACCAATACAGTCGGCGCATAAAAATTCGGCCCCAAAGCCTTAAGGCGCACACCTCCGGTTAAGGCTCGTGCCCCATTCGAGATCGCATCCTCGACTTGCGATTCAACGATTCTCAACTGCCGCTCGTGGATCATAGGCCCGACGTCAGTTTCCCGATCCAATCCATTACCGATGCGCAACTGCCTGGTCTTGCCTACGCACGCATCGACGAATCGCTCGTACAAGCTGCGTTGCACATAGCAGCGCTCAACCGAAAGGCAGGCCTGCCCGGCGTTCATGAACGCGCCCCAGACTGCGCCGCTGGACGCAACTTCCACGTCGGCGTCATCCAGCACCAGCATTGGATCTTTCCCGCCCAACTCCAACACCACAGGAAGCAGTCTGGCCGCCGCAGCCTGGGCAATGCGCTTGCCCGTCGCCGCACTCCCGGTGAAAACCAACTTATCGATCTCCGCGTTGATCAGCGCCGAGCCGGTGCTGCCATCGCCGACAATCACCTGCAGAATGTCTTGTGGCACACCTGCTTCGTAGAGCAATCCAGCCAGCTCAAGCGCAACTAATGAGGTAAACTCCGAAGGCTTCAACACCACCGCATTGCCGGTCACAAGCGCGCCCAAAGCCTCGGTCGCGGGAATGGAGAATGGATAATTCCACGGCGAGATAATCCCGACCACCCCATACGGTTGGCGCAGGATGCGGCCCACCTTGGTTTTCATCGCGAGATTGCCGTGCGGTACCGGCTGTTGGCGCAAAAAAGCGGGCGCTTTTTCGATGCAAAACCGCGCCGCGTCCAGCACTACCAGCACTTCCGTGAGCAAAGCTTCGGCCAGCGGCTTGCCCGCCTCCCGTGTGATCACCCGTGCAACTTCGGTCTTTTTTTCGTGCAAACGCCGCTGAAAAGCGCGCAGAATGGCAATCCGGGGCTCCACACCGATTTCATTCCACGCCGGTTGTGCGGATCGCGCGTGCGCTACCGCCTGGCGCACATCTTCATCTGTGCCAGACTCAAATTCATGCAAGATTTCGCCGTTGGCCGGATTTACCGAAGCGAATTTGCGGTCCGCGATTTCAACATTTGTCGCCATGGCAAGCAGCAAATGATTTAACCACACAGAATGCGTAGGGCACAGTGACCGGCTCAATATTCAACTTGGACCAGAAACAACCCATTCGCCGGAGCTGTAGCTCCTGCCGCCGAACGCTTACGCGCCTCGAGAATATGCGTGATGTCTTGCGGCTGAAGAGTGCCCTTTCCCACAAGAACAAAAGTGCCCACCAGATTTCGCACCATGAGGTGCAGGAACCCATTGCCGCGAACCGTATACGTCAATTCATCCACCTGCTTCTCCCAGAGTGATTCGGAAATCCGGCGTACGTTCGAAACCTCCTCCTCATCACACCCGCGCTCCGGATCCACCGCCGCGAATGAGGTGAAATCGTGCTCGCCAATCACCAGCGCAGCTGCCCGTTGCATCGCCCTTTCGTCGAGTGGGTAAGGATAGTGCCAGACATAGCGTGCCAGAAACGGAGGACAAATCGTCCCGCGGTAGATGCGATAGCGATACACCTTGCCCTGCGCTGATTTGCGGGCATGGAACTCCGCCGGCGCATCGCTCGCTTCCAGAACCCGAATGGAGGCCGGCAAAATATCGTTCAAGGCTTTAGCGAAATTTTCGCCTGGAATCGGCGACTCCGTCGCGAACGTCGCCACCTGAGCCAAGGCATGGACTCCGGCGTCGGTCCTCCCCGAACCCTGCGGCAGTACTTTTTCGCCCGTGATTCGTCCAATAGCTGAGGCCAATGCGCCTTGAATGGTGGGCGAGTTCGGCTGCACTTGCCACCCGCAGAACTCCGACCCGTCATAAGCCAGTACCAGCTTGATGTTCCGCAGTGTGCTTTTCCCGGTGGTCATTCGGGCGCCAGACCTCGATGCCAATGCCCTACGTGAGTTATTTTGCAGCCAAATCGGCGCTATCGCAGTCAGCTATACTATTGCATTTCATTGAGCTTCATGTGGTCAGGAAAGCCGCCCGAGACCACAAATTTGAAACCGGTAAGCGGTGTTTTGCGTAATTACGCCTGTTCAGCAGCGTCTTTTTGTTCAACCGCAGTTTGTTAAATTGGAGATAAACGAAATGCTTTTTTCTCGTCGGAAGTTTGCTTTGCCTTTGCTCGCCATCGCAATTGGGGTCATGCTTGCCAGCGCCAGTTGGGCGCAAGATTCAACTCAAAGTGCTGCGTCCGCGGCGCCATCGCAAGCTACGCCCATCCAGGCCCCGCAGCCACAAAATTATCAGTCGGTAGATTACTCCAAGCCTCGCGGATATTTCCCCAGCCCGCTGAGGCCATATGCTCCCCAACACGTCCCCCCTCCCAGCCTCAGCAACACTCCCCGCATAGATCAGTTGATGCATGAGGGAAAAATCATGCTCTCGATTGATGATGCGGTTGCGCTGGCGCTGGAAAACAATCTCGACATGGGGATCGCCCGCTACACCCTGAATATCGCCGACACGGACGTTCTGCGCGCCAAGTCTGGTGCAAGCATTCTCGGTGTTCCCTTCGGGGTTGTGCAGAATACGCCGGGCGGCGGCGTGGGCGGACTTGGAGCAACCGTCGGCTCCGGCACCGGAGGAACGAGCGTCGCCGCCGGAGGGATTGGTGCCGGCACTGCCGGAATAGTCACTTCCACCCTCGGCATCGGCGTACCGATTACCAGCTTTGATCCCATCTTTACCGGGAACCTGCAATGGGATCACGCCAATGCCATCGCTACCAGCCTCTTCACCGGCGTTCCCGTGCTGTCCCAGAACACCCAAACTTATAACTTTGGCTTCAACCAGGAACTGCAGTCGGGCACTAACGTGTTCGTTGGCTTTAACAACACGCGGATTACCACCAACGGACCCTTCACCAATTACAGTCCATTGATTAATTCGCTCTTCCAATTCCGATTGACGCAGCATTTGATACAGGGCTTCGGTTTCCTGCCCAACACCCGTTTCATCCGCATTGCCAAGAACAACCGCGAGATTTCCGATATAGCCTTCCGGTTGCAAACCATCACAACCGTCGATCAGATCGAAAATATGTACTGGGATCTGGTGTTTGCTTACGAAAATGTACGAGTGCAAAGGGAATCGCTGGCCTTCGCCCAGAAAACGCTGTCCGACACGCAAAAACAGGTACAGATTGGTAGCCTGGCGCCCATCGAGGTAGTTCGCGCGCAAAGCACCGTGGCCGCTGACCAGCAAAGTCTTATCACTGCGGAAAACAACCTGCAGTTGCAGCAGCTGTTGATGAAGAACGCGCTCAGCCGAAATTTGCACGATCCCGTGCTGGCCGACGCCGACGTGATTCCTACCTCCACCATGAAGCTTCCTGAGCAGGAGCCGGTTATTCCCACGGAAGATCTAGTGAACGACGCCCTGAGTCACCGCCCTGAGTTGGCCGAGTCGCGCATCGACTTGCAAAATCGTGAAATCAACAATAAAGCAGTTCGCAACGCTCAGCTTCCAACCTTGGACGCGTTTGCCTACTACGGCGGATCAGGCCTGGGAGGAGCGCAGAATCCAGCGAATCTTTGCGTGAACCAGCGGGCTGACATCCGCGCCCTGGGTTTCTGCTCTGGGCCCAACCCGAGCGCACCGCCCGGTTCAGAAACCATTCCCCCGTCCTCAACTTTGAGCTACGGCAGCGCCTTGAATGACCTCGTGAGTTCAACCGCCCCCGACAAAGGACTGGGATTGACCCTGAACATCCCCATTCGCAACCGCAATGCACAAGCCAATCAGGTCCGCGCCGAGTTGGAATACCGCCAGGCCCAAATGCGGCTGCAGCAGATTGAGAACCAAATTCGCATCGAGGTGCGCAATGCGCAGTTCTCGGTGACGCAGAACCGCGCCGCGGTGAATGCCGCCCGGGCTGCCGTTGAACTGGGCCGGCAATCGCTGGAAGCCGAGCAGAAAAAACTAAACCTTGGGGCTTCCACCAGTACCCTCGTCTTACAGAATGAATCAGCACTCGCTACCGCCGAATCCACGCTGGTCTCAGCGATGGCGAGTTATGAGAAGTCACGCCTGGAGCTCGACCGCGCCACCGGGCTCCTCCTCGACCACGCCGGCATCATTATGGCCGATGCGGAGCGTGGCGAAGTCACCCATATGCCAAATGTGCCGTATGTGGCGCCGCGCACAAACCCTGAATCTGTCATGCCGCCCAGCCAGACTTTGCAACCATCGCCTCAGTCACAATAAGAACTCAGTTGAGGGCAGCGCCAGCCATGGCTGAGCTGCCCTCACGCTCTTTGGCAGGCTCCTTCGTTAAATCGCCAAGATGATCGCCCTTCTCGTTGATAAAACTTTACAATCTCCCGCCCTATAATCTTCCTCGATTCCGATCACTGGAATTTGGATGTTTCCCGATTCGCATTGCATCCAATTCCGATAATGAGCAGCACGATTTCCCCAGGTCACATGTCCAAGGAGACAAGTCAAATGTTTTTTGATCGCGTGAATGGAACCAAGATTAAATTGGCTGCGATTTTTTTTTCTGGTGTCTTCGCAGCCGCCCTGCAGGCGCAAACTTCTTCGCCAACGACCAGTTCATCTGAGCTGCCGCCAGCGCCGGCCAGTCAACACGTGAGCGAGGATTACTCGAAGGCGCCCGCGCAATTTCCCAATGTGCTCGCGCCTTACTACCCGCAAACCGTACCTGCGCCGAACCTGAGCAACAGCGCCCGGATCGACGGCTTGATCCGCAATGGCAAAATCATGCTCTCCATCAACGACGCAGTTGCGCTCGCGCTGGAGAACAACCTCGACATCGTGTTGGCGCGCTACAACTTGAACATCGCCGACACCGACGTCCTCCGCGCCAACGCCGGCTCTACGATTCTGGGCGTGAACACCGGCATCATCCAAAACACACCCGGCGGCGGGGTTGGCGGTCTTAGTGGACCTGTGGGTTCGGGCACCGGAGGCACCAGCGTTGCCGCGGGAGGTGTAGGCACTGGCACGAATGGTTTGGTCAGCTCCACTTTGGGCATCGGTGCTCCGATTACCAGCTTCGATCCCGTTCTGAGCGGCACTCTCCAAATGGATCGCGATTTCGTCGAGTCCACCAGCATCTTCACCCAGGTACCAAACGGTGTGGCCAACACCAATACCGGGACTGGCAACTTCTCCTATCTGCAGGGTTTTCATTGGGGCACCAACTTATCGCTGGCCTTCAACAATTCACACGTTACTAGCAATAACAAGACCGTCACCTACACTCCTGCCCTCAGCTCCGGCTTCCAATTTCGCCTGACGCAAAACCTGCTGCAAGGGTTCGGATTGTTGCCGAACACCCGTTTTATCCGCATCGCCAAAAATAACCGCGAAATTTCTGATGTTGCCTTCCGTTTGCAGGTGATTACGACCGTGGACCAAATCGAAAATCTCTACTGGAACCTGGTCTATGCCTATGAGAATGTCAAAGTTCAGCAGGAGGCCCTCACTTCTGCTCAGCACACTCTGGAGGACTACAAGAAGGAGGTACAGTTCGGCACTTTGCCTCCGATCCAGGTGGTCAGCGGAGAGAGCGTCGTTTCGACGGATCAGCAAAATGTGATTTTGGCGCAAACCAATCTGGAGTTACAGGAACTGCTCATGAAAAACGCTCTCAGCCGCAATCTTGTCGACCCCATCCTGGCTGGCGCGGAGGTCATTCCCACTTCTACTATGCAGTTACCCGCTCAAGAGCCAGTCGTTCCCACCGAGGATCTCATCAACGATGGTCTTAGCCACCGCGCTGAACTGGCCGAATCGCGTATTGACTTGAACAGCCGGCAAATCAACAATAAAGCAGTTCGCAACGCGATGCTGCCCACGCTCGCCTTGTATGCCTACTACGGCGGCTCCGGCATTGGCGGCGATATTAACCCCTTGGTTCCGGTTTGCACTCCTGGAGCCAGCACCACCTTTTGTTTTGACCCTGCTACCGCCGCCCCCCCGTTTCGCTCCGGCAAGCCTGTAAGTTACGGCAGCACTTTGCAGCAGATGTTCACGTCCGTGGCGCCGGATAAGGGAGTTGGCGTTACTTTAACCATTCCGATACGTAACCGCACAGCCGTCGCCGATCAGGTTCGCGCCGAGCTCGAATATCGTCAGGCGCAGGTCCGGCTTCAGCAACTTGAGAATCAGATCCGCATCGAGGTGCGCAACGCGCAATTCGACGTGCAGCAAAACCGGGCCGCCGTGGACGCTGCCCAGGCCGCCGTCAATTTCCAGCGGGAAACCCTGGATTCGGATCAGAAGAAATTGGCGGCCGGAGTAGGCACTCCAACCGCCATTCTGCAGGATCAGACTGCCTTGACCTCGGCTGAGTCGAACCTGGTGTCGGCGATGGCAGCTTATGAAAAAGCCGAGATTGAGATGGACCGGGCAACCGGCCTTTTGCTGGAACGAGCCGGGATCGTAATGGCAGACGCCGAGAGCGGACAAGTCACTCACATGCCCAACGTGCCCTTCGTGGCGCCACGTAAAGACGTGCAGTCGGTCATGCCGCGGCCCCAGTCGGAACTTCGGCGACCACTCCATAGCCCGCCGCAAGCAACTGGGTACTAGCCTGGCTTCATTATCCTTGTCATCTCGAGCGCAGCATGCCAGTTCATTTTGAGCTGGCATGCAAAGTCGAGAGACGTGCTTTTGCGTATACTGAGCATCATTTCAAACGGAAGGCTCGCCAGCTTATTCTTTGCCCGTGATGCTCTCCATTGCCCTGATCACGCAGAACGAAGAAGCCAACCTTCCGCGCACGCTGCAAAGCGTGCTACCGCTATTGCGCGACGGCTGCGGTGAAATCATCGTGGTGGATTCCGGTTCAACCGATCGCACCCTCGAAATCGCTCGCTCATTCGGCGCGAAGATTTTTAGTGAACCGTGGAAAGGTTTCGCGGCTCAGAAGAATTCTGCCATGGACAAAGCCAGCGGAGACTGGGTATTGCAGTTGGATGCGGACGAAACCTTGGAGCCAGCCTTGGCAACGGAAATCAATGATGTCTTGACAACAGGTCCAAAGCAGGAAGGATTTTGGATCCCACGCAAGAATTTCTTTCTCGGCCGCTGGATTCGGCACGGAGGCTTCTATCCCGACCCCAAGTTGCGGCTGATTCGCCGTGGGGCCGGGCGTTTCGAGGAATATGGCGCGCATCCCACTATCAAAGTGAATGGTCCTACAGGCAAGCTCAAGAACGCGATGCTGCACGACGCCTATCCCACCCTCCGCGGCTATATCGATCACATGAACACTTACTCCTCCTCGGGCGCGGAAGTTGCCCGAGAAAAAGGCCACCAGGAATTTAGTCTTCTGAATATCGTCGTTCGCCCGCTGCTTACTTTTATCTACAACTACTTTTTCCGGCTGGGATTTCTCGATGGCCGCGAAGGTCTGCTGCTGCACCTGTACCACTCAGTCTACGTTTCCTGGAAGTACGCCAAGGCGTGGGAGTTAGGCCGGTCGCAAAGCGCTAAAAGCCCCCTAAAGTAGCGGCCTTGCTGCTGCATCGCTCACTCCTCTATCATCAATGACAACGTGGGTAAGAAAGCTTCCAAGCCGCCAACCGCAGAAAGCCCTGTCGCTGACGTTTTCGACGGACGCCATCCTTCCGACTCCGAGAAGCAATGGGCAGAAAAGACTCTTGCCCCAACCCTGGAAAAGGCTCCCGAACGTCCGATTGGCGCCCCCACGGGGGTAAACCGCGATGAAGCTGGAAACGCGCGTTTCACCACTATCTCCGGCGTTCCCGTCCGCCGTCTGTACACTCAGGCGGATCTTCCTGAAAACTGGAATTACGAACAGTATCTGGGCTATCCCGGCCAGCCCCCCTTTACTCGCGGCATACACTCCAGCGGATATCGCGGTAAGCTTTTCACCATGCGCCAGTTCTCGGGGTTCGCTTCTCCCGAGGAAACCAACCAGCGCTACAAGTATCTACTGGAGCATGGTGGTGGGGGATTGTCGGTTGCTTTCGACCTCCCTACGCTCATGGGCTATGACTCCGATCATCCCGCGAGTGAAGGTGAGGTCGGAAAGTGCGGCGTCGCCATCGATTCCCTGGAAGACGTGGAGATCCTGTTTAGTGGCATCGACCTCGAGAAGACTACAGTCTCGATGACCATCAACTCACCGGCTTCAGTTCTGTGGGCGATGTATCTTGTGGTTGCGGAGAAACAAGGCGCCGATTGGAAGAAGGTCTCGGGCACCATCCAGAACGACATTCTTAAGGAATACATCGCGCAGAAGGAGTACATCTATCCGCCCGCGCCCTCCATGCGGCTGGTAGTGGACACCTTTGAATTTGGTTCGAAGTTCACTCCCCGCTTTAACACCATTTCCATCAGCGGCTACCACATCCGCGAAGCCGGTTCGACTGCGTTGCAGGAGCTGGCGTTCACTCTTTACGATGGCGTTGAGTACGTCGAATGGGCGCGCCGGCGCGGTCTTGACGTGGACGAGTTCGGGCCTCGCCTCAGCTTTTTCTTCAATGCCCACAACGATTTCTTCGAGGAGATCGCCAAATATCGCGCGGCGCGAAAAATCTGGCCTCTAGTGATGCGCGACCGTTTCCACGCGAAAAATCAGCGTACTTGGCTCTTGCGCTTTCACACCCAGACTGCGGGCGTTTCGCTGCCGGCGCAGCAGCCCATGAATAATATCGCTCGAGTAGCCATCCAGGCGCTGGCCGCCGTCTTGGGTGGAACACAATCACTGCACACCGATTCGTACGACGAAGCACTGGCTCTTCCAACTGAAGAAGCAGCACGCATTGCCCTACGCACGCAACAGATCATCGCCTACGAATCTGGAGTCACGCAGACCATCGATCCGCTCGGTGGATCCTATTTCCTGGAACGGCTCACGTTGGACATGGAAAAGGGCGCATTCGACTATTTCGGCAAGCTCGATTCGATGGGCGGTATGGTGAAGGCAATTGAGCGCGGCTACCCACAAAAAGAAATTGCCGAGGCGGCTTACCAGTATCAGCGAGCCGCCGAAGCCAAAGAAAAGATTATCGTGGGAGTTAACGACTTCACCATCGAAGAGGAACCACCCAATATCCTCTACATCGACGAAACCGTCGCCAAGCAACAATCTGTAAAGCTGCAAGCCTTGCGCAGCCGCCGCTCGAACGAGGAAGTTCGCCGTTGCCTCGATGCCTTAAAAAAGGCCGCTTCCCACGAACCCAAAGCTGAATCCGATGGCAACGTCTCCTCCGCCAACACCATGCCTTACATCATCGATGCCGTCCGGGCCTACGCCACGGTTGGAGAGATTTGCGAAGCTCTCAAAACCGTGTACGGCACCTATACCGAAGCAAGCATCACGTAGCAAAACGGGTTGTGACGGTCGTCCTTAGCGCATACTTTGAGTACCTCCATAACTTCCCGTCCTAGACGCACGCAGTGCCCTTCGTAACGTTACTTGCCGCGAAATTACTGGCAAAACCTCCTGCTTCCAGATAATTCTGTAATTTCCACTGTTAATCGAGATCCCATCGCTATGCCGCGAATGATCGACAGCATCCGTAAGTCAGCACTGCCTTCCAACATGATGCAGTTTGCCGCCAAGGGTGCGCTTCTGGTTCCTCCCGAGGAAATGATCGAGATCCTTGTCTATCTGGCGAACCACAACAAAGTGTTTAGTCAACAGGCCCGGCTAACCTTGGCTGGTTGGGACGAGGCTTCCTCGCGGGCAGCAGCATCCAACCCCCAAACTCCGAAGGAAGTCCTCGATTATTTCATTGATCCAGAAAATTTAAGGCCCGCTTTGTTGCCCGCCCTACTCGAAAATCCATCGGTGGGGGAAAATTTTCCTATTCGCTTGGCGACTACTGCCAGCCGTGAGCAGGTGGAAGTCCTGGTAAACAGTCCGCGAGTCACCAGCTCGAAAGCCGTATTGCAGGCTTTGGCGGCCAACGCAAGCGTGACCGAAGCGGTTGCTGCCAAAATCCGTGAAAAGTTGGCAGCCTTGGGCACCCCCTACGGCAACGCGCCGGTAGTCGCCGAAATGGCAGAGCCGGCTCCGGCAAGTGCGCCCGAGGCCGCGAGCGCTCCCGCGCCCGTGCAGGAAGAAAGTTCCGCAGACGTTTCAGACGAGACAGTCAATGCCTTCCTTTCCGAGCATGCGGCCGAGATTGCTGCCGAGGCTGAAAAGGCTTTCGAGCCGATCAGCGGCGTACACGAAGCGTTACCGGCCGAAGCGCCGGCAAAGGCGAAAGCGGCTGCGGCGGATGCTTCTGCGGGCGCCTCCCCAGCAACTCCCGCTCCGCACAGGGCCCCGCAGAAAAAATGGATTCTCAGCGTCGAAGAGCAGCGCGGCAGTGCCCTTCAGAAAATCGCCAAGCTCGATACCAAGGGCCGCGTTCTGTTAGCGATAAAAGGAACCAAAGAAGAGCGTTCCCTGCTCATCCGCGATGGCACAAAAATCGTTGCCTTGGCAGTGCTGGACTCGCCTAAGGTAACCGACTCCGAGGTCGAAAGGTTCGCCACTCAAAAGAACGTTCTGGAAGCGGTACTGCGGGAAATATCCATGAAACGCCGCTTCGTGAAACAGTATCCCATCGTTCGCAATCTTGTCTTCAATCCCCGCACACCCATCGACGTTTCTTTGGGACTTCTTAAGAATCTGCTGATCCAGGATCTCCGCAGCCTGGCTGGCAACAAAGAGGTTTGCGACACCGTCCGCAAGCTGGCCACCAAAATGTTCCGCCAGAAACTGGACGTAACCAAGAAGAGCTGACAAATTCTGGCTGGAGTTAAGAACAGCGACGTGTAAACCCGCATCCTCTCACTTCACATTGACATCCGTGACCCGCAGCTCGGGATACGCCTGATTCCAATCCGCCGTAATGTGCTCAAACGTGAGCCGAAACGGCTTGCTCTGTTCCGGACCAAGTGGCGTCGTGCTTAGATCGACCGCGTCAGGGTACGGCCCACCGGTCTGCAGGACCCGTAACGGAAGGTCTTCTACTTGCGCCACCTGATCCAGGGAATTCTTAAACTCTACGTGCACGGTGGCATGCGTCACCGTCTTGTCGCCGGTATTAGTGACCGTTCCATCGATGTAGGTTACGCTCGAGCCCACGAAGTTTTCCGCCTGGCTCATTTTCAGATCAGCAAGTTTCAACCTGGCGGCATAAGGGGGAGGGGTGGTTGCATTTTTTTCGCTTCCACCGCGTGACAATAGAACGATGACGCCGACCACCACGACTATTATCACTACCCCGATCAAAACCGGGCGTAAGTTGGATTCAGACTCCGGCTGGCCTAGCGGAGATGGTTCGATCAGCCCACCCACAAAGCGATTGTAGATTGTCGATTTTCGATTGTCGATTTTCGCAAGTTGTCATCCCGAGGAAGCTGCGGTTGCGCAGCGAGGGATCTGGGCGAGCCGCGCGTTGCGTCGCACTTTTTGCGAAGCCATAGTCGCGCACTTGCCTCGCATCACTATTCGTTCAGAACTCGAAGTAGCCCGTGCCAGGCTCACGGCGGACTCGCCCGTCGGTTCCCGTGGCGGGTAGCAATCCGGCAAGACCTCGCAGGTTGTCCCAGGCAGCCTCATTGAGCGCCGGATCAGAACTCACCAGATCGCGCAGCATCTCCCAGGCGGCAACGTTCAGCGCGCCCTCCGGCGCCGGCCCCATCGCCAGCGAAACCGAACATTGCGGGCAAAAGCAGATTCGTTGTGCTGCCGATTTCTGCCGCGGCCGGATGCCCACCGTTTGGGCAAACATGTACACGGCTACCGATTTTTGTCCGGACTCGATTTCGCGGCCGCACCGAAGGCAACGGAACTGTTCCACGTCTGCTTATCCCTGGGTCAAGGTCACGAATACTGCCTTGAAGCATTGGCGCGCAAGTACGCAGGGAGATTCCTGAGCCACCCCGAACCACACTGGGTTCTAGCCAGAACCGGCTGCCATCGTGCACTCTGCTGCCGTGCGCGTGAACATGACGATCGGCCAGGGACAGGTTCTCGGTCTCCGCCCAGCGCCCAAGGCGCCAGCCGCAAGGTTTCTTCGTCTGGCACATCTTCGGCGTCTGAAGGAATGCGAGAAGGTCGCAGCAGTGTGCTATCGCATAAGGCCCAGCGGCATTCAATTTCTGTTGGTGCAGACCAAACGGGGCCGTTGGACATTCCCGAAAGGCAGCGTCGAGCCCGGTCTGACCCACGCCCAATCCGCCGCGCTGGAAGCCTTTGAGGAAGCCGGAGTCCATGGCCGCATGGAAGAAGCCACTTTCACCCGCTATGTACACCAGAAGGGGTGTAATTCTTCATTTCCCGAGATCGAAGTCAGCGCGCACTTATGTGAGGTTTCGCGTCTCGAACCACCGCCTGAGCCGGGCCGCAACCGTACCTGGTTTCCCATTGAGAAGGCCAAAGAGCGTCTACGAGAAGGCCGGAAACTGGATGATGGTGCCGAACTGGCCCGGGTAGTTGACCGCGCGGTAGCCCGCGTTCTCCGCCAGCAGCAATCCTTAGCAAACTCGCAGGACGGAACCCTCCGCAACGTGGTTGTTATCGAGGGAACTCGGAGCAGAAGGCGTTCCTACATCACTCCCGAAGCATAGCCCGCCAGCACAAAATTGCGTCTAACACGTCACTCGCCGCCTACGGTTAGCCCTTCAACTCTGATCGTTGGGCAAGCCATGGCCCCCCGGAACTCCAGATCGTTGCCAATTTCTGAGATGTTGAAAAAAATCTCTTTGAGATTTCCCGCCACCGTAATTTCTTCCACCGGAAATGCCAGCTCCCCACCGGAAATCCAAAGACCGGATGCGCCGCGCGAATAATCGCCCGTGACAAGATTCACGCCATGTCCGAGGAATTCCGTGACGTATAAGCCTTCTTTGATTTCGGAGATGATTTGCTGCGGCGTTTTCGTTCCGGGCTGCAAGAAGTAATTCCCCGGACCGATCCCCGGCGTTCCGGCCAAACCCCTGGAAGCATTTCCCGTGGTCTGGAGACCGAGCTTCTTCGCGGTGTACGTATTGAGCAAATACGACTTCAGCACACCGTTCTCAATCACGACCGTGCGCCGCGTCGGAATCCCTTCGCCATCGAATGGGCTGGTGCCGAATCCGCCAATCATGGTTCCGTCATCAACCACGTTTACATGATCGCCTGCGATTTCCTGTCCCAACTTCCCAGCGAGAAAGGAAGCGCCGCGGTAGACCGAATCTCCATTTACACCTTCAAAAATGTGATCAAGGATCGAAATCGCAACCAGTGGGTCGAAAACAACCGGCACGTGCGCAGTTTTCACTTTCCGCGCACCGAGCCGACGAAGCGTGCGCTCGGCCGCGACCCTGCCTACATGCTCGGGCGATTCCAGGCGGCTCAAGCTGCGCGCGACCGAAAACCAGTAATCGCGCTGCATGCTGCCATTTTCGGCCTGCGCTATAGGCACCGCGGCGATCGAGCAATATGAACGCCGGTATTCGCCGACGAAGCCGTGCGAGTTCGCGAGAATCTTGTGTCCGGTAGCCGCATCAAACGACCCGCCATCAGAATTCTTGATCCGCGCATCAAAATCCAAAGCCGCTTTTTCCGTGCGCCGGGCGTAGCTGATGCGCTCTTCGCCGGGCAACGAATAAACATCAGACGAGTAAAGATCAAGATCACCAGAAATTGAGCCCAGCTGGGATACTTCAGGAATCCCGCTAAACGGATCTTCCGAAGTAATCTTGGCCAACTCAAGAGCCGACTTGAGCATGCCATCCAGTCCCTCCCGCGAGAAATCGCTGGAATACGTGCTGGCCGCCCGCTTGCCGTGAAAAACGCGCACTCCGATCGCTTTCGAGCCGGATTCTTTCAGCGTTTCGACTTGGCCAAGACGAACCAGGGTAGAAAACTCATCGCCTTCACGGACGACGCATTCGGCCGCAGTCGCCCCACCTTCCATGGCGCGCCGGACAACATCCGCAGCTAGTTCTTTCAGATCAGTTTCGAGTTTCTGGTTTCGAGTTTCGACTTGAGTAGAAGGCATAGTTCCCATTAGCCGAAAATCCAATCCTTCGGCAAATCTCAGGATCGATAAGAATTAAGTAGTGACTCGTACTCACTGCATGAAGCTGCCAGTGTCTTTCCTTGCGGTTCCACCCACAGTCAGGCGATTCACTTTGATCGTCGGAATGCCCACACCGACGGGCACTGCTTGTCCATCCTTACCGCAGGTTCCAATCCCTTCATCGAGCTTCAGATCGTTGCCGACCATCGAGACGCGGGTGAGTACATCTGGCCCATTGCCGATCAGAGTTGCTCCCTTGATTGGTGCCGTAACCTGGCCATCTTCAATCAAATACGCTTCGGAAGCCGAAAACACGAATTTGCCGTTGGTGATGTCCACCTGCCCGCCGCCGAAATTCACTGCATAAATACCGCGCTTCACCGAACGGAGAATATCCTGCGGATCATCTTCCCCGGCCAGCATGTAAGTATTGGTCATGCGCGGCATGGGAATGTGCTCATAGCTCTCGCGCCGGCCGTTGCCGGTGTCGGCCATTTTCATCAAGCGGGCCGACAGCTTGTCACTTAAATAGCCCTTCAGAATCCCCTTTTCGATCAGGACCGTGCTTTGCGTCGGTTGGCCTTCATCATCAACATTCAGAGATCCTCGCCGCCATGGCATGGTGCCGTTGTCGATGACCGTACATTTCTCGCTGGCAACCTGTTTGCCGATCAGGCCGGTAAACGCAGACGTGTGTTTGCGATTAAAATCCGCCTCCAGCCCATGGCCCACAGCCTCATGCAGCAGCACGCCCGGCCATCCCGGACCAAGCACCACTTCCATTTCTCCCGCCGGAGCCTCGCGCGCATCCAGTTGCAAAACAGCCTGGCGCGCAGCTTCGATGGCGAAATGTTCAGGGGTCTTCTCGCCAAAAAAGAAGTCCAGCGCGACGCGTCCACCGCCGCCGGCGCTGCCGCGCGCCGAATTGCCATCCGTCTTGGCAATACAGGAAACATTCAAGCGCGCTAGCGGCTGTGAGTCCTCGGCAAACGTGTTGTCTGAACCGACTACCAGAATGTTCCGCAGCTCATCCGCGTAACTGGCGCGGACTTCTTTAATTCGTGGGTCGTATGCACGCGCCGCCTGATCCGCCCGCATCACTAATTCGACTTTCGCGGTAATCTCCGCATCCACCGAAGGCAGGGTCACCGGATACAGGCTGCGGGCGGGCTTTTGCTGAAATCCAACGCTCGGGGTTTTCGCCGGCCCGCTGGCGATTAACGCCGCGGTACGGGCCGCATGCAGAATGCGTTCCGGAGAAAGATCGTCGGTGTAAGCATAGCCCGTTCGCTCGCCAGCGATGACTCTCACCCCGCAACCCGCGGATATCCCTTGGGAAGCCGACTTCACCATCGACTCATCCACCATCAGCGAAGTCGAGGAAAGATACTCGAAATAGAGATCGGCGTACTCACCACCGGCGGAAAGTGCGGCTGCCAGATAACGTTCAAGATCGCGTTCAGTTAGCCCGTAATGCTCGAAAAAGAAACGATTTTTGCTCACGTTCGTTTAGATGCCCCTGGATTTACAACGACTCTGTGTGGGATATCTTAATTATCCCACACAATCCGAAACCTGCTGTGTGGGGCGGGCGCCCTCGCGCGCCGAGCAGCGCTCAACCGCTGGTCAACAATCACAGACGGCGTAACCCCGGGTTGCCACAATGCCGCTGTGAATCCCGAATCGCTCATCCGCTTCCTGGAGGATTTCCTCAGCAGCGCCAGAGACGCAGTAATCATCGAGGACGGATCCGTGATCTTTGATCTGGCGCAGGCTAAGTATTCGATTTCTGGAGAGTACAACAAGTGCCTTCTGCACGTCTGGTCATCAGAGAGAAATATAGTTCGCCGCGTCCTTGAAGCTGAGGTGAAGAATGACAGGCTGCGTCTGGCGGTGCAGCGCCTGGGGCAATCCAGAGCTGCAAAGCTCGAAATCTGCCGCGAACGCGACCGTCGCACTCCTACTGCAAAACGCGCCGCCCGGCTCGCCTATCAAAGAATGCTGCAGCGGGTCCTGCAGCGCAGGTTTCCAGCATGCAAAGTTGCGCCCCTGACCTCCGGGATGAACTTGGAGCAATCTTTCGGTCCAACTTACGTTCGCGGGCTGCTGCGTCAGGGGCAATCCGCATTTGCCGTGCTGGGCGTCAACAGCCAGGAAACGCAAGCTTCGATCGATGCCGCGTTGACATTCGCTATTTTGTGGCTCGACACATGCCGCCAGAACCATGCAGGCCACTTGCTGATCGAAGGGCTCAAGCTTTTCTTACCAGCGGGAAAGTCCGCGCTCTCTCGCGAGCGAATCGCGAACTTAAATCCCGAAGCCGCCAAGTGGCAATTGTACGAACTGCAGGAGCGCGAAGATGGCCTCAAAGAAATCGATATTTCCGACCGTGGCAACATCGATACCCGGCTTCTGCGCGCCTGCGACGAGTCGGCGGTACGAGAGCGCTTTGCCGTGGCAATCGCTTCTGTTCGGGAGCTCATGCGAGAAAGCGAAATTGCCATCTTGTCCCCCGCTGAGATTGCCTTTCGCTGCCACGGCTTAGAGTTCGCCCGTGCGCGCCTGACCCACGAACCCGGTTCGTTCCGCAGCAGCAGCAGCGAGACAGTTTTTGGCTTGGGGGCCGAGGAAACCGTTCTGACCGAGGCCAATCAGCCTCGATTAAACCAGTTAGTAAGAAGCGTCGGGGAAGTACGGCATGCGCAGGGTCCACACGATCATCCGCTTTGGCGGCTGCATCCCGAGCGCTGGTTGGAATCGTTAGCAGTCGAAGACATTAGTCGCTTCGATGAGCGCCTAGATCCCAGTCGCTTGTATTCCCAGGTTCCGGCATTTTCGGCGTCCGACCGCGCCATGATCGACGTTCTTTGCGCCACTCGCGAAGGCCGCCTCGCAGTTCTTGAATTGAAGGCCGATGAAGACATTCATCTGCCCTTGCAGGGCGTTGACTACTGGTCCCGAGTCGCCTGGCACCATGAACGCCGCGAGTTTCAGCATTTTGGATACTTCCCAACGCAGCAACTCAGCGATCAGAAGCCGCTGCTTTTCCTGGTAGCGCCCGCCCTGCACATCCATCCTGCCACCGACACTCTGTTGCGCTACGTTTCGCCGGCAATTCCCTGGGAGCTCGTAGCCATCGACGAGAAATGGCGAGAGGGCATCCGGGTGGTGTTCCGGAAACATCCGGAAAAGGCTTTTGCCGCAATGACAGCGTAAGGGGTTGTGCACTTTGGCGGTATCTTGGCTATTTCCCCGGCCACGCTCCCAGCAATCGCCGCAGGTCAACAATCTGCGCCAGATGATACGCATTGTGATCGGCCACCAGCAGAGCTTCGCGCAGGATTGTTTGGCCGTCTCCCCACGGAATCTTGGCAAACAAATCCGTCTTGGGGTTCTTGACCAGATCTTCCATCTCCTTTAAATCGGCCCGGAACTGCTTGATGCTGGTGTTCCACTGCGCCGTGTTGGGCGGATCGTCAGTGGCCGGCCAATATCCCTTGGGCCACTCGGGACTTTTGTGTTTGCGGTTGCGGCTGAACTCGAGGATGTCCCATTGCGCGATCCGCATATGCTCGAGCAGCATCCATGCCGAATGCGGAAGATTTGCGGGTTTCTGGCCACGCAGCTCTGAAGGGAAATCGGCAATCGCGTCATCGAATGTGGCGTGTGCGTTGCCACCCTGCAGGAGATCGATTAACTGCTTACGCAGGTTCTTGTCCTGATCCATTGCGCCTCCTAACTCTTACGCCGTCATCCTGACCAGCCTTCAGGCCGGGAAGTATCTATGTATTTCACCTCACCCGGCTCCAACTTCTCACCTCGATAGACGCGTGAAATGCCTCTTACGATGCGGCGCAATGGCAGCACGCCTTTCTCATCTGCGAGAAAGATTTCCCCTGCCCGGCTGCTGCGATAGTACCAGCGCCTCAGCAAGGCCAGGTGCTCCATGGTTCTCAGCACTGTTTTCGCGTCAGACATCGGGATTCCTGCAATCGCCTCAGTCACCCGCGCTTCCATCGACTGCGACCTGCCATGCTCAGCCGGTTGAATCGGAAAGAGCATCGGACCGGAAATTAACCCTGACTGGAGATGGAAAAGATTCACCGACTCGGATACCGCACTTCGCTGAATGATAACCCCCCATAAAGTGTCCACACGCCGAATAATTTCCGGAAGTTGGCGCAATACCGGGCTGATTTTTTCCAGCCACACATGCAGCGCTGCGGCATTCTCAAATTCCAGATTCGCCGAGGCCGCGTCCCGCCGAGTTGAGATCTCTTTTACAAGAGATTCGCCTCCGCTCTCAAAATATGCCCTCACACGCGAAACCTCCGACTCGTACTCCTCATCCGTGCAGCCTTTGAAACACGGCGCCAGGCACATCTTCATCTCCGAATAAATACAGCCGGGAAACTTAGGATCGGGATGCAAATCGTCCACGCAGCGGCGCATTTTGAAAAAATCGAGCGAGTCATTTGCAAATTTCTCCGCCAAAGCCCGCGATGCAAACGGCCCGTAATAAGCATTGCGCCCATCCACCCGCCCAAGGCGCGTCGTGATCGAAGCGCGCGGGTACGGGTTGTTCAAGTGCAGCTTGATCAGCGGAGCAAAACGCAGGCGCAGACGGGTGGCATACGTTCTCGGAAACGTTGCGCGAAGAGTTTCGTACAGCAGCAGCCCGGATTCGAAATCGGACCCTGTCGGCTGGTATTCAATGTATCGGACGCGATCGCGCAGGTTAAGTTTCTTGCTCCGCTCTGAAGGTGGGCAGAGAATGCGTTGCAGTCGTCGCCTCAAATTCGCCGTCTTGCTGACGTAAGGCTCGGCCTGTGGATCCCAGCTCCTCAGAAGAAAGACAGCAGGAGCCGCCGGAACTGCAGCGAAAACTTCGGTGTCGCGCTCCGGTACGAACTCTACTTGCTGGCTCAGCACTTAGGTATTTTATTAGGGCAGAAAAGGGCCTGCCTCTACAGGACGCTCATTCCCCCTGAACCATCGTGCCTTGGTGATAGGCAATCTTCCATCCTGTAGCCGTCTCCTGCCAAATGGTCGATCTCCGCGTCTTGCGCACCTTATTTTGCAGGAGCGTGTAGGTCAGCAAGTACACATCTGGGGCTAAGCTCTGGCAAAGGAAATCGGACGTTTCCCAGACATCACGATGTGGCTCTTCGCGGCGTCGTTCCAGCTCATCCAAAACATATTGTCTGCTGTAACGGCGGCCGGAAGCGCCAACTTCCCAAAAGTCAGCGGCCATCATATTTTCGTAATCCGCTCCGGTCGTGCCCAGCTCTGGACGGTGGAATATCGGCTCACGCTTGACCAACTCGTCCAGCACACGGGCCAATGCAGGACTGGTAACCAACGACGGTTCCTGATCGAAGCTCATCCCACGATGATAGCTTGGACTGATTTTTTCATTCCGCTATTGGGTGGCCCGAAATTTCTGCCGATAATCCCTGCCATTAACTACTACCAGCCGGCACATTTCAAACAATCGAGAGCGCATCCGCTCGCCAACACGATCTCCCAGCGTTTCCTCCCTGACTACCCGCCGTGCAACCGACATTCCCTCCGCCGCTGCGCTAGGTCCATCTAGGAAATTGCTTGTGATAACAGTCGTGCGTTTTTCGTTGTAGCGGGTGTTCAGAATGATGCTGACGGTGTCCCAGACCCATTCTGACGGCTTCACCGCGCCCAAGTCATCAAGCAGCACCACTTCAGTTTCAAAGACCGGACGCAGCAGCTCCATTTCCGTTGTCTGAACAGATGGGTCGTAGGAATTTTGAATCTGTTTGAGCAGCTCGCGGTAATCACAAAAGAGACAATGGATTCCTTTCTTAGCGAGACACTTTAGTGCAGCAACTGCTAGGTGAGTCTTACCAACCCCGCTTGGACCAATTAAAAGCAAGCCATTTCGATCCAAGGGATATTGTGTAGCCCAAGCTTCTACCTTGATCTTTACAGCAGCCAGACCATCACTACCGATTGTCCGATATGTTGAAAAGTCGCACTCTAAATAGCGTGCGGGAATTTGTGCCGATTCAAGCAGATATTTAGCCTGCGCTTCCAGGAAACAGTTACAGCGTGTGACACGCCTGTCTGCACTCGATGAAACTTCTTTCCAGCCCGACCCACCACATACCGGGCAAATCACCGGCTCATCAGCCAGTTTGATCACTGTGTTTTTCGGCATAGCAGGCCCAGCAGCTTCCCCATTGGGTAAGGCCAGACTCCGGATGACGCGCACACTCTTCTCGTCCATTTTGTTTTTTACTTAGTGTACCTTCAAAATCAAGATAAGAGGTCGTTCCTTCATCTGTGGATTTGGTTGATTTCTTTTTCTTTTTGTGGAATTTTAGGACCTGCTCATCGTAGATCTCAACCAGCGTGCGGTTATATATCCAGACAGCACCGTCAGCCGTCGGTCCCTCGCGCTCGAACATGCACATCACTGGCCCACATTCTTTCTCGAAAAAGTAGGCTCTTTGCGCATTCGCGTGGCGCCACAACTGCCCGTCTTCTGGCAAATATCCCGGTCGGTCTGAAACCCATGATGCAAGCAGTAAGTTCAAAAACCATGCCTGTTGGTAATCCCTCATGGATCGATAGCGTATGTCATTGATGAAGCGGTGTACGTAAAACGGAAACCATTCCAACAACTGATTTCGCCGGGAACCCACGCTTGCAGATGCCATGAATTTTCAGGGACGCGGATTGCAGGGTGCACCATAAACACCGAATGCAGCAACAAAAAAATTAGCTCTCACTGTGTAGATTGTGTGGAGATATGTCTCTCTTTGTGGAGATCAGAGGAAATTCTGGAAGCTCTCTCGGCACCCAGACTGCGTACAAAAATCTGCCGATCGGAAAATCCATAACTACGGAATCTGGTTCGCCGCGTCTCTGACCATCTGCAAAAATGCTAATGCTTCCGGACGCAATGGCCGGCGCCGAGGATGAATCACATCGAGACTCCGGCGCAAGGGTTCCGCATCGAGAAGTTTAACCGCCGTCAGCTTGCGGGCGCGAAGCTCTCGCCCCACCGCTAACTGTGGAAGAAAGGAAAGTCCCAGCCCTCGCTCCACCATCCGTTTTGCAGTCTCAATTGAGTCGACCTCCAAGGCAATGTTGGGAACCAGACCTGCTCGCCGAAACAAGCTGTGAGTCAGTGTCCAGTCGCTCGAACCATGGTCATAAAAGATCAACGGCCAGGTCGCTACCTTTTCCAGATGCGCCCGGCGGGAGTGCTCCGGTCCGCGGCGGGGATGAGAAACCAGCAGCAGCGGATCATCGCGAAGGCTGATGGTTTCTACCTCCGGGTGCTGCAACGAGCGGGCCAGCCCGATTTCGGCCTCCTCGGCCAACACCATGTCCAAGACTTCCTTCGAATGACCCGGCCGGATGCTGATGATCACATTGGGGTGTGCCCGCTGAAACCGCTTTAGAACATCCGGAAGAAAATAAACCGAGATCGAAAGTGCCGCCGCAATCCTGAGGGGCACTCCGCTGGCCGGCTGGGCTTCATGGACGGCTTGGCGCGCCAACGATGCCGTTCGCAGCAACTGCTCGGCGTGGGGCCGAAACGTTCTGCCAGCCTCCGACACTACCAGCCCGCCACGCGAGCGCGAAAAAAGCCGGACCCCAAGTGAATCCTCCAGCGCCCTGATTCTCGCGCTGACCGCCGGCTGGCTGATCCGCAACGCCTCAGCGGCCCGATGAAAACCGCCGAAGGTCGCTACCGCCAAAAAAGTTTCAACCTGATCCAGCTCCATTTACTCTCTTCCCCAAGCTTACAATGCATTTCTATCACAACTCCGTCTGCTGATAAGTGATTTTTATCAGAGCGATAGAAACGTTCCGTTTGACTGAGTTCCCATGCTGGCACAGAATCACCGCTGATGTGGGACGCTTCGAAGCCTCTGGAAATCTGTAGGGACCTGCCAATTCCCCCTTCTACCGAACCCCTGCGAGGCTGCCTTTTTGGGACCTTCTCCATCTGATCGCGGGCCGCACAACGGCCTTAAAGGACGACGAGCTATGGCAAGTAACGGGAAAGCTGTACTAATGAACGATTGGAAGTCCAATTCACGGTGGGAAGGGATCACACGTCCCTACAGCTGGCAAGATGTGGAGCGGCTCCGCGGCTCAATCCAGGTGGAATACACGCTGGCCAAGCTCGGGGCAGAGCGGCTTTGGCAACTGCTCCACAGTGGCTCCTATGTTGCCGCCCTCGGCGCAATGACCGGCAATCAAGCTGTCCAGCAGGTGAGAGCCGGACTCAACGCAATTTACGTGAGCGGCTGGCAGGTAGCAGCCGATGCCAACGATGCTGGCCAGATGTATCCTGACCAGAGTCTTTATCCTGCTAACAGCGTTCCCAATCTCTGTCGTCGTATCAACCAGGCGTTAATGCGCGCTGACCAGGTCCACCACTCCGAAGGCAAAAATGGAATCTACTGGTACGCGCCGCTGGTGGCCGATGCCGAAGCTGGTTTCGGCGGAACCCTGAACGCGTTCGAATTAATGAAAGCTATGATCGAAGCGGGCGCGGCCTGCGTCCACTTTGAAGATCAGCTTTCCTCGGCCAAAAAGTGCGGTCATTTAGGCGGTAAAGTCCTGGTGCCCACAATTGAGGCTGTTCAGAAGCTCGTTGCTGCGCGACTGGCGGCCGATGTGATGGGCGTACCCAGCTTGATCATGGCGCGCACGGATGCCGACAGCGCCAAATTGATCACCAGTGACGTTGATCCGCGAGACCACGAATTCCTGACCGGCGAACGGACCTCCGAAGGATTCTTCCGCACTCGTGGTGGAATCCAGTCCGCGATCGCCCGCGCGATTGCCTACGCGCCTTATGCTGACCTGCTGTGGTGCGAAACCTCGCATCCCGATCTCGACGAAGCGCGCGAGTTTGCCGAAGGCGTCCACGAAAAATTCCCAGGCAAAATGCTCGCCTACAATTGCTCGCCTTCGTTCAATTGGAAGAAGCACCTGGATGACGCAACCATCGCCAAGTTCCAGCGCGAACTGGCCGCCATGGGCTACAAGTTCCAGTTCATCACGCTGGCAGGATTCCACGCCTTGAACCTGAGCATGTTCGAGCTAGCGCGTGGCTACAAGTTACAGGGAATGACAGCTTATTCGCGGCTGCAGGAGAAGGAATTCAGCCGCGAAACCGAATACGGCTACGAGGCGGTAAAACACCAGCGCTTCGTCGGCACTGGATATTTCGATGCCGTCACGCAGGTGATTGCGGGCGGAACATCATCGGTCACCGCGCTTGCCGGCTCAACCGAAACCGAGCAATTCTCTGAGCTGAAGCCGCTCGTGCATCCGCCTTGTGGCCCCGACGCCGCTTGCCAACCGATTCTCGGCGAGTGCCCGTCGGTCCCGGTCCAAATCGAAACGCATTCTGACGATATGCTGTTGCCCTCGGGCGATTAGCATTCGCTATAGTTTTTAGTGCGCGTACAAGGCCGCCGAAACTCGCTAACCCGCGAGAAAGGTGGCCTTAGTTTTTGCCCTCAGATTTTTTCGTGCGGCAGCTCACACGTCTGACCAATCTCTTAGATTCAGTTGCTGAGATGATGTACCTACTCTTCCTCTTCCGCCTGCCCTGCTCTCGCTGCCTTGGCTTTTTCGATAATCTTGTCCTGCAACTGCGCGGGCACGATGTCGTAGTGGTGCATTTCCATGTTGAAGCTGCCACGTCCCTGGGTCATGGAAGTCAGATCGGCGCCGTAACTCAGCATCTCCGCCATGGGCACTTCGGCCTTCACTAGGGTATTGCCACTTTTGTTGTCCATGCCCTGAATGCGTCCGCGCCGGCTATTAAGGTCGCCCATGATCGAGCCGGCGAACTCGTCGGGAACTGTGATTTCGACCACCATAATCGGCTCGAGCAGCGTCGGCTTCGCAACTTCCATCGCTTTCTTGAATGCAATTCGTCCCGCCAGTTGAAACGACAGGTCGTTCGAGTCCACATCATGGTATGACCCGTCATACAGCACGACTTTAAAATCCACCACCGGATAGCCAGCCAGATATCCGCGTGCGGCGGCATCTTTGATGCCCTTTTCCACTGCGGGAATAAAGTTCCTGGGAATCGCCCCGCCGAAGATGTCGTTCACAAATTCAAATTCGCCCCCGCGCGGCAACGGCTCCATCTTGATCTTGCAATCTCCATATTGCCCGTGGCCGCCAGTCTGCTTCTTGTGCCGTCCCTGCACATCGGCTTTGCCTCGAATGGTTTCCCGGTACGGCACCTTCGGCGCCTTTAGCACGACTTCCGCGTGATACCGCTTCTTCATCTTGGCGACGACCACTTCAATGTGCTGCTGCCCCGTTCCGGCAATCAGAAATTCTTTGGTTTGTGGATCGCGGAAGAATCGCAGCATGGCATCTTCTTCCATCAGCTTGTGGATGCTTGGGCCAAGCTTGTCTTCGTCGGCGCGGCTCTTGGGCTCAATGGCAAATGTGATCGCCGGCTCAGGTAAATGTACTTTGGGATACTGAATGGGCGCCGATTTGTCGCCGAGCGTGTCGCCGGTCAAAGTATCTTTCAGTTTCGCAACCGCTCCGATGTCTCCGGCATGAAGCTCGTTTATTGGCACGGCTGTCTTGCCCTGCATGATCGAAATGTGCGCCAACTTCTCGGCCGCGCCACGAGTGAAGTTCTGCACCGTGGCGTCGTTTTTCAGCACGCCCGAGAAAACCTTGAAATACGAGATTCGCCCGGCGAAAACATCGTTCACCGTCTTGAACACGTAAAGCGAAACAGGTTCAGAATCCGTTTCATGCCGGCGTGGTGGCTCACCATTCCCGGAGGCAGCGGCTTCCCCCTGTACCCATTCATGCTCCGATGGTGCGGGTGTGTAATCGACGATGAAATCCATCAGGTGATCAGCGCCAATATTTCCCAAACCCGAGCCAAAAATTACTGGGAAAATCTTGTCTTCCCGGATGGCTTCGTGCAGCGCGGGAATCAGATGCTCCTCAGGAATCGTTCCCTTTTCAAAAAATTCCTCCATGAGTGCGTCATTGCCTTCGGCAATCATTTCAACCAGCTTTTCGTGGGCCTCCTGAGCCTGGGCTTTGAGATTGGCAGGGATCTCGCTTTCTTTGCCTTTGCCATTTCCCCCAAGCTCGTAGGTGTACGCCTTCATGCTGACCAGATCGACTACGCCGCTAAAATTCTTCTCGCTGCCTATAGGCAATTCCAAGGGCATGACGGTTCGCCCAAAGGCTTTGGTGAGCGACTCCAGCACGCGACCGGCATCGGCGCGCTCGCGATCCATGCGGCTGGCCAGGATCACGCGCGGAGTCTTGAACTCTTCGCAGTAATTCCAAACTCGCTCCGTGACCACCTCGACGCCAGCCACACCGTCGACTACCACGATGGCGGCATCAACCACCGGCAACACCAGCTTGGCTTCGTGCACAAACATGTTGAATCCCGGCGTATCGACGAGGTTGATTTTCGTTTTGCCCCACT
The DNA here is from genome assembly GCA_035624215.1 of Terriglobales bacterium. GTDB lineage: Bacteria > Acidobacteriota > Terriglobia > Terriglobales > Acidobacteriaceae > JAFAGX01. The sequence continues at coordinate 26,988 of DASPRY010000159.1, forward strand.
CGACGTAGGCCGTGGTGGCCGAAATCGACATCTGCCGCGCGACTTCCTCTTCGTCGTAGTCGGTAGTCGCCGAGCCATCATCAACCCGCCCCAGACGCTGCGTGGCGCCCGCGGTGTAAAGCATGGCCGATACCATCGAGGTCTTGCCCGCTTTTCCGTGTCCCACCAGGGCAACATTCCGAATATTTGCGCCTTCGTAAACTTTCACAGGACTTCTCCTTCAAGCTGTGTGGGCGTCTCGCCCGTCCGAGCCGAGCACAACTCGCCATTCCTGTACTCTGCGGATCTTCACCATGGCGGGCCCATAAAGAACGAAGAAAGAGGACTTCCTATAGGCCAACGTCGAATGACCTGCCAAAACTCACGATGCTAACACAGCGGAAAATCGCGGCTCAACTCAGCAAAAAGGGACCCCTGCAGACTGCCGTAGCGCGCCGTCTCCATTTGCGCTCCGAACCACTGCAGAGTATATTTGCGCCTCAACATCGTTTTCATAGAAACCCGCGCTAGCGGAGAACAACATGGACCGCGATCTCACCTCGACCCTGATCACACGCCGAGCCATCCTGCGTGGAGCCACTGCTCTGACCGGCGCGATCGCCGCGACCAGATTTTTCCCTGGCGCCTCGGCATTTGCCTGGCAGACCGCCGCCGCGCCAGCCGACCCCGCGGCTGCAATTCGTGTACAGATGGGTGGCATTCCCATCCGGACGTCGAAACTTGCCGACAACCTGAGCCTGCTCTCCGGACCCGGCGGGAACGTGGTGGTGCTCAATGGCGGCGACGGCAAATTTCTCGTCGACACTTTTGTCTCGCCAGCTTGGCCCAAACTGAAAGAGACGCTCGATGGCCTGGGTTCTGCGCCACTCAAGTACGTCATCGACACGCATTGGCACTTCGACCACACCGACAACAACGCGCCCCTGCACGCCGCCGGCGCCACGGTGTTGGCGCACGAAAACACCAAGAAGCGGATGTCGCAGCCGCATGAGCTTCAACCCCTGGGTATCAAGTTTCCGCCTTCGCCGGCAGAGGCTTTGCCTCAGCAGACGTTCCGTGACAAACACAAGCTCCACGCCAATGGCGAAACCATGACGCTGACCTATATGAGGCCGGCACACACGGACACCGATATTTATGTCCACTTTCAGAAGGCCAATGTCCTGCATACCGGCGACCTGTTCTTCAATGGTTTGTATCCATACATTGATGGCGGGACCGGCGGCAGCACCGCCGGCATGATCGCCGCCGCTAACCTTCTTCTTGAAAAGGCCGACAACAACACAAAGATCGTTCCCGGACACGGCCCCCTGGGAACCAAAAGCGACCTTGTAATGTTTCGGGACATGCTGTCGACCGCCCTTGACCGCGTGCAGAAGCTGAAGTCTGCCGGCAAGTCCGTGCAGGAAGCCATCGCCGCGAAACCGTTCGCCGATCTCGATCCCGCGTGGGGTAAGGGATTGTTCAACGGCGATACGTTCGTCCACATCGTTTACCTGACTTCCTAGAGGTCATGTTCCCCCAACTCGCCCTATTCACCGATCTCGGCATTCTCCTTCTCCGCCTGATGGTCGGCTCGGTTTTTTTCACCAGCGGCTGGAATCATGTCACCAAACTTGAAGAGCGCAGCGAGAGCATCGGGATGAGCAAAGGCTTTACGCTATTTCTCGGAATAGCAGAAATTGCAGGGGGACTGGGCGTAGCCTTCGGGGTTCTAACTCAGCTCGCCGCAATCGGTTTAATTCTCGTCATGCTCGGCGCGATTTATGAGAAGATTTTTGCCTGGCACACGGGATTCTGGGGAGAAAAATCCAACGGCTGGCACTACGATCTGATGTTGGTCCTCATTAATCTGCTTATTCTGTTCACCGATGGCGGCCGATGGGTGCTGATGCAGTGAATGGGGGTAGTGGGTCAGTTTGATCTGTCATCCTGAGCAAGCCGCTCTTGCGCAGCAAAGGATCTGGGCGAGCCGTGTGAAGCCTTGCGTTCCGAGCGACGTAATAACCCCGCGTTTGGCTCGCTTCCGCTTTAAAATGACCCACTACGATCTAAGGGCGCAGTTGCTTTGGCCTCCAAACTGCCCTATGCTTGTTGCCACGTAGGTGTGGGGCGGGCAAGAACTCCCTATGCATCGTCAAACCGCTAGGCTGCTGCTGATTTTTTTGCTGGTAGGCATTTTCACGCCTCTGGTTCTGGCGGTCTCTGCACCCGTTCCCCACGCCTGCTGCATGCGGAAGCCGCTGCATGCTCGGAACGCGCACGACTCTCAACTCAATGCCCCGCCGGGTTGCTGCAATCATGATTGCTGCCGTCCCCAGACAGCTCGGAAATGGGCGCATGCCACCGCAACCAGCGGTGCGCAGGTTTCGCCTCCGCGCGTCTGTTTCAACTCCAAAGTGCAGCCGGCGATTCTCGCCGATCGCGCCGGGAATGCCCGCTCAGTTCGTGGCCCGCCCTTGTCCTCCATCGCCTGATTCATTGAAGACACTGTTCGTTCGCCCCGTTCTGCGAGCGATCGGTGTTTCTCATGGCTAGGAATGTGTCTCTACACGCAGCTGGAGGACTTCGATGCATTCAGTTCGCATTCTGCTACTGTCTGGCTTACTCTGTCTCGCTACTTGCGTGAGCGCCAGCATTTTTGGATCGGTGCGCGGTATCGTCCACGACCCTCAACATCGCCCGATTGCCGGCGCGATGGTGATGATCAAGTCCAGTTCTTCGGATTGGACGAAGAACACAACGACCGATTCGAACGGTGAATTTGTCTTCAATGCTGTGCCGCTTGGGGAATACTCGGTTGGTGTAGCCAGCCCGGGGTTCGCGCAAACCGCACGGTCGGTAGTCATCGAATCTGGCACGCAGCCGATTCTGCACTACCAACTGGCCGTGGCATCCCCAAAGGAAAGCATCACGGTCACGGGCGCACCTCCGGTTATCCCCACCGACAAGGTGACTCCAACTACTTTGACTGATCGTGCGGACATCGAGCAGACCCCCGGAGCTGACCGCACCAACAGCCTTGCCATGATCACCGATTACACTCCGGCCACCTATGTGACGCACGATATGCTGCACATGCGAGGAGGGCACCAGGTCGAATGGCTGATTGACGGAGTGCCGATCCCCAATACCAATATAGCGACCAATTTGGGGCCACAGATCGATCCCAAGGACATCGACTACCTCGAAATTCAAAGAGGCAGCTATGACGCTGACTATGGCGACCGGACTTACGGGATTTTCAACATCGCGCCTAGAACTGGCTTTGAACGCGATCGTGAGTGCGATCTCGTCATCAGCGCGGGGAACTTCTATCAGACTAATGACCAAATCAGTTGTGGAGGCCACACGCAGCGATTCGCTTACTACGCAAGCCTGAACGGCAATCGCAGCAATTACGGCCTCCAAACACCAGTGCCGCAGGTGGTTCACGATGCCGACAACGGTTACGGAGGCTTCGCTTCACTCATCTTTAATACCGGCCCTAAGAATCAATTTCGCGTAGTCGGCTCCTTGCGCCAGGACCATTATCAGATTCCTATCGACCCTGATCCCAACTCAATCGGAAATCAGATCTTCCCCAGCTACGCACTGCGCGATAGCGAACGGGAACCCGACGGCTACCTCACCTTCTCGTGGGTGCACACATTCAACTACACGATGCTGCTAACGGTTTCTCCTTTCTACCACTACAACGGCGCTGACTATAAGGGTGGTCCGGACGATTTTCCCGTGATCTCAACCGTCAATCAGAATGCAAATTACGGAGGAATGCAGGCAAGCTTGAACGCAGGTTTTTGGAAAAACAGCTTTGATGCCGGCGTGTATGGATTTGGTCAACACCAGTACAACTACTTCGATAATGTGTTCACCGATGGCAGCCCGAACTTTCCAGCGTCTTCCATCGGCGTTAATGGAGGGGTTGCCGCAGTTTTTGTCGATGACAAGTTCAAAGTGACGCCTTGGTTGACCTTGATTGCGGGGCTTCGCCAAACCGAGTTCCGCGCCTCCATCGCGGAGAACGCCACCGACCCTCGCTTTGGCGTGGCTTTGAGAGTTCCGCACCTGAATTGGGTTTTGCGCGGATACTACGGGTACTACTATCAGGCCCCGCCGCTGGTCACAGCGACCGGTGCTCTCCTCGATTTAGCCGACAGCCAGGATTTTACCTTTGCTCCTCTGCACGGCGAGCGGGACATCGAGTCGCAGTTTGGTGTGATGATTCCCTTTCACGGCTGGAACATTGACGCCGATACCTATCAAACCAGGGCGAAGAATTGGCTGGATCACAATAACATCGGCGAGTCGAATCTGTTTTGGCCAATCACTTGGGATGCTGCCCTCATTCAAGGTTGGGAACTCACATTGCGGTCCCCCAGGCTCTGGCATCGGGGCCAGTTTCATCTTGCCTATGCAAACCAGATTGCCCAGGCAACCTCGCCGATCACGGGAGGTTTGATCTGTCCCACGCCGGTCACGTCTTCATGCGGGCTCGATATTCCACCCGGATATGCCCCGGTCGACCACGATCAGAGAAACACGCTGAACCTCGGTTTCAACACAAGTCTGCCGTGGCAAGCTTATGCCGCGACGAATGTGTACTACGGCTCAGGCTTCACCAACAGATTGCCCGGCGTTCAGTATCCCGGAGATTACCTGCCGAGCCACACCACGTTCGATCTCGCCTTGGGGAAAACTTTTGCTGAGAGATATTCTGTTTCCGTGACTGCGCTGAATGTCGCAAATCGCCGTATACAACTGGATAACAGTTTGACCTTCGGCGGATTTCACTGGAACAACCCACGGGAAATTTACGCCGAATTCCGTTATCGCTTTCACTATTGATCAATGGCGTAGAAGAGCTGCGGCTATTAAGCTATCAGCATGCTGGCTGGGTTTGAGTTATCCTGACGTTCGGCCCGGCAGGCGCTCTCCATGATTGATCAAACTATCTCGCATTACCGCATAACGGGCCGGCTCGGCAGCGGCGGCATGGGCGTGGTCTACGAAGCCCAGGATCTTACGCTGGGGCGCCGCGTTGCGCTGAAGTTTCTTCCCCCGGAGCTGGCACGCGATCCGGGCGCGCTGGATCGTTTCTTGCTCGAGGCGCGCGCCGCTTCTGCCCTGAATCACCCCAACATCTGCACCATCTACGCCGTGGAGAATGACAGCGGACAAGCGTTCATCTCGATGGAGCTGCTGGAGGGTCAAAGCCTCGACCGCAAGCTGCAAGCCGGACCTCTCGCCATCGATCCCCTGCTCGATACCAGCCTTCAGCTCGCTGATGCGCTCGATGCGGCACACGCCAAAGGCATCGTTCACCGCGATATCAAACCGGCGAACATCTTCCTCACGCACCGCGGCCAAGTGAAGGTCCTGGACTTCGGCCTGGCCAAACTGACCCAGGGAGCAAACCTGGATATGGAGACGGTGACCACGGCACCGGCCCCTTTGCACCTGACCAGTCCCGGCACGACGGTCGGCACCGTCGCATACATGTCTCCTGAGCAGGCACGCGGGGAGCAGCTCGACGGCCGCAGCGATCTGTTTTCACTCGGGACAGTTATTTACCAGATGTCTACGGGGCAGTTGCCATTTCCGGGCGGCACTTCGGCGGTGATCTTCAACGCGATTCTGGAGCGCGAGCCGCGCCCGGCAATACAAATCAATCCCGCCCTTCCGCCAAAGCTCCAAGAAGTTATTGACAAACTTCTGGAGAAAGACCGCGACCTGCGCTACCAGTCCGCTGCCGACCTGCGCGGGGATCTGAAACGTCTCAAGCGGGATACCGAATCAGGGCGCAGAATTGCGGAGGCACCTACTCTAACCACTATTACCGCGGTCGCGGCTCCAGGTACTCGGGTCCAAACCGCAAGTTCAAAAGCGGTCGCGGTCGCCAGCCGTAATAAAGTCGCCACCGCCGCCGTAGCGCTGTTGGCCGCCCTGCTTAGCGCTGCCGCCGCCTATGGGGTCTATGCTTTCCTCCATCGCACTCCGCCCACGCCGTTTCAGAACATTTCCATCACCAAGGTGACTGATACCGGCAAAGCAGCGTTTGTCGCCCTATCCCCCGATGGCAAATACCTCCTGAACGTTGTCAATAACGAAGGACAGCAGAGTCTGTGGTTGCGCAACCTCCCGACCAATAGCAATACCCAGGTGGTTCCACCAACCGATGCAGACTACAGCGGCCTGCGGTTTTCGCCCGACGGCAACTACTTATATTTTGTTCGCACCGAACCGGGCAGCCACGAATTGAGCTACTTGTATCGTGCTCCGGTGCTGGGCGGAACGCCGCAAAAGCTGGTCACGGATATCGATTCCAACGTCACCTTTGCTCCCGATGGAAAGCAGTTTGCGTTTCTTCGCTTCAATAATCCTGAGCCTGGCAAGTTTCGTCTGTTGTCGCTGCCGGTCGATGGCGGCGACGAAAAAGTGCTGTATGGTGATTTTGTCAGCAACGCCCTCTATGATCCGGCATGGTCCCCCGATGGCGCCAGCCTGGCTCTTGGTCTGGTTCAGCCTGCGAATGCATTTGGCGGATTGACAAGCCTTGCCATCGCCAGCGGCAAACAACACCTGTTTTTCACCTCTGACAGCAGCACTCTGCGACGCCCGGCTTGGATGCCAGATGGGCGCGGGCTTCTCGTCCTCTCCGGCCTGGCCATTACCGGGCCTATACGAAATCAGATTGTTTTTGTTTCCTATCCGGACGGACGGTCATTCCCGGTCACGCGCGATACGAATTACTACGCCGATTTGAGCCTCTCCAGTGATGGCCACGCGCTTGCCACCGTATCTCGCGAGGCCCACATGAGTCTGTCTACGATGCCCGCTGAAACTGCGGGGACCAAGCAGCTTCGCCAGGTGTCCTCTGGAGCGTCGAGTTTCCATTTCACATGGACCACCAATTCTCAGCTAGTGGTGGAATCTTCGCCGGGACTAAACCTTGTAAATCCCGAAACTGGAGCTGCGACTCCTCTTCTCACTCCCGAAGGGCCGTATATTTCCGGTCCTTCCGCCTGTGGCGATGGCAAATACATTACGTTTACTGCCATTGTTAAGGGCAAGCCGGTCATGCGCCTTTGGCGGATGGACGCTAGTGGCGGCAATGCCCGCGAGTTTTCCGACGGAAGGCTGCAGGATTTTTCCGTGTGTTCGCGTGACGGCCGCTGGGTGGTTTTCGAAGACGGCGTCAATGGCGGGCAACTGCTGAAAATCCCAGTTTCCGGTGGCAAAACTGAGCAAGTGACAGAAGATCTTGTTGTCCCTGGCTTTGACATTTCGCCCGATTCCAAGCTGGTTGCTTTCGCTTCCTTTGTCCATCAGGCAGAGCACAAGGAACAATTGCAGATAGTGGATCTTGATTCCAACCGGCTCGTGAAGAGTATGGATTTTCAGCGTCCGCGGAGTGGGCCCATTCGATTCTCGCCGGACGGCAAGGCGGTTGTTTACCCCGTGTACGCCGGTGCCGATAACTTGTGGGTACAGCCGCTGGATGGCTCCCCTGGCAAACAGATCACCGAGTTTACCTCGGAACGCATTTCCGACTTTCATTGGTCACCCGACGGCAAACAGCTCGGTCTCATCCGCGGCCACGCCGATTCTGACGTGGTCTTGATCCGCGACATGGAAAAATAACTAGAGGTTCGGCTCCGAACTGGTGCCTTGCCGCCAGGGGCCGAGCGCAGATCAGCCGGCTCTTCGCCAAGCTTCTGGGTGAAGACTATGCCACGCCAAGCTCCGACTCATTGATCTTTCTCAGTGCCTCCAGGATGGCTTCGTTGTCCGGCGTCTGATCCGGCGGATAGACTTCGGCGAAGGCGATTTTTCCACTCTTATCTACAATGAATGCTGCCCGGTTGCTGATTCCACCTAACATCGGGCCCTCGCGAAATATCCCAAACGCCTGCGCTACCGCACCATGCGGATAGAAATCCGAGCACATCGGCAGATGCATGGTGCCAATGTCATATTTCTGCCAAGCCATGTGGCTGTAAATCGTGTCTACGCTGATGTCCAGGACCAGGGCATTAAGCGCGGCGAACTTCTCGCGATCGCGATCGAACGCCGGCAATTGCTCGGCTCAAGTCGGCGTCCAGTTCAAGGGATGAAAGCTCACGACAACGTGTCTCTTACCGCGAAAATCACTGAGCCGAACCCGCATTCGAGCGTCGCCTTCCACGGCCGGAAGGTCGAAGTCCGGGGCCATGTCTCCAACTTTCAGAGGCATACTCTCTCCTGTCACGGCATTTTACATCTCGCCTGCAAACACTAAGGGCGGCCTCGCGGCCGCCCTCGTTGCGGATTGTAGAAGTGGTTTAAACCGACTTCACATTCTCGGCTTGCCAGCCCTTGGGTCCTTTTACCACATCGAACTGGACTTGCTGACCTTCTTGCAGGCTGCGGAATCCATTTGCCTGGATGGCCGAGAAGTGTACGAACACGTCCTCCCCATTCTGGCGGCTGATGAAACCATAACCTTTGGCGTCGTTAAACCACTTTACT
>DASPRY010000170.1:0-69858 GCA_035624215.1 Terriglobales bacterium
TTGGTGTTTGACACTGTTCGGAAGCGATTGCTATAGTCGAGGGGTTCCCTTTTGGACGCGGGTTCGCTGTTTAGAAACGTCCGACCGCTGGGATTGTCGGCCCGTTCGCCAGGGCGGGCTCAACGCAACCAAAGACTCACGCCAGCTGTCCGCTAGGTAGCTCCCGCATCCGTCGCACCTATGGTGCGAATACAGTAGAGAGGCCACGACCTTGTTCGAAGACAACACTGCCCCCGCTCTTGATTCCTCAACTTCCACCTTGACCGAGCAAAACACCGGTGCGCCTGAATCATCGGCGGCCGAAGTTGCGCCAGTTGAGCTTACGCCCCCCGCTGCGCGAACGGAGGAAAAAACCTCGGGCAGTGCGGGCGGCGACGATTTTGCTTCCGCTCTGGAGAGTTTCACCACTGACTCTGAAGAGAGCCAGGATGAAGAGCGGGTCATCAATGGTACGGTTTTAAAGTTAACTCCCACCCATGTCGTGATAGACATTGGCGCGAAGTCAGAGGGTATGTTGCCGATTGCCGAGGTGCTGGATCACGAGGGGAAGCCGAAGTTTCAGTCCGGCGACACCATCGTCGTCATGCGGGAGAAAGGTGAGGCCGAAGAAGGGTATATCAACCTCTCCCACCAGAAGGCACAGCGCCTGCGTGCCTGGGATGAAATAGAAAAGGCCTATAACGAAAAAACGCCCATCCGGGCTACTGTCATCGAACGCATTAAAGGCGGTCTCACCGTCGATATCATGGGCGCTCGCGCATTCTTACCAGGGTCCCAGGCAGATTTGCGGCCAAACCGCAATCTGGAAGCGGTTAAGGGTCAGGTGTACGAAGTCGCCATCATTAAGCTCAACAAGAAGCGCGGAAATATCGTGGTTTCCCGCAAGCAGGTTCTCGAAGAAGAACAGAGCGAGAAAAGAAGTAAGACGCTGGAGCACCTGCAGGAAGGTGTCACCCTGACCGGCGTGGTCAAGAACCTCACCGACTACGGCGCGTTTGTCGATCTGGGTGGAATTGACGGGCTGCTGCACATTACCGATATGTCGTGGGGGCGGCTGACACATCCGCGCGATCTGGTCAACGTCGGTGATCAAATTCAGGTCAACGTGCTGAAATTTGACAAGGAGAAGCAACGGGTCTCGCTCGGCTTCAAACAGCTTACTCCCGATCCCTGGCTGGATGCCGAGCACCGTTATCCCGTGAGCGCTCACGTCCAAGGGCGGGTCATAAGCGTCACCGATTACGGAGCCTTCGTGGAGTTGGAACAGGGTATCGAAGGCTTGGTGCACGTCAGCGAGATGACCTGGTCCAAGCGAATGAAGCATCCTTCGAAGCTGGTCAGCGTGGGCGATCAAGTGGAATGCGTCGTGCTCAACGTGAACCCGCAGGAGCGGCGCATTTCGCTTGGCATGCGACAGCTCGCTACCAATCCCTGGGATGCCCTTCACGAGAAATATCCGGTGGGAGCCCCAGTAGAAGGACGAGTGCGGAACCTCACCGATTTCGGCGCCTTTGTGGAGATTGAAGACGGAATTGACGGTCTGGTGCATGTCAGCAATTTAAGTTGGACTAAGCGTGTCAAGCATCCTTCCGAAGTATTGAAAAAAGGCGACCGGGTGAAAGCCGTGGTGCTGGCCATCGAACCCGAGAAGCGGCGTCTTTCGTTGGGGGTCAAGCAGCTCCAGCCCGACGTATGGGAAACGTTCTTTGCGCAACATCACATTGGTGACATATTACGAGGAAAGGTTCTCCGTGTGGCGGGCTTCGGTGCCTTTGTCGAGATCGCAGATGGCATCGAGGGATTGTGTCACAACTCGGAAGCCGTAGATGCCAATGGTCACCAGATGACGCTGGAACCGGGACAAGAGCAGGACTTCAAAATCATCAAGATGAATCCGGAAGAGAAGAAGGTCGGACTCAGCATTAAGGCGGTGGGCGAGGAAGCCTCACGTTCGGAAGTGGAGGCTTACAAACATCCGGCCTCGAGCACTGGCGGTTCCACCATCGGTGACCTGATTACCTGGAAGCGCGCCGGGAATGAAAATGGCTGAGCGGTTGTTTCCGTTAATCAAGCAAGAAGTCCTTCTAGCGCCGGTTCGGTGCGCTAGCAAAATTTGATCCTGCGTGCTCTAGGTCTGATGCGGCTGGCTTTCTGGCGCGCGTTTCAGCATGACGCGTTTGCAGTGGCCAAGGCATCCGCTTACTCTTCCATTCTCACCTTCTTTCCGGCTTTGCTCGTAGTCGGCTCCGTTCTGGCTACCTCGCACCGCAACGAAGTGTATCTCCGCGAGATTTCCCGCGCCCTGGGCCGGATCCTTCCCGCAGGAAGCAGCACGGCACTGGCTTATCTGCGAGGAAGTTCATTCCAGAGGCCGTTGGGTGTCCTGATCACAGCTTCTCTTATAACCCTGTGGACCGGCTCCGGCGTGATTATTTCCTGGATGGAAGGCTTCCGCAATGCATACCAACTTCCCAAGATTTGGGGATTGCTCAAGGAGCGCCTCATCGCATTTGCGCTGGTGATCCTGGCTGGGATTCCATTAACCTTCGCGACCGTGCTGGTGGCCTTCGGCAGCGGAATCGAGACCCGTATCCTTTTTGGCCTAGGAAGAGAATTCGGTCCGCTGATTCTGCTGCTCTGGACCACTACTCGCTGGCTTATCGCCACCTTAACCAGCATCGCTGTCATTGCCCTGATTTATCACAATGCTGTGCCACGGACCCAGCCCTGGCACAGTGTTCTGCCCGGTGCCACTATGGCCACGGTGCTGTGGTTTGTAGCTACGGCTTTATTCGGCTGGTATTTGCACAATTACGCCGATTACAGTCTGATCTACGGCTCGCTGGGGGCGGCCATTGCCTTGTTGGTATGGATGTACATGATTTCGCTGGTCATCCTGGTTGGTGCCGAATTGAACGCCATGTTGTTCCCGCGCGCCAGGCTGGGCAAGGAACTGAAGGAGATGCCTAGGTCGAAGTCGGGCACCTACGCGTCTTAGCTGCGGCCACTGCGCAGACGTATAGAATATTCAAACCTTCTCTCATGGGCAGCGATTGGGGATGCATTTGAAACAAGGCACTCAACCAGCCTGCGCGACTGGGCCGTGTTCCGGGCGCCGCGCAAAAATCATCTGCACCGTCGGCCCGGCTTGCAGTTCAGAAGATTCCTTGCGCGACCTCATGCGCTTAGGCATGGACGTTGCCCGCCTGAATTTTTCCCACGGAACGCACCAAGAGCACGGCCGTGTGATCGCACGGCTTCGACGCGTCGCCGAGAAAGAGCATCGCACCGTCTGCATCCTGCAGGATTTGCCCGGGCCGAAGATTCGCACGGGCCGGCTTAAGGATCATGCGCTGATCACACTGAAAACCAGAGCTGTAGTTACGATTACCCCGCGCGATATCGAGGGCACACCGGCATTGATTTCAACCAATTTTCCTGGCCTGGCTGGAGAGGTGGCGCCTGGCGCACGCATCCTGCTGGCCGACGGATTGATCGAACTGCGTGTCCTGCGCCGGCACGGGCAGGACGTAGAATGTGAAGTCGTCAACGGCGGCGAACTGGGGGAGCAAAAAGGCATTAACTTGCCGGGTATTGCGCTCTCCATTCCCTCGCTTACGGAAAAGGACAAACTCGATCTCGAGTTTGGCCTCAAACATGGCGTGGACATGGTTGCGATCTCGTTTGTACGCTCGGCTTCCGACGTGCTCAATGTGAAGCAGATCATTGCCGCTAATGGCAGCGAGGTCCCGGTGATCTCCAAGCTGGAAAAGCCGCAAGCTATCGAGCATTTGGAGGAGATTCTGAAAGCAACCGACGGAGTTATGGTGGCGCGGGGTGATCTTGGCGTCGAGATGCCGCCGGAAAAGGTGCCGGTGATCCAGAAACATGTGATCCGGCGCTGTGCGGAATGGCGAAAGCCGGTCATTACTGCAACACAAATGCTGGAATCGATGATCGAGAATCCACGACCGACGCGAGCCGAGGCCAGTGACGTGGCTAACGCTATCTTTGACGGCAGCGATGCGGTCATGCTGTCGGCAGAAACCGCCGCCGGCCAGTATCCGCGCGAAGCGGTTTCCATGATGGCTAAGATCGTGGTCGAAGCCGAGCAGAACATGCGGGACTACCCGCGCCGCCGCCGCGACCACCGCTCGCTCAGCATTCCAGAAACCATCTGCGAATCCATTGCTCATGCCGCCGAAGATCTGCGAATGGGCGCCATCGCCGTGTTTACCGAAACTGGAAATACTGCGCGCATGATTTCCAAGTATCGTCCCAGAGCCGATATCTATGCTTTCAGTCACCTGTTGCCAGTTTGCAATCGCATGAATTTGCTTTGGGGAGTTCGCCCGCTGCAACGAGACCGGGCGCGTAGCGCCGAAGACATGCTTGCGGCTGCTGAACAAGAGCTGCTGCGCCAGGGCCGAATCAAGGTCGGCGATGTGCTGGGGGTGGTGGCGGGAACGCAAATGGCTTCGGGATCGACCAATTTTATGCGGCTCCATATGGTGACGCTGGAAGATGCGCGAGCGGTTCGCAGTCGAGCCGCCCGGCCCCAATCGAAACATGTCTGACGAGATATTGTCGCTCGCTATTTTCGAACCGCTTCCGGGAAACGCGGAAGCCGTCATCGCTACTATGCGGACTCTGATGGAAGTGCTCGCTGCTGGTGGTTACAGCCGGGACCTGCTTTACGTTGATACTAAGTCACGCCGCGAGCTTATTTTGCTGCGCTACTGGAAATCCGAAGGGGCGCGTCGGGCGGCACTGGAGGATCCCGCGGTGCTGCGCTGCTGGGCCGAACTGTCACACCAGATTCGTACTATCAAGATCTACGAGAGCCTGGAAGAAGCGCAGGCGCACAGAGTTAAGGATTAATATATTCACATGCCGCTTTCGGCTGATCTCGCCTTTAAGCGTGCTGCACTCGACGACAAACTTCGTGCGTTGGGGCGCGTTCTGATCGCCTACTCTGGTGGCGTGGACTCAGCCTTCCTCGCATGGGCGGCTCACCAGGCATTGGGGGCGAACATGCTGGCGCTGATCGCCGATTCGCCCAGTCTCGCCCTCTCGCAGCTTGCTGACGCCCTGGCATTCGCGCGTGAGCAGGAAATCCCGCTTCAAATCATCAACACCAATGAACTAGAGCGTCCGGAGTACATTCGCAACGACGGTTCGCGCTGTTATTTCTGCAAGGATGAGCTGTTCACAATCATGGAGGGGTTCCGCAGAGCCCACGGATTCGATTGCATTGCCTATGGTGTCAACATTGACGATCAGGGCGATTTTCGCCCTGGTCAAATTGCCGCTGCCCAGCACAATGTGGCCGCGCCCCTGTTGCAGGCAGGTCTAAACAAAGCAGACATTCGACAACTAGCCCGCGATGCCGGTCTGCGCGTATGGGATAAACCTGCTTCAGCTTGCTTGTCTTCCCGGGTCGAATATGGTCGCCCGGTGACGCGCGAGGTTCTGAGTGCGGTAGAACAAGGAGAAGAAGCGCTCCGCGCCCTCGGTTTCCGCCAATTTCGGGTTCGCCACCACGGGGAAATCGTTCGCATCGAAATTGCTCCCCAAGAGATGTCACGAGCGCTCAGCTCTGGAATGGCTGTCGAGTTTACTCGCATTTTCAAGGCACTTGGTTTCAAATTTGTGACCCTGGACTTGGAGGGTTTCAGGTCGGGGTCGATGAACGCTCTTCTGCCCGCCTGCTCGCTCACTCAGAAACGCTGAATCGTTCGGAGTCAGCGCTGAGAGTGTATGAGATAATCTTCTTTAATTTCCCGATGCACAGGCGATTTGCAGTGATCTTCTTGCGGCGTTGTCTTGGTCTCCTTGCGCTGGTTTGCCTGGGTTGCTCGGCCCAATCCGCCACTCCCGAGCAAGCGGAGCGCATCGAGCGCGAGGTTCGCTCGCACTATTCGCTTCCCGCAACTGTGAAGGTCACGGTTGGACAGCTCCGGCCGAGCGAGTTCCCAAATTACGACGCGCTCACTATCGCCATCGAAGGAGACAATAAAAAGCAGAACTACGATTTTCTTCTCTCCAGAGACGGCAAGACCCTGATTCGTCTCACCAAACTGGATCTCACCAAGGACCCTTATGCTGAGACCATGAAGAAAATCAGTCTGAACGATCGTCCCATTCGTGGCAACAAGGACGCCAAAGTTGTGCTCGTCAATTTCGACGATTTCCAGTGCCCTTTCTGTTCCCACATGCATCAGACCTTGTTTCCCGGGCTACTCAACGAATACGGCGATCGGGTGAAATTTGTTTATAAGGATTTTCCCTTGACAGAAATTCATCCCTGGGCCACACACGCGGCGATTGACGCGAATTGCCTGGCTGCGCAAAACAATGATGCGTATTGGGATTTTGCGGATTATATTCACGCCAACCAGCATGAGGTGAGCTCGGAGAAGACGCGAGACGGACAGTTTGCAGCCCTCGATCGCCTGGCCACGTTGCAAGGACAAAAGCACAACTTGGACCAGACCAAGCTGCAGTCCTGCATCAAGGCGCAGAACGACGATGCAATCAAAGCGTCTATGAAGGAAGGCGAAAGCCTGGGTATAGACGCCACTCCCACCTTGTTTGTGAACGGACAGCAAATGGACGGGGCGCTGCCGGTCAGTGACGTGCGCCTCGTGCTCGATCGCGCTTTGCTGCAAGCTGGAGTTCCGGTGCCGGCTCACGCTGCACCTTCACCTGGCACCCAGTCGCCGGCGTCCAGCAAGTAAACATTTTGTACGGAAGGAGAAGGATTGAAAGCATCATTTCGCCTTGTGCCGACGCTGGCCCTGCTTCTCGCCGCCGGGGTTGGATGCGGCGATAAGTCATCAGGCAACGACATCGCAGCTTCAGTGGACGGCCATAAGATTTATTACGCTGACGTTGAGAAGTACTATCAGAATCAGACCGCTGGTTCCGATCAAAAGCCGGGGGGAGAACAAGCGACCAGCCTGCGCCTTAGTATCCTCAGCAAACTCATCGACAATGAGATTCTGATGCGCCAAGCGGAAAAATTGGGCCTCCTGGCCACCGACGATGAAGTCGACCGCAGACTGAACGAGATCAAGTCCCCTTTTACCAAGGAAGAGTTCGACGCCCGCCTGAAAGAGAAGAAACTCACACTCGAAGATTTCAAGCATGATTTGCGTGAGTCACTCACCGTGGACAAGGTTTTGAACAAGGAGATCACTTCCAAGATCAACATTTCCGATCAGGACATTACGGCGTACTACAACGACCACAAAGCCGAGTTCAACCTTGTTGAACCGCGCTATCATTTGGCGCAAATCTTTGTCACCACGCTCCCCAATCCTCAAGTCCACAATCTGAAGAATGATAAGGCGCAAAACGAGGCTGACGCGCGCAAAAAGATTCAGATGATCATGAACCGGCTGGATAGCGGCGATGACTTCGGAACTCTCGCCATGAATTATTCCGAAGACGCCGAAACTTCGGGAAATGGCGGGGACCTCGGTTTTGCCCCTGAATCCTCATTGAAGAACACCGACGCAGCCACGCGCGACCTGGTGTTGAAGCTGAAACCGGGCCAGTACAGTCCGGTAATTACGATAGTTAATCCGATGACCCGGCAATTGATCGGGTTTCGAATCGTGAAGCTGATCTCCAAAGAACCTGCGGGTCAGCGTGAGTTATCCGATCCGCGCGTGCAGGAGGCGATTCGGTCCCAGCTTCGTGACCGCCGTGAGCAGCTTCTTAAATCTGCCTATTATGAAGTGCTGCGTGATCATGCCAAGGTGGAGAACTATTACGCGCAGAAGGTGCTGGCAGGAAACGGCACGGGGCCGTAAAGCAGCGGCAAGCCGGGAGCCAATGGCTGCCTACTCCACAATGGCCAGCAGGTCACCGGCGTTCACCGCCGCACCCTCACTAGTTACAATTTTCTGCACGATTCCCTTCTTGGGCGACTTGATCTCGTTCTGCATCTTCATGGCTTCGACCACCAATATCCCTTGCCCGACTTCTACGGCAGCGTTTTCCTGGAGCAGCACGCGCACAACTTTACCGGGCATGGAAGCCAGAAGCCGTCTTGGACCACGCTCAGCCGCCATCCCGGCCCGACGGCTCCACAGCGACCGGGAATCGCGCAAGTCTACAGCGTAACGCGAGCTGCCGACCCAGAGATGCGTGTCCGTCGCAGTCTGCTCACGTTTGATCTCGTACGCCTTGCCCGCAATCAAAATCGAGAGCACCTCGCGACCAGCGAGAACAGCATCCACTTGGATCTCTTCACCGTCCAGGCGGCACTGCCAACGCGCGTCACGCCGCTCCAGCTCCAGCCGGTAGCTTCTCCCATCGATGGTGATGTCGTAAAGCATCGTGATTAGTGATCAGTGCAAGGCGCAGTTGTCCTCATCGGCGATTTGCTGACTAGAGAATAGGGATCACTGGCCACCTTCTCTGATCGCCTCGACCCTCGCAGCCTTTTTCCAGGCGGAAGAAACTTCATTCTGCACCGGCTGCGACGAACCGCCGTTACGGGAAACAGGGGCAGTATCTAAATGCGCAAACACCCCGGCCGCGATGACCGCGACGCGAGCATCTTCCTCTCGTGCTTGCGGAGCACCCAAGCTCAGCAAACGATCAAGAAATCCGGTGTCCACTCTCCCCGCCTGGAAATCCTCATCATTAAGAATGCGCCGGAACAAGGAAATATTGGTTTTGATTCCGCCAACAAAATATTCATTCAACGCTCGCGCTAGTCGCGAAATCGCCTGCGGACGGTCGGTTCCATATCCAATCAGCTTCGCCAGCAGTGGATCGTAATCGACGGGCACCGTCCAGTTCTCGTACATTCCACTATCCCGCCGTATGCCGGGGCCGGCTGGGGTCAACAGGAGTGTGATTTTCCCCGGGCAGGGAAGAAAATTGTTGTCCGGGTCTTCCGCGTAAATTCGGCACTCCATGGCGTGCCCTCGAATCCCGATCTCGTTCTGCTTGAAGGGCAGTCTCTCTCCTGCGGCAACGCGAATTTGCAGATGGACCAGATCGAGGCCGGTAGTCAGCTCCGTGACGGGATGCTCAACTTGAAGCCGGGTGTTCATCTCGAGGAAATAAAACCTTTTGTTCTCATCGACGAGAAACTCAACCGTGCCCGCGTTCGTGTATGCCGCGGTTTTCGCGACTCGCACTGCAACTTCGCCCATGCGGCAGCGCATTTCGGTATCGACCAGCGGGGAAGGAGCTTCTTCGAGTACTTTTTGATGACGCCGTTGAATCGAGCACTCACGTTCACCGAGGTAGACCATATTGCCGTGCTCGTCGGCCAGTACCTGCATTTCGATGTGGCGGGGATGCAGAATTGCCTTCTCGATATATATGGCGCCATCCCCAAACGCTCGTTGGGCCTCGCTCAGTGCGCCTTCCAGAGAGGAGTTTAGTTCTCCCGCTTTTTGCACCAGACGCATCCCTTTTCCGCCGCCACCAGCCGCCGCTTTTAACATAATCGGATACCCAATTCTGGCGGCGACCTCGTGCGCTTGTTCCCGTGACTCCAGGCCTCGCGACGTACCTGGCACCATAGGTACGCCAGATTTCTCCATGGCTTGCCGGGCACGTGTCTTCGATCCCATGATTTCCATGGCCGCAGCCGTCGGGCCAATGAACTTCACCCCGGCGTCAGCGCATGCCTGAGCAAACACCGCGTTTTCCGAGAGAAAGCCGTAACCCGGATGGATCGCGTCAGCCCCGCTTAGCTTTGCAACGTCGATGATCTTGCTGATGTTCAGGTAGGATTCGGACGCTGCGGCTGGGCCGATGTGGTATGCCTCGTCCGCTTTGCGAACGTGCAGCGATGCCCGATCCACGTCGGAGAAAACGGCAACCGAGGTGACCCCCAACTCGCGGCAAGCCCGCATTACGCGCACCGCGATTTCACCCCGGTTGGCAATAAGTATCTTCTTAAACATGCAGCCGTACCGTCAGCACCGGAACCTTGCTGTAGCGCACGACATATTCCGCTACGCTGCCCAGGACTAAGTGGGCCAGGCCGGATCGCCCGTGTGTTCCCATGATTATCATCTGACATTCGAGTTCCACAGCGGCTTCTACGATTACCGGTCTTGGTGATCCTTCCCGCACGATCGTCTCGGCGTCAGGAACCCGTGTCCGCCATTGCTCCATATTGCGCCTGGCTTCGTCGCGAAGCATGGGAAGCAACGGATCGCCACCCATTGCGCGGCAGCTGAGTTCAGCCAGGCTGAAGATATCGATCACGTGCAGCAATATGAGCTTCGCGCCGAGTGTTTCGCGTAAGCGCAACCCCCATTCCAAAGCCAATTCAGCTTGCAGCGAGAAGTCGGTGGCCAATAGGATTCGAAATACGGCAGGCTGCTTTGTGCTTTTTTCTGGCGCTGGGTTCACGTTCGGGGGTTCCATGGGCTGCTCCGGCTGGCGCTGAAGATATGGGATGCAAAAAGGAAAAGCCCCTTCTAATAGAAGGGGCTGGATAAGCCGCCAAAACCCGCTACTTGGCTTGGTCCAGCGTGATGCCTTGCGCGCCCGGCTGTTTTTCGGCTTTGGCTTTCTTGGCGGCCATCGTCTTATCTACCCACTCATCGGCCGTTTTCAGATCGCTAGCCCGCGCCGCGGGATCATCACACTCGGTATCCGCCTTCTCGCGATACATCAGGTTCATGTACGCCATGGCGTCATCATAATTCTCGCGCAATGCCAAGGCCTTGTTGAGAACATCGATTCCGTCCTGAATGATGGGACTATTCTTCTGTTTGAGCTCCTCGCACAGCTTCTTTTGGTCTTTGTTCTTCGCGTCCAACATCTCTTCCGGCTTTAATCCCAGCTTCGCGCGTTCTTCCATGCGAGGCTGGTAGCACTGCGTCCAGTCGATGACACCGATCGAGTAATACGCTTCCGGATCATTAGGATCCATTTCCAAGGCCTTGCGGTAGTAGGTCTTGGCATCTTCAAACTTCTTCATCTGCAGATAAAGATACGCAATTCCCTTGATGCTATTGATGTTCTTTGGATCGCGCTCCAGCACAGCCTTGTACTGGTCGATGGCTTGCGTTGCCATGCGGACGTTATCTTCTGCGTCCACTCCCGGGATGTACTGTTGCGCGTAAGCGGTAGCTAAGTAGAGACGAGCATTGATAAGACTGGGATCCAGCGAAACTGCCTGTTGAAAATGATCGATTGCCTGTTCATACTTTGCGTTCTTGTAGGATGAAACGCCCTTATTGAGTTGATCGCGCGCCCTCAGCTTGTTGCAGGCGCTGGCCGAAACCAGCATCAAGCCGACGGCCACGAGCGCCAGCACACGTATGCCGTTTTTCATTGCTTATAAGTCTCCCTCGCGAAGAGTTACCGAGACCTTACGTTATGATATGCAAAACTGTTAGGCCGAAGATCCGGCGTGAGAGCCACAACACAGCCCTAAGGCGGACAAATCGCTGCCCGCACACTTTAGCCGCCGGCCTCAATCTTGGCAGTGATCAGACCCACTTTGTCTACGCCTGAGGCGTGCGCAATGTCAATGACATTGGCCACATCGGCGAAGGGCACATTGTCGTCGCCCTTGACAAACATCACCTTTTCAGCCCGGGTCTTGAAAATATCGGTCAACCGGTTCTGCAATCCATCCCAGGTTGTGTCTTCCTGATTGATCTTGAGGGCCGGCGCCTGACCGGGACCTCGATCAATCAACTGCACCACAACCGTGCGATCCGGCGTCGTGTTTTTGGGCTGGTTGGGCGGTGGCGGCTGCGGTACCAGTGCCTCAAGTCCCTTGGGTGTCAAGGGCGTGATCACCATGAAAATGATCAACAAAACCAGCAGCACATCGATGAGCGGCGTCACGTTAATATTTGCGTTCTGGCCCCCGCTGGGGCCGACTGCCATTCCCATAAGATTTCTCCTCTATTGGCCACTCGGTGCTGGTGGCGGCGGTGCGTTCGTGGTCTTCCGCTGATCGGTAAGCAAGCCCAATTGGTCAACACCGGCAGCGCGGACATTGTCGACCACTTGCACCACAGCTCCGAACTTGGCCCGCGCATCTGCTCGGATAAATACCCGTTTGTCGACCCGGTTGGCCAGACGATCCTTAACCTTCTGGGTCAGTTGATCCGGATCCGTCCGATCATTGCCGAAGAACACCTTGCCATCGCGCATAATGGCCACGACCAAAGCGTCTTCCTTATCCGCATCCGGCATTTGCTCCGGATTGTTTACTTTCGCCAAGTCCACGCTCACGCCCTTCTGCAACATGGGCGTGATCACCATGAAGATGATCAACAACACCAACATCACATCCACCATCGGTGTGACATTGATGTCGGAGTTGACCTTGGCGCCTTCATTTCGTTTGGCAAGTGCCATAGCCTACTCTCCTGCTCTCGATTGCCACCGGCATCGTTAAGATTGGCCCTTGCGGCACGGTGCCGGACCTTCCGCCGCCGCCGGCAACTCAAGCGAGCCAATCCCCTTTCGGTTAGGACCGCCGCATTCCCCGCCGCTTCAGGAAGTAATCGATCAGTTCGCTCGATGAGTTATCCATTTCAACGTCGAAAGCTTCCACGCGTCCCGTGAGATAGTTGAACATCATCACGGCCGGGATGGCCACGAACAAGCCGATGGCGGTGGTGACGAGCGCTTCCGCGATTCCGCCCGCGACCGCGCCCAAACCGGTCGCCTTCTGCTCGGAAATACCGCGGAACGCGTTCAGAATACCCATCACCGTACCGAATAGTCCGACGAATGGCGCCGTCGAACCGATGGTCGCCAGACCACCCAGACCACGCTTCAGTTCGGCGTGAACAATGGCCTCGGTGCGCTCCAGAGCACGCTTGGAGGCTTCGATGGTCTCACCCGGAATTTCTCCGCTCTCCTGGTGAGCACGGAATTCCATCAGGCCGGCTGTGACCACCTTGGCCAGATGGCTCTTCTTATTGCGCTCTGCCACCTTGATCGCTTCGTCAATCTTTCCATCGCGCAGTGCGCCGGCAACTGCCGGAGCAAACGCGCGAGACTGCTTCCGGGCGGCGCTAAACGCCATCCAGCGGTCAATCATCACGCCGATTGACCATCCCGACATGATGAACAGAATGATAACGACCGATCTCGCCATCCAACCCATTTGGTGCCAGAGGGAAATTGGGTCCCAACCCACCGGCTGCTCCTGAAAGAGCCAGCTGGCGGCCAACGATACGTGACTAAGTGCATGTGGTGCTAAATTGGCTACGAACATGAGTTACTTTTCCTCCTCAGAAATCGTCGATTCGCTTGTCGCTTGCAGGACGCGAAGAGTGCCCACTTCGACGTCATTGGCTTGCTATCTGAACAGCGCTTTGTTCCCTTCTATCCGCCGGACAAAGTAAAGTTCACAGTGATCTGTGTTTCCACCTCCACCGGCTCTCCGTTCAAGATGTAGGGTTTATATCTCCACTGCTTGACAGCCTCAATGGCCGCCGGCGCGAGCATGGGATGGCCGCTGATCAGTCGCAGGTTCTCAATGGTTCCTTCTTTGCTGATCTCAGCCTGGAGCAACACACTTCCTTGGATGCGCGCTTGCCGGGCCAGGGGTGGATAAGTCGGCTGAACTTTGCGGATCAGCAATCCCTGGGTCACCCCTTGGGATACCCGGACACGTTGCGGCGTGGCAACCTTGGGAACGGCCACAGGAGTAGAACTGATAATGCCGCCGATTACACCGCCCATCGAGCCCCCGGGAACCCCACCAGGAACGCCGCCCACTACACCTGCAGCGGACATGACCGGTGGCGGCGCTTCGTCTTCCTTGATCATCTGCACTTTCTCAGGAATCTTGGTTGGTGTGCGCAGCTGTCCATTGACGATGTCTGTCTGCACCTGCTTCACAATCTTGATGGGCGCTGCAGCCGGAGGCGGCGGAGGCGGTGGGGGCGGGGGAGGCGCTACCAGGAACGTCATCAGCTGGGTTTTCGGCAAGGCTTCGGTAAACAGCAACGGAATGAGCACCAGGATTCCAACCAGGACGACCTGCAAAAGGAACGAGAGGCTGGTGGTGAGTCCCCGCTTGGTTCTAAGTCTTCCACCCGATTCAATTAGGCTGTCTTCAAACATGAGGGTTCTCCTACACTTCCCTAACTGACTTTAGACACCACCAAGCTGCTCCTTGCTCCCGACCACCTGTTACGCGCCCGCTTGAATTGAAAACCGGATGATACTACCCCAAATGTCAAGTAATCACAAACATTAGGCTGCCAAAGCAGGCGGCGGGGGCCACCTTCCTAGACTTTGGCCTTAACCTTCTCCCGGCGGCCACCTTCCTTGCCTGCCGCCACCATAACCGGCTGCCTTCCCCGATTCGCCCGCCAATCCTGGTAAGCCACCAGAATCGGCGCAGCTATAGCAATCGATGAATAGGTTCCAATTAAGATACCTATCACCAAGGCAAAGGAAAAGCCGTGCAGGACCTCGCCGCCAAAAAGGAACAGAGCAAGCACGGTAAGGAACGTCAAGCCGGCCGTCAGGATTGTCCGGCTCAAAGTCTGGTTAATGCTGCGATTTACGATATCGGACAGCTTCTCCCGCCGCATCAATTTCAGGTTCTCGCGGATGCGGTCGAAAACCACAATTGTGTCGTTATTGGAGTAGCCAATCAGGGTCAGGATGGCCGCAATTACGGTCAAAGAGATTTCTTTGTCAGTGAGCGAGAACGCACCTACGGTAATCAACGTGTCGTGAAAAACTGTAATTACGGCAGCCACTCCGTAAATCCATTCAAACCGCACTGCCAGATAAACCAGCATTCCCGCCAAGGAGTACAACACCGCCAATTTGGCCTGGGTTTGTAGCTGCTTTCCGACCTGTGGACCAACGATTTCGACGTTGCGCACTGCAAAATTGGACAGGAAGAAACCGTCGTTTAAAGAAGCGGCCACGGCGGGATCGGCGGCCGCTTTGAGGTCGTCAATGGAAGTCAGCACCCCGCCCTTCGTCTTGTCGCGGTAATCGACAACGGCTTGAGCGATCTGGCCATACCGCTGATCAGCATCCGTCCCAAGGTGTAGTGGATCCTTCTGCAGCAAATAGCTCTTTACCGTCAGCACGCTGGCGTTGTTCAGGTCCTGTTTGTCGGCGGGAGTGTTGGTTTCGAGCGCGCCGATGATCTGCGTCTTGCTGCGGTCGAGCGCCTGCTCGCTGGTTTCTTGCTCGGAAACATCGATCAGAACTTCGTTTCCGCCCGGCTGGCCATAGCGCTGAATGCGCGCGTTATGCAGTCCAGCTCGGTCCATAGCAGCCCGGATGGCGTTGTCATTCGGTGTTTGCGCAAACTTGACATAAACCAGTGTGCCACCGCGAAAATCAACACCCAGCGGGATGCCGTGCCAGAACAACATCGACAATACGCCCGCCACGCTGAAGACTAGGGAAAACGCCAGGAAGTACCACTTCTTGCCAAGGAAATCTACGTTTGGATTGCGAAAAAATTCCACCTGCTTAGAACCTTTCCTATTTAATTATCATCCTGAGGCGACATCTTTCGTCGCAGAAGGATACGAGCGCCGCCGTGGGTATCCTTACCCGATGCTCAGCGCTTCACCACGCTGTTTTCGGGACAGAATCCAATCGAAGATCACGCGCGATACAAACACTGCGGTGAACAAATTCGCAAACAGACCAAAGCTGAGTGTCACCGCAAAACCCCGCACCGGCCCTGTGCCAAAGATGAACAAAATGATGGCCGACACGATCGTGGTGACGTGCGTATCGACAATCGTAATCCATGCGTGGCCGAACCCTTGCTCTACCGCAGAAGGCGGTGTCTTCCCATTCCTCAACTCTTCCCGTATACGCTCAAAGATCAGAACGTTCGAGTCCACGCCCATGCCGACAGTTAGGATCACTCCCGCAATCCCTGGCAAAGTGAGCGTAGCTCCACTGAAACCGAGGAACCCCAACAGGATAATCAGGTTCAGGATCAAGGCGATGTCGGCATTGATGCCGGCGGCGTGATAGTAAATCAGCATGAATACCAACACCGCCAACATGCCGATAACTGCGGCTGTCACGCCTGCGCGGATGGAGTCACTCCCCAACGATGGCCCTACCGTCCTCTCCTCGAGGTACTTGATTCCGGCCGGCAGCGCGCCCGAGCGCAATACCATGGCCAGATCCTTGGCCTCCTGCTCGGTAAATCGCCCGTTAATTACCCCCGTGTCGTGAATCTGTTCTTTTATGACCGCAACTTCCTGGACCTTGTTGTCCAACACCACAGCCAGATTTTCGCCTACATGGGCACCGGTGAAAGCGGCAAAACGCCGGCCGCCTTCGTTAGTGAGGTTGAATTGGACCGAGGGTTGGCCGTTCTCATCGCGGGACGGTTCAGCATTGCGCAGGTCGCGCCCTGTAACAGCTGAAGCTCGTGAAATCAGATACCATACCGGCCCTTCTTGATTGACTCCCACACTGTGGCCGGGCAATAGCACTGCATCCGGCGGCAATACACCGCCGTGATCCTGCAAGGCCTGCTGCTCACTTGAGTATGGCCCGCCGAGCGATTGCCGAATCTCCAGCATGGCCGTCGACTGCATGATTTCCTTGACTCGCGCAGGATCATCTACACCGGGAAGTTGAACGAGAATCTGGTATTGGCCGAGCCCGTGTTCCTCTATCACCGGTTCGCTCACACCGAGCTGGTCAATTCGGTTGCGAATCGTCTCGATCGCTTGCGTGACCGCCCGCTGTTTCAGCTCCGCCAAAGCCTGCGGTTTCATGGTAACGGTCCAAGTGTTTTCTGCTCCTGAGGCCAGGTTGTATTCGGGAAGGCGATCGCTCACGATCGAGCGCAAATCGGAACTCTGCTCGGGAAGCACGCCCTTGATGACAATTTTGTCGGGGTTATTGGCCGAATCGGGCTTTGTCATCTCGGCATAGCTGATCTTGTGCGAGCGCATGTCGGCCTTCAGGCGCTCCAGAGCATTATCCGAGTCCACGTTGACGGCGTCATTGACCTGCACCTGCAAAATCAGGTGCGTGCCACCTTTCAGATCAAGCCCCAGGTGGATGCGGTTCTGTAGCGCAACCAGCAATCCCCTGCCAGACCAGTTGTCGGGCACGCCGAAAATGCCGAACACAAATACCACCAGGGTGATCGCAATTACGATGACTTTCCAGCCCAGATTCTTATTCATAAATCGTGCCGAGGAATCTGCAGTTCAGAATTGACTCACTTCTTCGCCGCTGCTTCTTTCCCCGCCTCTTCCGGAGTACTTACGGACGAAATCGATCCCCGGCTGACCTCAATCCGCAGATTATCGGGAGGCACGCGCAAGTGAACCGCATCATCCTTTAAGGCGATGATAGTCCCTCGAATGCCTCCGCTTGTCACCACCTTGTCGCCCGTCTTGAGTTCGCTCAACATCTGCTGCCACTTCTTTTGCCGCCGCTGCTGCGGCATGATTAACAGGAAATAGAAGATGGCGAAGATAAAAATCAGCGGCGCGAATCCCAGCCAGCCCATGGAGCCGCTGTTGGTTTGCACCGCCATTAATACCTGGATATTCATCAGGACTAATATTGTTCCCGGGACCACCAGCATACCTATCGACGCACTGCCAGTTTGAATTTACCGTCGGAGTTTCTTGCTTTATCGGCCGGAGATTGCTTCAGCTTCGGACGACTTCAGGGGTTGCCGAGCTACGGTTTGGCTCGAGACCAGACCTCGGATAGAAAACGGGCCCCTCTCCCAAGAGAAATAGAATGACGTACTGCCCGCATAGTGTCAAGGTAGAAGCTCAAGTTGTGGATGGTGTTCAAGACCTGGGCCAGAATCTCGTTCGAGGCATATAAATGACGCAGATAAGCTCGTGAATACCGCCGGCAAACTCGGCAACCGCAATTCGGGTCGAGAGGACCCGGATCGCCCGCATACTGCGCCTGTTTGATCGAAATCCGGCCCTCTGATGTGAACAGCAGCCCGTGGCGTGCTGCGCGTGTGGGCAGCACACAATCCATCATGTCGATTCCAAGATTCGCATATTCGACGATCTCCTCCGGCGTGCCTACGCCCATCAGGTAGCGGGGTTGGTCAGGGGGCAAATACTCGACCGTCGCTTCCACAATCTCACGCGTCACATGCCGCGGTTCGCCTACGCTCAGTCCGCCGATTGCGTATCCGGAAAAACCGACCTCTCGTGTCCTCTCCGCAGATTCTTTGCGCAGGGCCGGGTCCATCCCACCTTGCACGATCCCGAAAAGCGCCTGCATTCGATCAGGCTCGTCACTCCAGGGCGCTTCGCTCTTATGCTCCTCAAAATACCTCTTACTCCTCTCCGCCCAACGCAGTGTCAGCTCCATCGACGTCCGCAGCCGCTCTCGTTCCGCGGGATATTCGGTACATTCATCGAACGCCATGATGATATCGGCACCCAGCCCAATCTGCGCCTCAATGGCATTCTCAGGGCTGAAGAAGTGGCTCGAGCCATCCAGGTGTGATCGGAACGTTACGCCGTCCTCGCTGATCCTTCGTAGATCGTTTAAGCTGAAAACTTGGAAACCGCCGGAATCGGTCAGGATGGCCCGCGGCCACGACATGAACCGATGCAAACCCCCGAGCTTCCTAATCTGCTCGACTCCGGGCCTGAGGTAGAGGTGATAAGTGTTCCCCAAAAGAATTTCAATGCCGAGTTCCTCAAGCAGATCCTGCGGCACGCCCTTGACAGAGCCGACGGTTCCCACCGGCATGAACACAGGCGTTTCCACTTCGCCATGAGGCGTGCTCAGCCGGCCCGCGCGTGCCGCTCCGGCTCGCGCCTCAACCAGGAATTGAGTCGACATTATTGAGGATTGTACCGAACCACATGCGGATAGCCGCTGAGCCTGCTCTGAGCAGAGTCGAAGGGGCCCGGCGGAGAGCTCCGCCGGCATATTAAATTTTCGCACTCAGTTCAAGTCAATAAGCTCTCCGCGCACTTCGCCATTTTCCACGGTTAGCCGTGCGACAGAGACTGGCAAATGAAATCTTCTCGGCCCCGCGCTCCCGGGATTGAAGTAGAGCACGCCATTCTTGAATTCTTGCTTCGCAACATGGCTGTGTCCTGAAACTACAGCCGCAAAGCCAGCCGATTCCGGCTTCAGATCCAAGGTGCGCAGATCATGCAGAACGTAGATAGACAGACCCGCGACTTGCAGCACGTTTGTCTCAGGAATGTCCTGCGCCCACGGCTCGCGATCCACATTGCCGCGAACAGCAGTTACCGGCGCAAGCTGGGACAGTTTGACGAGGATTGTGGGAGCCCCGATGTCTCCCGCATGAATGATGTAATCCGACCCGCGCAGTGTTTCTACTGCCTCCAGCCGCAGCAAACCATGCGTATCAGAGATAACGCCGATTTTGATCATCGTGGATGGAACCAGAGAGGACAGAGAGACCACAGAGAAACCGAGCGTTTGTGTTCTCTCCGTCCTCGGTGGTCAAGAAGCTTTTTCCAGCAGCACCACGGCGTGAGCAATAACTGCGTTGTCCGTACCCATGCCTTCGGGAGTCTTGGCTTTGAGCCCAACGCGATCCGGCGCAACACCCAGCAAGTCCGCCACGTGCTCGCGGATGACCTTGGCTTGTGGACCGATTTTCGGTGCTGCCAGAATGAGCGTCGCATCCACATTCACCGCCGTATAACCTGCCGCACGCATTCGCTTGATGGCCTCGCGAACAAAAACCGCCGAGTCCGCACCCTTCCATTTCGGGTCAGACGGTGGAAACAGAGTTCCAATGTCTGGCGCCGCAATTGCCCCGAGCAGCGCATCCGTGATCGCGTGAAGAAGCACATCTCCGTCGGAATGACCGCCGAGACCCTTGTCATGCGACAACGTTACGCCGCCGAGCTTAAGCGGAATACCAGACTTGAATTCGTGCGAATCCCATCCGTAGCCAATTCTCATCCTGCTCACGTTGACGATGGTAACAGTGAGCGGCTGCTGTAAGCGCGTTTTTTGTTAGAGAAGCGTTCCGAAGCAACATGACGTCACGCGTGGCTACTGCTGCCTTGTCTCGGACCCACGCGCCACCCGATTTCTTACAAACGTCGCAATTTCTTCACTCAGATATTGAGGCGGATGAATTCGGAAAACAGGGCTTTTGATATGGTCCAGCGAGATTCCAGCCCAGGTCGATCCGGCACCTGTTGATTCGTGCAGAATAATGGCGTCGGCAAGGGCAAGGAATTCCCGCGCCGATTTCTTAAAATCCGATTTAGCAGGATCGAGAACGGTTAGATAAAGGTCGGCACGAATAAATTTTAAGATGCTGTTCGACTCGAGAACCACATTCTCAGATTCGGAGATCTTCTGGCGAATGCTCGGCATTGCTTCCGCCAGCCGTCCCTGCTCGGTCCGAACCCACCACACACTCTGCGCGCCGGCCAACAGGAAGCGGGAAGTATCCGATTTCCCGGAGCGATCCTTCTCCTCAGAAATCGCCCAGGTGTGATCGTCCAAGGCGCAATGGCAAGCCTTGCCGCTGCGCGAGCAAATCCCGTGTCCGTACTGCGTGATCTTAAATGCAGTCCAGTGATATTCCGGCAAAGCGGAAATCAGACCAGCAACGATGCTGGTCTTGCCGACGCTTCGGGAATGTCCGCCCACCACGACGACTGACATAGATATTTCGATGCCGTTGGTTGTTCCGCAAAACACGCCTGAGCGGCACTTGCTACTTTTTTGTCAATCTGGCCAGAACTGCTAATTGTTGCAGGTACTCGCGAATAGGTCGAGCCGGCGTGCCCCAGAAGATTACACCCTTGCCGCGAATGATTTTCTTGCTGGGAATGCCGCTCTGAGCACCTAAAATTGCGCCTGCCTCAATGCGAACGTGATCCGCTATGCCAACCTGCCCGCCAACGACGACATTACTCTCAACGACCGCGCTGCCCGAAAGCCCGGTCTGAGCTGCGATCACGACATCTTCTCCAATCTGTACGTTGTGCCCCACGTGTACCAGATTGTCGATCTTAGTGCCGCGGCCGATCCGGGTGAGCTCCAGAGCTCCACGATCAATGGTCGCGTTCGCGCCGATTTCGACGTCATCTTCTATCTCCAGCCGGCCAATCTGGGGAAATTTCTCATATCGGCCGGTTTTCTCGTCGCGAACATAGCCGAAGCCATCGCTGCCCAGCACCGCGCCGGAGTGAACGACGACGCGATTACCAAGCTGCACGCCGGCATAGAGGGTGACATTGGGATAGAACCTGCATTCCTCGCCGACCACTGCATGGTCACCAATCACGCATCCCGCCCCGATCCAGGTGCGGTTACCAATATTTACCGCTTCCCCAATTACCACGCGCTCATCCACGATGACATCGGAACCCAATTGTGCCGACGAATGCACGATCGCGCTGGGATGAATGCCAGGCTTTCGATTCGCCAGCACAAGCAACAGTCCTGCAGCACGGGCGAATGCCAGCCGAGGATGAGGGTGCAACAGCAGGGGCTTGTTTGTTGCATAGTGGCGGGCAAACTCTCCGGCGATCACCGCCGAAGCTCCGCTTGCAATCGCGGCAGGGAGAGCGCGCTCATCTCCCACGAACACCAAATCGCCCTGCCGCGCCGAACGAATGCTCGAAATGCCCGTCAATTGCAGGGCGCCGTCTCCGAGCAACTGGGCTTGCACGAAATCGGCGATCTCCCGGACAGAGCGCGGCATGGCACAGTTTTATACGTTTGCCACAGGAAAGGAAAGCCGCAGTCTAGAATGGTGCATGCAACGTAAGGTTTTCTGGATCAGCTTCATTGTGCTTGGGCTGTTTGCCGATTTCGTTCTACCCATCTGGTGGGCGCTGGCCGCGACAATCCCGATTGCTTACCTGAGCTGGTGGGTCGCATATCGCAGCGATTGGTTTTGAAAAAATGCAAGGCGCGGGCGACCTCCACATGCAGATCAATACAACGGCGGTTGTCCTTCCGGCCTGGTTTTCCAGCGTCGATGCACCCACAGCCACTGGTCAGGATACTTTCGCACAAACTGCTCGATGATTTTCGTGAACAGGGCTGTATTGGCGATCGCATCCGCATCATTGTCGCCCGTGCGGATGAGTTGCACGGCGGGCTCGAACCGCAGTCGGTATTTACGCAAAGCAGAATCCCAAATCGTGAATCCGGGAACCACGGCGGCATCGGTTCGAAGGCCGATTCTGGCCAACCCGCTGGCAGTGCACGCCGGAATCCCAAAGAAATCCACGAACACCCCTTGCGGCGGGGTCATATTGGTGTCCATCAGAATGCCCGCGGTTTCCCCGGCTTTCATCGCGGAAAGCAACCTGCGGACAAAGTCATCCTTCTCCACCATGGTATTGCCGTGCATGGTGCGATACCGGCGAGTAAGGCTGTCGAGATAGACATTGTCCAGAGGCCGCATCACAACGTGCAGGGGGTAACCCTGCAAAGAATGCGTAAAGGCCGAAAGCTCCCATCCGCCCAAGTGGGCGGTGAGGAATAGCACTCCCTTGCCGCCTGTCAGCGCTCTTTCGAAGTTTTCAAAGCCGTCATAAACCACAACCTGGCTCACGTTTTCACGCGTGTATTTAGGGAACAGACAGACCTCGGCTGCTTGCCTGCCAAGCGAGGTGAAAACACCGCGCAGAATCTTGCCCCGCTCGTGGCGGCTCTTGTCTGGAAAAGCCAACTGCAGATTGCGCATACCCACCCGGCGCAGGCGGGCGTGTAAAACATAAACAATCCACGCCAGGGTGATGCCTGCGGCTCGCGCCAGTGGACGCGGTAGAGCGCCGATACCTTTTATCAGACCCCAGGCGAGCGCGTACTCAAGTCGCTGACGCATGCGGCGGGAAGGGGTGACGGTAGCATCAGCGAAAATCGCATGTCAAACGGACGTTCGAAGACGGGCGATTCAATGCGGAAACGAGTGGCATCGCGCATCCTCACAGGAACTATGCGGCGGTTTCTTCGAGGAACTCCTCAATTTCGTTGATCTCCTTGTCGCTGAGGCGGAGTTCTCCGGCGCGCATCACGCCATTAGCTTGACGGGCATTGCGCGCTCCAACGATGGCGCCCGTAACCGCAGGATTCCGTAGCGTCCACGCAATCGCCACTTCGCCGGGAGAACGACCGTGCCGCTGAGCAATTTCCCGAAGCCGCTCAACCAATTCCAGATTACGGGACAAGCGTGGTTCACGGAATTCCGGATCGCTGCTGCGCCAATCATCTTTCGGCAGCTTCGCGGCGCGTTCGCGAGTCATGGCTCCAGTAAGAAGGCCGGAAGCCATCGGCGAATACACGACCACTCCGATACCCTCGCGCAGGCAGTAAGGCAGGATATCTTCTTCGATCGCGCGATTGATGAGCGAATACGGCGGCTGCAGAGAAGTGACCGGCGCAATTGCATTCGCGCGGCGCAGCTGCCTAACATTGAAGTTCGACACGCCGATCCAGCGCACTTTCCCTTCGCGCTTCAAATCAGCCAATGTCGACCAGCCTTCTTCCAGTTGCGCGGAGTCCGGCTCGGGCGGCCAGTGCATCTGATAGAGATCGATCACATCCAGCTGCAGCCGTCGCAAGCTATTCTCTATCTCCTGCCGAATTGACTCCCGCGCGAGAATTTTTTGTATGGTTCCGCTGGCGTCCCAGCGTAGGCCACATTTGGTGAAAATGTGGGGCTTGCTGCCAGACCAGCTCTTGACCGCACGGCCAACCACCTCCTCCGAATGCCCGAGTCCATAACCTGGGGCCGTGTCGATCCAGTTCACGCCGAGTTCCAAGGCGCGGTGAATAGCCGCGATGGAATCGTTATCATCCTGCGCTCCCCACGCGAACTGCCAACCGGAGCCCCCGATGGCCCAGGCTCCGAAACCAACTGGGGTAATGCGCAAATCGGAGTTGCCAAGTTGCTTGGTTTGCATTTCAATCTTCTCCTGATGCTGCTTTAGATACATATATGTCTTAAGCGGACACCGATTTTTATTATGAATGCTGATTCCATCCGCAAGTATTGCCTCTCCTTCCCCCATGTCACCGAAAACCTGCAATGGGGAGATGACCTCTGCTTTAAAGTGGCTGGCAAAATCTTCGCCATACTCGGACTCGATTCCGTACCCCAGCGCATGTGCTTCAAATGCTCTCCCGAGAAATTTGCAGAATTGTGTGAGTTGGAGGACATTCGGCCTGCTCCCTACGTTGGGCGCTACAAGTGGGTAATGCTCGATCGCCAGGATGCCCTGCGCGAGGAAGAATTGAAGGACTCGATTCGCCAATCCTATGAGATGGTCGCATCGAAAGCCAAGCTGCGGAACAGAGTGACGAAACGCAAGTTAAGCCGTCGAGCCGGCAAAGTAAGGCCACGCAAGAAAGCAATTTGACTGCCTGCAACCCGCTAGGCTAGCCTCAGAAGTCCAAACTCACATGCGCATTCTCCGCAA
Organism: Terriglobales bacterium; assembly: GCA_035624215.1. Lineage (GTDB taxonomy): Bacteria > Acidobacteriota > Terriglobia > Terriglobales > Acidobacteriaceae > JAFAGX01. Next base: position 24,399 of record DASPRY010000170.1, read on the forward strand.
GCTACAGGTTGTCTTTGCGTTCCTGCTTTCGGTTGCGATTTCGGCTTCGGGGTCTTCGCTGCCGGTTCATGCGCCTCATGCCATTGTAGTGAGTGCCCACGAACTGGGGTCACAAGCCGGGGTGGAAATCATGCGGGCGGGCGGAAATGCCGTAGACGCAGCAGTGGCCACTGGTTTTGTCTTAGCTGTCGTCTATCCCGCGGCAGGAAATCTTGGTGGCGGTGGTTTTATGCTGGCGCGCATGGCTAATGGCAAAACCCATTTCATCGACTTTCGCGAGAAGGCTCCGGCAGCCGCCACGGCCAACATGTATCTCGACGCCCAAGGCGATGTCAGCGACGATATCTGGCTCGGATACCGGTCGATCGGGGTACCCGGGTCAGTTGCGGGGCTGGTTTATGCGGAAGCCAATTTTGGCAAGCTCACCCTGGCTGCCGTGATTGCCCCGGCCGTAAAGCTGGCGCGCGATGGTTATGCGCTGACCTGGGGAGAAGCTCGCAGCCTGCGGGAGGATAAGTATCTGGGCAAATTTCCGGAGTCGCGTCGTCTCTTTCAGCGCAATGGGAATTACTATCAGCAGGGTGAGATTTTTCGGCAGCCCGAATTGGCGCGGACTTTGGAGCGCATCGCCAGTAATCCAGATGACTTTTATCACGGCACGATGGCGCGGGAGCTCGCTGCCTCAATACAAAAAGGCGGCGGCTTGATCACAGCTGAGGATCTGGCACATTACGAAGTCAAAGAGCGATCCCCGGTCGAGGGCAGCTATCGCGGCTACCAGATCATCAGCGCGCCGCTGCCTTCTTCGGGCGGAACTGTTCTGCTTGAGATTCTCAACATTCTTGAAGGTTACGATCTCGCAAAGCTAGGCAGTCGCTCGGCGGAATCGGTCCACTTAATCACCGAAGCTTTCAGGCGCGCATTTTATGATCGCGCCGAATTCATGGGCGATCCCGATTTCTCGAAAGTTCCCGTAGCGCAGCTCATCGATAAGCGGTACGCTGCGGCGTGGCGAGAATCGATTGATCCAGCGCATGCCAGTGTCAGCAAGGATCTGAAACGTCCCGGAATTTTCACTGAATTGGAACAATATGCGAGTGCGCATCCCGACCCCGTGCCAGTGCGCGAGTCGGCGCATACGACGCACTACTCGGTGGTCGATGCCGAGGGAAACGCTGTCGCGGTGACCTACACGTTGAACGATTGGTTCGGATCGCGAGTCACGGCCGAAGGACTCGGTTTTCTTTTGAACGATGAAATGGACGACTTCGCGGCTAAGCCGGGCGTGCCGAACTCCGACGGGCTGGTTCAAGGGCCAGCCAACGCGATTGGTCCCGGAAAACGGCCGCTTTCATCCATGGCCCCAACCATCGTGCTCACAAATGAAAAGCCGTTTCTGGTCTTAGGTTCGCCGGGCAGTTCGCGCATCATCACCACGGTGGCCAATGTATTGATTGGTGTTATCGATTACGGAATGAACATCCAGGAAGCCGTAAACGCGCCGCGATTTCACAACCAATGGATACCCGATGTCCTTAGCCTCGAGGAGTGGTTTTCTCCTGACACTGTGAAATTGCTCGAGAAGATGGGACACACCATGCGGTTCGGCGTTGGGCAGGGGGATGACTGGCGCGGATACTGGAGCGACGCTGAGTGCATCGCCATCGATCCGAAAACCGGCGAGCGACTAGGTGCAAGTGACAATAGGAACAACGGGAAGGCGGTCGGCTATTAGATGTTGAGGGCAATTTCTACCTACGTCTACGTGAAGGAGCGGCTGCATCCAGGGCTTCTCGATGGCCTGGTGCGCGGTGGCGCGCAGGCAATTGAGATTTTCGCTGCCCGGCAGCATCTCGACTATGCCAATCGCAAGCAACATGTGCGGGAAATTGCCGACTGGTTTCGCACCAGCGGAGTTCCCTTGCATTCGGTGCATGCCCCCATGTACGCGGACTATGAATGGGGCCGTACCGGCGCGCCACCGGTCAACGTCTCCTCAACCGACCGAGCACATCGAATTGAAGCCATGGACGAGATCAAACGGGCGCTGGAGATTGCCGAGCAAATTCCTTTTCACTTTCTCATCCAGCACATGGGCGTGGGCAACGAGTCATTCGACGAACGCAAGTTTGAAGCGGCGATGACCTCCATCGAACACCTGCGTGCTTTTGCCAAGCCTCTGGGTGTGCGTATCCTACTGGAAAACATCCCCAACGAAATATCCACGCCGGAAAGATTGGTGGAATTTATTCACGCGACTCACTTCGATGACCTGGGCGTCTGCTTTGATGTCGGGCATGCTCACCTCATGAGCGATGTCCCGCAGGCTTTCGCGACTCTCAAGGGCTACATACGATCTACTCACGTTCATGACAATGCCAAAGATCGTGATTCGCATCTTTGGCCGGGTAATGGCTCGATTGATTGGAAAGAGGCCATCGAGCTTCTGCGCTCGTCTCCCAACAAACCGCCGCTGCTGCTGGAAATCGAGGGAGAAGAGAAGATAAATCCAGCAGACAAAATGGGCGAAGTGTTTCAGAAGCTCGAGGCCAGTTGAGAGCAGACGCAATTTGCAATTTCCAGTTGCGATTGCAAATCGGCGGCTTGGAAATCCACAAGCATGGCGTTCCCCGTAAGCACCATCTCCGACATTGGTAAACACGATGGCCAAAGTGTCACCATTCGCGGATGGCTTTATAACCTGCGTGAAAGCGGCAAGCTGCTGTTTCCAATTTTTCGCGACGGCACTGGAATCATCCAGGGAGTGGTCGCAAAAAACGCAGTTCCTGCCGAGATATTTGATTCCGTGAAGGCTTTGACCCAGGAGTCCAGCGTCATCGTCGAGGGTAAAGTTCGCGCCGACAAGCGGGCGCCTGGTGGCTATGAGCTGGATGTTTCGAATGTGCAGGTGCTGCAGCGCGTCTCCGAGAATGATCCTTATCCGATCTCACTCAAAGAGCACGGCGTGGATTTTCTAATGGAGCATCGCCATCTCTGGGTGCGCTCTCCTCGCCAGGCGGCCATTCTGCGTGTGCGAGCCGAAATCATCAAAGCGGCGCGCGATTTTTTTGATGAGCGCGGCTTCGTTCTCACCGATCCTCCTATTCTTACCCCGGCAGCGTGCGAAGGCACAACCACGCTTTTCCCCGTCGATTATTTCGACGAGCAGGCGTTTCTGACACAGTCCGGACAGCTTTACATCGAAGCCACTGCCATGGCGCTGGGCAAGGTGTATTCGTTCGGACCCACGTTCCGGGCGGAGAAATCGAAAACCCGGCGGCATTTAACCGAATTCTGGATGGTCGAGCCGGAGATCGCATTCGCCACTCTCGACGATCTCATGGAACTTGCTGAAACCTTCATCAGTTACTTAGTTAAGCGCTGCCTGGACAGACGCGGCGCCGACCTGCAAGTTATCGGCCGCGACTTATCCAAGTTGGAGAAAGTGCAGGTTCCCTTTCCTCGCATCAGCTACGATGAAGCCGTGAAACTGTTGCAAGAGGGTCATGCCAAGGGCGCATTGGAAAATAATTTTGAATGGGGCGGAGATTTAGGTTCGCCCGACGAAACCTACACCTCTTCGCAATTTGAACGGCCTGTGATGGTTCACCGCTATCCGGCCAAGGTGAAGGCATTCTATATGGAACCGGATCCGCAGCGTCCGGAACTGGCGCTGTGCGTGGATGTGCTGGCTCCGGAGGGATACGGTGAGATCATCGGCGGCTCGCAACGTACCGCTTCGTATGACTTGCTGGTACAACGCATTCACGAGCACGGTTTGCCGGAAGAGGCTTTTAAGTGGTATCTGGATTTGCGGAAGTACGGAAGCGTACCGCACTCCGGATTCGGCATGGGAATTGAACGGGCCGTAGCCTGGATTTGCGGTCTGGAACATGTGCGTGAGACCATTCCGTTTCCGCGAATGCTGTACCGGCTTTATCCGTAAGCTTTGAGATCCCGAATTATGAGCACAAGCGCCCCATCCACGTCGATTACTCCCAGAAAAATCCGTGTGATTGGCGTCCCTCTGGACCTGGGACAATCGCGTCGCGGGGTTGATATGGGCCCGTCGGCGGTGCGCGTGGCTGGGCTGGAAGCGCGGCTGGAGGCTTTGGGACATGTTGTTGAAGATGGCGGGAACGTTGCGGTCGCTATTCCCGAACAGAAAAAGGAAGGTCACGCCAACGCAAAATATCTGAAAGAAATTACCGCAACTTGTACTAAACATGCCGAGCTGGTTCTGAAAACGCTTGAGGCTGGCATCGTGCCGCTTTGTTTAGGTGGCGATCATTCCATGGGAGCGGGCACCGTCGCCGGGGTTGCGGAATTTTATCGTCGCCAGAACCAAAAGATCGGTCTCATCTGGATCGACGCCCACACCGACATCAACACGCCTGACAGTTCTCCCAGCGGCAATGTTCATGGCATGGCCCTGGCGGCAATTATGGGCCTGGGGCCGCCCGAACTGGCCAACATCTTCAATTTCTCTCCTAAGGTGCGGCCCGAAAACTGTGTGCTGGTGGGCGTGCGTGATATTGATGCGATCGAAAAAGCCCACGTTCATCGCGCCGGTATTGAGGTCCTGACGATGCGCGACATTGATGAGCGCGGAATGCGAACCGTGATGGAAGAAGCTTTGCGCATGGCCGGACGGGGCACCGCCGGCTACCACGTTTCTCTGGATATGGACTGGGTAGATCCCGAGGATGCGCCCGGCGTGGGAACCCCGGTCCGTGGCGGCGCCACTTATCGCGAAGCTCACCTGGCGATGGAGATCATTGCCGACCACGGCCGCATGTTGAGTATGGAAATTGTTGAAGTGAACCCGGTCATCGACGAGCACAATCGCACGGCGGACTTGGCCGTCGAACTGGCGCTCTCAGCATTTGGAAAGAAGATCCTTTAGTCCGTGGCCGCGGCACCATCCGTCGGAGCAATCCGATTCCTGCTGCTAACCAAGGCTCTCCCGGCGGCGTTCCAGAAAATTCGCTCTCCCCTGCAAGCTATAATCGAGAGTACGGCAGTCAAAACCCCGGGCTGCGAAAGGGTTGTCCGATGGGAGGTCTCAGGGAACTTTTCCGACAAGAGACCCGTACCTAAGGCTGTAGTCCTTCTTTTATCTCCGAGGAGACTATCGCCACAGCGAGCCTGCAAGAAAGCCATCTGAACCTAGCGTTGGCGGATCGAGTTGGAGGCAATGAGTACCTGGAGAAAGTTGGCGGTGGGAACAGGGGCAGCAGTGCTCCTGTCCACCATCGTGGGCTTCGCCATCTATCAAAGCCGCAAGAATGTGGTGACGGTGCAGACGGCGAAGGCACAGCGCCAGGATTTGGCGTCCGTCGTAAGCGCTTCAGGGGAAATCAAGCCAAAGACTTACGTCAACATCGGGGCAAATGCGTTCGGCAAGATCACCCATCTCTACGTAAAGGAGGGTGACCGGGTGAAGAAAGGCCAGATGCTAGCGCAATTAGAAAATGTGCAGCCAGAAGCCGATCTGGAAGCCATGCAAGCGACGCTTCAAGCTGCGCGCACCGATGCGGTGGCGGCCGAAGCTGCTCTGAACACCGCCCTGGCTGACCTCAATCGTGCCAAGTCGGACGCGGAACGATCCGAACTCGACTGGGGCCGTGCGCAGGGGCTGTACAAGGACGCGCTGATTGCAAAACAGGAATACGACAGCCAGAACGCCGCGCATCAGACTGCTGTCGCCGGATTAGCCCAGGCACAAGCCCGGGTGGCACAAGCCAAGGCCCAGAAAGAATCCGCCGATCGGCGGATTACACAGGCAGGCGCCAATTTGACCCATGCAGCTGACGTACTCAAGAAAACCACGTACCCCGCTCCATTTGATGGGGTGATCACCAGCGTTCCAGTCCGCGAAGGAGAAACCGTCGTCATCGGGATTCAGAATTCTCCCGGAAGTGTGTTGATGACGCTCGCCGACATGTCGGTGATCACCGCTGAAGTCAGAGTCGACGAGACTGACATCGTGAGTGTGCAGTTGGGACAGCCTGCCGAAGTGAGTATTGACGCGATTCCCCGAAAAAGTTTCAAGGCTGTGGTCACAGAAATCGGTAATAATGCCATGGTGCGCTCGACCGGTGTATCGACTTCCCAGCAAACTACCGGCAGCCAGGAGGCCAAGGATTTCAAAGTGGTGGTCACCTTGCAGGATCCACCGCCAGATTTGCGCCCGGGTCTTTCGGCCACTGCCAAGGTCACGACGGCAACACGCAGCCAGGTGTTAACGATTCCGATTCAGGCGCTGGCGGTGCGCCGCCAGGAAGACCTTGTTCCGAAAAACGAAAAAGACTCGGTCGAGGCCGCTATACCGCAAAAATCGCTGTCTAATCCCAAGGAAGAACTTGAGGGCGTGTTCGTCATTCGCAATCGGAAGGCGGAGTTTGTGCCGGTAGAAACGGGCATCGCCGGCACCACGGATATTGAGATTCTGAAAGGACTTAACAGCGGCGACGAGATTGTGACCGGGAGTTACAAAGTTCTGCGCACGCTGCGTCCCGGTGCCGACGTAAAAGTGGATAACTCGGCACCCAAGAAGGAAGAAGAGCAGACCTGAGTGTAACGTTCGTGGGGCTGGTTCGTCCAAACGGAGAGCTGGCCTTGCGGGGAGTAACTGAGAACGCTGGAGAGCGTGCAGGTGGCCGCAGACAACCAGGAGAAAAGGATGGCAACCGCTGAAATCATCAACTTTTCGCGAGCCCAGGGCTCGGCAGCCCCGGATTCCTCCATGATCAGCACCGTTGATCTGTGGAAGACCTATGACATGGGTTCGGAGCAGCAGGTGCACGCCCTGCGTGGCATAAATCTTCAAATCCGCCGCAACGAATATGTGGCGATCATGGGTCCGTCCGGTTCCGGCAAGTCGACGCTGATGAATTTGATCGGTTGCCTCGATACTCCCAGCAAGGGCCAGTACTGGCTGAATGGCCAACTGGTAAGCGAATTGGATGACGATGAGCTGGCGCGCATTCGCAATAAAGAGATCGGCTTTGTATTTCAGACTTTTAATCTTCTGGCTCGCGCCACGGCCTTGCACAACGTAGAGTTGCCTCTGATCTATGCAGGTGTGCATTCAGAACAGCGGGCTGAACGCGCCAGGGAAGCGTTGACTGCCGTCGGCATGGCAGAGCGCATGATGCATAAACCCAACGAACTCTCCGGCGGACAGCGGCAAAGAGTGGCCATCGCGCGCGCGCTGGTGAATCATCCCTCAATCATTCTTGCTGACGAGCCAACTGGAAACCTGGATTCGCAAACCGGGACTGAGATTATGGCGTTATTCCATCGTTTGCATACTCAGGGCAACACTATTGTGCTGGTCACGCACGAGCACGATATTGCCGAATACGCGCACCGCATCATCCATATCAAAGATGGCGTTGTCGAAAGAGATGAAGTGAAGAAGTGATCGCGGAACAGGGCGCAGGCGCGGTTATTTCTTCAGCGACGCATTTTTGAAGCTTCCCGCGCAGTTGGGATCTTCATAGCATTTCCGAAGCGCGGGAACTACCATCGCCTGTTCCAAAGTCGGATCGTTCAGGTTAGCCAAAGTTTCACTGACACGCTTCGCTTCCGTCCCATATCCAACTTTCTCGTACGCAGCCACGAGCAGCTTTAACGATAAAGGATTGTTGATGTCCTCTTCCAAGTGAGACATGGCTTCGTTGTATTTGCCTTCGGCGAATAAGTCGGCACCGGCGGCACCGTGATAAGCACTTTCGCTTATCTTGTCGTTCGAAGTTTGGGCCAGCTCGACCAGGTGTTTCAGCGCCGCCGACGCGGCCTTCACGTCTCCCGCCCTTAGAGCAGCTTCAACGCGGGCGCGAAGAATTTGTGCGATTTCCTGGTGAATGGCAGATGGCATCGCATTTCGGCGATGGCGGGCTGCGGTTTCAGCTTTGCCCAGGAGGCGCATCGCCTCTTTGGGGTCCGACTGATACATGGCCATTTGGCGATAGATGTCAGCTTCCACCTGGCTCATTGACTTGACATGCGCCTCATCGGCAATGACCTGGAAGGCGCGGTCGGCTGCCGGGTAATTTCCCTCTCGAACAAATGTCGTCGCCTCCCTGGTTTGCCATTGCACTCGATGAAGTTCGGGCACAGAAGGAAATTTTTCAAATGCCGCACGGTATTCTTCGCGGGCACGGACCTGATCGCCCATCAGCGAATAGGTGTCGGCAATTCCGAACTGCGATGAGTAGAATTGCGGATCAATCGCTAGTGCTGCCCGGTAGTGCCGGATGGCTTGTTCGAAGTGGCCGGCCATGCGCAGAATCTCCGCGTACGAGTCCTGCGGATTGGGATCCTGCGGCAGCGCTGCCACATACTTCTCCATGAGGGCGAACGCGCGGTCGAACTGCCGCATGTAGGCGTAGGTATAGGCGGTGTTGTTCATCAGTCCGGGAGAATCCGTGATGCCGGAGCGCTCAAAAACGGCGACGGCGCGCTCATATTGTGTTTGTTGGGTGAGCCACCAGTTCGCCAGAAACACAACCCATCTGTCGTGGGGGTACCGTCTGAGCACTTCATTCATATCGGTAATTGCCGGAATAAGTTTGTGGTCCGCAGCGTTCTGAAACCACTCAATCACGAGGCGCTCGGCCGGACTGGCGTGAGTGCGGGTGGCAAAGGCTTTCTGCTGTTCGCGCACTTGCTCACCAGGATCCAGGCTGCATTGCGATAGCAACACGTGACCAAAAGCGAAGTCAGGATCAATTTTCAGGGCTTTGCGCAGGACCTCATCCGCCGCTTCCGTTTGCACCTCATCAAGGTTGAGGCGCCAGACTTCGTCCAGCATACGACGCACTTGCGCCGACTTGGTGGTAAGCGGCAAAGCGCCCTTTTGTGAACTGTCTTTGGTTACCGCACCTGCCGTGGCAGCCACCAAACAAATGCCGATGACAGAAACTCTGCGCAACATCGTTCCCAAGATCATGACTAATTTCCCTTCAACAGGTAGCCCTGCTCAACGGGCAACTTGCCGTCGATCTTCACCACATTGACGCCCTTGGTCAGCGAATAAAGATCCACGATCCCGATGGCGCCGCGAGTGCTGGAGACATAGCGAATGACTGCGTCATCCGAATCGGCCACCACCATAAGGTCGCTGTGTGCGCGTACGAATGCCCGCGCCTGATCACCGCTCATGTTGAATAGCTTGCGAGCGACCACCTGCATGTCCGCGGAGCTCGGGTCGCGCAAGACGATTTTGATGGGCTTGCCATCCGGCCAACTGCGCGTGCGGACATTCAAGATTTTCGCCAGGTCAGAAGCCGACAGCTCGCTAGTCGTATTCGCCGTATCCGTGATGATGGCTAGCTGCCGCGCCTGCGCGATCGACGCGAGCGTCACCACCCACAGCAACGCCAACAGCCGCCATCCCCTCATGCACCCATTCTCGCCTGCGAAATCGGATAGCGTCAGGTAACAGAAGTAACATGGGAAAGAGCCACTAAGTTGCCGGCTAATGAGCCATTTACGCCGCGTGTTTGACCGCTGCTCTCCGCCAAAGGTTTCACCCCCTAGGTTTGGGATGCTTCGGAGGATCGGCAATCGAAGATCGTCCCTACCGGCTGTACTGGTTCTTCTTTTTGTCTTGGTGGCGCTCCAGCCCAAGCTGGATGAGCCGCTCAATCAGTTGCGGGTAGGACAATCCCGAGGCTGCCCACAGCTTGGGATACATGCTGATAGCTGTGAAGCCGGGCATGGTGTTGATCTCGTTCAAATAAATCCTCCGCCTCTTCGGATCCATGAGGAAATCCACGCGCGCCAGGCCCGAGCAATCTACCGCCTTAAAAGCCGCAATCGCGATCTGCTGAACTTTTCTGATTTGTGGCTTATTCAGCCTTGCGGGGATGATCAGTTCCGAACCCTCGTCCAGATACTTCGCGTCGTAGTCATAGAATTCTTTGCTGGGGACGATTTCCCCGGGAATTGACGCCTCGGGTCGATCATTGCCCAGTACGGAGCATTCGATCTCGCGAGCCTTTTGCTTTTTTCCGCCGACACCCTCCTCGACTATGATCTTTCGGTCGAACCTGGCTGCTTCCCGAATCGCAGCACCAAGTTCTTTTTGGCTGTGTGCTTTGGAAATCCCTACAGATGAGCCCAAGTTCGCAGGCTTTACGAAAACCGGATACTTCAGCTTGCTCTGGACCAGCCTCTCAATCTTTCTTGGATTCGCTTGCCAGTCGCCACGGAGAATGGTTACGTGCTTCACGATTGGCAATCCCGCGGCGCGGAACAACGATTTCATAATGTCTTTGTCCATGCCGGCGGCGGACCCGAGCACGCCCGCCCCGACGTAAGGCATATCAGCCAGCTCTAATAACCCCTGAATCGTTCCATCTTCACCAAACGTGCCGTGCAGCACGGGGAACACGATGTCCACGTTGATGGCACGATCAGAAACCCTGCGAGCCAAGGCATGGGAGGAGGCGTCGGTTTGGAACGCCTTGAGAGCTCCGCTTTGCTGTGGTTCCGGTGGAACAAGCACCGCCTGGCCGTTGGCCAGGACTGCGGCGGCCGGTGTGGTTTCGGGATCACCGGCGCGCAAATGCCGTTCCGCATGATGAGAAAATTCGCCTCGCAACAACCGCTCGGCGTCAGCCGCAGTGACCCAGTGCCCCTCTTTCGTTATGCCGATGGGAACCACGTCATATGTATTCTTATCAATCGCCTTAAACACCGAGGCAGCCGATAGCAGCGAAACTTCGTGCTCGCCACTGCGCCCGCCGAATAAGATTCCCACGCGAAGCTTTTTCATGACACTTTAGTCTGGACGGGCACGGGCCTCGCGTCAATTACCGCTATGAGCACTTCGTGGCCCTCGTAGGAAAGGAGCAATGCATGATGAACCGGCGAACGGCGTTGGCGGCGCTGGGATCAACAGGACTAGGATTATGGGCTATGAAATTGCCAACCTCAGGTGCGGATGTTTCAAGGACCGATCCCCTTTCCGCGGCTCTATCTACAATCAACGACCGGTTGCGTGACCGGCTGCTTCGTCTTCTGAAGCAACCCGGCTTCAGCGGGCGAATTCCTGCAGATGAGGTCAAAGCAGTTTGTGACAGCGAGCAAAAACCGGTCAACGCTGTGATGCTCGCTCTTCTGCCCTTGGCAAAAACCTTTTCCCGCGCACCGATCTCAAACTATCAGGTGGGTACGGTCGTCCGTGGCAGGAGCGGCGACCTCTTTCTGGGCGCCAACATCGAGTTTCCCGGCCATTCGCTTGGCTTTTCGGTGCACGGCGAGCAGTCGGCACTCTCGAATGCGTACATGCACGGCGACACCGGAATTTTGGCCATAGCTGTCACCGCCGCACCCTGTGGCCATTGCCGCCAATTCATGAATGAATTGGCGCCGGATGGCAACCTGGAGGTTTTGGTCGAGGGCCAACCTTCACTGAAGCTGTCTGCCTTGTTGCCATCGGCATTCGGCCCAAAAGATCTCGGCGTTACAGAGTTGGCTTTCCCGGTAAAACAAGCGGATCTCGCTCTTTCCCAGGAAGCACCCGATGAGTTGACCATCGCAGCCCTGGACGCGGCCCGTAAATCATACGCGTCTTACACGCACGCGCATTCAGGAGTTGCGATTCGTACTCGCGACGGGCGCTTTTTCAAAGGCTCATACATCGAAAATGCCGCTTACAATCCCAGCCTTCCGCCGCTGCAAACCGCCTTGGCCGCGCTAATCGTTGCAGGGGCGAAATACTCGGAAATCTCCGAAGTCGTGCTTGTCGAGACCGAGGGTGCTCCCATTAGTCAAAAGAGCGTAGCTATAGCCGTTCTCGGCACAACATCACCGCAGGCGAAGTTGCGAGTGGTAACCGCACAAATCAGAACTTGACCGTGGAGACGATGCCCCTGCAACGTTTTGGTGATGCAGCTATAGAAGTCCTGAAAAGAGCTGGCCATGAATTGATCTCGCCGTGCTAGAATGATGAGAGATTGAGAGCCGAGCTGCAAGGCAGTTCGGCTTTATTTTTTGTTTACCGGAATCGGCCTGTGCCTCGGCGCAGGCCATTTTTCTTTCAGGAGAAGAATATGGACTTTGAAGGCAAACGCATTACTCACCAATTCACACAAACCAACTGCGCCCCGCCTGAAAAAGCATTCCCGCTCCTCTGCCCGGTGCGCGAGGCAGACTGGGTGCCGGGATGGCAATATCGAATGATCTACTCGCATTCGGGGGTCGCAGAGCTGGGCTGTGTGTTCCTGACGCCGAATGAGGATGGCTCGCAGACGACCTGGCTTGTGACCGAATACGATCCCACGGCGTTGAAAATTGCATATGCCTGGGTTACGGCGGGCTTTGTGGCAGCACAAATCAACATCTGTCTTCAGGCCAAATCGCCCGGCGAAACCACGGCCCATATCCGCTACACCTACACCGGCCTTTCTGAGGCAGGGAACCGGGAAGTGGAGCGCTACAACAGTGTGTGGTTCGAGCACAAGATGAAAAGCTGGGAGGCTGCTATCAATCATTACCTGCGAACTGGAAAGAAGATGGATGCTGCGGCTTGGGAGTAAGTTGATTGTGTGCTTTGTCCGCTTTATAGTTGCCTGGCTAAGAAACGGACAATCTTGATGCGAATGCTGCTGCACTGGACCGTGAGCGCGCTGGCCGTCTGGATAACTTCGCGGGTGGTCCCAGGTTTTGTGGTCAACGGGGCAGCAGCGGCGCTGATCGCCGCTGTGGTTATCGGGCTGGTGAACGCCACACTCGGGCTTTTTCTGAAAGTGATCACGTTCCCGCTCACGATCCTCACCCTCGGGCTCTTCTGGTTCATCATCAACGCCATCATGTTGGAACTTGCGTCAGCCTTCGTTCCCGGTTTTCACATTCGAGGTTTCGCCTCCGCTTTTTGGGGCGGTATTGTGCTGAGCCTGGTAAATATGCTGCTGAAATGGCTGGTTTTACCGTCACAATCGCGGCTGTAAACCTGGGGTGCCCAACTGTTACTGCCCGCTGATCTGGGCGTTGGTTCTCTTCTTGCTCAGCTTGCGGCGTAAGTCGGGCCAAAATTCCTTCACCACCAGCGTTAAGGTGTCGTACCCGACCTGTGTCCCCCAGACGCTGGCTGTGTTCGGCAAGGTTCGATCACCCTTTGGATGGTAGCTATACGTGGAAATTCCAGCGGCGATAGCGCTGCCGAAGATTTCGGAAAAGTTGAACTGTTTGTTTCCTGCATCAGTGCGAGTCACAAAGATCCGGCTCATGGCGTAAGTGGTACGATGCCAGAACCCTCCTGTACCTAATTGGTAGAAACGGGGATCTTGGCGAAGCACAACCGGCAGGATGGCGCCCGTAAAGTAGTTTTCGATGGTTCCGTCCGCAAAGTACGCGGCATAGCGCTTGCCATAACCAGCCGCCCCTTGCCCGTAACCCGGTTCACTGTTTTCCGCCTGGCTGACGCCGGCCAGCAGGCCATACCAGGGAATCTGAATGAAATCGAAGGAGCCACGGGTGACCACCTTGAATTTCTGCCCGGCAGTCAGCGGCGGAACGTTCTTGGTTTCGACCGTGAGAAAATTTGGAAGAGCGTAGAAAAGCCGATCATTCGAGGTACCGGTTTCCTCTTGCTTCTTTATATCCTGATCGCTCTTCGGACTGCCTGGGGGCTGGGCCTTGTCAGATGGTTGTTCCTTCGTCGACGCAGAGGGATCAGCCGGAGCGGTTTGCTGTGTCGGAGCCGGTGTTTGCTGACCGACTAAGGTCGCGCTCAGCAGGCTTGAAACTACGATAAGGCAAAGGGCAAGATTTCGCCTTGATATGATTTTCAATGTAATCGGTTTCTCCTAAACCCTGCCGCCACCAAGCCACCGGAAGTTCCCAACCCGTGTACCAAAACAAAGTTCCGGTTCCCCCACCTGCGAGAAACACCGTGTCACTAGACTAACAGAGCAGCCGCCTGAACGGATGGTTGCTCTGAATTACGTCGGTACTTTTCCCGGCTATCATGGACTTTCCAGCCGTCTTTAAGAAAATGCCCTATCATCATTCCGCGATGCCGCAAATGCAGTAGCCTACGAGCGGGCCAGCATTTGCCCCGACTTGCGCAGGGCACAAGAGGTTTGATGCCGGAGAACGAGCGCCAAGGTCGAGAGGAGATTATTGTCGCAGGGCATATATGCCTCGACATCATCCCACAGATGCACCCGTCAGACTTGAAGTTTCGTCCGGGTACGCTGGAAATGGTCGGGCCTGCGGTTGTGAGCCTTGGTGGGTGCGTACCGAATACCGGTCTCGCTTTGAAGAAGCTGGGTGCAGCCGTTCACCTGGCTGGCAAAATCGGTACCGACCCGATCGGCGATCTGCTGCAACTCGAATTGCGGAACTTCGGAGAGGCCGGCAACGGTTTGACAAGATCCTCGCAGGAGAACACTTCCTACAGCGTCATCCTCAGCCCACCCGGGTATGATCGGATGATCTTTCACTTCCCCGGCGCAAACGATTCATTCACCGCCGAGGACCTAGCCTCCGCGCTATCACGGCCCGCAGAAATATTCCATTTCGGTTATCCCCCTCTCATGCGCAAGATGTTCGAGAACGATGGTCGGGAACTGGAAGAGATCTTTCGCCAAGCCAGGAAAAAAGGGTTGCTCACATCTCTGGATATGGCATATCCCGACCCGAAATCCCCGGCCGGGTGCGTCAACTGGAGGGTGATCCTCGCTAGGGTTCTTCCCCACGTCGATATTTTCCTTCCCTCCTATGAAGAGTTGGCCTGCATGCTGGAGCCTGAAACTTCGTCTGGACTCGTTAGCGACGGCTCGTGCTCGCTGGCCCAGGTAGACACTAAGGATCTACAGCGGCTCGGTGAAACCGCATGTAGCATGGGCGCTGCCGTCGTTGGCATCAAGCTGGGGAACCGCGGCCTTTATGTCCAGACCAGCAATCAAGCCAGATTGAGTCACGCGGACCACAGATTACTTTCCGAAAATTGGGCAAACCGTGAATTATGGACCTCGGTATTCAAGGTCAACCTCGTCGGAACCACCGGCGCGGGAGATGCTACCGTAGCCGGCTTTCTCTACGGGATTCTTCGCGGTTTACCGCCGGAACAGGTATGCCGCCTTGCTTGCGCGGTCGGCGCATGCAGCGTAGAATCCGCCGACGCTGTCAGCGGCATCCTGCCTTTCGACTTGGTCGAGCGCCGGATGCGGGAAGGGTGGGAGCAGCAAGCTGGCCCCGCAGCAGAAGGCTGGCCCACCGTCGCTCCCGGCGTTTTTGCCGGAACCCATGATCGAAAACTGCGTAATCGTTGAACACAAGAGCAGGAGGATCGGGATGATCAGCGCAGCGCAGTACGAGGAGGCGGCGGCACGATCGGCGGAGTTACTTAGAAGAGCCGGCTTCTTCATTACGCCCGAAGAGTATCGGAAGCTGGAGGTCGCAGATTTCGGACTTGGTGAGCTGGAGAAGACTGGTTTGCAGATCCTGACCTACGTCAACACGGAAAGAGTCTGTGCCAAGGAACTGATGATGTTCCCGGGTCAAACCTGCCCGGAGCACTGGCACCCTACGGTTGGCGAAAAACTGGGGAAAGAAGAGACATTCCGTTGCCGATGGGGCAGCGTTTCACTCTATGTTCCCGGAGAACGGGCGCGTTCTCCACGTTGCCGTCCCCCGGCGGGTTCCGAGGATTATTACACCGTGTGGCACGAGATCCATCTTGAGCCCGGCCAGCAGTACACTCTTTATCCTGACACTCCACACTGGTTCCAGGCAGGACCACAGGGTGCGGTCATCTCCGAATTCTCGACCCGAAGCACGGACGAAGCTGATGTCTTCCGCGATCCCAGAATTCGCCGGCTTCCCGAAATTGCCACTTAAGTAGGTGAGGTCAGCGCTATTGTCGTGGAAAACCGCAAATTCCGCCGAGAACCTCGCATAGTGCCGGTTCGCAAGTTTCCGCAAAGAAGCTGCCAAGAAATGTTGGTCGGGACGGGCAGATTTGAACTGCCGACCCCTCGCACCCCAAGCGAGTGCTCTACCAGGCTGAGCCACGTCCCGACCGAAAAGCAAACACCGCCGCACCAAAACTGCGCAGTCTTAGGGTTACCAGAATTTTACACCACCTCGGATATCCCGCGCTCTCATATCCCTCCACCATTCACCGCCGCTTTCGCTTTGCGGCATGCCCGGGAGTTTCCTCGAGTACCGCGAACTGAATTTTCTTTTCTACCGGATCGATACGATCCACCAAAACGCGGATGCTCTGCCCCAGGCGGTAGGTCTTACCGGTGCGCTGGCCAATGATTTCGCGCGTGTTCTCGTGATACGTGTAACGGTCGTCGGTCAAAGTTGAGAGCGGAACCAGGCCTTCCACGAATAAATCCGTCAGTTCGACAAAAAAGCCGAATTTCGTGACGCTGATGATCAGCCCATCAAAATCGTCGCCGATACGATCTTGCATGAACTTCACTTTCTTCCATTCCATCAGCTGGCGTTCGGCATCATCGGCGCGGCGCTCGGTTTGGCTCGACTCTTCCGCGATTTCATGAAGCTCTTCCAACGAAAAAGGGCCATGCATCGGTTCGATTGCCTCCCGACGTGCGGCTGTCTCGTGCCGCTTCGACCACGGAGACTGAGGCGTGCCAGATTCCCGCCGTCCTGAGACCGTTTGCACCACTTGGACACCCGCCCCGCGCAAGACACTCTTCAGGATGCGATGCACGATCAGGTCGGGATAGCGGCGGATTGGCGATGTAAAGTGAGTGTAAGTTGGTGCGGCCAATGCAAAGTGGCCCAGGTTCTCCTCCGAATATCTCGCCTGTTTCAACGAGCGCAACATCAGATACGAAAGAATTCGCTCCTCCGGTTTTCCCGTGATCTTCTCCGTCAACTTCTGATACATGCGTGGCGTGATGCGGACTTCCCGGGGAATCTCAATTTCGCGCGCGCGTTTGCCGCTACCATAACTGGCGCGACGGTCCGTTTTGAGCTGCATGCGCTGGACCGGCAACGCGCCCACCCCGAGCGAATAGCCAAACGTGGCCGCGATCACCTCGAACTCGTAAACACGCTTGGCGTCCGGTTTCTCGTGAATACGATACAGAGAGGCAACCCGCATGTTCTCCAAATGAGCAGCCACCGTTTCATTGGCCGCCAGCATAAATTCTTCGATCAGCCGGTGCGCGATGTTTCGCTCTGAGCGCGTGATGCTTCTCATCAGACCAAATTCGTCGAATTCGATAACCGGTTCCGGCAAATCAAAATCGATCGAACCGCGGCGTTCGCGCTTGCGATTCAGGATAAGTGCCAGATCTCGCATCATCTCAAATGTGGCAACGAGATGGGCGTAGCGCTTGCGTGCGCCGCCATCGCCTTCAAGAACCGCGTTCACGTCGGTGTAGGTCATGCGCTCCGCGGAGCGAATGACTCCTTCGCTCAGCTCGTGGCCCAAAATTTCGCCTTGATGGTCAATTTCCATGACGCAAGACAGGACCAGTCGATCCACCTTCGGCCGCAGACTGCAAATATCCGTCGACAGCTCAAGCGGCAACATAGGCACGGCGCGGTCGGGAAAGTAAACGCTGGTGCCTCGAAGCCGGGCTTCCCGGTCGATGGCTGAGCCTCCCTCAACGTAGTGGGCGACATCGGCGATGTGGACCTGCAGTTCAAAGTTGCCGTTGCCCAGGCGATGCACTGTCACCGCATCGTCAAAGTCGCGCGCAGTTTCGCCGTCAATGGTTACGATCGGCAAATCGCGGAAGTCGCGCCGTTTCTGCAGTTCGTGAGCCGAGATGATCGGTTCCGCAGCCTCCGCCTCTGCCAGCACCTCGGGCGGAAAGCGATGCGGCAGATGAAACTTGCGAATCATGATTTCGACATCCACGCCGAAATCATCTTCGTATCCCAGAATTTCAACCACTCGCCCGCGCGGATTCTGCGTAGCGGTGGGCCAATCCGTGATCTCAACATCGACCACAACATTCTCAAGATCATCCCAGTCGGTTCGACGAGCGGCTTCCTCGCCCAGCACGCGATGCACAGACTTTCGTTTTCCCGTAGCGCCATACTCGGCAGCTTTAGAGGCACCCGGTACACCGCGCCGTTGATGGGATTCGCTCGCGGACGACGGTCTTACGCTGCCTGTCTCCGGATATTCCATGCCTGGCGGGATTGTGATTTCCTGCGCGACCTTCGCGTCGATCGGGGTGACGTAGTTCCGTCGCTGGCTATAGTGAAAGATGCCCACGACGGTCGTGTGCGCACGATTCACTGGGCGCAGTATTCTTCCTTCGGCGCGGCCATTAGCGCGAATCGCTGTGATTTCGACGAGCACGCTATCACCGTGCATGGCAGATCCAATCTGTGCCGGCGGTATGAAAATGTCTCCGGAAATCCTCTCCTTCAGGTGCCGGTCCATGGAACTGGCATCAGGAATGACAAACCCGAAACCATCGCGATGCATGGCGAGACTCCCCGACACAATGTTCTTGCCCGACGCCGATTGCGGGATCGCATAGCGCCCGACATCAATTCGCCTGAGCTGTCCGCTAGTCACCAGTTTTTCCAGTCGCTCAGAAAGCTCGCGACGTTCCTCGCCATGCAGCCCTAACTCTCTCACCAGCTGTTTGAAGCCGGCTTGACGTCTGGGCTGGCGTTCAATTTTGTTGAGGATGGCAGAATCGGAGAGCATCGTTCGCAGACATCGCCCTGGCCTTAGAATACGCCTTCGCGCTCGTATAAGAACGGCGGTAACCCGGCAGGAATTACCCTCCCGCCTGAGGAAAGCTCCCGGCTGAAGCTTTCTCGCCTTCTGAGGAAAGTTGCAGAAAGCACAGAATTTCCACAAGACGACAGACCCAGGCGGGAGTAAAATCCGGTTTGGTCACGCAAATGCGGCTTTTTGACCTGCTAATCTAACTCAACGAAAGGAATTTTGCGCCATGTGGAAACCCACAACTCAGACTCCCGCCACTCCAGGTCGGCCCGCTGAACCGGAACGCCCTTCGATGTCGACCCCGGTGACCTCAGCAACGAGTGAGGCGCCAGCAGCGCCACGCGCTGTTTCGGCCAGCACCGCTGACCAGGCGACCATCGGCAAGTCGCTTGTCATTAAAGGTGAAGTCACCGGTTCGGAGTCGCTTTATATCGATGGACGCGTCGAAGGCTCCATCAACCTGGCAGGGAACCGCGTGACCGTGGGACGCAACGGCGTGGTTTCGGCAAACATCAACGCCCGCGAAATCGTGGTGCTGGGCAAGGTGCGCGGCAACCTGACCGCCAGTGACCGGGTGGATATCCGCAGTGACGGTTCGCTGACTGGCGACGTGGTAGCGGCTCGCATTTCCATTGAAGATGGGGCGTTCTTCAAGGGTGGAATCGATATTCGCAAGGCCGGCCAGAAGGCGAACGGGGAAGAAGTAAAGGCGCCGGCACCTGCCGAAGCTATAGCTGCCCGAGCCTGACCTGATATCGGAGAATGGCGGTACGCGTGGGACTCCAAGGGTACTGCCTTGCCGCATTTAGGTATATTTCGAAGCGAGCGTATGCCCCAGATCCTGATTTCCTGATTAATTCCGTTGCATCCTTTTTGTTTTGAACTCACGCCAGAATTCCCATTCGTTTACCAACTTTTTTCAGGATCTCAAGTGCTTGCTGCAATTCCTCTTTGGTATGAGTCGCGGTCATGATGGTACGAATGCGAGCTTTGCCCTCGGGCACCGTCGGGAACGCGATCCCGGTGCCCATCACGCCTTCGTTGAACAGTTCACGCGAGAAATCCATCGTGAGCCTCCCGTCGCCAATAATGATTGGTGTGATTGGAGTTTCGCTCGCAGGAGTTGTCTTGCCTCCGATATCGAAGCCCAGCAGGCCCAGTTCTTTCTTCCAGAAGCCGGTGTTCTCCCAGAGTTTTTCCATCAGTTCGGGCTCGTCCTGCAGAACTTCGAACGCCGCAATGCAGGTTGCGGCAACCGATGGTGGATGTGAAGTCGAAAACAGAAACGGCCGCGCTCGGTGATACAGAAAATCGATCAGGTCACGAGTGCCGCAGACATATCCGCCAAGCGCGCCGATTGCTTTCGATAGTGTTCCCACCTGGATATCGACGCGCCCGTGCATTTTGAAATGGTCGATGGTGCCGCGCCCATTCCGGCCAAGTACACCGGAGGCATGCGCGTCATCTACCATCATGATCGCGCCGTATTTTTCCGCCACATCGCATAATGCGGGCAGCGGTCCGATATCGCCATCCATGGAAAACACGCCGTCGGTAATGAGGAGTTTCTTCCCCGGCTGATCTTTCACGCTCGCCAGTTGTTCTTCCGCGTGCGCTGTGTCTTTGTGGTTGAACACCAGAATCTTGGCCTTGGACAAGCGCGCACCATCAATGATCGAAGCGTGGTTGAGCTGGTCGGAGATGATGAAATCGTCCTTGCCCAACACCGCAGAAACCG
Organism: Terriglobales bacterium; assembly: GCA_035624215.1. GTDB lineage: Bacteria > Acidobacteriota > Terriglobia > Terriglobales > Acidobacteriaceae > JAFAGX01. The sequence goes on from DASPRY010000170.1 coordinate 44,834, forward strand.
TTCCAGCATTGGCCGCGAATCCGGACTGAAAGACCACACATGCTTCCACGCTCTTGAAGCGGGCGATTTTCTCCTCCAGCTCCATATGAATCTTCATGGTGCCTGCAATAGTTCTCACCGCGCCTGATCCGACGCCATATCTGCGGGTCGCCTCGAGGGCGGCTTCGCGCAGTTTGGGATGCGTAGTCAGCCCCAGGTAATTGTTCGAGGCCAGATTGATGACCTTCTTGCCATCGAAGGTGCAGACCGGGGCCTGCTCGTCCTCCAGCACACGCAATCGAAAATGCGTGCCCTTGGCTTTAAGCTCGTTAATTTGGTCAGTCAGATAGGAGAGCGGATTAACACGAGTAGTAGCGGTTGCCATGCGATCTCCAGGAGCACAAATAGCGCTCGGGTGCGCAGCATCAGTTTAATACTTGAGCTGCGGGGCATGGAAACCCGATGGCCGCAAGCCGAGCTCAGCGGGCCGATCCAGGAGAATGACTATTCTTTTTCTCTCTCTTTTACCTCCAGCGGTTGAGAAAGGCTAAAGGTCAGAGCGGATTCGGCAGGCATCACGATATCCTTGTTGCCCGTAAATGCCGCTCCAGCACCACCCGCGCCCGCGCCCGCTGCAGCTCCAATGGCAGCACCTTTGCCGCCGCCAGCCAGACCGCCAATCAGCGCGCCCAAGCCCGCGCCTCCGCCTGCCAGTACCGCCGTACGCTTGCCCTTGCCTTTTTCAGTTTGCGAAACTGCCGCAGTCTGAATCTGGCGCTCGGTGCCATTAATAGTGATCGAGACCAACTGCAACTGCAGCGATGCGCCGCCCTTAAAGCGTCCCAGAGGTTTCGCATCTACTACCGTGCCCCTGGCAGCCGCACCGGCTGGAATCACGGTCTTGCCATCCACCTGCACGGCATCTGCCAGGCTGGCGGAGAAGCTTTGCCCCGGTTGACTGATTTTCGAGCCCACGGCCTCGCCCAACCGCACGGTCAAACTTGTGCCTGCCGGAACCGTCACCGTTTCCACGCGCGGTTTTTTGGGCTCTTCAGCTTTCACGGCTGGAGCCGGAGTCGCGGCCGGAGTGTTTGCCGCGTTTTGATCAGCCGATTGATCGGTTTTCTTACTGCAGCCAAGAACTGTCAGAGATAGATAAACTGCCAAAGCGAATGCTGCCAAACGCGTTTGCATAAGTACCTCCGTCGGGATGCATTATCAGGAAATAGGGTCAGCGTAACAATTCTAATCGACCCTCGGTGTTAACGAAGCAGTGGCTGTCCCGGATCCCTGGCACAGAGCATGCTTCGCCTACCATTACGCCTTACTGCCGGGCACGACCGCTGGCATTGGCTGGGACGCGGCTGGCTCTTGCGGAACTGCAGACGTCTCCGCAGCAGGAGAACCGGCCACCGAATTTGCCGCCGCAGCCACTGTTGCTTCCTTCTTATCCAGAAATTTTGCGCTGTTCAGCAGTGGACGACCTAAAGAAGCGTTGTAACCAGTCCAGGGCCCATCCAGACCAACTTCACGTTCGAAGTGCGACCGCATCGCTTCCATCTTGGAATCGAGGTCATCCAGATAATGCAGCATTAAAGCCTCGGGGAACATTGGCAACTTGGGCGAACCGAATTCGTACTCCCCATGATGACTGATGATGATGTGCTCCACTAAGGTCTTTAGTTCTTCCGGAAAATCGGGCACTTCAGCGAGCTTGGCTTGCAGCATCTCCAACTCGATGACCATGTGCCCCAGCAGCTGGCCGCGGGTGGTGTAAGAAAACGAGCGATTGTAGGTGAGTTCGTGAATTTTACCTATATCGTGCAGAAATGCGCCCGTGAGCAGCAAGTCGCGATTGATCTGGGGATAGTTGCGGCAAATCAGATCGCAAGACCGAAACAGCGAAACTACATGGTCGAGCAAGCCGCCAATATAGGCGTGATGCAGAGACTTGGCCGCCGGAGCATTGCGGTACGCTTCCGCGATCTCTGGGTCAGCCATGAAGGCCTCAACTAAGGCCTTCAGTTGCTGATTCTGGAATGTCGCCACGAACTCGGCGAGTGTTCGCCAAAGCTCTCCGATATCCTTGGCTGTTTTTGGAAGATAATCAGAAAAATCAATCTCAGCATCGTTCAGCTTGCGGAGCTTGTGAATGGTTAGCTGAAACCGGTTCTTGTATTTGTTCAGCAAGCCTTTGGCTTTGATGAAGTCTTCCTGCTCGAAAGCATCGATCGCAGTCTCGACGTTGTCCCACATCTTAGCTTCGATTTGGCCGGTGCGATCCCCGATCGTCAAAGCCAGATACGGCTCGCCTGTCTTCTTCGGTTTGACCTGCTTGGAAATGACCACGAAGGTGGAAGTGATCACCTTGTTTTCATGATGGCAACAATCGGCTAAAAAGAATTCCTTCATGGAAACCCGGCTGACCGTCGGGACACACTCAATCCCATTAAGCTGAGCCAAGCTTAAACTAAAACAGGCCTAACTTCTTCTTCTTTTTTAACGGCTTAGACTTCTCGTCTTTGCTGGCGGTTTCGACTGGCTTGGTCTGGTTGGGGCTGGCGCCGCTGTCAACATACTCCGGTTTGATATCGATGAACGCATCCTCGCGCAGTTTGGTGAGGTAGTCGCGCAAGGCGGGTTGCAGCTTTTCCATATAGACCGCGTCCTGAATGCGCGGTTCGATCTTATCGAGAGGTGGCACGCCAGCTTCAGTGTGGTCAGTGGCTTTCAGAATAATGAATCCCTGTTTAGTTCGAATGACGTCAGAGATATCGCCCACCTTCATAGCGAATGTCTTATCTTCAATTTCCTTGGCCAGAACTCCACGCTTGAAATAACCCAGGTCGCCGCCTTGGGCTGCGCTCGGCCCGTCGGAACTTTTCTTGGCAACATCTTCGAACTTCGCACCCTTCTTGATTTCTTCCAAAAGGGCGTTGGCTTTGTCCTGCGCCGACTGAACGATCTGCGCCTCGTCCCTCGTATCCTTTGGCTTCTTGTCAGTTGAGATCAGGATCTCGCTTAGCCGCATCTGTTCCGGCTGGTCCAGCTCATTCTTGTGCTCGTCATAAAACTTCTGCTCGTCGTCTTTGCCGATCACAAGGCGCGATCCCACTTCCTTGCCAATCACCTGCTGGGTGATGATCTGGTTGCGCATGTTTTGTTTGAAGTCTTCAAAAGAGACTCCCTGGGCCTGGGCAGCTTTCTCCAATTCTTCCATGCTGTCCAGGTTCATGTTCTTGCGCATCTGGTCCAGCTTTTTGATGAGCTCGGTATCAGCGGTAATCCCCAGCTCTTTGCCCTTTTGCAACAGAAGTTGCTGATCGATCAGGTCCCGCAGCACGTCCTTATCGCGCTCAGCCACGATTTTGTCGGCGTTGACCGGGTCCTGCTCCTGCGCCTCCTTTCTCAACTCCTCTTTGCTGCGCAGGAATTCACTCCGCGTGATGATCTGGTTGTTTACCCGCGCAACAATCTCCTCCACGACCTGATCGGCAGCCATGCAGGTTAAGGCGGTCAGGAGCAACGACAGCACCGCAAACAAGAGTCTTCGCATAGAAAGTTTGTGGCCGTACCGCAGCCCGGAGAATGCAGGAGTGAGGATGACGACCTTGCAAAATTGTAACTCGTGGCGGCGTTAGCGGCCAATCTGCCGGTTCGACCTTACCCTTCTCCTCGCTTGTTCTTGATGCCTCTACACGCCTGCTATGATGCCGCTGAGGGGGGGCCGGGACTTGAACCAGAGTGTGATTGTTGCCTTCATAATGATTCTCATGGCAGTTTTGAGCGTTCGAGCTAAAGCAGAGAAACAAGCCAAGATACCTGATCTGGCCCAATTGCAGAAGATGACGGCCAGGTTTGTGCCTACGCCGATTCGCGTGGATACATCGAAACTTTCCTCAGGTGATCAGCAGGCTTTGGTGAAGCTGATTGAAGCCTCCCGCATCCTGAATGAGATCTTCATGGCACAGTTGTGGTCAGGAAATCTGGCTCTATACGCGCAGCTGCAAAGGGACGCCACTCCACTGGGCAAAGCGCGCCTGCACTACTTCTGGATCAATAAGGGCCCGTGGTCCGATATTGACGAATATAAGGCCTTCCTCCCCGGCGTCCCTGCGCGCAAACCTCCCGGGGCTAATTTCTACCCCGAAAACATGCCAAGACAAGTGTTTGAGCAATGGGTGGCCCAACTGCCCGCCGGAGATCAAGAACAAGCAAAAAGCTTCTTTACCGTGATTCACACCCGAGGCACGTTGGCGCCGGCAGTCAACACGCTTTTTTCCGAGCCCTACAGCCAGGAATACGCGGACGATCTAAGGCGTTCGGCTGATCTGCTGCGCGAAGCCGCTTCACTCACCGACAACGATTCGCTCAAGAAGTTCCTGAACCTCCGGGCAGACGCGTTCCTTTCGAACGACTACTACGAAAGCGACGTTGCGTGGATGGATCTGGATGCGCCTCTCGACATAACGATTGGTCCGTACGAAACCTACAGTGACGAGCTTTTTGGCTACAAGGCAGCATTCGAATCCTACGTAAACTTGCGGGATGAGCAAGAGACGGCCAAGGTTTCGGCTTTCAGCCAGCATTTGCAGGAAATCGAAAACAACCTGCCCATCGATGCTCCATATCGCAATCCCAAACTTGGAGCGGTCGCGGCTATTCGCGTGGTGGATGAAATTCTGAGCGCGGGCGATGGCGCCCACGGCGTGCAATCCGCAGCCTACAACTTGCCCAACGACCATCGTGTTCTGCAGCAAAAGGGCGCTAAGCGTGTGTTGCTCAAGAATGTCCAGGAAGCCAAGTTTCGCAGCGTGCTCCTGCCGATTGCCCGCCGTATGCTCACGCAGGAGGCGATGGTGGATGTCAGCTTCGAGTCATTCTTCACTCACATTATGGCTCACGAACTTATGCACGGCCTCGGCCCGCATCAGATTACAGTTCAGGGTCGCGAGACTACGCCACGTGAGGAGCTGAAAGAGCTTTTCAGCGCGATTGAGGAAGCCAAAGCCGATGTGACCGGCCTTTGGGCCCTGGGCTATCTGATGGATCACGCCAAGGAAATGGGCCTGGAGAAGCCGTTGCCATCCGACGAAGCAGCGCGGCGCCAGCTTTATACCACTTACCTTGCTTCCGCCTTCCGCAGCTTGCGTTTTGGCTTGAATGACGCCCACGGCAAGGGCATGGCAATCCAATTCAACACTTTCCTCGACAAAGGCGCATTCGTTGCGCACTCAAATGGGACATTCTCGGTGGACATGGCGAAGTTCAAAACCGCCATCACCGAACTCGATCATGATCTGCTGACGATTGAGGCCCAAGGCGACTACGCCGGTGCCGCGAAATTGCTAAATGAACTGGGAATAATTCGGCCTGAGTTACGTAAAACGATGGACAAATTGCAGGGCATCCCAACCGATATCGAGCCTGTATTCGTCACCGCCGAAGAGTTGGCACCCAGTGACAATCATCCGCCAAAAGTCGATACTCGGGCGCGAAAGAAGACAATTACACGGTAGTCCTCTGCCGGCTGGCCCATATCTCTTTGAAAGTGCTTGCTTGGAACGAGGCCGTTCAGCTGCCTGCGGCAGAACCGGCAGTATTTCGCTTCAAAGCGAGCGCGGTGACGTCATTATGTGTGGGCGGAACACACATGAACTGTTGCACTCGGTCCAGCACGGAAATACAAAGTTCTTTCGAATCTGCGGCAGTGCTCTCCTGGAAACCTTTTTTTATCGACTCCAAGCCAAGGTCTTCGCCATTGCACTTCGCCTCCACCACCCCGCGCGAAACCAGCAACAAGGAAGCTCCCGGTTGCAAAAAAACAGTTGAGGCATCGCAGGTTGTGTGGGAGAACAAGCCTAGGGGAAGCCCCGTGGCGGGGAGTTCACTTACGCCGGCGCCATCCCGCACCAAGCCGGGCGTGTGGCCGGCATTGAAATACACAACCGTGCCGAGACTTTCGTCGTAACAGCCAACAAAAGCCGGACAGGAGTGCACTCGGCCCGCAGCTTTCAAAATTGTACGGTTAATCTGAAGGCAGACTTCGATCATCGCCTCAGCCGTATTCACATCCTCTTTCGCGAACAACTCGGCGCCAACCGTTCGAAATGTACTTTGCGCTGCGGCCACGATTTCGCGGTTTTCTTCCAGCTTGCCCGCAACGTCCAGCAATCCGAACAGCACCCGGTTCGGGCTCACCCGAATGAAGTCATGGAGATCGCCGCCCATGCGCTGGCCGTAGAAGACAGCTGCGAGATTTGCATCCTGAAGCTGAGGAACCGTAGCCTCAACCGGCTCACGGGGTGGAGGCGGCTTGCGCCGCCCGAAATTTAACAGAGAACGCACTGCCATCGCTGCCGGAAAGTACCACGGAATCCCAAACAGAACAAGCTTGGCTGATACGGCACTCGCGCCAGACCAGCCGAAAGCCGAGGTGGCTAGTCGTACTTGCTCATAAGATATTTGCCGACTTCGACTTCCAAGTCCGCGTAACTGGAGTGAAGGATCTCGCGCAGCGCGGCCTCGGTCGAACTCCCCTGCCCTAGTCTCTCCAGAATCCGCTGCACGTCGCTCACGCCATACGTCTCGCTGATGTACTGGGCGGCTGCGAGCGATTCCGCATAAGCTAGGTTTGCTTGCGCCGAGGAAAGGTGTGCGAAGCTGCCTTCTAGCGCATTGAGCGGAATCTCCTGCTGCGCTTTGTAAAGTTCCGCCAGGCGGCTGCCGTAAGTGAGCGGTTTAGGCTCGACAAATTGCGCGATTCCCTCATTCAACCACTGCGGGCATCGTCCAATCGACAATTGATTGATAAACGAATGCGCGAGTTCGTGTTTGAGAACTCGCGCCAACTCGGGCGTAACTGAGGTTACGCCTTGCACCGGAATGCGCAGCTTGCCATCATTGATGGCCCCGCTCCAGGCAGGCGCCTGCGTAACATCAAAAAATGTTTGCTTTGTGTAGAGCACCACCGGAATGTTGTTGCGCGGCGAGATGCCCAGTTCGCGGACAAGGTCGTCGTATTCTGAATCAAGTGTGGCCAGCAATTGGTTTCGCAATGATTCTGACGTTTGCTCGCCCTCGTAATGCAATGTGAAGTGGCTGCTTTCGCTCTCAGAGTAATTTGCCTGCACGCTCGCATCGCGCTCGGCCTTTGCCAGATAATTTTGCACCATTGAATCTGGGCGAAGTTCCAGGGATCGCTTCCAGGTACGAATGGCCTCCTGATCGCGATCGGCAGAATATTGAACGTAACCGAGGACTGTAAGGCTGTCGGCGGAATTCGGCGCGGCACGAACTGCCCGCTCGGCGTAGGGCAGGGCTTCGGAGGCATGTCCGGTTTTGGCTAATAAAACGGCATAGTAGTTGAGGGCGCTCGGGTTCTCGCCATCAAAGCGCAATGCGGCTTCCAGGTAAGGCCGGGCCTTGACAAGATTTCCGTGGTCGAACTCATACTTGCCCGCATTGAAGTACGCCGACGCGGCCACTGAGGCATTGCCAGATTGCTCCAACCGGGACAGTTCTTGCTCATCAACCTGGCCATCATGAACAATTTTTTCCGCCAGCGTCGAATCCTGATTGCTGGTATCTGAAAGCACGAACATCGGCAGATCGTGACTATCGTGTGCGCCCACTGCGGCCGGAGACGCGCCCCCTGCTTCCACGCGCTCCACCAGCGACTTGGGAATCGAATAGCTGTCGTCGCCGATCTCATATTCGATTCGAGTGCCCTCCTCACGGACATGTTCCGCCCAGATTGTGCGCCCATTCTTAAGGTGGATCACGTCGGCGGATAGGCTGCTGGAAGCAAGCCCTATCAACGCGGATAATAAGAGCAGGGTAGCAGTCAGACGCATTCAGGCGAATTCTAGAAGGCAGGGAGCTGTAAGCGTAGGTGACTGAGGTAATTCCACGACGTCGCGAAATAAGGGCATTGGCTTTAGGTCTGTTACTGGCACTGGCGTCCCTTGCGGGGTTTAGTCAGGAGAAGCCTGTAGAAACAGGCAGCCAGTCGATTCGAGTGCTCGGCAAGACGCCACCCGTACGCCTGAACACCGCCGAGGCCCTTTTCCTGCAACTTGAGAATATCGGCCTTGATCCAGAGCGTGTCTATCGCGTGCGCGATGTTTCCCTTGATCGCGCCGCCTTTCACATCACGCTCGATGACGGTGTGATCGGATTCACCTCTGCCGTGGCGGGACAGGTAACCGGTGCCTACTTCCAGGGAGAAGGCGAGATTCTCTTGACCCCGCCCAATCAGGTCGAACGCAGCTCGATGATGTTGCAAACCGGGGCGGCCATTCTGGAAGAAAGGTTCGACAGCGGCTACTTCCGCTTTAACGACGATACCTTCGCCGAGATCCAGCCGCTGCTTACGGCCGCCGAAAACTCGCATGAGTTTGCCTCACGATGGGACAGCGCCGCTCGTCGTCTCGCACAAGCCGATGCGCTACGGCTGTTCATGACATTTTCCAGAGTTCTCCCGCTCGCCGGTCAAACTCAACCATCAACAATCGTATCGCTTCCGGCCAACCCTGATGATCGTTTCTTGCATGCTCGCTTGCAGGGGGAAAGCAAGGGAACTTTTGACGTCTACTTTGACTCGACGTCCCCGGAGCAGGTCTTGGCAGCTCAGCCGCGAACCGTCGACGGAACCGACTATTACGATGTTTGGACCTCGTTTTCATTCCTTCCCAAAACCACCCGCGTCGCAAACTCGACCGGGTCTCCCTTGGAAGAAGGCCGCGTAGATCCGCTTGAAATCGTCTCTTGCAAATTAAAGACAGCAGTCACTCCTCCCACTACCATCGAGGCTGACGCCGTGCTGGATTTGCGAGTTCATCAGGCCGGTCAGCGCGCCGTGCTTTTCGAGCTGGCCCGAACTCTGGTCATTAAGAAAGTGGAAGCTGATGGGCAGGCGGTTGAGTTTATTCACAATCCTTCGATCGAAGGAACTCAACTCGCGCGCCGCGGCAACGACATCGTCGCGGTAGTGCTTCCAGAGCCGACCCGCGTCGGCCAATCCATCAAGCTGCACTTTGTCTACAGTGGTGAAGTCTTGTCCGAAGCGGGTCCCGGCTTGCTGTACGTCGGCGCTCGTGGAACCTGGTATCCGAATCGTGGCATCGCCATGACCAACTTCGATCTGGAATTCCGTTACCCGCCCGGTTGGACCTTGGTCGCAACCGGCAAGCGCATGGATTCTGTGCCTGATTCCCATCCGGCAGCGGTTGCTGAGAGTTCTGGCGAACAGGTTAGCCGCTGGATTTCCGAGCGCCCCATTCCGTTCGCGGGCTTTAACCTTGGTAGGTATCGGCGGGCTGTAGTGCAAGTCGGAGGTGTGACGGTCGAAGCGTATGGAACTGCTGCTGTCGAACGGGGTTTTCCGCAGCCTGAGAACCGGGAAATTGTCGGTGGTTTATCACCGGGCATCCGCGGGTCGACGCCGCCATTGGCCATTACACCACCCCCGCCATCTCCCGCGCGAAACGTGGAAATGGTAGCCGGAGCTGCGGCGCGTGCGATCGAATTCTATTCTCTTCGCTTTGGCCCCTATCCTTTCCACCAATTCGCACTGACCCAGATGCCGGGGGACCTGAGCCAGGGTTGGCCGGGGCTCGTATTTCTTTCCAGTTTTTCTTTCCTGAACTCGGAACAAAAATCGGCTTTGCACATGGATTCGGTGGAAAAGGTATTGATTGGCCAGGTAATCGCTCATGAGACCGCTCACCAGTGGTGGGGGGATCTTGTGACGTGGAATGATTATCGGGACCAGTGGATCTCCGAGGGCCTGGCCAATTACAGCTCCATGATGCTGCTCGAGTCGACTGCGCCGCACGACTTCCACGCCGCCATGAGCAAGTACCGCGACGATCTTCTGCAGAAAAGCAAATCCGGTGCCGTGCTAATGGAGGACGGTCCAGTAACCTTGGGCAACCGGCTCTCCTGTTCTCGATTTCCTCAAGGATACGAGGCCATCAGTTACGGACGTGGCACCTGGCTCTTTCACATGCTGCGAACCATGATGCGCGATGGCGAAACGCCCCACGAAAGGCGAAATGCCGCAACCGACAGCGAAAATGAACCTTTCATTCGCGCCCTGCGCCACATCAGGGAACGCTACGCCGGGAAGCCAATGAGTACCCGCGAAATGCTGCAAATTTTTCAGGAAGAGTTCCCCCGCTCATTATGGTATGAGGGCCACAGCTCGCTCGACTGGTTCTATGAAGGATGGGTGAATGGAACTGCTATCCCACGCTTTGAGCTTCACGGCATGAAGTACGTTGACAAGGAAACGACAACGCTCGTTACAGGGACAATTCTGCAGAAAGAAGCGCCGAACGATTTGGTTACTCCGGTGCCCTTATACGCGTTACGAGGCGGAAAGCTGGTATTTCTGAGGCGTGTTTTCGCAGACGGCCCCGAAACGGTGTTCCACATCAGCGCTCCGGCTGGGACAAGAAAGATCGTGGTGGATCCCAATCAAACGTTACTGGCAAGGGCTCGCTAACATCCGCTCTGTTGCTTCGCAGTTTTGCAATTTAAGATGAGATGTCAGTGCCCAGTGCCTACATCCTCGGAATCGAGACTTCCTGCGACGAGACCGCAGCCGCCGTGGTGCGCTCTGGCGAGCAGGTAGTTTCCAATGTCGTCTTCTCGCAGATTGCCACCCACCAGCCTTACGGTGGCGTGGTGCCTGAGCTTGCCTCGCGCGAACATTTGCGAGCCATTGTCCCCGTCGTCCGCAAAGCTCTGGCTGACGCCGGGCAAAGTTACGGGTCGGTGGACGCTTTGGCCGTGACCCAGGGGCCCGGCCTGGCCGGCGCGTTGCTTGTCGGAATCAGCTATGCCAAGGCCCTGGCGTTTGCCCTTGATAAGCCGCTCATCGCCGTGAACCATCTGGAAGGGCACATTCACGCTGTATTGCTGGAAGAAAGGCAGAAAGGAAATCACGAGCTGAATTTCCCGGTGCTCGCTTTGGTCGTCTCGGGCGGACACACCCATCTTTATTTGGCAAAGCGAAACGAAGAAAGCTGGTCGTACCGGAACGTCGGCCACACTCGCGACGACGCCGCCGGAGAAGCCTTCGACAAAGTCGCCAAGCTGTTGGGACTCGGATATCCGGGGGGACCGATCATCGACAAACTCTCAGTTTACGGAAACCCAAGAGCTGTCAGCTTTCCGCCTTCGCAGATCAAGCACCCCGACCGCAAAGACAGGGCAGAGTCGAGGGACCCGAATTCCCGCTTCGATTTTTCATACAGCGGGATCAAGACCGCAGTGCTGCGTTACGTGGAAACCCACAATCTGCAGAGCTCCATCGAAACGCGACGGCGGAGTTTACTGGCAATCGCCCAGCCGAAGCTCGACGACTACCTTGCAAATTGCGACCGCCTAACCCTCGATCTGGTTGCCTCGTTCCAGCGGGCCATGGTGGAAGATCTGGTTCGGAAGACTTTAGCGGCGGCTCGTGCCTACGGTGTGGCCACTCTGTTTGTCACAGGCGGCGTGGCTGCCAACAATGAGTTGCGCCAACGATTCGAGAAAGACGCAGCAATGGAAGGCTTGCCCGTGTATTTTCCTTCACGCCCGCTTTCAACCGACAATGCCGCCATGATTGCGGCCGCAGCTTTTCCCAAGCTCCTAACCCGCGATTTTGCTCCTTTGGACTTTTCCGCGGAGGCAGGAATGGCGCTTACGTAGTCGGCATTCAGTGCTCGGCATTGAGTCCGCAGTTCGCTTGGATATGAGAATCTTCAGCTAGCGGCAGAAGCAAGAACCTTCACTCCGGAGATAGCTGAGTACCGACGCTGAACGCTGAAACCTTTATTTGCCCGACGCCTTTACCTTGACTTTTGAACCGGGAAGCGACTGCAGCGCCTTTGCCAACTGGGTCTCAATATCGATGTCCTTGAAAATGGTGAAATCTGCGCGTTTTTCGGTTCGGTCGAACCCGCTCTGTTTTCCGGCAACGATAACGATCGGAATGTTCGCTGTCTCCGGTCGCTGTTTCAGGGCGGTGATCAGTTCACTGCCGCTCATTTTCGGCATCTGCATGTCGGTAATAATCAATTCTGGACGAAGTCGTTGCAGAATCTCGAGGGCTTCGCAGCCGTTCGTGGCGGACTCCACCGTAAAGCCGCGCTCTTCCAAGAAGCGGCAGACGGTATGCCGGATCAGCATAGAGTCATCTACGACCAGGGCAATCAAAAGATATAGCTCTTTCCGCCAGCCCCCCAACTGAGCCGGCAAGACAGAACAAATATCCTACAGTTGTAGCAAGGAGGGGAACGTTACTATTGTCACGTCGTTTCGCAGGGGTCGGCTTCTCACGGTTTTGAGTTACCTTGCTGCCGCGGGCGAGATGCTCCCCTCAAGACTCGTTGTTCAGCTTGGTTTCTTCGATGTTCATGTCCTTGAATTCGCTGGATTCGAAGATGTCCCCGCACTCCAGGCATTCAACGAATTCAGCATCTTCATCGCGGGACACGATCTGTACGCGAGGGTGCTTACACTGATTCATTTGACTTCTCTTCTCGGGGGGCTGCGACGGCGGGATTGGTGTCATAAAACCGGGACGCGCACGCTTGGTCGCATCTTGGCCTACGTGAAATGCTGGAAATTGGCGGTATTTTAGCCTCACCGGTGGTCTTGTCAAGTCCCTTGAGCAGCAATATTTGCCGTCACTCTGGACGCTTCTCGATTTAATCGACGGCAAATGCCCATCTATCAAAGGGTCGTAACCCATTAAGAATCAGAGCGCTTACGGCTCGCGAGCTTAGTGCAATAGCTCTTTCCTGGCCCAGGTCAACCGCTCACCACCGGAGAACGCTAGAATATTCAATAGGTCGAGGCCGAGTTCCGGGTTCCCGCGGGAGTTCTAACATGACCACCACTGTGCCCCCAGTTTCCAGCAGTGATCTGAATGAGAAATCCGCTCGCGGTCGACGCACTCCGCCGAACGGTGTGAAGCTGCCTGTCTACATGGATAACCATGCCACGACGCCCGTCGATCCCCGGGTTCTTGAGGCGATGCTGCCCTATTTTACGGAGAAGTTCGGCAATGCGGCCAGCCGCAGCCATTCCTTCGGATGGGCCGCCGACGCCGCAGTTGAGACTGCGCGAGCGCAGGTGGCGAAGCTGGTGGGTGCGAACGCTGACGAGATCGTTTTTACGTCCGGTGCAACCGAGAGCGACAACCTGGCAATCAAGGGTGTGGCTGAGGTGAACAGGAAAGCGGGTAACCACATCATCACCGCTGTCACTGAGCACAAAGCCGTGCTCGACAGTTGCAAGCACCTGGAGAAATACGGATATTGTGTTACCTACCTCCCAGTAGGTAAAGACGGTCTAGTCGACCTGGAAGATCTCAGGCGCGCCATCACCGAGAAAACCATTTTGGTAACCATGATGGCGGCCAATAACGAAATCGGGGTTCTGCAGCCGATTGCCGAAATCGGCAGGATCTGTCGCGAGCGTGGCGTGATCTTCCACACCGATGCCGCCCAAGCAGTTGCCAAGATTCCCCTGGACGTGAACAAGCAGAACATCGATCTCATGTCCATTGCCGCTCACAAGATGTATGGACCGAAAGGTGTGGGAGCTCTCTACGTTCGCCGCAAAGACTCGCCGGTTCGGCTTTCCGCCATTATCGACGGCGGCGGTCATGAGCACGGCATGCGTTCAGGCACCCTGAATGTCCCTGGAATAGTGGGGTTAGGCAAAGCCTGTGCGATCGCTTCAGAGGGGATGCCAAAGGAAGCCTGCCACTTGGCCGGTTTTCGCAATCGGCTTCGCGACAAAATCATGAGTAGTCTCGACGGGGTGTACATCAACGGCTCCATGGAGCATCGCTTGCCTGGAAACCTCAACCTCAGTTTTGCTCGTGTCGATGGCGAGTCGCTCTTAACCGGTCTGGAAGATATCGCTGTTTCCAGCGGGGCGGCATGCACCTCCGCGAAGCTCGAACCGTCATACGTACTAAAGGCTTTAGGCTGCGAGGATGAGCTGGCGACGAGCTCAATTCGCTTCGGCCTCGGCCGCTTCAACACCGAAGCTGAAGTCGATTACGCTGCCGATCGCGTCATCGAAATCGTGCGTCAGCTCCGCGAAATCTCGTCTTTGTGAAGTGGATGGCGGACACTCCTTGTCCGCCAAATCTCATTGAGGAATAGAACTAAGAAACAGTGGTCGGAGGTGTCCCCCCGTCCTACCCCACCGTCGCCGGGATTGCTTCTTCCACGCCCGCTTCACGCAGGAATTTCGCTGCTTCCTCTGGCGGCGTGGGGTTGATGTAGAACCCTGTGCCCCACTCGAATCCTGCTGTCTTGGTCAGCTTGGGCATGAACTCGATGTGCCAGTGGTAGTGATCATTAGTCGGGTCCTGCACCGGCGAGGTGTGAATCACCAGGTTGTAAGGAGGATTGTCCAGCACTCGGTCAGCTCGAGTGAGCAGGTTCTTCAGTGCTTTCGCCAGGTTCTCGAACATGTGCGAAGAGGAATTCTCGAAAGCCGACTCGTGCTGTTTGGGTAAAATCCAGGTCTCAAACGGAAAACGCGGCGCATAAGGGGCTAGCGTGAGGAAGTCCTCGTTCTCGGCAACTACGCGAATCCCCGACTCCACCTCCTGGCGGATAATGTCGCAAAAAACGCAGCGTTCTTTGTAGATGTAGTACTGCTTGGCGCCTTCGATTTCCTCTGCCAGGTAGATCGGCAGCATCGGCAGCGCGATCAATTGCGAGTGCGCATGTTCGAGCGATGCGCCTGCCGCTTCGCCGTGATTCTTGAAAATCAGGATGAACTTAAAACGCCGATCCTTCTTCAGATCCAGAATGCGGTCTCGGAAGGTCCACAACACATCTTCAATTCGCTTGGGGGCCAGCGTCGCTAACGTCGCATTGTGATCAGGGGTCTCAATGATGACCTCGTGCGCCCCGATTCCGTTCATGCGGTCGAACATGCCTTCCGCCTGGCGGTTCAGGCTTCCCTCAATGCCCAACGCGGGGAATTTGTTAGGGACCACCCGCACCGTCCAACCCGGCGTGTCACGCTGCGGCGGGGGTCCGCCATTTGGATTGGGCCGATAGGCTTGAATTTCCGGAGGTGTCTTGTTCTCGTTACCGTAACAGAACGGACAAAAGCCCCCTTTAATCTTGACGGCATCACGGGCAAAATCAGTGGGCCTTTTGGCCCGGTCGGTGGAGATGATCACCCACCGGCCTACGATGGGATCTTTTCTAAGCTCGGGCAATGACTAAAATCCTTTCAATAAATAGGGCTAGAAACGAAATTTTTATTTTACTCCACAGGGAAGGCATTCTGAAATAACTCGAACCACGGCTGGCTGGAGTGCGATTCATGATACACGGAAACCACATCGAAGCGCCATTGGCACGGAAGTGCCACGTGGCGCAAGTAATCCCGGGCGACAGCCGCAAGTGCGCGCTGTTTGTCGCGATCCACGGCTGCTTCGGTGGGCTTTATGTCTCGAGTGGTGCGCGTTTTTACTTCGATGAAGCACAGTACGTCTTTGTTCCAGCCTATGAGGTCGATCTCGCCGCGATGATGCGGTGAGCGGAAATTGCGCGCCACCATTACATAACCGCGGCGGCGTAGATAGAAGTACGCGTCTTCTTCGCCCCGTTGGCCGGTCCGCTGATGCGCTGGGCGTTTGTCAGTTGGAAGTGTTTTCTCGGCCAACCAATCCAGTGTTCGGATCGCTGCGTGGGTGAGTCGGCCGGAAAGCATAGGCCCTGCGCGAGTGCCATCGTAAATGCCGGGAGCGATCCTCGGATGTGACTGTTGTCACCTCATGATCCTGTGAAGTACGAGCACCCCCGCCCAGGCGAAGCACCATATACACATGCCAAATCAACAATGCCTCACGGCATCTCGCCGCATTCTTTAGCTTGGACGGGCGTAATTGCGACACTCTCCGATGATCGCGTTCCAGCTCGCATATTGACCAGCGCCACTCCGCCAAGCGCGATAACCCCGCCCAGCAGCGAGAGCATTCTCGGCACTTCGTGCAGCCAGATCCACGCAATCCCAATGGCAAGCACCGGAATGATATAGAGCAGCGTGCTGATGCGGCCAGCCGGACCATGCGACAAAACGTAAGCCCACGCCACGTATGCCAGAGCTCCAGGAAAGATTCCCAGGTAAATCACAGCCAGCGTGGCCGTCGCCGGTGCATTTCGCAAGACCTGGAACAGCCCACCACCGAACGGCAACATGAGCAACGTCCCTGACCAAATGGAATAGGCCGTAAACTCTAGCGCGCTATACCTTCCGAGAAAATGTTTCTGTTGAACCATGTACACGGCTGACGTAATTGCGGCCGCGAGAATGATGAGTGCTTGCGGTGAAAGGTGAATGCCCTGTCCCTCACCGCTGGCAATGAGCGCCACGCCCGCAAAACTCAAAAGTATGCCCGCCCAAGCTACCCGTGAGATCCTCTCGTGAAGCGCCACGCCCGCCAACAAAGCCGTCCAGATCGGTACCGAAGCGATCAGCAGGCTGGCCGCACCGGCGCTGACGCGGGTCTCGCCGTAGTTCAGTGCGAGATTGTAAAACGTTATTCCGATAATGCCGCAGAGCGTAAGTCCCGGAACGTCCGGCAATTCAGGACGCCGAAAGTGCGCAATCCCGGCATATATGGCCAGCGTGAGCGAAGCCACAATGAAACGCAGCACCGCTAATTGCCCGGGAGAGTATGCACGCAGGCCGGCGCGAATTCCGGCGAAGGCCGAGGCCCACAGCACCAGGGTGGCAGCCAGGGCCAGTACCGCACGAGTTGTAAATTGCCGCGTCAATGTTCACCAGAACGCAACGGTTACGCCTCTTTGCCCACAATCGAAATCGCCTCTTCCAGCGCGTCCATCGCCACGTCCGCTTCGTCTTTGGTCACTATCAAAGGTGGCGCGATGCGAATAGTGCTCGGGCCACAACCGAGGAACAGAACCCCTCGTTCAAAAGCGGATTGAACGATGCGGTCACGCTCAGCGGCGGCGTACTCTTTCGTCTTCTGGTCCTTCACGATTTCGACGCCGATCATCAAGCCACGTCCGCGCACGTCGCCGACCAGCTTGTGTCTGCTCGGCCAGTTCACCATTCGCTTCATCATGTGGTTGCCGACTTCAGTGGCATTTCCCAGTAGCCCCTCGCGCTCGATCACATCGAGTGTGGCCAAGGCGGCCGCAATGCACACCGGATTTCCGCCGAAGGTCGAAGCATGCGATCCCGGAACCCAGTCCATAATCTCGGCTTTGGTGACTGTTACGCCGAGCGGCATGCCCGAGGCAATGCCCTTGGCGACACAAACCATGTCTGGCTGTACTCCAGTATGTTCTACAGCCCACCATTTTCCTGTGCGTCCGACACCGCTTTGCACCTCGTCCACCACCAGGAGGATCCCGTGGCGATCGCAAATCTGCCGCAGTTCCTGCATGAATACCGTCGGCGCGATCACGTACCCTCCCTCGCCCTGGACGGGCTCGACAAAGATGGCCGCGACCTCCTCTGGCGGAAGGTTGGTTCGAAAAAGTTTGTCCTCAATGAACCGAGCGCAGCTCAGCGAATACGCTTCGGGATCCTGGCCCCCGGCATCACGATAGACATCGGGATAGCGGATGTGAGTCACGCCAGGAACCAGCGGCGCGAAACGCCGCTTCTGCTGTGGCTTGGAAGCGGTCAGCGACAGCGCGCCCATCGTGCGCCCATGAAACGCTCCGTAAAAGGCAATCACGTGCTGACGCCGGGTGTGGTAGCGCGCCAACTTGAAAGCGCACTCGATCGCCTCAGTCCCGGAATTGCCGTAGTAGATCTTGTGAGGCCCGGGCATGGGCGCAATTTTCGAGATTCGTTCAGCAAGCGCGACCATGTTTTCGTAATAGAAGTCAGTACCCGACATGTGAATCAGCTCGGCCGCCTGCTTTTGAATTGCAGCAACCACCTGTGGATGGCAGTGGCCAGTCGAAGTCACGGCGATACCCGCCGAGAAATCAAAAAACTCGTTGCCGTCAACATCGGTGACAACGATGCCGCGTCCGTGTTTGGCAACCATCGGATAAGAGCGTGTATAGGATGGCGAAATCAGTTTTTCGTCGCCCTTCAGAATGCGCTTCGCATTCGGGCCCGGCAGGACGGTCTTGAGTCTGGGTGCAGTCAATGTGTTGGTCGGCATGGGAACCCTCCAAATTCGGTCGTTGGTCGTTGATCACTGGTCGGCTGCCTCTCGCTCAGAAGCCGGAATTCAGCCGCCGCAGGTTTTCGCAATTAAGGAGGACCGACGACTAGTCGCTACCGAAGAGGTTGGGGCGCAGGCGGGAAGGCAGCACCGCGCGATAGCGGCGTGGACATACAAGAGAGCGCAGCCAGCACACAGGCAGGTGCGAATTGGTGAGCTGATAACGCATCGTCAAACATTCCACTTTCAGTATAGCCCAATGTCAGTAGTTGACGTAACCCCAATCGGCGATGACCGTTAGTTATCGCACGCGATGCCTCGACTCCACTGACTCACTCGCACTCGGGTCCCAACAAATTCGCTAAACAAACGCGCGTCTCGCGAAATCTCGAATCTCACAAGCCGGTTTTTGTGTCTGATACTTTATTCCTGCGGGCACTTCCATGACCTCCGCTCCTCGCGCAAGCCGGTTTGCTGTGCTCTTTGCCTTTGGGCTGGTCTATCTGTTTTGGGGGTCCACTTACCTCGGAATCGACATCGCAGTCGAGCGCATTCCGCCCGCACTCATGTGTGGGGTGCGCTTCCTGATCGCCGGCGCTTTCATGCTGGCGTTTTGCGGTTTGCGTGGAAAGAAAATCATTTACAACCCGATGCAATTGGGCCAGATGAGCGTGGTTGGGGTGCTTTTGCTTCTGGGCGGCAATCTCACGCTCTCATACGCCGAAAAGCACATAGCCTCAGGCTTAGCGGCCCTCATCATCGCGATTACGCCCCTGTGGTTCCTGGTGCTCGATAAACTCTTGCTGGGTGATCACCACATCTCCGCGCACGGTAAAACCGGGTTAGCCCTTGGTGTCGTCGGGTTGGTCGTTCTTCTCTGGCCCCAACTGGTTGCAACCGGTTCCTTCGGACGTATGGAGTTGTGGTCTTCCATCAGCTTGATTGGTGGCTCTTTCAGCTGGGCCTTGGGCTCGGTACTGGCGAAGAAGTGGAAATCTCCCGATGTCGATCCCTTTTCGGCCACGGCCTGGGAGATGGTCGCCGCCGGTTTGGCTAATTTGCTGGTGGCAGTTCTTGCGCAAGACTTCACCCGCGTAGTCTGGACTGCCCGCGGACTGGGCGCGGTTCTCTATCTGATCGTGTGTGGCTCCTGGATCGGCTATACCGCATATATCTGGCTTCTAGGGCATGTTCCTACTTCAAAAGTTTCCACCTACGCTTACGTCAATCCCGTGGTTGCGGTGTTTCTGGGATGGCTGGTGTTGCACGAGCGCATCGACGCTTACGTTGTTGCCGGCAGCGCCATTGTGATTGCTTCCGTGATTCTCGTAACCAGCGCCCAGGTCACGCGGAAAAACAGCGTGGAAGAACTTCCCATGGTGGAGACTACCGGGGACTAGGCGTAAACGATCGCGATACCACCATGCCCTCCTGATTGGTTATGTGACCGACGCCCATGCGCGTAATTGGTCCCAAAATGGCACCTCCGTAATCTTCTTTTAGTAACCATCTCGCCTCATACTCTCATTTAGATATGGGCAGCCTTCCCCAACGTGCACCGCGCGTACATCTTGAGGCCGCTACTCCGGCTGTGCTTCGTTTCCAGGACGGTCAGCGTACCTCAGGCACCCTGCACGTCGTATCTCTCACTGGCGGTCTCCTCTCTCTTTCCAATCCGGTTGTTCAGGGATCGCAGGTTCGATTGATGTTCCTGACCAACACCGGATCGGTTCTGGGTGGGGCAGAAATGTTGCCCCCGCTGACTAGAGACCTGCAGCCCTTCCGGTTCGTCTCTCTCGACGGTGGCGATCGTCGCCGTCTCGGAGCTACCATTCAAGCTTCATTGCAGCGAAGCAATGAGCAGCAATGGATCGAGAAGCTGCGGGCGGCATCGGGTCAGCGAGAGCGCTCCCGCAGGCCGCTCCTTAAAGCCCTGTTCGGAACTGTCGCTCTGGCCGCGTTAGCTTGGGTGAGCGCGAATTACCTCCTCCATTTTCACTTGCTGAAGTAGAGGTGGTAGTGACAACGTCACTTGCCAATACGAGCGACGCTCTGAACACGCGCCTTTGGCCGCGCTATCACGTGTGTCTTCCTGTTCTCGTTTCCGCCGAAGGCGATTCCTCAAAAATAGCCGTACCCGGACTCGCGTGCGAGATCAGCCAGCGCGGCATGGCTCTCTATGGCGGCATTGACCTGCAACTGGGTGATCTGATGGCAGTCGAATTCCAAAACTCGGGTAAGGTCCGAGTTGCCGGCATCATCCGCAGCCGTTCCGGCTTCTGTTTCGGGCTGGAATTTCTCGAGAGGATGACCAGCACCGAAGCTATGTCCGATATGCTGGAGGCGGCCAGCGCCGCCGAGGAACCCGGCAGCTGGAAAGCGTGGTTTGCAAGCCATCGTGGCGATGCTTTTGTCGCTATCGCTACTGCGCTGCTTCTGTTCACCCTGTTTGCGGCGGGCGCGCCATCTCCATATCAAGTGGCTCAACCCAAGACCAATCAGCCCTCGCTCACGCTGTCTGAACAGATGCTTGTCGCTTTGGGCCTTGCCGAAATGCCGCCCGCCCCCGTGGTGCGGGGGAACCCCAATGTTCGAGTCTGGGTCGATCTGCACACCGCCCTTTATCACTGTCCCGGCTCGGAACTATATGGCAAGACGCCGGACGGCAAATTCACTACCCAGCGCGATGCCCAGCTCGATCAGTTTGAGCCTGCAGCCCGCAAAAGCTGCGAATAGTCTCCCAGCGGGGCCTCCTGCCCGCACCGAGCCTTCCCTGATCCCTGGCAAGCTTTTGCACTTCTTGTGCAAAACCCCGCTGACTAGCCGGATACCGCATAGCCCACTCGTGCCATGGCATTAGGTCGCCGGTGCCATTGCCAACCTTTGAGAGCTGCATCATCTTAAGAGTGCGCAAGAGATTTATCCAGGTCAGGTAGGAAATGTTCCAAGATATGCTCAAGCCGGATGACAACGCAATCGGGAGAGTACCTCGTCCCGATAAGCAGCGCCGCCGACTGTCCATCGCAATCGTCCTACTGCTCTGCGCTCTAGTCGTCGTCCTGATCAAAGATCACGAGTACTGGTTTGGCGGCGAGGAAACGACCACGGCTCCCGAGGAGCAGGAGCAGCAGGTTGCGTCCTCTCCTGCTCCGAGCACCCCGGCGGAGGTTCCCGCACCACCTCCCGCGGCTCCGGCGCCCAAACCCGCGAAGCACATTGCCAGTAAGCGTTCCGTGCAACCGTCAAATACCGCAACAGCCGCTTCTACAACTACGACTCCCAGCATTGCACCGGCGCAAGCCGCCGCCAGCAACCCTGCAACCGCTCAAGTACCGCCCAAGCCAGCGTCCAAGCCCAGCGCGCCGAAGATGGGTGAGACGGCTGCCGAGCGGGTGCAGATGGCCTCGATCAAAGCGCCGCTGCCCGCTGAGTACCCTTTGCTCTCCGGACAAATGTCTGTCCAAGGTTCAGTATTGCTGCAGGCACTCATAGGAGCAGACGGTGTGGTTGAGGACCTGCGCGTCCTCAGCGGTCCGACTATCCTGGCTTCTGCCGCGCGCGAAGCCGTCCGTCAATGGAAATTCAAGCCTTATTATGAGAACGGAAAACCGGTTGAGACCCAGGCCAGGGTAACCGTGAACTTCACCATTAACGTATCGAATACCACCGCCAGGAATCAGACCACCTCGGTTACCAGTGAAGGCGCCATTTAGTCTTTAGATTCAAAGTTCACTCTGTTTTTTTCTTCCTGAAATGGGAGTGTGTCAAACTCTGTGACAATCGCACTGTTTTTCCAAACCGCTAACTTGCACGGGCGAATTTTTTGCAATAGGCTGGAAATGTAGCAGCTGTGCCATGGACTTCCCCGCGAAGCAAGCCTCTTTCATTCGCCCCCAGGATCAGCCCGACGTAACCGAGTTGCCCCTGCGCCGCCGCGCACCCCGTATCCTGGTGGTGGACGACAATCCTGACACCATGGTCCTAATGAGGGAATTGCTTGAAACCCGCGGCTACGACGTGCTCACTGTCGCGGACGCCGGCCACGCAGAAATCGAGGTGCGCCGGCAACCTCCTGACTTGATCCTCTCCGACGTCGTCATGCCGGGGAAATCGGGATATGAGCTTTGTCGCGAGCTAAAAGAGGACCCGGCCACTCGCCTGATACCGTTCGTGTTGATTACTGGCCTGAGCGACCGCGAGGACAAACTGCGTGGGATCGAAGCCGGCGCCGATGACTTTCTCAATAAGCCAATTTTTTCCGAAGAGCTCTTCGCCCGAGTCAACTCGCTGCTCAAGCTCAAAGAATTTACCGACGAATTGGAAACCGCCGAGTCCGTCCTTTGCACGCTTGGTTTAAGTGTAGAAAGCCGTGATCCCTACACCGATGGCCACTGCCAGCGATTAGCGGAAAACGCCGGAAATCTTGGCCGCCATCTCGGTTTGGATGAGGATTCGGTTGTGGCTTTGCGGCGTGGTGGTTATCTCCACGATTTGGGCAAGATTGCCGTCCCCGACGAGATCCTGAAAAAGGGAAGCAATCTCACTCCCGAGGAATGGGCCATTATGAAGCAGCATCCCATCACCGGAGAAAATATTTGCCGTCCCCTCAGGTCGCTGCGGCTGGTGCTTCCCATCATTCGCAGTCACCACGAGCATTCCGATGGCAGCGGTTATCCGGATGGCTTGCACAAAAACGAAATCCCGCTGCTTCCCCGGATTCTGCAGGTGGTGGATGTATATGACGCGCTGCGGACCGCCCGCCCCTACAAGCCCGCGCTTCATCACGATCAAGCCGCACTCACCATGCGCCAGGAGGCCCGCTCCGGACTGTGGGATGAGCATCTGGTGATTGAGTTTTTCTCTATGCTGGAGCACCGCCAGGTGGCATAACCTGGCCAGCTCTTGCCGGGCCAGTTTTCATGACGCAGCTTTGTAGGTACGAAGTATAGGCCGAACGGTTACACCGGTTCCCCTCCGAAAGACCACTGTCATGTGGGAGGAGCAATCCTCGCAAAGCCAGAAGAACTCCGGTCTCCCCACGGGTTTGCCATGATTAACGTTCACCGATTGGGGATATTGGCTGATTTCCCATCCATCCCAGCGAAATAACTTGCCGGTTCGAAAGAAAAGAAAACCATTCGGGCAGTTCGGATTGGCGCACTTCGACAGCATTGCCTTTCCGGAAAAAGCTAAGAGCTTTTATTTTACATCGGAGGTAAAGAGGGATTCGGCCACAGCATTCACACCACTTACCAGGGCCTGGATTTTTCTATGCGCTCGTAGTCACGACGGCTCTGCCGATCTTCGCGCGCCGCTTTCTCAAGCGATGACTGAATGGCAGCTTTCAGCTTCGAATAATCATCCTCACACAAGCCGACGAAGCAGAAAGGCTGGAGACTCCAGTTTACCGGGTTCAGCATCTTTGCCGTGCCCAGGACCGATCCGGTTGGCGCTATGAACATTAGTCGAACCAATGATTGCGCTCTCACCGGTTGTGACAAGCTCAGCAATCCGCCGGTAACCGAGACCAGTTGCAAGCTGCCGGGCACGCGTCCTCCGTCAGAAAACCGAAGTACGGCAGGAGTGGTTTCTGGGAACCGCACGCGAGGGCCACCCCGCTGATGGGTTCTATTTGAAGTTTGTGATGGGGCCACGTACACCATGGTTCGCGAACCCCAGTATGCGCGGTAGTAAGCTTTCCACAAACGTTACTTCGGATGTTGTCCAGATTTCATGAGGGGTCCAAGGGCTACTTCTTCGCGGCCTCCGTTGCCCACTTCGCTAGACTCGCCAGAAACGGGTAAGCCGCTTGAGGGCTGGGCACCAGTCCTTGCAATGAGGCTTGCGGGCTGACCATGTGGCCATAGAATTCCCGGGTACTATCCTTGTCTTGCTTGACCAACGCCCCATCCAGCGCAACTCCCGCAAATACGCCACGGGCCCGGGAGTAGCTCAGGATTTGGGCGCGCAGCTTCCAATCCGTGCCCGCTGCCGCCGCACGTCCCACCGGCCCGGCCGCGACGCTGGCGTCGCCGCCAAGCTTAAACTTGCTGGAAAGCAGATTGCGCATTCCCTCATTGTTCATGATCAACATCACCACATCTACCGCTTGACCTCCGATCTGGAACCCGAAGCTTCCGCCCTCAATCAGGAAGAAAGCCGGTGTACTCCAGCCTTGAGGCGTTCGGCAACTTGCCACGCCACGTCCATAGCGAGCGGCTACGACAAAGCCGCCGTTCAGCATGGCTGGCACGACGGCGACACACTCGGCGGACCCCAGCACGGTTTCGGGTATGCCCTGATCCGGTGCGGCCTGGATCTCGCTTAACACGTCGGCCGCAGCCTGCACCCGTTTCCCAGCCTTGGTTGCAATCTCCGGCGACGCTAGTGAAAGAGCTGTCAGGCACCCAATTACTCCGGCAAGCAGAAATCTTTTCATTCGCTGAATCTCCTAGTAGGCATTACCGCGATTCTAAGGAATTCTCGCCTGTGCAGGACGCACTGTGGGCGGGACTTTGTTGACTACTCGGGAACTTGGGTGGCTTCGCCCAAGAAGCGCTGGGATCCCTCGCGCGCACGGCGCATCGAGATGACATCCCCGTCAGGCACTGCTTGTTGTTAGGCAAAGCTAACTTGGGCAAGAAAATTCGGGGTCGGCAACGGTGATCCTAATCTCCGCTCCCAACCCCGTCTCCCAGGTTCTGTGGTAGGTGAAGCGAGTATGGGTGAAGAATGCGGAGGCGGCAAGATTACCAGGGTCACTGTACCTTAGTAATCTAAGGCGCTCTTTAAGCGCGCAGCGTAACAAGCAAGGTCCCCAGCAAAATCCCCGCCCCTGAGCGCGGAAATGGTTGCTATG
>DASPRY010000003.1:0-77931 GCA_035624215.1 Terriglobales bacterium
TGGTGTGGTCGAGATCGAATCACAGCGGACCGCAGGACGCCGAGAGAGTTGGGGATTTCGTTGCTGTCCTCCACTCGAACCTCCCCACCCGCGCAAAATGGGCTTGGATGGGCCACCCGGGACTACGTGGAAGGGCACGGCTTCAGCCGTGCCGATAACCAACGAGCACTCGGACCACGCGCCGATGCGGCGCAACCACCGCTGATTCGGATCACGCCGGGTGCCCCATCCTAACGGAGCGTTCTTTGTGACGTTAGGGTGGGGGTTTTTCCCGACCTCAGCACAATCTGCTGCCGATCCGTAGAAGGGCACGGCTTCGGGAGCCTGCCCTGAGCGACCCTGAGGAGCGGCGGGACGAAGGGGAGTCGAAGGGTGCCGAAAACCCGCGAAAACTCTGGACCAGGCGCCGATGCGGCGCAACTACCACTGGGCCGGATCACAGATTGGCCATGGAGCAGCTTCCGGCATTACCTGACGGACGAAGCTGGTGCGGTCGAGATCTAATCGCACTGGACCGCAAGACGCCGTGAGCGGGTGGGCACTCCATCATTGTGCTCCACTCGTTGAACTTCCCCACCCAAGCAAAATCGGCTTGGATGGGCCATCCGGTCGACCTTCAGAAGGACCCAATGCCGATTCATGGAAGGGCACGGCTTCAGCCGTGCCGAAAGGTCGCCAGAATCTAGAGAACGCGCCGATGCGGCGCAATCACCACGACGCTCTCGCCCGGCAAACACACCGTCCGCGTGACTTCTTCCGGATACAAAGACTAGTCCCGCGACATCACCGTCCAGGCCGGTTCCGACGTGGAGCTGAACGCGGTGATGGAGAAACAGTAGGCGTTTGGGGCGGACACTCCTGTCCGCGATTATTCACTGCCGGTCCGCTCGGCTCTGCTCCTGAGAATCTCGTATGCACTCACATAGGGCTTCTTCGTGCGTGACAGATGTAATTGCTTCTCCGCCAGCAGAACGTCGAAACCCATGGTCCCCTGCAGAACTACCATCAAATCGCCCCCGTCCATGAGGATCACGCGTTCATCTGTCCGGCCTTCGAGTTCCTGAAGACACTCGGGGGAAAAACCTTCAAATGAGAGAAAAAGTGCCTTTGTGTCGCCGCCGAATCCCGCCTTGGCCCTGTCGCGGAGCACGGATACATCAGCCGCTGTGGCCTTTTTCTTCTTCCAGCGGATTTCCACGTAATAGGGGTGATTGTCGAATACAAATAGACCGTCGAGTTGCTCGCCAACCCTGCGGAACGGCCTTTCCGAGCGCTGGCTGTAATAGTCAAACACCTCGTTCATGAACTTCTCGAAGCGCGTGCCTCGCTCGTTTGAATCTGCCATTGGATAAATTTCCTGAAACTGCTCTCGGAACGCCTCTAGGCGAGCGTGGTCCAGTGGCTTGATTCGCCCTCTGTTGAGCCGCTCCTCGTGCATTCTCTGTTGCTGGGCTTCGCGCCGTTTCCTATCCTCATACTCCATCTGCGCGTAGAAGGATTCACATGCTTTTCGTAGCTCGGCCACTGCTTTCCGTGCTTTCGGCTGTTGTTCTGCAGGTAGCGAACTGAAAGCCTTCCAGTTGTGCAGCGACGTAAGCATCCGTCGCGCAATAGTCAGGCCCTCGTCGCCGAATACTTCTAGTCCTGAGAGAACGTGCTGGACGACAGGAATGGTCTGCTTGCCCTGCTTATATAGTTGTTGCACTTCGCGAAGGATGACGGGAGGAACCCCCGCTTGCTTAAAGAAAGTCTGCACCTGCGGTTTAAACCAAATCGCGTCGCGAATGGCCACGGCGAGCAGTGACTCGATGTCGCTCGGTAACCTCTTTGCTTGCTGCTCCGGCATGTGGCTCCGTCTTGGGGCTGCCCGGCCTTGAGCCGAGCAGCCCCAACAGGTTGATGATCCGCCTATGAGCGGCTTAAGTAAGCCACTTGAGCCGCCTGGTAGCAAGCCTGCCAAACCAGCGGGGACTTACCTGTCTTCGACGGATTGCGGGCGTCAAGAGCGAAGTTACCTATAGTGTCCGCGAGCGTCTCGCCAAGTTGGCCCTTCAGCAAGGTAAGGGGATCAACCCCCTTCCCCCAGGCATAGCGGCCGCTCTTTTCCTCGAGGAGGGCACGGAATGCTGCAAGGACCGGATACACAAAACCAGCGGGCACGCCGTACTTGGACTCCTCGGCGATGAAGAGCAGCTTGGCCTTACGGTTGCCATCGTAGGTCGTAACGCCGGTAAGTTTCCCGAACTTCCCGCCCGCAACCTCCCCGCTCTTACCACGCACCTTGTTGTACAGGTCGGGTAGGAGCACCTGGACATGATCATAGAGTTCAAGAGCATCCGCAGCGAGTGGGTAGATTTTCTCGTAGTCAGCTTTGTGATCCGAGAAATGCTGGAGGCATGCGGACTTTGAACGATAAGCATTAATCGGATGTACGCGGTCGCTGAAGTTAGCGCGGTCGAAGCATGTGAGAATCGCGATTACCTCGCGGACATCGATCGGTTTTGAGCCTCCATCGTCCAGCAGTTCGTGCTCCTTGTAAGCGATTAGGCCCGAATAGTGCTGCAGCGCCAGCGCTTTCTTAAGTTTCTCAAATTCGCCTTGGAGGTTCATTAGGCTCTGGTCACGCACTTGGTTCGAAGTGTTCCGTGCATCGACCAGAGTGGGGATTTCTTCCTGCTTGAACCCTTCCAAGATTTCGAGCTTTACATACTGCGGGTCTTGGAGGGTGTCGCGCTCCTCAAGCAAGATGTTGTATGTATGTCCTCCGTCTAGGAGACCATGGAGGTTGGGGTCCGCTAAAGTCAACGTGAGTTGGTTGTTCTGATTGCTGAATGACACGGAATGAACGGCCAGTACTATTCCGCGGTTCAGAAACACGAACAGTTCGGGATTGTCGTGAACACTCTCCCTTATGGCTCTGGGCACGGCACCGGAAAGCTTCGGATCTCGTACGTTGA
Source organism: Terriglobales bacterium (assembly GCA_035624215.1). Taxonomy (GTDB): domain Bacteria; phylum Acidobacteriota; class Terriglobia; order Terriglobales; family Acidobacteriaceae; genus JAFAGX01. Next base: position 2,958 of record DASPRY010000003.1, read on the forward strand.
TCTTGCGCCACCCGCTTAGATCAGGCAGGTTTCGAATGTCGAGAACAGCGACATAGTCCCGATACCCTTGCTTCAGAAAAGGGGTTTCGACGTGACGGAAGGATACAACAGGCAGAACGAAACGAGCGGAGGGTTTCATATGTTCCTTTCAGTAAAGGGTTGACCTTTAACTTCCCGCCAAGGGGGAGGACCCCTATGACGGACGGACTGCCATTACTGGCTAGCCTTGTTCAGTATACCACCGGTAGCCGGGATTCTATCCAAGACCCTCGTCGGCGGCTAAGCCGTCGAAGCCTGATTTCGGTTGCGGCATGGCTAAAGCCATGCCCTTACCGCAAAAACTCGACCCGTATTCCCTTGCGCCAATCGCATGAGCCACGCTACTGATCTAAGGCCTGCGCCACTTGTCCGGTTGGCCTCGGTCGGTATAGCGGACGCGCGATACGAGAATGGCAGCACTAGGATCCATCTCTCTCGCCCTTTCGATGGCTTCCGCCTGCGTAGGCTCGTGATCACTGATCCTCTGTGCTCCGGGCCTCCGAATCGCGTAATCGTTCGCCGCCGGCCGCCGTTCAATAAACAACTTGCCGCTCCTCATAACACTGCCCCTTACCTCAATTTTAGCTGCACCCGCTCGTGCTCCCGCAGCTCATGCAGCGATAACAGCTTCCATTGCGAGTCATAATCGATCCGCAGAAGCTGCAAGTCGGAGCGTCGCCCAGGTCAACAATTCCGGCGAGGGCATCGGCGGCATGAATCGTCCCCGCAGCCGGTGGCCGGTGCTCCGTGGTCAGCGGAGAACCACTCACCTCCGTGCTTTCTGGCAACTGCCCACTGGCCACTGACATCTTCGGTCTCAGATGCTCGAACAGCAACTGCTGCTGTCCGGTGAGGAAGCGCAGATGCAGCCAGCGGAAAATGTAATCCATGATCGACTTGGCGAAACCGATCTCCGGATTGTTCGACCAGCCGCTGGGCTCGAAGCGGGTGTGCTCGAATTTTTCACACAGCAGCTTGAGCGGCACGCCGTGTTGCAACGCGATGGAGACGGCGCAGGCGAAGCTGTCCATGAGGCCGCTGACGGTCGAGCCTTCTTTAGCCATGGTGATGAAGATTTCCCCGGGCTGGCCGTCGGGATAGAGTCCGACGGTGATGTAACCTTCGTGTCCACCGACGTTGAATTTGTGCGTTACCGAAGCGCGTTCGTCCTGCAAGCGGTGCCGCACGGCTTTTGGCGGCGCATTGAGGTCTTCGGCTTCCACCGCCTGTGTGGCGCGGGCGCCCTCGCCCGCGGGAGCTGCGGTTTTCGTCCCTGCCGCGCTGAGCGGCTGCGATTTCTTGCAACCGTCGCGATAAATCGCCACGGCTTTTAATCCCAGCTTCCACGCCTGGATGTATGCCTCCATAATTTCTTCCACCGAGGCCGACTCCGGCAGGTTTACGGTCTTCGAGATCGCACCTGAGATGAACGGCTGCGTCGCCGCCATCATTTTCAGATGCCCCATGTAGTGGATGGAACGCGTGCCCTTGGCCGGCTTGAACGAACAATCAAAAACGGCGAGATGCTCGTCCTGGATGTGCGGCGCGCCCTCGATCGTGCCGGTCGCATCGATGTAGCTGACGATTTTGTCCGCTTCATCGTGCGAGTAGCCCAGCTTGAACAACGCCGTGGGCACGGTGTTGTTCACGATCTTGATCATGCCTCCGCCCACCAGCTTTTTGTACTTCACCAGCGCCAAATCCGGCTCCACTCCAGTTGTATCGCAGTCCATCATGAAACCGATAGTGCCGGTGGGAGCGAGCACGGTGACTTGGGAGTTGCGATAGCCGAACTTCTCGCCGTGGGCGAGGGCTTCGTCCCAGCAGGCCTTGGACGATTCGTAGAGCGAAGCGGGAACGTTGTTCTTGTTAATGTTGTTGACAGAGGCGCGGTGCATGCGGATCACGTCGAGGAACGGCTCGCGATTGATGTACCAACCAGGGCAGGCGCCGCCGGGCATAGCGGGCGAGGGCGCCCGCTCCGCACCAAGGTTGGTGTCGGCCAAGGTTTTCTGAGTGGCCTCGGTCGCGGGGACGAGGGATGGGCAGAGCTCAGCAATTTTTGATGACTGCAAATAGGCTTCGCCGCACATGATGGCGGTGACGCAGGCGGCGTAGTCGCGGCCGGCGTCGGAGTCGTAGGGAAGCCCGGCAGCCATGAGCAGCGCGCCGAGATTGGCGTAGCCGAGGCCGAGCGGACGATAGTCGTGGGAGTTCCTGGCGATCATCTCAGTCGGATAGCCGGCATTGTCGACCAGAATTTCCTGCGCGGTTATGACAACGTCGACAGCATGGCGATAAGCCTCGACATCAAACGTCCCATTGGGCGCGAACTTCAGCAGATTCAAGCTGGCGAGGTTGCAGGCTGAATCGTCGAGGAACATGTATTCGGAACAGGGATTTGACGCGTTAATGCGGGCGGTGTTCTTCGAAGTGTGCCAGCGATTGACCGTGGTGTCGAATTGCATGCCGGGATCGCCGCAATGCCAGGTAGCGTCGGCGATTTTGTAGAGCAGATCTTTGGCCTTGTAAGTTTTCATAGGCCGGCCATCTTTCACGGCACGGGTAGTGAAATCGGTGTCGCGCATGACGGCGTACATGAAGTCGTCGGTTACGCGCACCGAGTTGTTGGCGTTCTGAAAGAAGATGGAGCTGTAAGCGTCGGAGTCGGGATGAGATCCGTCGTAGCCCATGGCGACCAAGGCGTGAGCTTTGGCTTCTTCCTTCGATTTGCACTCGATGAAGTCCACAATGTCAGGATGGTCAATATTAAGGATGACCATTTTGGCGGCGCGGCGGGTTTTGCCGCCGGACTTGATGACACCGGCAAAGGCGTCGAAACCCTTCATGAAACTGAGCGGGCCGCTGGCGATGCCGCCGCCGCTCAAAGTTTCCGTGGACGAGCGCAGCGAAGAGAGATTCGTGCCAGTGCCTGATCCCCACTTGAACAGCATGCCCTCAGTCTTGGCCAGAGTAAGGATGGAATCGAGCGAGTCTTTGACCGAGTTAATGAAGCAAGCCGAGCACTGGGGCGTTTTGTAGCCGGTGACACTGAATTCGACGCGGCCAAGAGCGTGATTCCAGTGCCAGTTGGTAGCGTCGGAATTGCGCTCGATGCGGTCGCATCCCACATTGAACCAAACAGGCGAGTTGAAAGCGGCATACTGGCGAAGAAGAATGTGGGCCAGTTCATCGTGAAAAATGGCGCCGTCTTCGGGAGTGTTGAAGTAGCCCTGGGCGAGCCCCCAGTCACGGATAGTTTCTGCGACGCGGCTGACTAGTTGGCGCACGCCGGTCTCGCGCTCGGGTGTGCCGATCGTGCCGTGCAGATACTTGCTGGCCACGATGTTGGTGGCAGTCATCGACCAGTCCTTGGGAACCTCGACCTCCTTCTGCTCGAAGATCACGTTGCCGTGCGCGTCGGTGATCTGAGCGGTCCTGCGCTCCCACTCAAGTTCGTCGTAGGGAGAGACACCCGGCTTGGTGAAGAAGCGGCGGAAGGTAAGGCCAGGAGCTTTCTTCGACGCAGTTGAGGCAACGGCGGTGGCGCTTGGGGCTCGCTTTTCGGTGATTTCCGACATTATTTTTTCTCCTACAGCTCGGAATCAGTCGCGACTACCATTTCTAAAGCTTTCGGATCCCAGTTCTCAGTATTCCGCAGACAAGGATGCTGCATCTTGCGGTGAATAATTTCAAAGCTGTATGTCGTTCGCACGGGGGGAGTCCGGCGACGCCGGAGCCGTGGAACGGCCACCGCACTGTTTAGGTCTCAGGTCTCAGGCGTGAGGAGCGGGTCCCCTCCGTCGGGCCAGCGACGTTGTTCCCTTGAGAGAGCGGCACCAGGTCACCTCGCCAAGGCACGCCCCTTGTTTTCTAGCTTAAACGCATCTTTTTTTAGAGGCGTTTAAGCTCCATGGGATGGTTACAGTACTCCCGTATGTTGGGTCTGTCAAGTATTTATCACTATATATTGTATATGAAAGCAAGCAAAGGCAGAGACACCTGACCCAAAATGAAGTTTTCCACATTTGAGTAATTCCCACCCTTCGAAAACCGCGAAGGAGAATCCCACTCAAGCGGTGGCTCGCGGGGGACCGGTGATGCGCGGGGAAAGTGGCGCCAAAGGTCCAGCGCGGCGCTGACAAGCCGGCCAAGTCTCATCCGCAGGACCCATGGCGACATAAATGTCTTCGAAAATTTCGCGGCGCTGAATACTGCGGCGGCCATCAGAAGACTCAATCAAATAATCGCCGGGTTGCCCGCGTTGTTCGCGTCCGAGTGGATCCACGAAGGCCAGCGGCTCGGTGAGCTGTCGCGCCTTGATCAGGAAGCGTGTGCGATAAATGTTCCAAGCAGCAGTCGTATTCACAGCGTTCACCCTTGGGGGAGGGAGAGCCTATTGTCCTGATTTTCGATTCTCGATTTTCTCGCCCCAACCCTTACGCGAAAGACTGAGGCAGTTCTTCCGGCTGGAATTGTCTCTAAAGGTGACGCGAATTTACTCTTGAGTCAAAAGCGGGTCAATTCCAAATTTTTGGTGCAAATGAGGAAAAGTGAGCTGCGGGTTTTTGCAACAACGAAAAACCAAACACCAATGCTGCTGATGTTTGATGAACGGCGCGCTAGATCGAAAGGTTCTGGTTGCGTCAGGCGTGAAGTGGAAGATGTTCGCATGAACGAGGATGGAGTTTCCACAAGGCGAGCACAGATTATGCAAAGAGGGGAGACCGTGGGCAGAAGATAGGTTCCGTGTTCACGGTGAACTCAAGGATGAGCACAAGCCCCGGCTTACGGCCGGGGCCTGCTTGCGGAGCTGTTAGCGGTGGGCCATGGCTGGCTCATGATGAGCCCTGAAAGTTTCCAACCGCTGATTGATTTCGTCCCAGTTAACGACATTCCACCACGCCGCCAGATATTCCGGACGACGGTTCTGATACTTCAGATAGTATGCGTGCTCCCACACGTCATTGCCCATAATCGGGAACAAGCCTTGGGAAATGGGATTGTCCTGATTCGCCGTGCTGATGACCTGGAAATCGCCATTCGACTTGCCCACCAGCCAAACCCAACCGCTGCCAAACTGCTTGGCGCCGGTATCGTTGAATTTGGTCTGAAAGTCTTTGAAGCTGCCGAAGGATTTCTTGATGACCTCGGCGATGGGGCCGGAGGGCTCGCCGCCGCCCTTGGGCTTCATGATTTTCCAGTACATCGAGTGATTCATGTGTCCGCCGCCATTGTTGCGCACGGTGGTGCGAATGTCCTCCGGTATGGCGTTGAGGTCGCGCAACAATTCTTCGACCTTCTTCGATTGAAGATTGGGATATTTTTCCAACGCTGCATTCAGGTTTTTTACATAGGCGCCGTGATGCATATCGTGGTGCAGCTTCATGGTCTGGGTGTCGATGGTAGGTTCGAGGGCTGAGTAGTCGTAGGGCAAGGCAGGTAATTCATGGGCCATAGCGCTTCTTCCTCCGGAAATTAAAGATGACGAATGTAGACGCCGGGATTCACCGATCCAATTTCCGATCAGTCTACGCCTTGTTTGAGAACCTCGTAAAGATAAGCGATATCCATTTGGCCTTTGCCGGCCTTGACGGCCTGTTCGATGAGCCGAAGTTGTGGGTCAGCAAAGGTGTGATTGACGCGATGTTTCTCGCACCAAGCAATGAGTTCCCGAGGCGCTACCGCCCAGGTTTCAAGCGTGGCCTGCGTGTTCGCGTAGTCTTTGCTTTGAATCTTGTTGCAAAGATCGGCGAGTGCCGCCTCCATGGCCGGCATCAATTGCTTGACGATCGGCAGATATCCGCTTGCGGGAAGATTCTCGGCTTCATAGACAACGTACCCATGAAGGAATCCCAATATCGTTCCCATGGCAAAGGAAAGACTGGCAATATCGGTTGCAGAAGCGTTGCCGATTTCCTTTCCAACAAACATTGTATTGTCACCAAAGGCAAGCAGAACCGGCTTCACGCGCTTGAAGAGCTCATCTGGACCCGAATAGAGGACCGTGGCTTGCGGCTTCCCGATATCGACCGGATAGCCCAGGATCGCCCCATCGAGGTAGTCAATTCCGCGTGGTCGAGCCCAGGATTCCATCTCCCTGGCTTCATCGGGAGTTCCGCTGCTTAATTGCACAAGCACTTTGCCGCGAAGCGCGGACTCAATGGCTGGCTGTCGTAGCAGGTGGTTCGCCGCCTCGTAGTTGCTGAGGCTGACGATGACGATTTCAGCGTTGCCAACCGCTTCCCGCAAGCTTGGTGCGACGCGTAGACCGAGCCGGGACAAAGATTCCGTCTTGGACGAAGTACGATTCCATACGGTTGTATCGGATCCTCTCTTATAGAGCGCGGCTGCGAGAGCGGATCCCATGCGCCCCGCCCCGATGACTGTGACCTTTGGATTCATAGCACACTCCCGAAGAAATCTGATTCAGCAGGTCCCTCGTGGATTTTTACTGAACCAATATGCGTAATGGCAAAGCAGGGCCTCTCAAGATGAGCAGCCTAGCGCCAGAGTGATTTTGAAGTTTCCACCCTAAGCCGTCAAATTTCGATAGAACTCAGTTTTTTCCCAAGAAGCGGATGCGCGAGGTGAAGGAGCGATGCCCATAACCGCTGAAGGTAAGGAATTGGGGTGAGTTAATGTCACCGTTGACAAAGATGGGATCGAGATTGCCGGTGATGTTATCGAACCCTCCGCGCAGCGCCCAATAATAACCTAAGGCGCGAAAGCGCTTTTCGAGATGCAGGTTCAAGGTGAAATAGGTTGGAAAACGCTGCGAACCCGGAGGTTCGACCAACTGCTGAAGATCGTTGTAAACGTCGAAAGGAAATCCGTTGCGGGCTTCGGCTGAATAGGCGAGATCGAGGTGGTGAATGATGGGCAAGCTGAAAAACGGAAGATAGCCCCAGGAAAGGAAACGATTGGGGGCGTCCCAAGGGAACGGTCCGGGCAGTTGCGGACTAAGAAAAGGACTATCGACGTTGAAGTTGAGCACTTGATTGGAGCGCGCACTGGAACGAGTGTAAGAACCGCTAATGAGATAGTACTGGCCGAAGCTGTGGCGCAGGGTGACCTGAAAGGAGCGATAGTGATCATCGCGTGTGTTTTGAAGAATGAAGTTGCCGCCGGGCAGATTGTTCACAGTGTTGTAGACGAAATCGTGCGTACCTTCGCGCTGCATGTACTCGGCTTTAAGGAAGATAGCTTTGGGCAATTTTCGTTCGAGCGCTCCACTCCAGTTGAGAAAGCGGGGGGCTTGGAGGGTGTTGCGGTTGACGGAGAATGTGGTTAGCACCTGAGTGGGAACGGTGATCGGTGCTCCCTGTTGGTTCACAAAGAAATAATCCAGTCTTTCGCCGGCGTAGGGGCGCGCGATCAGAATGATCTGGGTAGCGTCGTAGATAGTTCCGATGCCGGCGGAGATCTTGGTATTGCCGGAGTTATCGAGGACATAAGTGCCGGCGAGACGCGGGGAAATCAGCGGAGAACGGACGATCTGGTCCCAATCCAAGCGCAGACCGGGCTCGATGAGCAGACGGTTGCTGAGGGACCAGCGGTCTTCGACGTAGGCGCTGGCCTCGGAATTGAAAGTCGTGGAGTAGCTGCCACCAGAAAACAATGAGTAGCGGATGCAGGGCGAGGGAGAAATCGGGGTTCCGTTCGCCGCGGTAGGACAGGCACCGTTGCCGGGCGCGGTTATGCCTGGCCAGAAGGAGATCGGTCGGCGGAAAAACTCGGCATCATAGTCGATGCGGTCGAGGTCTATGCCCAGTTTTACATCGTGATTGCCGTGCCAGTGACGAGGCGGAAGATAAAGGTTGGACAAAAACTGGAAGCGGCGAGCCTGGGTCGTATCGTCGAGGTAATAGGTTCCTCCGGCGGTGGTTGTGGTGATGAAGTATGGGGCAGCGCCGTGCGGGGTTAACTGAACATTATATTGATCAAAATTGAAACCGGTTTCGAGCAGTTCGCCGCCGGCGAAGTAATGTTGGTCCTTCAAAGTGGCGATGTAAACCGATTCTGCGTCGGTGGGGTTGGCGGATGCAGGACTAAATAGCGAAAGCCCCGCGTATTCGTCGTCGAGATAGTTATAGAGGAAACTTGTGGTGAGAATGTTGCGAGAAGTGAGATTGGCCTGGGCCTTTGCCAGATTTCCCGCCCGCCAGTAATGATCGGTGTCCTGACCGTTAGGGAGTTGGGTGACGATGATATTGTCGTACTCGCCTTCCAATCCATCGAAGAACCAAGCCTTGCCCTTGACGATTGGACCGGAGAAGGTGAAACGCGGAGTCCACTGATCCCATGCCAAACCTTTCTTGTCCTGAACCGAGGGGATGAAGTCGGTGGCGATCTGGCGGAAGTGGTCGTCGCCGATTCCGGTATTCAAATTAAGGACGCCGGCGGAACCTTTTCCGAATTCCGCGGGTTCGCGGCTGGGCTCGACTTCAATGGAGCGAAATGCGTCAGTGCTGACGCGAACCAGCAGAAGGCCGTTGGCGGGTTGAGTGGCATTGAAACCATCGAGGAGGGTGAGGGTTTGATGAGTATCGGAACCGGCGACGTGGGGCTGCCCCGAGCTGTCCTGGATGACTCCGGGAATGAAGTTAAGAACGTTGCGATAGTCATTGGTGCCGGGATAGGGCAGGTCGATGATGTCCATACCGGTGAGGCTGTCTTTTGCAGCGATCTGTGCTGGATTGATTTCAGGGGCGGGCTCCTGCACATTGACGACCTCGTGAACTTCCCGCTGATGAGAGAGGGTCACGTCGACATGGCCGGTGTTTTGAGGCTGCAATTCGGGAAGGAGGGTGGTGTAGAAACCCTGTTTTTCGATCCGAAGTTGAAAGCTCTGGGGAGGAAGGTTGGCGAAGTCACATCGTCCGGCGAAATCGGTCTGGCAGCGGAGGGAAACGGCTGACGGAGAGGAGTTCAGTTCAACAAACGCGGAGGGAACTGCGACTCCGTTTTCATCGGTCACCGTGATTTCGAGCTTGTAAAAGTGATTGATGGCGGGAGCGGGTGAAGGAGAAGTTTGCGAATCAGAAAGGCAGCGGAAGAGCAAAACAACCCCCAGCCAGCAGGTGAGTCTGATTGTGCGGATGGGGAGGTGCATCATACGCATTGTCTCGCAACAGGGCTGGGAAAGCAGGAGATGCGTGGGAACGGAGTCACCGGCACCTTAAGTTTGCGATTCTGAGGCGCGATTGCGTGTTGTCTCTACTGGTACATTATCCTTCCGATCATTGAGCCGGTTGCGCAGTTCGGGGACAATCAGCATACGGATCCAGTTGGGGAGGAAAAGTGAGGACGTGTCGTATTGCGGCGTTCGCACTGCTGGTGGCAAGCTGGACGGCAGTGGCGGCGGCCAAGGACATCGCGTTGATTTCAAATAAAGAGAATCACGTAGACGGAGTCAGCTTGCCGGACCTGGTGAAAATTTGCAAAGGGCAGACGAATCACTGGCAGGATGGCAAACCGGTGACGTTGGTGATTCGCGATCCTGGCTCTCCAGAAATGAAACTGGTATTGCAGAAGATTTATGAGATGCCGAAGGAAGACGTGAGCAGCCTGATTACCGCCGCAAACCACAACCGCCAGAACCACCCGGCAGTCATAATCGTTGATAGTGATGAAGCCGTGGTCAAGAAAGTGGAATCGGCGCCCGGGGCAGTGGGGCTGGTGGATGTTTATGCGATTACAGGCGGAGTGACGGTGGTGCGAGTAGATAACAAGCTGCCGCTGCAACCAGGTTACGTGCTGCATGGAAATTGAGCTAGGGGCTGCGGTCTGGGATGGTTTCATCCGGGGCGGCGGAGCTAGACTTCCACGGGACTGCCGCTCTCGACGGGGAGCTTGGCTGCGAGCCAGGCATCAAACCCACCCACGACGTTGGTGACGTTGTTGAAGCCAGCGCGCTGCAAAAGACTACAGGCGGTCATGCTGCGGTATCCGCTCTTACAATGAACTGCGAGGGGCGCGCTGCGATTGATTTCGGGCGGTGAAACCTTAAAGTTATCGAGCGGCCACCAGTCCGCACCTTCGAGATGACCCGCCTGCCACTCGGGTTCACGGCGGACGTCGAGGACGCCAGTTTGGCGTGAGTGCAGGCGCTCCTCGAGAGCCTGAACAGTGATCTGGGGCACCTCGGCGAGCGGCAGGCCGGCGTTCTTCCATGCTGTAGTGCCGCCTTGGAGATAGCCGCGCAGCTCCTCAACGCCGACGCGAGCCAGGCGCATGCGGGCTTCTTCGAGCTGTTCTGGCGAGTCTGCGATCAGCACGGGATGAGAGGAGAGTCCCAGCAATGTCCCTGCCCAGGAGGCGAACTGTCCGGAGAGAGCAATGTTGATGGAACCGGGTACGTGCGCCGAGGCAAACTCCTCGCCCGAACGCACATCAAGGGCAATCACGTCATCGTGTAAGAGAGCGCTGAGCTCTGCGGAAGATAGTGGCTGCAGTGGGGGCAAGTCGGCTAGCGCTGCGGCGCCGGAACGGTTAATCTCGGCATCTTGCAGGAAGTAGTCAGGGCGGGTTGGCAAGTTGGAGGTCAACTGGCGGATGAAATCTTCGCGGGTTGGAATTTGCAAGGCGTAGTTGGTCAGCCGCTCAGTTCCGATAGTGGAGGAGCGCTCCGCACGCATGTTGCGGCCGCAGAGTGAACCAGCGCCATGGGCCGGATAGACCAGCACGTTGTCCGGAAGCTTGAGAAGTTTGTTATGCAAGCTGTCGTAGAGCATGCCAGCCAGGGTGACGGGAGTGCAGGTTTTCGAAAGATCGGGCCGTCCGACGTCGCCAATGAAAAGCGTATCTCCGGTCAAAACTGCCCACGGATCGGGTGATTTCTCCAGGTCGGTAATCACCAGACAGACACTTTCCGGAGTGTGACCTGGAGTTTCAAGCGTGCGAATAAGAATGTTGCCGACACGCAGCTCGAAACCGTCGTGCATATCGATATGTGGAAAGGTGGCGCCAGCGCGTGCGCCGATATAAATGGTTGCGCCGGTGCGGTCAGCCAATTCCCGGTGACCGGAAACAAAATCGGCGTGGAGGTGGGTTTCGAAAATGTGGCGGATTTGTACTCCCCTCTCTTTGGCAGCCTTCAGGTAGAGATCAACGTCACGTTGGGGATCAACGACGACGGCCTCTCCCTTTGAGGCGAGCAGGTAAGATGCGTGCGCCAAACAGCCCAGGTAGAACTGTTCGAAGTACATGGTTCCCTCCCGCCCGGGCCCTGCTGCGGGCTTATCCGAGACATCATACTGCTGAAACCGGTTAAAGCGACCAGCGAAAAAATTCTTGAAGTATTTACACCTGCACGGTGGATTTGCGCTAGAATGCCGAGTACGCAAGCTGGTTCGGCTCTTGTCCGAGCCGAGGATGGCTTCACGAATCCTGTTCCCCCCAGGAGGGCAGTTGATGTACCGGGCCGTCTCTTTTGGTGCATCGAACTCCGGTTCGACTCAGAACGCGGAGTCTACAATTCGTGGGTTGACTCAAGATTTCTGCACTGCATTCAACACCGGCAACTACGATCAGGCCGCCGCGCTGTTCAGACACGACGCGCAATTCATGCCTCCTCACCGGGAACCGTCTCAAGGCGCAAAGGCGATTGAACGGGTGCTGAGAGAATTCGGCGATGGAGGATATGAGGACTTGCGCCTCGAAACCACGAGTGTTGATTCCTCGGGTGACATTGCGGTCGAAACGGGACGCTATAGCATCACCATTCGCCGAGGGACGGCGACGATGGCGGACAAAGGCAAATACCTCCGCAGCTGGCGGCGCCTGGGAGCGTGGCTGATCACAGCCGATTGCTGGAGCAGCAACATTCCACTCAATCACGAAGTCGGTCTTGGGACAGACAGAGTCGCATAGCACACGCGTGCACGCGCGATGGGCAACGGTCAAAAGCACCTCAGAGTTTTTCCTCAATTCGGGTTTTGTCAAGCTTGAGCCGCAGACAGCTACCCTGTGCCGGAGTGCATTCTTACCTGATACGCATCTACAATGTGCAATATCCCAAGTTCATAGGAGAGGCGAATGCAACGCAAGGCAAGCGCAATCTGGAAGGGTGGTCTGAAAGATGGCAAAGGCTCAGTGTCTTCGGCCAGCGGCGTGCTGGCCAATACGCCCTACTCATTTACCACGCGATTTGAAAATACGCCGGGAACCAATCCCGAGGAACTGATTGCCGCGGCGCACGCCGCCTGTTTCTCGATGGCACTTTCTGCTCAACTGGGCGGCGCGAATCTAACGCCCTCAAGCATTGAGACCTCGGCCACACTCACCATGGAGAAGCTCGACGCAGGGTGGACGATTACGGCGGTTCACTTGGACGTGGTGGGACGAGTGCCCAAGGCGGACGCGGCCGCCTTTCAGAAAGCGGCCGAAAACGCCAAGAGCGGCTGCCCGGTTTCTAAGGTGCTCAAGGCAAATATCACCATGAATGCCAAACTGGAAGGCTAGCCTCTTTCAGTAGAATGCTGCGCCTGAGTGGGAGCAAATATCGAGGCCGGTTGGCGCCTTCGCCGACTGGCCTGCTCCATCTCGGGCACGCACGCACATTCTGGATGGCTGCTCAACGAGCGTCTTCATTTGCCGGGACATTGATTTTGCGCAACGAAGATCTGGATCCACAAAGATCCCGAGCCGAGTTTGTTGGGGCGATGATCGAGGACTTGCGCTGGCTGGGAATCCACTGGGATGAGGGCCCGGATTGCGGTGGGCCGTTTGCTCCGTACTCACAAAGCGAGCGCCGGAAACTCCATTTAAAGGCGTGGCGCCAGTTGCGAGACAGCGGAGCGATTTATCCGTGCAATTGTTCCCGTAAAGACCTGGCGCAGGCGGCGAGTGCACCCAACGATGCCGACGACGAACTCATTTATCCGGGGCGCTGCCGCTCCCAGACAGATGCCTCACAGTTCTCCGAACCGCGTGGGGTGAACTGGCGCTTCCGAGTACCGGACGGCGAAATAATCGAATTCGCTGATCTTCATTTAGGAGATCAGAGGTTTGTAGCGGGACTTGATTTTGGAGATTTTATCGTCTGGCGGCGTGATGATGTGCCAGCATACCAGCTAGCGGTCACTGTAGATGATGTGGAAATGCAGATCAGCGAAGTGGTGCGGGGAGCTGATCTGCTGAAGTCTACGGCTCGCCAATTACTGTTGTACCGCGCGCTGGGCTGGACTCCACCGGCCTTTTATCACTGCGATCTGGTGGCAGATGAGGCGGGTGCGCGCCTGGCCAAGCGGCATGACGCGCTGAGCATCCGGCGCTTACGCGCACTGGGATGGACGCGGGAACAGGTGATAAACCGCGCTGTGCCGGCTGCAAAACCGTAGCTATAAATTCGCTGTATATGGTTGATTATCTTTTTTGATTGGCAGGGATGCGAGATAACACGATAGTCTTAGTAGTTAGAATCTGCCCCCAAGCTCGTCGCTGTGCCCCAAATAATAAAAAGTGTAAGGAGATTCATGTCTAACGAACTGCGAAATTTTCTGGCTATCCCGTATGACGAACTGGAAGAGCTGAACCTGAATGCGAAAGAGCAGCGACAAACGCGGGTTGCGCCGCAAAAAATTCAGGAAGAACGGCTGGAATACCTGAGCGGCGAAAAGCGGATCAAGGCGGTGACGGTGTTGTTCAGCGACCTGGAAGGCCGCCTGCACATGCTGGATTACGACAAGAAGTTTCTGCTCAAGAGCTACGACAATCTTACCTTCGACGGGTCATCGATTCGCGGATTCACGGCGCAGCGGGAGAGCGACTTGCGATTGGGGATCGATTGGGCTGCTTTCTACTGGGGCCCGGCCGATGTGTTTGGGCCGGGCAAGGTGCTGGTGTTCGGCGATGTTATCGATAAAAACGGCGAGCCCTACGCTGCCGACATTCGCGGCGTGCTGAAGGGATATGCCCAAGGCTTGCACAAGAAGCACGGTTACACGCTGAATGCGGCCAACGAGATTGAAGGCTTTCTGTTTCAAGGTCCGGACGCCGAGCGCCGCTACTACGAAACCGGCAAGTTCGAATACGTCAATACCGGCGGCTACTATCATTCGCTGCCGGGTGATCCGTTGCGAACGTTTATCGATACTGTGGCGGAAGTCCAGAGAGCGATGGGCTTCCAGAATGAGAAGGACCACCCCGAAGTGGCGCCTTCACAATTCGAAATCAATTATGGATACGGCGAAGTGGTGGCGGCAGCGGACCAGATCCAGCTTTATAAGCTGATCTGCCGGCAGGTGGCGACTAAGATGGGCTGCACGGCCTCCTTCCTGCCCAAGCCGGTAGTCGGGGTGAACGGCAGCGGTATGCACACCAACGTTTCCGTGAGCAAGAGCGGCAAGAACCAATTTTGGGATGCGAAAGGTGAAGAGAAGCTCAGCAAGTTTGGCTGGGAGTTCGTGGACCGGCTTCTGACCCACGGCAACGACATCTGCCTGCTGCTGAACGCCAGCGTGAACGCTTACCGGAGACTGGATCCGCACTTTGAAGCGCCTAACCAGCTTAAGGCATCGCCGACGGACCGCGGCGCGATGGTGCGCATTCCGATTGGCAACGAAAGAAGCATGCGAGTGGAAGTACGCTGCGTGGCCCCGGATGCGAACCCGTACCTGGTGATGCACTCGATATTCAAGACGGGACTTGAAGGGGAAACCGCAAAGATCAAGAACCTGCGGCAAGCGCAGCGTTATCTGCCGGACAACATTTATGCGGCCCTCGACAATTTCCGCAAAGCCGATTGGAGCACCAAGCTACTGGGCGAAGACGTGAAGAATCGTTACGCGGAATTGAAAGAGGCTTCAGCCGATCGCTGTCCAAGGCAACTGGGAACCTTTGTGAAGGCTCCCGAGGTGCAGTATCACCACGAGGTGTACAACCAGTTCTTGTGGAATCTGTTTTAGGGTATCGATCCAGGCAGGCGAAGAGAGGAGAGGAAGAACGGCAGATCCTTCGTCGCTCACACTCCTCGGGATGACAACAAGGTAAAAGAAAGGCCACGCGAATCGCGTGGCCTTTGACGTTCGGCCAGAGTTAGAACTTGTAGCCAAAGCCTACGGAGAGGATCGGATAGACCTTGAAGAATGACATGTCATTGTTCAGCTTGGTCTGCTGTGCGATGACATTGCTCTGAAAAGTGGCGTCAGTGGCCACGTTGTGGCAGTTGGCGCCGGTAGTATCGCAAACGTTGCCGACAAGGTTGAGCGTCGCTTTGGGCGAGCCTTGGAACATCATGCCGATTTCAACCGGGATGCTGATGTGCTTGTTTTCCCTCCGGGGTACGAGGTTGCCCCATCCCAGCAGGAAGGTGGGAGCCACGCTGTTGAAGCCGATTTTGCCGGTACCGGTAATCGGGTTTGCCGGATCGCTGATGTAGCTGGTGCCACCGAGGGTGAAGGTCTGGCTTCCTGGAACCGAAGCATTGGCCTTGATCTGGTTGCCGTTATAGAGCACCGCGCCAGGACTGAGGTGGAATCCACCGGCAAACGGGAACCAGTCAAAGTGCGTTTCAAAAGAACGGAAGTCGAGACTGGCGGCATAGTTCGTCCCATCGTTGGTGAAGCCGCGGCTGTAGCTGAAAGTGTTGAAGCCAACACGCAGATTGGTGTGATAAGTAACAGGCGTTGCAGCCTCAACTCCGGCACCCAGCGGCGACACTTTTACTCCGACGCCGACCTTGGATGCGAACATGCGCTGCGACTGTGGAGGTGCGGGACTCTGCTCAACCACGGCCGCATCGTTAGCCGCAGGCTGGGCTATATCCGGCGCACTTCCGCTGGTGGAGTTGGCAGCTTTATCGTCGCTGGCAGACAGAGTTGGGCCTGGCTGAGCACAGCAAATTGTCGTGAGTATCGAGATGCAAAAAAACACCGCAGCAGGACTCAGGAATTTCCGCACACTAAACCTCCGATCAGATTGGTAGGGGATGTGGCTATCTTGCGGGCCAGGCGATTTGGGGTCAAATAACCGAAGTCTTAGGCCCCCGGCACGAACTCGCTGACACTGCTGATGGTGAGCAGCTTATCTGCCTAACGAACCATCTGGGGCTTTTAACCGTTCAACCTCAGGAAACTGCCGCAGACTGTCAAAGGGGGCGCTGCGGGTGGTGGCCTGTGATCTAATAGGGAGATTCGAAACCCCATGCCGTCCACCAGCACAAGCTTACGCCGAGGTTTGAAGGGCATAGTTCGCGGTGTGCGCGGAGCGCGCGAGGCGATGCGCGCTTTGCTGGCGAGAGATCATCCTCTGCTGGCACACATTATTCCCATTCGCCGCTGCAATCTGGCATGTACGTATTGCAATGAGTACGACGATTTTTCGAAGCCAGTGCCGACCGAAACCATGCTCCGGCGCGTGGATAAGCTGGCGGAATTGGGCACCTCGGTGATCACGATCAGCGGCGGGGAGCCTTTGCTGCATCCTGATCTGGACGAGATCATCCGCGGCATTCGCAGGCGAGGCATGATCGCGGGCTTGATCACCAACGGATACCTGCTGGTGCCCGAGCGGATCCAGCGGTTGAACCGAGCCGGCCTGGAGTGGCTGCAAATCTCGATTGACAACGTCGTTCCGGACGAGGTCTCGAAAAAGAGTCTGAAGGTGCTGGATAAGAAGCTGGAAATGCTGGCGGAGTATTCGGAATTCCATGTGAACATCAACTCCGTGGTGGGCGGAGGCGTGTGCAATCCGCAGGATGCACTGGTGATTGGGAAGCGCGCTTTGGAGCTGGGGTTCAGCTCGACCGTGGGGATTATTCACGATGGCGGTGGGCAACTGCAACCGCTTGGGCCGGAGGAACGGCGCGTGTATCACGAGATGAAGGCGCTGGAGAAGCGAAGCTTCACACGCATCAATGCGTTTCAGGACAACATCGCGCTGGGGCGGCCAAACCAGTGGCGCTGCCGCGCAGGATCCCGCTATTTGTACATTTGTGAGGACGGGCTGGTGCATTATTGCTCGCAGCAGCGAGGATATCCTGCGATTCCGCTGGAGAACTACACGATTCACGATCTTCGCCGCGAATACCTGACGGAAAAATCATGCGCGCCGCATTGCACGGTTTCCTGTGTGCATCAGGTTTCGATCTTCGATTCGTGGCGCGCTCCGCAGCATCCCGCGCCCGCGCCGGTTGCGCCCGCAGCCGGGGACCTGGTGCAGATCAAGTAGCCGTTAGCCCCCCTTATTCAAGAAAGAGCTGCGGGCTGAGGCACGTCCCGGGCGAAGCCACGATTATTTTTTCTGGGCGGTGGGCGGCAGGAGGCCGTTGAGCCGGAGGTACATTGCAGCGGCGCTGTAATGATCAGCCCAACCGTTGGTCAGAAAAAACATGGCGGCCGCACGGGGGCCCTTGCGCCCGCCGAACAGTTCTACAGTGTCGCCAAGCTTCGAATCATCGACTTTGGCGAGCGCTGTGTCGCAGAAATCGAATGAGGCTTTGAGCGCGGCGACCAGTTTGTCCTTGCCGTCGGTCTCTTTCAGTTCTCCGGTTTTTGGTTCGGCAGAATCGCTGATTTTGGCGCACAGATGATTGTTGGATTCCGCGACGTGTATGACCAGATGGGCAAAACTCATCTGCTGCGGCGTGGGCTTAAAGTCGTATTTATCGGCGGGCATCTCTTCCGCCGCTGCTACCAGATTCTTCTGCTGGCGGGGAAGGATTTCCTTCACTACTGAGGAAACAGGGTTCTTGGTTTCCTGGGCGAACAGGAGTGCGTAGGGGACCAGCAGCACGATCAGAGCAACTTTTTTCATGGTTCCTCCAGTGCGCCCAAGAATACTCCTGCCGTATCAGAGCCGGCCAGACCTACTGGCTGGCAGGCTGAACATGAACCACTTTTCGGCTGGCACGCATTTCGGCCGCCAGCTCCTTGATCTCGGTTAGATCTCTTTGCATTTCGCTCCAGCCGTACCACAAAGCATAGTCAGGACTGGCATGGAAGGTCCCCTGGAAGGTGCGCATGCGGTGCTCGAGGTACATAACAAATAATTTCTGCTCGATGACTGTGGGGGCGTCGTGAAAGGTGAGAAGGTTAGGGAAAGCATAGGGATAGTTGGCCGGCTTGGGCAAAATTCCATCCTTGTAGAGTTGCGCGACGACGCGAATGCCTTCGGCCATGAGGTGATCGGCATTACGAATCATGTCATCTCCGAATTCCAGTTGCTGTTTGGCAAAGTTAGCCGAGTGGCACTGGTTACAGGTGTTGAGCATCTTGTCGCGTTCGCGTTGCCAATCTTCCTGCGTGAGCCGGGCAAGATCGGCAGCTTTGACGGTGTTCACCAGCGCCGTAGGTTTGCCTTCGGGGTCGAGAACGCCGAGAGCTTGCAGGATGGTGGCCCGGTCCGCAGCCCATTGCTTGTCCTCGGGCAAGGGCAAGCGGACGGCAAGGAAACCCCAGGCGGTGCGCACTTCGTGATTGCCGTTCTGCATGTGACAGGTCTGGCAGGTAGGCGCGGCAGCATCAGCGGGAAGGACTTTCAGTTGTTTGAGATCCTGGCGAACACCGTGCTTGGAAGCGGAATACATTTCCCACTGCGGATGATCGAAGCCCATGTGGCAGGTTTCACAAGCCTGCGGTTGTTTCGCTTCCTCGACCGAAAACGTGTGGCGAGTGTGACAGGCGTCGCACTGGGCGGCGCCGAATTCGGAACCGTTGTGGCGCAGTTCGACAAGTTCGTTAGGTGTCTTGTTGCCGATCTTGTGGCAGCCGCCGCAGCCTTTCTCACCCTCGGTCATAGCCATGGGCTGCCAGTGAATGGTGGGCATGGCTTTCATGGCGGCCCAAGCAATCGCGTGCTTGCCCTTATTAAACTGCTCGACCTGAGTTTGATGGCAGGCAGCGCAGGTTTCCGGCGTGGGAATTTTTACTTTTGCAACGTCGCTGGCCGAGGTGTGCTGGTCCCCGTGGCAGGAGACGCAGGTCACCTCAAGCTGGCTGTGCTTGCTGAGCTTACAATCGGAAACGATATTGGGCGTGACTTTGCTGTGGCAATCAATGCACTGCGAAGCAGCACTCGACTGCTGTGCAAGAGTTGAAGGAGCAACTGAGAAGAGAGCAATGAGAAGAAGCAGAGCACAGTGTTTCACAGGCCCTCCTGCCGCACGCCCGGAATTATCCTAGGCTTGCCCTTTGGCGGCTGTGATTTTAGTCACATTACGTGACCAAATCATCTGCTATTCGGGGCGGAGGGTGGAGGAATGTAAATCGTTCGTGTCGTGGAACTGAAACAGCCTCAGAACGGAACGATTTTATGGATGCCCTTCTTTTTCTTTTTCTTGCTTGAGGCGGTATCGGCGTCATCAGTGGTCGTTTGACTGCTGGACGAAGCTGCCGAATCGGCGGCCTGGCCGCTTCCGGTTTGGGTTGCGGTGGCATTTTGCTGGTCAGAGGTCTGAATCTCATTCACCTGTTGCGGCGGAGGCAGGGCCTGAGAGTCTGCCGCCGGCGCATTGGGCTTCAGCTCGTTGGCATCGGAAGCAGCGACGTTCGGCTTGAGTTCATTCTGGTCATTGGTGTCGGCTGGAGGCGAGGGGTTAGCTTCAGGTGCTGCCGCCGCAGCCTCGCGAGGAGTATTGGCTGCGGAGTCGGATCGCGGCACCGGTTGATCGGCAGGCGGCGTTCCTTTTCCGATCTCGACGGCAAGAGAATTGTTATCGGTCGTGCTCTTGGCCGGAGTCATCGTGGCCTTTGCTGCCTGCTGGACCACGTCACTGGCACTGACGGGGGTTGGATCTACAAGCGTCGGCTCACCCACGTGTGCCGCATCGGCGACGCCGGGGTGCTTCTCAAAATTTCTCATCAGCTTCGACAGCGTGCTGGGGGCCTTGCGGCTGTCTTCCTCGGCTTTGTTCTGAGCTATGGCCGCCTTGGTGGGCTTGGGCACGGGCTGGTGCAGGGCGAGGAGCCGCGCCTTGGCATCGTCGGCCCGGTCCATCAGGGGATAGCGCGTCAAAATACGGGAATAGGCTTCGGCCGCCCCCTGGGTGAAGGGTTCAATCATTCGCGCCTTGAAGGGCTCGTATATACAGTTGGGAGGCTTATTGAAGGCGACGCAGTTGGGACGGGCGCGAATCATGTTGATTTCGCCTTCGTAGGACTGTCCCAGTAGATAGAGCGCTTCGTCGGCTTTGCTGTAGAGCGGATACTTGTCCACCAGTGAGCGCAGGCGAGCGATGGCGGCGGGGTAGGATTCACGGAGATAGTAGAAGCGGCCGACGCGATACTCACGCTCGGCAATCACTTCCTGGACCTCGCGCAAGCGCTGCTTGGCCTCGGGAACCAGCTTGCTATCCGGGAACTGATTGATGAGCTGCCGGTACTCCTCCTCGGCGCGCATGGCGTGGGTGTAATCGCGATCCGGTTTCTCCATTTCCTGATAATGGATGTTGGCGATTTTCAGCTGCGCCTCGGCAGCCTCCGGCATGGTGGGGAAGAAAGTGATGAAGTCCTTGTATTCGATTTCGGCTTGCGCCTGCGATGCCGAACCGCCCTCGGCATACCAGGAATCGGCGATGGCCAGCTTGGCCCTGGCGATGTACTCGGAGTCGGGGTAAGTGTTGATGAGCGTTTGCAGGGTCAGCCGGGCTACGTCGAAGCGGTTGTGCTTCATCGCGTCCATGGCGCGATCGAACAGCACCTTATCGGGCTGCTTGGAATCGATGTTCGCAATCGGATTATTGACTTTCTTGTTGCTGCATGCAGACGCGAACAAGAGCATGCCCAAGACCACTACGAAAATCGGAATACGACGTGACATGACACCTCAAAAAGCAGTCTCGAGTTTAAGGCTTCGAGTTTCAAGACCGAAACGCGAAACTTGCAACTAGACCTTCAACAACGCGGCTTCGGTTGCTGCCTTCAACAAATTGCGGGCGTTAGCAGTTGGATCGCCTTTGCCGAAGACAGCGTTGCCCGCGACCAGGATTTCTGCCCCCGCCCGAACCACCTCTCCAACGGTTTCCAAGTCGATGCCGCCATCCACTTCAATACGATAGCTGAGTCGGCGGTGAGCGCGCCACTCCGCCAGCTTGCGAATCTTGTGCACCACGCCGGGGAGGAATTTCTGGGCGCCAAAGCCCGGATTGACCGACATCACCAGCACATAGTCCACAATATCGAGCACTTCGGTTAAAGTCTCCACCGGGGTGGCCGGATTAATGACCACGCCGACCCGCGGCCCGTGGCTGCGAATCAGATGCAGAGTTCGATTCAGATGCCGGGTGGCCTCCTGGTGGACGGAAATCCAATCTGCGCCAGCTTCGGCGAAGTCGGGAATGTACTGATCGGGGTTTTCGATCATCAAGTGGCAGTCCAGAGGCAGGTCGGTCGCCTTCCGTAAAGAACGCACCACCAGAGGGCCGATGGTGATATTTGGCACGAAATGACCGTCCATGACATCGACATGAATGACGGTGCCGCCACCCTTGGCAGCGGCCTGCACTTGCTCGGACAAGCGGCTGAAATCTGCCGACAAAATCGATGGCGCCAACTCGACCAACCTGGGCTCCCGGGAAGAGGATCTGAACAGCAAAATTCTAACATGCAGTTTCGGGGGCGGGCAGTAATCGTGCTCCCCCGATTGGTCATTCGTTCAGGCTAACAGGTACAATTTTCAGTCGGCTTGGAGCGCCGGCAGGCATTCTAGACCCTTATGACCATGCGAGTCCGCAAAGCTGTATTTCCTGCCGCAGGGCTGGGCACGCGTTTCTTGCCCGTCACCAAAGCTCAACCCAAGGAGATGTTGCCGCTGGTAGATAAGCCCATTATTCAGTATGGCGTAGAAGAGGCTTTAGCAGCGGGTTGTGACCAGATCATCATCGTCACCGGCCGGGGGAAGCAAGCCATTGAGGATCATTTTGACGTGAGTTACGAGCTGGAGCGAATGCTGCAAGATCGGGGGAAAACCGATCTTCTGCAAATTGTCCGGCGGATTTCTGATTTGATCTACGTTGCTTATGTCCGCCAGAAGGAAGCGCTCGGACTCGGTCATGCCGTGCTTACGGCGCGAGAATTGGTGGGAAACGAGCCTTTCGCGGTGCTGCTCGCCGACGACGTGATCGACGCCAACCCTCCCTGCCTGAAGCAGATGATCAGCGTATTTGAAAAAATGCAGTGCTCCGTTCTGGCCACTCAGATTGTCGAAGGCAAGGCGATCTCCGCTTACGGTGTGCTCGACGTAAAACCGGTGCCCGATCAATTTGGAGGGCGTTTGTATGAAATTCGCAATATGGTGGAAAAGCCGCGGCTGGAAGAGGCCCCATCGAACCTGGCCATCATCGGACGTTACATCTTGACGCCAGCAGTTTTCGAAACGCTGTCGCAGATTCAAGCCGGCGCCGGAGGTGAGCTCCAACTCACGGACGGCATGAAGCTGCTTTTAAAACGCGAGAAGATGTATGCCTATGTGTATGAAGGCAAGCGGCACGACACCGGTGACAAGCTAGGGTTTCTCAAAGCCACTGTGGAGTTTGCCTTGAAGCGCCCAGACCTGGGCGAGCCGTTCCGGGAGTATTTAAAGAGTCTGAAGCTGTAGCGCGCCCGGATGAAGTTCTCCTCAATCTTGGCCTGTTGGCGGCTGGTACTTAGGCAGGCAAAACTTCGGTGGAAAGCTAGGATTCGCCGAGGGTCATCTTCAATTTCCGGGATTTTTCTTCCACGCTGTTAGCCAGCTTTTCCTTGTGGGCGTCGAGTTTCTTCGCCAGCCCGGCGCTTCCCAGAGCCAGAATTTGCGCGGCCAGGATTCCGGCGTTGGTGGCGCCGGCTTTGCCGATTGCAACGGTTGCGACCGGAATCCCGGCAGGCATCTGAACCGTGGCCAGCAAGGAATCCAACCCATTGAGCGCAGTGGATGGGATGGGAACGCCGATTACCGGCAAGCTGGTGTGGGCGGCAATCACTCCTGCCAGATGCGCCGCACCGCCTGCACCCGCGATGATGACGCGGATGCCTCGATCCGCCGCTTTGCGGGCGAATTCCGCGGTTCGCTCTGGGGAACGGTGGGCGGACGTGACATCGATTTCATAGGCAATCCCGAAATCGTCGAGAGCGTTGGCCGCCTCGCGCATGATGTCGAGGTCGGAATCGCTGCCCATGACGATAGAAACCAGTGGCTTGCTCATTAGTTCCTTTCAACTGTCGAAACTATCTTTTGAGCGCTCTTGCGGCAATGTCCTTGCGATAATGCGCACCCTCGAAACCGAGTTTGGCGACCGCGGCATAGGCGCGGTCAACCGCAGTGGCGAGATCGGGTGCGCGCGCGCTTACGCCGAGCACGCGTCCGCCCACAGTGAAGTATCCATTGTCACGCGCAGTCGTACCCGCGTGAAAAATCTTTATCCCTGGCATTTGGCCGGCCTCCTCGAGGCCGAATATCTTTTTCCCAGCTTCGAATGCGCCGGGATAGCCGCCGGAAGCCATCACCACACAAACCGAGGCGTCAGGTGACCAATGGAAATCGCCGTCACTGACGCGGCCTTCGATGGTGGCTTCCATGGCCTCGAGCAGATCGTTTTCCAGGCGCATGAGGATGGCCTGGGTTTCGGGATCGCCGAAGCGGCAATTAAACTCCAATACCATGGGACCACGGGCCGTCATCATCAGGCCGCAATACAGGACGCCGCGATACTCGGCGCCCTCGGCTTTCATGCCAGCAACCACGGGGCGGGCAATGTGCTGCAAGAGCCAATGTTGCATTTGCTCGTCCAAGATGGATTTGGCGGAATACGCGCCCATGCCACCGGTATTTGGACCGGTGTCGCCATCACCAACCCGCTTATAATCCTGCGCAGCGACCAGGGGCACGACCCGTTCTCCATCGCTAAGAACGAGGAACGAAATTTCCTCTCCCTGGAGACATTCTTCGACCACCAGGCACAATCCGGCGTTGCCCAGCATTTTTCCGCTAAGCATGTCAGTCGCGATGGTGGTCGCCTCGTCCTTGTTATGGCAGATGACAACACCTTTACCCGCGGCCAGTCCGTCAGCCTTGAGCACAACGGGCATGTGGAAATGAGGCAAAGCGTGACGGAAGTCCTCGAGCGATTTGCAAATGGCGTAGTGAGCCGTAGGAACATTGCAGCGCTGCATGAACTCCTTGGCGAAACTCTTGCTGGATTCCAGCCGTGCGGCCGCCCGGGTTGGACCGAAGACCCTCAATCCGCGCCGTGAGAATTCGTCGACCACTCCCAGGGTGAGCGGCATTTCGGGACCAACGATGGTGAGATCGGGTTGGATTTGCTCGGCGACGGCGAGGAGAGAATCGATCTTTCTAACATCGGCGGGAACACAGTGGGCGTCGGCCGCGATGCCGCCGTTTCCCGGGGCGCAATAGAGCTTGGAGACGCGCGAGGATTGGCGCAGTTTCCACACCAGGGCGTGCTCGCGTCCCCCGCCGCCGATGACTAGGACCTTCATATTCGGACAGACAAGGTTAGGGGGAAAAGGGAAAATTTTCAATTGGCGAGTTCTGATTGTGGAGACGGCAACATACCGGTCTTGAACCTGGCAGTTGGGATTTGAAACGATTTATCCGCTGACGGCAGTCGCCGCACAGTCATATTAACTGCGCTTAATGCGTCGTATAATTTTGTTGCGATGATTACTGTTTCCAAAGAAGACTATCTAAAAGCTATTCTGGAGGCCGAGAGCGAGGGTGAGACGGTCATTTCTGCCACGCTTTCGCACCGGCTTTCGGTTTCGCCGCCGGCCGTGACGATGGCGCTGCGCCGGCTAAAAAAAGATGGACTGGTGCGGGTGCAAGCGGACGGGCACGTGGGACTGACGCCCGGAGGACGAAAGATCGCCCGGAAGCTGACTTTGCGGCATCATCTCATCGAACGCATGCTGGCCGAGATTTTCGGGATGGAGTGGTACAAGGTCCACGATGAGGCAGAGCGTTTAGAACATGCAGTTTCGCCCGACTTTGAATCCAAATTGCTGAGCAAGCTGGGGCGCGGAGGGGCTTGTCCACATGGCAATTTGAGCGAACTGGAGAGTCCTACGAGCCGGCGGCGGCGTGGTTTGCTGTTACTTTCCGAAGCCGAAGCCGGCAAGGCGTATGTGGTGAGCGGAATATACGAGCGCGACCGGCAATTGCTGGAATTTCTGGAGCACCGTGGAGTTCGTCCCGGCGCCCGGCTGCATGTTTCGGGCAGAAATTACGACCAAACTCTAACCATGGAGACTGATGCAGGCATGGTGTCCCTGGGGCATTCAGCTTCTGAAAGAGTGTGGGTAACGGGAGACCGGAGTTCACACCGCAGGTCTTCTTTCTAACAGCTACAACATTCCAGAGCAAAATTACCTCGGTAATTAACTGTAGTTTACATCCGAGGGTATACTCATGCTAATATAAGGCGTCAGTTCCTGAGGTGGGGTCCCGTCCCGATGGCGACTAATGTGATCAATTCCGGAGGACAGGCGTGGCGCTCTGAAGTGATTCAGCCCAGCCTGCCGGAGGTTCACAGTAGTTTGCCGGTCCCGAAGACGTCGGCTTTCTTGAGCAAGCTGGTGGCGTTTGCGGGTCCCGGATTTCTGATAGCGGTTGGCTACATGGATCCCGGCAATTGGGCCACCGACCTGGCGGGCGGCTCGCGCTATAACTACACCCTGCTCTCGGTCATCATGCTGTCGAATTTCATGGCCATTCTGCTGCAGGCGTTGGCTATCAAGTTGGGAGTGGTTACGGGAAGAGACCTTGCTCAGGCCTGCCGTGATCATTTCAGCCGGCCAGTTTCGCTGGGACTGTGGGGATTTGCAGAGATTGCGATCGCCGCCTGCGATCTTGCCGAAGTGATCGGCTCGGCCATTGCCTTGAACCTGCTATTTCACATCCCACTGATCTGGGGCGTGTGTCTCACCGGGCTCGATGTCCTGATGATTCTGTTTCTGCAGCAGAAGGGATTTCGCTTTCTTGAGGCGCTGGTAATCTCGTTGATCGGCACGATCGGTGTGTGCTTTGGGCTCGAAATATTGTTCTCTCGTCCGAGCCTTGCCGGATTATTCTCAGGATTCTTTGTGCCTTCGATGCAGATCGTGATGCGCGATCCGGGAATGCTGTACATCGCCATCGGCATTTTGGGGGCGACAGTGATGCCGCATAATCTTTATCTGCATTCGGCTATAGTGCAGACGCGAAAGTTCGAGCGCACTTCTGAGGGCAGACGCGAGGCCATCCGCTACTGCACCATCGATTCAACGATTGCACTTATGCTGGCCTTGTTCGTCAATGCTGCCATCCTGATCGTTGCGGCAGCGACGTTTTGCCGAAGCGGGTATCACGAGGTGGCGGAAATCCAGGATGCCTACAAACTTCTTTCGCCTCTGCTGGGCGTGACCGGCGCCAGCACAGTCTTTGCTCTGGCACTGCTGGCTTCCGGCCAGAATTCCACATTGACTGGCACGCTGGCCGGACAGGTGGTGATGGAAGGATTTCTCAGCATCCGGCTGCGCCCCTGGCTGCGGCGGCTGATTACGCGGGCCCTCGCCATTACCCCGGCAGTGCTGGTTACGGCATTCTGGGGTGCGAGAGGCACTGCCAACCTTTTACTTCTTAGCCAGGTGATTTTGAGCATGCAGCTCAGCTTCGCGGTTTTCCCGCTGGTCATGTTCACCAGTGACCGCGCGAAGATGGGAGAATTTGTGAATCCACTCTGGTTGAAGTCTCTTTCCTGGGTGACAGCGGTGTGCATTGCGGTGCTGAATGCATGGCTTCTGCTCCAGGCGCTCCGCGGGTAAGAATCTGCCTTCTGCAGCTTTCTCGAAAGCGACTAAAATCGACATTCGCGTCGAGGCTTGCGTTGGCTGCCGCTGCTTGCTGAGAAAAGCGCTTAGAATGTAGTGAGCCGGTGCGACGCGCTGATGCGCGCTGCCACGCTCCAGCATCTATTTTCTCAGGAAGGCAGTCATGAATAGTTTTGGTAGCCGCTCCACTTTGCGCGTTGGGCAACGGGACTACGAAATCCACCGCATCGACGCGCTCGACAAAAAGGGAATCTCGACCAAGCATCTTCCCTATTCGTTGCGTATTCTGCTGGAAAATCTCCTGCGCACGGAAGATGGCCGAAATGTCACGGAAGGTGACATTCGCGCTCTGGCTTCCTGGAACGGCCAGTCGAAGCCGGACAAAGAAATCGCCTTTACCCCCAGCCGCGTGCTGATGCAGGACTTCACCGGGGTTCCGGCGGTGGTGGATCTGGCGGCCATGCGCGACGCCATGAAGCGTTTGTCGGGTGATGCTGCACTGATCAATCCACTGCAGCCGGCAGAGCTGGTGATCGATCACTCGGTGCAGGTTGATCAATTCGGAACTCCGAATGCCTTACAACTGAATGCAGAGCTCGAATTCCTGCGTAACAAGGAGCGTTACGCATTTTTGCGCTGGGGGCAGACAGCATTCCGCAACCTGGCAATTGTGCCGCCAGATACCGGCATCGTTCACCAAGTCAACCTCGAGTACCTGGCGCGGGTGGTTTTCGTGCAGGAATCACCTGGCAAACGCGTGGCCTACCCTGACACATTGGTAGGAACCGACTCGCATACCACGATGATCAACGGGCTTGGCGTGCTGGGGTGGGGCGTCGGAGGAATCGAAGCGGAAGCGGCGATGCTGGGGCAACCGGTCTCGATGCTGATCCCGCAGGTTGTCGGCGTAAAGCTGATCGGGAAACTGCGGGAAGGCGCCACTGCAACTGATCTGGTGCTGACCATTACCGAAATGTTGAGGAAACACGGGGTGGTCGGCAAATTCGTGGAGTATTTCGGTCCCGGTTTGCCGGAGCTGCCTTTGGCCGATCGAGCCACCATCGGCAACATGTCGCCTGAGTATGGCGCAACCTGCGGCATTTTTCCAGTCGACAAAGAAACGCTCAGCTACCTGCGGCTGACAGGGCGTTCAGAAGAGCAGATCACACTGGTCGAGGCATACTGCCGTGAGCAGGGGCTATTCCACGAAGAAAAGACCCCGGAAGCTGAGTATTCGGAGCTGCTTTCGCTTGATCTGGCAAGCGTCGAACCGAGCCTTGCCGGCCCAAAGCGTCCGCAAGACCGCGTGCCGCTTTCTCAGGCGAGACAGTCATTCGAACAGGCTTTGCCCTCACTGATGAAACCCGGCAAGGCGGCGGAGAAGATGGCGGAAACAGTTTCTGGAAACGGGCATCTGCACAACGGCAGCGTCGTGATTGCTGCGATCACGAGCTGCACGAATACATCAAACCCGTCGGTAATGCTGGCTGCGGGTCTGCTGGCGAAGAAGGCGGTAGAGCGTGGCCTGCAAGTCCCCGGGTGGGTGAAAACTTCATTGGCGCCCGGGTCCAAAGTGGTGCGTGACTATCTCGAGCGCGCCGGCCTGACCGGTTATCTGGAGAAACTGAAATTTCACATCGTGGGGTATGGTTGTACGACTTGCATTGGGAATTCCGGACCGCTGCCGGAAGAAGTCTTGCGCGCGATCGATGAGAACAATCTTGTGGTCGCGTCGGTGCTTTCCGGCAATCGCAACTTCGAAGGCCGAATCAATCCCGATGTGCGGGCGAATTACCTGATGTCTCCGCCGCTGGTGGTGGCATTCGCCTTGGCCGGGCGGATTGATCTGGATTTGCGCAAGGATGCGATCGGCAACGACAAGCAAGGCAGCCCGGTTTATCTGGCTGACCTGTGGCCATCACGGCGCGAAGTCGAAGAAGCGATGAGCAAGTCGATTTCTTCCGACATGTTCCGCAAGACTTATGGCGAAGTCTACCAGGGCGACGAACGCTGGCGTGCGCTGGCCGTGCCCAAGGGCGAAACCTACGCGTGGGATCCAAATTCCACTTATATCCGCCAAGCCCCTTATTTCGACGGAATGAAGATCAAGCCGGAATCGGTTGGCGATATCCGGAACGCTCGCGTGCTGGCGGTGCTGGGCGATAGCGTCACTACCGATCACATCTCTCCGGCGGGCTCGATCAAGAAAGACAGCCCGGCTGGGAAGTATCTGATCGAGCATGGCGTGAAACCGGCGGATTTCAATTCGTATGGCTCGCGAAGGGGAAATCATGAAGTGATGGTGCGCGGCACGTTTGCCAATGTGAGATTGCGCAACAAAATGGTTCCCAATCTCGAAGGCGGATTCACACGCCACCTGCCGGATGGCGCGGAGATGACCATCTTTGAGGCTTCGGAAAAATACATTCGCGAAGGCGTTCCGCTGCTGATCATCGCTGGAAAAGAATATGGTTCCGGTTCCTCGCGGGATTGGGCGGCCAAAGGGCCACGCCTGCTCGGGGTGGAGGCGGTCCTGGCGGAAAGCTACGAGCGCATCCATCGTTCCAACTTGGTTGGGATGGGAATTCTGCCATTGCAGTTTCTCACCGGCGAGAATGCACAGTCTCTCGGATTGACCGGTGAAGAGGTTTTTGAAATCAGCGGAGTTCGCGACGTAGTCGAGCACTTCGCGCCGGGACGCCAAGTGAAAGTGGAGGCGAGGAGTAACGGAAAAACAAAGGAATTCAATGCCCTGGTGAGGATCGACACGCCGCAGGAGGCGCAGTATTACGCCAACGGCGGCATTCTGCAATTCGTGTTGCGGCAACTACTGGCGGGCCGACCGAAGCCGGAGGCGGTGAGCGCGTAGGATTAATAGTCAGCCCAGGTAAGGTCGTATTTAGGCGATTGCTTTGAGCAGCGTGAGCACGCTGGCGGCGGCATTGGCCAAGACGAAGACACCTTGGACGATCGGGACCATGCGTGGGCGCCGCGCACCGCTGGCATACTCGGCGCCGGGATGACCGGCGGCAGCAATACTGGCGAGCTTGAACGCCGCCAAAGCAAGCGGCACGATTCCGGCGATCACAAAGCCCACGGCGGCTTACCTGGCGTGATATAAGAAATCGTTGAGCAGCGCCAGCCAGAAACTAGCGCCCTCCCGCTCGCTCAGAGCGAGCCAGATCAGCCACAACGAGGGCATTACGAGCAGCAGGAAGTAAGACCAATCCTCACCCGAGTTGGGATTCGGTATCTCCGGAAAAAGCCATTTTGTAGTTCTGTTGGCCTCCTGCAGCAGCAACAGACTGAGCACCATAAGTACAACCGAAAAGCTCAAGAGCCCAAAATCCCACACCGAACTCATTCCGCCGGGATGCGAGCCCGGGATTTGAAAAGCGAAAGCGACTGCCTGCATCGGCATGGAGTGGCGCACCACGCGAAGTTATCGCTTCGCGATGCATGAGTCAATGTTTGTGCCAAATTGGCATACCTCTAAGGTATGATTTCGCGATGTTCGGGGGGACAGCGCAATATGAAGAGGCACAGGAAAGTTATCGCGTACATTGCGATCAGCGCGGACGGCTACATCGCCCGCCCGGATGGAGATGTCTCATGGCTGGACCGCCCGCGTCCGAAGGGACAATACGGAATGGGCGCTTTCATGAAGAGCATCGATACGATCCTGTGGGGGCGAAAGACCTACACCAAAGCAATTGAGATGGGCATGAAGGCCGGCGGTTTCGACCCGAAGGTGAAGAACTATGTGTTTTCCCGAGAGCCGCAGGGGTCGCTATTACCAGGATTCGAGTTGGCGAGAGAGCCGATCAAGTCATTCGCACAAAGCTTGCGGGCGCGGCCGGGCAAGGATACTTGGATGATGGGGGGTGGCGAGATCATCGCTTCGTTTCTGGACGAAGGAGAGATCGACGAGTTCAGCATCCATGTGATTCCAATCTTGATCGGCGAGGGCATACCGCTGATTAAGCCCCAACACCGCTCCATTCCGCTCAAACTGCTTTCGACCAAGAAGTTTCCGGACGGTGTGGTGCGTTTGAACTACCGTGTTCTCAATCATCCTGGGAATGGGAGCGCATATTGAAATCTTTGCACCGCGAGACTGCTAGAAGACCTTGGATGAGTCCAACAAAATCGTAACGGGGCCGTCGTTGACCAATTCCACTTGCATCATTTCTTGAAAGCGGCCGGTTTCACAGGCGAGACCTGCAGCTCGGATGCGTTCGACGAAATATTGGTAGAGCTGCTGAGCCTGCTCAGGGGGCGCCGCGCCGTCAAACGACGGACGCCTGCCACGGCGAACGTCTCCGTAGAGCGTGAATTGAGAGACGACCAGCACGGCCCCGTGCATCTCCGCCACATCCAGATTCATCTTTCCCTTCTCATCTTCGAAGATGCGCAGTCCAGAGACTTTTTCGGCCAGGTAATCGGCGTCTTTCTCGGTGTCGTCGCGGGAAACGCCCAGCAGGACGAGCAAGCCGCGGTCGATCGTGCCCGTGACCTCGTTTTCCACGGTCACGCGCGCGCGACGGACGCGTTGGATGACAGCACGCATGCGATTCCGAGCACTGGCAATTTGCGAACCTCATCATACACGTCAGCATGTGACGGAGGTTGCAGGCGCGGCGGATTGACCACGGTAACTCTGAGCAGTTAGGATGCTTGTGGGCAGTTGCTTGAGCCTCCGCGTTTCGCCTTCTGTCGCGGCGGGACTCTCCTTTACACCGATTTGTGCGGGCCATTAGACTACTCATTTCCTTTTCAGCTCATCGGGAGGCAGAGGCACATGGCGGTTGCCACAAAAAAGGAGTTGGTGGAGAAGGTCCGGCAGATCATCAGCGAACAGTTAGGGGTGGATGAGGTTGATATCACACCCGGCACGTCTTTTGCCGACGACCTAAAGGCAGATTCTTTAGACCAGGTTGAGCTGGTGATGGCGCTGGAAGAAGCATTCGATTTAAGCATTGCCGACGAAGACGCGGAAAAAATTCTCAAGGTGCAGGACGCCATCGATTACGTCGAAAAACACGCAAAATAGCACAAGGAGAACTCATGGCAGCCGTTGACGATAAGGTAAAGCAAATTATTGTGGAGCAGTTAGGCGTGGATGAGGGCGAAGTGACGCAGAATGCCTCGTTCGTGGACGATCTGGGTGCGGATTCGTTGGACACAGTGGAACTGGTGATGGCCTTTGAAGAGGCCTTTGAGATCGAGATTCCCGATGAGGACGCGGAGAAAATCCGCACCGTGCAGGATGCGGTGGATTACATCACCAAGCACGCGAAAGGCGGGAAGTAGTTGGCGCGACGGGTGGTGGTTACCGGGATCGGCCTGATCTGCGGAGTGGGGAATACCACCGAAGAAGTCTGGCAGAATCTTCTGGCCGGCAGGTCAGGTATCTGTCGCATCACGCAATTCGATGCCTCGCAGTTTGCCTGTCAGATTGCGGCGGAAGTTAAGAATTTTGACCCGCTGCAGTTCATCGACAAAAAAGAAATCAAGAAAATGGGGCGTTTCATCCACCTGGCGATCGCGGCGGCGGATGAAGCAGTGAAATCCTCTGGCCTAAAAGTTAGCCCTGAAAACGCCACTCGGGTCGGGGTGCACATTGGATCGGGAATCGGTGGGTTCGATGTGATTGAGCGCGAACACAAGAACCTGCTGAATGGCGGCCCACGCCGAATCTCTCCATTCTTCATTCCTGCCTCCATCGTGAATCTGGCGGCCGGGCACGTAAGCATACGTTTCGGCGCAAAAGGACCGAATGAGGCGGCGTGCACGGCCTGTACGTCGAGTGCGCATTCGATTGGGGATGCTTATAAGATCATCGTACGCGGCGACGCTGACGCGATGATCGCGGGTGGATCGGAGGCAGCCGTTACTCCCATGTCGGTAGGCGGATTCAGCGCCATGCGGGCGCTTTCGACTCGCAATGACGCGCCGGAGAAGTCCAGCCGGCCGTGGGACTCGGCGCGGGATGGATTTGTGATTGGTGAGGGGGCGGGAATCCTGGTGCTGGAGGAACTGGAACTGGCGCGCCGCCGCGGAGCCAGGATTTTAGCTGAAATTGTGGGTTACGGTATGAGCGGCGACGCCTACCACATCACCCAGCCTGCGGAAAACGGCGATGGCGCGTATCGGGTGATGCAGAACACTCTGAACGATGCGCGAGTTCAACCGCAGCAGGTTGACTACATCAACGCGCACGGCACTTCGACTGACATCGGCGACAAGCTGGAAACTGTTGCCATCAAGCGGGCATTCGGCGAGCACGCTTACAAAGTGCCGGTGAGTTCGACCAAGTCGATGACCGGACATCTGCTGGGTGGCGCCGGCGGTCTGGAGGCGGGGATCACGATTCTTGCTCTGCGCGACCAGGTCTTGCCGCCTACGATCAACCTGGAAAACCCCGATCCGGAATGCGATTTGGACTACGTACCCAACCACTCCCGCAAAGCCAACCTCGAGTACGCCATGTCGAATTCCTTTGGATTTGGGGGCACAAACGGGGCTTTGCTGTTTCGGCGCTGGAGCGAATCCTAGAAGTTATTCTTCCCCAAGACGATGGGACATTCCGGGCCGCGCACGTCATTCCTTTGGTCATGCCCCCTTCCGGGCTGGGTAATGGGACCTTGGTACTGGGGACTTGTCCTTTTTCGCTTTTGCCACGCTTTGAAACCCGCGCCAGAATAGGGTTTGAGGCCGCACATGCTTATGGAAAGAAGTCTGGCAACCACGGTGGTGCCGCTTCCTCTGACCCGCAAAGCCTCCGCCCGGGCGGCACTAATTGAACTTAAGGACCCCGTCAGAAGCGTGATTTCGGAATGCTTCCGGCAATTTGGCATCGAGACGACCATTCTCGGCGCCGATGCTGCCGATCGGCTGAAACGGGAAAAATTCGAGGCCTGCGTATTAAAGCTGTCATCTCCCGCCGGACAAATTATGGAAGCGGCCCGTAATTCCCCCTCCAACAGCCGCATGATCATCTACGGGTTGGGAGGCAGCGCGCAAGACGCACTGCGCTTTTCCAAATACGGCGTCAACGCCATTTTCCGCGAGCCGCTGGAGCGCACCGCAGCCATAAAATTGGTGCGCGCTACGCAGATGCTGGTTTTACACGAAATGCGGCGTTATGTGCGTATTCCAGTGATTACGGAAACTAATGTGATTGTGATGAACGAGAATCGCCGCTTCAACGCTACCAGCATTGAAGTCAGTTCTGGCGGCATGTCGATGCGCAGTAACGAGGATCTGAGCCCTGGCCAGACGGTGGAAATTTCCTTTGCGCTGCTGACCTTGCCCCGCGTCTGGGTGCGCGCTAGCGTGAGCTGGCGAAACCCAGTCGGCAAGGCCTTTGGCATTCGCTTCGATAGTGCCGATGCTCGCAGGCAGCGGGTCAAAGACTGGGTTGACGCTTATCTGGAGAATTGACGGTCGAGCGCACCCCTGGCAAGTCTTATTTCCAAAAGATACGCGAGTTTAGCGATCCGCGGCTTGCGTCGTGACCAGCGGAAGTTCGATAAAACTTGCCTGACTCGGCATGTGATAGATGCGCTGCACCGCTTTGCGATAATCCTCCGGCTTAGCCCAAAAGATGTTCGGCACAAAGGTCTGCGGATTGCGGTCATAAAGCGGGAACCAGCTCGACTGGATCTGGACCATGAGCCGATGGCCGGGCAGAAAGACATGATTTGAAGTTGGCAGGTTAAAGCGATAGAGCAGCGGCTTGTTGACAGGGATTGCAGCCGGTTTTTCCGGGCTTTCGCGATACCGGCCGCGAAAAATGTCAGCCGAAACCATGAGCTGATAGCCGCCTAGCAGGGGCTGGTCGGCTACCTCGTCGGGATAAACGTCAATCAGCTTGACCACCCAATCGGAGTCGGTGCCGCTGGTCGAGGCCACGAGATTGGCGACCGGCTGGCCGCTGATCTTCAACGGTTCGCGCAAAACATCCGAGACAAAGGCCACGACATCGGGGCGGCCGGAGGCTTCGCGCTGATCGGTAACCAGCCAATGCCGCCAATTGTCGCCGGAATCGGCTTCGGTTACGTGAACCGGGCGTGAAATGAAAGGCACAGGTTTGGCCGGGTCTGAGATGTATTCGTCCCACTGAGTGTCATCGGGTTTTGGTGGACTGAAGCTCAGCTTCAAAGTGCTGGTCAGATAAACCGGCGTGGGCTGAACGGTACAACCGCGGGCGCAACCCGCCGGCCAGCCTGGCAGTTGCAGCCAGGTATTGGTTCCGGTTTCGAAGGCATAAACGGGAGGAATGCCGGCTTTCGGAACTCCGTCCTTCAGATATTGATCCAGAAACGGCTTCAGAATGTGCTCGCGAAAATACAGCGCAGTGTCGCTGTTGAATTTCAGAGGACCAAGGCTGCTGCCATCTCCGATTTCCTGAGCGTGGTGCCAAGGGCCAAGCACCAGGAAGACTTTGCTGTTATCTGTGTCCTTCGGCTTGATCGCCTTATACACGGCGATTGCACCATAGATGTCTTCCTGATCCCACAGACTGTGAACCAGCATGACGGGTACTTTGAGCGGCTGGTCCGCCAGCACGCGGTCTACGGCCTGGTCACGCCAGAAGTCGTCGTAGCTGGGATGCTCCAGCAGTTTTCGCCAGAAGCCTAACTGCTCAAGGCCATAGCGGCGCCCAAGTTCACCGGCTGAAGCTGCCTCCATAAACATGTCGTAGTCGTCGAAGTGGCTGGTCCACCAGTGGATTTCATTCTTTCGCGACGCCTCCTGTTCGTAGATATATGGCATATTCTGCTGCCGGAAGGCGCCATTGTGGAACCAGTCATCGCCCATCCAGCCATCGACCATGGGATTCATCGGCACCGAGACTTTCAATGCCGGATGAGGATTAACAAGCGCCATGAGCGGCAAGAATCCATCGTAGGAGATGCCGAGGATGCCGACTTTCCCGTTGCTCTCAGGAACGTTCTTCACCAGCCAGTCGATGGTGTCATAGGTGTCAGTGGCGTGGTCGACCGGAGTTGGATTGAGAGGTCCGTGCAGGGGACGAGTCATCACGTAATCGCCTTCGGAACCATATTTGCCGCGCACATCCTGGACCACACGGATGTAGCCGCCGCCCAGGATGACCTCGGTTGGGTTGTCATACCCCTGAAGGATTGGACCCAGATGTGAACTGTAGGCGTGACTGGTAAGCGCCTTGGCATCGTAAGGCGTGCGAGTCAGCAGTATGGGCGCACCTTTTGCCCGCCTCGGCACCAGGATGACGGTGTACAGCTTCACCCCGTCACGCATGGGAATCATTGCCTCACGCCGGACGTAATCGAAGCTGTCGGTGACGGGCACAAATTTCGCGGGCATTTCGCTGGGTAGATCAGGCTTACCGGCTGCCCCGGTTTGCGCGTTTACTGAAGCGACTGACGAGAGGATTACCAACACGAGCAAAAGCAAGAGGAATGCGCGCCAGCAATGGATTGACTTCATAGGCTCCTTAGAGGCAAGTAGAGTTCAATGGAGAAACCAAGGATTATATTGGAAGGTGGCTTTCACCCGCCTGAACTTTGACGGTATAAAATCAAGAGGATCATGGCGAGTTCTTCTCAACTTGTGCAGATCGAGCTTGGGCCTCCCTTGCGGCACCCCAAACCGAGTTGGCTCAAGGCCAAGGCACCGGCGGGTGAAAATTTCCATCACCTGAAACGGCTCGCCCGCGGCCTCGGACTGCATACAGTATGCGAATCTGCACAATGCCCCAACATTGGGGAGTGCTGGAACCACGGAACCGCTACGTTCATGCTGTTGGGGAATATATGTACCCGGCGCTGCGGTTTTTGTGCAGTGCCCAAGGGTAAGCCGTTGGCTATTGACTGGGAGGAGCCCCGGCGCGTTGCGCAGGCGGTGGCCAGTTTAGGTATCAAGCATGCAGTCGTGACCAGCGTAAACCGGGATGATGATAATGTTGGCGGGGCGCAGATTTTTGCTGAAACCATCCACCAAATTCGCCACCTCTCACCCGGGTGCCGAGTCGAAGTCCTGATCCCTGATTTTCAAGGCATGGATGAGGCGCTACGGATCGTGCTCGATGCGCGCCCCGATGTGTTGAACCACAACACCGAGACTGTGCCCCGCCTCTATAGAGTGGTGCGGTCCGGCGCTCGTTACGAACGAACCTTGCGGCTGCTGGAGAGTGCAAAGCGGCTTTCGCAGGGGATGGTAACAAAATCCGGCGTGATGGTGGGCCTGGGGGAAACGATTACCGAGCTGATAGAAGTGTTTGCTGATCTTGGTTGCAGAGGAGTGGATATTCTTACGGTTGGCCAATACTTGCGCCCTTCTCGCGATCACCTTCCGATCGCGCGCTTTTACACTCCCGAGGAATTTCAGTTTCTCAAAGAGGCAGCCTTGAAGTATGGTTTTAGCCACGTAGAGTCTGGGCCGCTGGTGCGCTCAAGCTATCACGCGCACGAGCAGGCTAAGGTAACTGCCTAGGAAAACTGCCCTGGATTTCCTTCGGGGAATGGATCTTCAAAAGATTTTGAGTTTGATGGTCAGATATTTCTTCGGATTCTGGCGGATCGCCTTAATCAGCTCACGGGTCTCAACCAAAAGCTGGTCGGTATTGTTGTAAACCGATTCGTCCTGGATCAGCTTTCCAACCGTGCCTTGCCCGGAGTTAAGCCGATCAGTGAGTGCGGAGAGTTGGGTCACGGTGTGTTTGAGCTTGTCCGCGAATTCCTGATCGTGAGTCATCGTGCCTAGCGCTCCCTTGCCGGCATTGATGTCGTCGCTGAGCTTTTTCACGTTGGCAATAGTGTCGTTGGCATTGTTATAAAGCGTGGGGTCTTTCAGGAATTTGCCGGCGGTACCCTTTCCGGCATTTAACTCGTCGATGATCCCACTCAACTTCGCAATCACATCGTTGGCATTGTGATAGAGCTCATCGCTGACGATTGCCTTACCGATGCTGCCTTTCCCGCCGGCGACATCAGCGACCAGGCTCTGGAACTGGCCGACGGTGGAATTTAAGCGGTTATAAAGACTGGGATCGTACACCAACTTGCCAAAAGATCCTTGACCACTTTCCACGAAGGCCAAAATGCGGTCCACACGTTTTTCCAGAGCATCCAGGTTTTGCAGCGTGCTCTGGCTGGCGCGCACGACGTCTTCAACCTGAGGAGTCTCGTGAGTTTGGAGGACGTCACCATCCTGTACTTCGGGGCCTCGTGCCTGGGAGCTATTGATATCCACATAGGTGGCGCCCAAAACTCCGGCGGTTTCCAGGCTGGTAACGGAATCTTTGCGCAGATTCTGGTGATATCTGGTGCTCACCTTCATGGTTACTTCGACGGGAGTCAGGCGATGAGCGGGGTCGAATACCACTTGCACCTTGCTGACACTGCCGATGTCCACACCCTGAAGCCGCACTACGGCGCCGGGCTGAAGGCCGGAGGCATTGTCAAAATAGGATTTGACGCTAATTTTGTGGGTGAACATGCCGCCGGTGCTGGTCATGAGCAGTATCAGAATGGCCAGGATGATGCAGCCCGCCACGACCGTGAGCCCAACCTTCAGTTCAGACCACTTCAACTGCTTCTGGCTAGGCACCGGCTCTCCGCAATGTTATGACAAGCATCCGTGTTGAGGAATCCAATTTTGATCATAGCAGAGGGTCTGGCAGGTTTCGATGTCAGGGAAGGCTCGAACCAAATGATCGAGAAAATAAGATGGCGGCAAAATAGGCGGCTGCCCCACAGGCCAAAGTAGCGGTCAATCCGACCTGGACTGCGACGACCATAGCGAGGACCGAACCTAAAACGCTGGCACCCGCATTCAGCGCCCAGGCCCATTCCACTGCGCTTTCAGTGGCTGGATTGCCGTCATCCGGAAAGAGCCGGCGAGTTGGCAAGCCGACTAACGTACGTAGACCTGTGGGAAAGGGCATGCCCATCACGAAGCCAAGTGGTATCAGCAAAGCTGCACTGACCGCGAGTTTTGCGGCAAAGGGGAAACCCACAAGCGCTCGCAGCAGGTTGTGCAGTATTACTACGTGGATCAGCAGCCCACAGACGATCAGAGTTAAGGGGATCCATGCGCGCCCGGTGTCCATCAGCCAAGTGCGTGAGAGCAAGCTTCCAGCGCCGCTGGAAAGCAAGAGAAGGAATACCACTACCGTCAGGGCATAAGTTGGGTGCCCCAGAAACAAAACAAAGCGCTGGATAAAAGTGATTTCCACCAAAATATAACCGAGCCCAACCGCGACGAAATATAGAAGCGAAGTTGCTGGTCCATGTCTGCGGCCACCGCGCCACACAAGGGGGATAATCAGGAACGCTAGAACCGCCAGCACAGAAATAACGAGCACCATCAGTAGAACTGCAACTCCCAGGTTTACTTTCCAGTCGATTGCAGTTTTCAATTCTTCGGAGTGCATGATCTGGCCAAGTTTCAATGTTAAGAAGAAGAAAGGCGCATCGTCATTCACGGGCGCAACATTGTAGGGATACTGCCGTGCAAAGGCGTAGGGATCGTTGCGGGCGATCAGCGAAGAAAACGGGTTGGAAAGCGGCTGCGAAGGCAGATAAAGAACAGCCAAGTTTGGATTGTTTTCCAGATGGGAGCGCACGGACTCCTCTTCTGCGGCGGTGAAGGGACTTTTTTTGGCGAGAACGGCGACCGGGATGCCATCCTGGTTGAGTTCGCCGGCGGAAACAATGATGAAGTTCCGGGACGGATTGTTCACCCCCAGCTCATGCAGAGCTTCCATTGCGACTGAGACGACGCGCAGGGCTTCGCGTGGCTGCTGGAATTCCCAACGGGTGATGGCGATTAGCCCGTCAGGATTTAGATGATCGAAGTAGGAGCGAAATGCCTCCACGGTATAGAGGCTATTCTCGCTTAAGGCAAATGCTCCTGCGGCGGTCGAGGCCCAGGTATCGACCAGAGTCATCTGCACGACGTCGAAGTTCTGGTTGCTGCTGCGAATGAAGGAGCGACCGTCGCTGATGTATATGTGTACGTCCGGGCGCTGGTAGAGATGATAGCTGTAGTCAGCATAGCGGCCGCGCATGACGGAATTGACGATGATGGGATTGATCTCGATTCCGGTGACACTGGGGCTGCCATTGGCGACGGCGCGCAAGACGTCGACGCCGCCGCCCGGGCCGATGATTGCGTAGGTTCCGTGTGGCCGAATTACATTGGCAAGGGCGGGCGGAGCGGCCATCAGATCGCTTTGCCACTCGCTGCCCTGCCACTGCCCGGGGTCAGCATTCATGATGTAGGTCGAGGCGTCTGCATCAATGACAATGGCTTTTGCGTCGCCCAGGCGATCGACTTCAATGCGTGAAATCGCGTTCCAGCGTGAAAATTCGACCCAGGAGG
Organism: Terriglobales bacterium; assembly: GCA_035624215.1. GTDB lineage: Bacteria > Acidobacteriota > Terriglobia > Terriglobales > Acidobacteriaceae > JAFAGX01. The sequence continues at coordinate 43,115 of DASPRY010000003.1, forward strand.
GATCGCGAAATCGCCCTTTCGCATAAACCACGTCGATGAGTCTGCCGGAATGATTTGCGGCAACGATCAGCAGCAAAATGGCCGCCAAGACGAAGGCCAACTTTCGTATCGCGCGGCTCAAGGCCCACACCGCGGCCGCAGCGGCCGACATCAGAGCGGAAAACATTAGCGTGTTCGGACCACCGAGCAGATTGAGTAGGGGAACGACTGCCAGGCAGGCGACAGCTCCACCGACGAGATCGGCTCCGTAGAGTTTTGGAATGTGTTGCGCTTCGCGGGCAAATATTGTCGAAAATTCCAATCCTGTAACGAAAAACGGTACTGCGGAAGCCAGGTACGTGGCGGACAGGTTCAGGAAATTTGCTCCCGAAAGCTCGAGCGAGACAGGAACGTGAAGGACAATCTCCAGAATGGACGGTATGACCAGCGCATTGGCGCAAGACAAAATGCTCAACAGGCTGCGAACTTCGAAACGTGCCAGCCAATTCCTGGCCAGGTAGGCGAAGACGCCGCCGGAACCGAGGCCCAACAGAGCAATGGAGATCGCAAGAAAAGCGAAATGGTAGAACAGAACGACAGAAAAGAGACGAGTGAGAGCCAATTCCAGCAGCAGGGCAGAAAAACTGCTGATTGCCATTCCGGCAATGAAGACCATGGGTCGTGTTCTTGAAGAGATATTCGTTAGCAATCCCGGAATGGCGTTCGTAGTCACCTAGGTGCCCTGAGAAAAGCGACAGTCTAACAGAAGAATTTTGGCACTTAAGCCAGCTAATTTTCGAGAATGACTTGGGCGATGGCCACTTGTTCAGTGTGGGAAATAGAAAGCGCGATATGCTTGGTGCCGAGCTTGTTGGCGAATTCTGCTGCCTTGCCGTGAAAGGTGATGGTGGGCCGGCCACCGGGCAAGCGTGAAATTTCCACATCTCGCCAGGTCACCCCGCAGTTCCAGCCCGTTCCAATGGCCTTCATGGCTGCTTCCTTTGCGGCGAAGCGCGCAGCGTAGCGCTCCAGGCGGTTAGCTTTACTTTCACAGTAGCGAATCTCTCCCTCGGTAAAGACCCGGTTGAGGAACCGATTGCCAAAGCGCTCGATGGAGGCGGCGATCCGTGGTACTTCAGCGATATCGATTCCACTGCCGACGATCATTCCGCCAAGTTAGCACAACGAAGCGAGTCAAACGCCCGATTATTTCGTCGCTGCTCTACAGCAAAAAGTCTCCCCGGTAGATGACCTGCCCGTCCACCAAGCGAGCTTCGGCCATTAGCTCATGAGGTTTCATAGGACCATGGCCGTCGATGTGCTGCACCTCATGGCCGTGTGCCACCAGCCAGTCAGAAACCAGCATGCGGTGGCAGCGGAAATAAAGCCGCTCCGCACACATATACGCGGTGCGGGAGTGCTCTGCCAATCCGATAAGATCATCGATCGCCTGACGGAAATGTTCCGTCAGCATGTAATCGGCATAGTTGCGAAAGCCCTGGTTTCGCAGAGCGACATGGGGAGAATCCTCGCGGATCTTCTTGCGAAGCCCGCCAAGCTCCTTCATCCAGACGTACCGGATGCCGGCTTCGGGCAGACTCGTTTCAAGGCACTCGCGGTTGAAATGCGGCAGGCGGCGTGACATGGGAAATGAACGGATGTCGACCAGTGTTTCGATGCGATGGGATTTCAGGACCTCGGTCATCTCTTCGATCGTGCGGGTGGAATGACCGATGGTGAATATGGTCGCCACAAAATGATGTCAGTTTGCAGACGTCATGCCAGTCGCGGTTCCACCTGGCTGCTTCAGCGGCCGATTTGCTCGAGGGCCTGAATCAGAGCTTCGTCCTGCTCTGGGAACACGGTTCGCAGATCGAGCAGCACGCGTCCGTCTTCGACGCGTGCGATCACCGGTGGATTGGAGGCGCGGAGCTTGGCTGCAATCTCATCCGCGCTTAGCCCATCACGCAAAACAGCAATGAGACGGGTGGGAAGCACGGCCGAAGGTGCCGCGCCGCCGCCGATCACGGATTCGCCGTCAGTGAGCTCAAGCACCAGCCTTGAGGATCGCAGTTCGTTGACTGCTGCCTCGGCCCGCTTCGCGATGTTCTCTTTGGAAAGCCGTATCATGCGAACTGCGGGAATGGCATCGTGATCGCCCTTGAGATATGCCATCAGGGTTGCTTCCAGAGCGGCATAAGTCATTTTGTCCACACGAAGCGCGCGAAACAGAGAATTCGACCGCATCCGGGCAACCAGATCGGCACGGCCGCTAATCATGCCCGCTTGCGGGCCGCCCAACAGCTTGTCGCCGCTGTAAGTCACGACATCAACCCCGCTTCGCAGGCTGTCAATGACAGTAGGCTCACCGGTAAGACCAACGGAGCGCAGATCGAACAGAGCGCCGCTGCCCAAATCTTCCATGAGCGGAATCCGGCGCTGGCGGGCTAATCGAACTAACTCCTCGAGCTCGGGTTGCTCGGTGAATCCGGTGATCTGGAAATTCGAGCGGTGCACGCGAAGCAGGAGCCGCGTCTTTTCACCGATGGCTTGCTCGTAATCGCGGATGCGGGTGCGGTTGGTGGTGCCCACTTCGCGCAGCGTGGCATTCGATTTGGCCATTACATCGGGAATCCGGAATGATCCACCGATCTCAACCAGTTCGCCGCGCGAGACGATGACCTCGCCGCCTTCCGCCAAGGTGTTAAGGGCCAGAAGGACCGCGGCGGCATTGTTGTTCACAACGATCGTCGAAATTTCTGGCGGGGCTTGTCCCGGCGTGCCAGGCGGTTCGGTGCCTTCCTTCAAAAGTCTGCGGAAGAGGCGCTCGACGTGGACATCGCGCTTGCCTCGTTGTCCGGCGAGCAAATCGAATTCGAGGTTGGAATAGCTCAGCGAGGTATGACGAATGTGGTCAACGACGGCCGGCGGAAGCGGCGCCCGTCCCAGATTGGTATGCAGGATAACGCCCGTGGCATTGATGACCGGCCTCAGGGAGTAGTTCAGGGCTTGCCGGAGTTGTCGCTCGACCGCGGCATCGATCTGAGAGAGCGCGAGGTCAATCTTTTGGGCATCTAGTCTGCCAGCATCGATTTCGCCGCGCAACGCGGAAACCACGGTTCGCACGGCATCGGTCACTGCCACTTGCCCTTCCTGCATGACCAGAGCAGCGAGACCGGGCCGGCGGGTCAGCTCATCCACCGAAGGAAGTCTGCGATAGAGCTCGCTTTTGGATTCGGTCAGCACTGGCGATGATTATCCCATTGGCGGCAAGCTGACGCCAAAACGGCGCCACCCGGCAGCTAGTCGTTCTCGCAATCCGTGGTTTCCGGATTCATCCGGCCCAGTGGCCGGAGACTTTTTGTGCTGCGAAGCCGCAGAAGCCACTGAGCGCTCACATACATGACAAAGCACTCGAGCGCGAAGGGAAGAAAGCCGAGGTAGCCCGGCAACGGCATTTCAAAGATCTTCCATTGCTGAAACATAGGGAAGATGTAATGCCACTTTGCGGCAGCCCAGTAATTCCAGAATTCCCATAGCCATCCGCAGACAAATCCGGAAGCCAGAAGCGAGTAGAAGCGGGAGCGACTGCCTTCGGCGAGAGCGCCGATCAAGGAAGGCAATCCCAGCCGGTAATTGATGGGATCGAGGAGAAAGACAAACCCAATCCAGACCAGAACGAACAGACGCGCCGCTACAGTTTGTGGCGCGAGCAAAGGCGTTAAGAGACACATCGCGCCAACAAGAATCATTCCATTTTGCGCGAAGCGTGAAAATCTGACCGGCGAATCTGGTCGAAACCATCGGAATGACTCAATCAGATCGGCGGTTTGGAAGATTCCGGGAGTGATCGTGGCAAATGACCATCCGTAGCCGAGCACTGCAAGGGGCCAGGCTTGGGGAAGGCCGGTGTAGGTCCAGTTTTGCAGCCGCAAGTTGTAAGCCTCGAAAATCAGCCAGAGGGGCACGGAGAGCAAGGCCACGCGAACAAACTGCCAAGCCTCGTCGTGCAGGCGGGAACGTCCACGGACTGCGAGTACAGCCGCATCGGCAAGCAGGATGTAACACGTCCAGGCAATGGGGGTGAAATAGACTGCCACAGGTTGCACCCCGCGCAGCATGAGGCACTCAGCCCCCACCAAGGCGATCAGCCCTGCCCAGCCGTAAGTGGCCAAAGCGGTTTGTTTGTGGCGAAAAAATTCAATCACCAGGATCGCAATCGTCAGAAAGGTGATCGCCACACCCGCGAAAGTCATATTGCCGATACTAACGCACCGAAGTATTGATTACTCCCGTAATCAGAGATGCAGACGCACTGTTGTGGAAAGGGGAGCACGGGCGGCAATCTATTTGGAGAAGAGCTATGTCAGTACACAATTTGCCTGACTTCAAGACTCAACTAACCGGCAAACGCGTGATCGTGAAAATCTCGCTCTTCAGCCGGGCATTTGCCGGGACGATTGTGGCCACCGATGACACCGGATTTTGCCTGTGGAGCGACGAGATGGTCACAGCTCTGCGCGAAATTACTGGCAGTCTAATGAACGGCATGGATGCTCCGCGTGTTTACCTGCCCTTCGCGAAATTGGAGTGGCTGGTCTCGTCGGAGTCGAAGGCAGCAGCCGCTTCGAGCGTTCTGTAAAGAAGAAGCAATCTCCAAGCAGGCCCGAGCTGGATAGTCGGTTTCCGTCGATGGACGAGAAAGCGGAGCGCTACTGGCGTAGTATGCTGTAATCGCGAAATTTGGTAGGCTTTGAAGATAGCGGCTGGCATGCGATGTTCCGCAGTCCAGTTAGCAACAGGGCGCTTAACTCAGCGGTAGAGTGCCATCTTCACACGGTGGAAGTCATAGGTTCGAATCCTATAGCGCCCACCATCGAACTCATTGTAGAAACTGGGGTTCGATGACCCCAGGCTCCTACTTGGCCACGAAGCTCTCACCATAATTGGAAAATCGGCGGCTGAGGACCTGCATCGCTCATAAGCTGCGCGAATCCGTTCAAGACCATCCGGTTGAAGTGCTGAAGCACAGGAATATAATTGCGCACACGGATGGCCCTTATCCCCGGCACAAAACTCGGACCTTATGAAATCCAATCCCCGTTGGGTGCAGGCGGGATGGGTGAGGTGTACCGCGCCCGGGACACGCGTCTGGATCGCACCGTCGCCATCAAGATCCTGCCTACTCATCTTTCTGACAGTCCTGAGTTGAAGCAGCGCCTGGAGCGCGAAGCGCGTGCGATTTCTTCGTTGAATCATGCGCACATCTGCCATCTCTATGACATCGGCTCGCACGAGGGCACCGATTTTCTGGTGATGGAGTTCCTGGATGGCGAGACGCTGGCCGACCGGCTGCGGAAAGGGGCGATGCCGCTGCCGGAATTATTGAAGATCGGAATGCAAATCGCCGAAGCGCTGGAGACGGCGCACCGGGCGGGGATTGTGCACCGCGATCTGAAGCCGGGCAACATCATGCTGACGAAAGCGGGCGCGAAGCTGATGGACTTCGGCCTGGCGAAGGCGACGCTGGCCGCTTCAGGCGCGGCGTCAGCACCGCTGCTCTCGGCGGCCAGAACGATGAGCGCCAGCCCAATGATGAGCCCTCTTACCACTGCGGGCAGCGTCGTGGGGACGGTCCAGTATATGTCTCCCGAGCAGATCGAGGGTAAAGATGCAGATGCACGGTCGGATATCTTTGCTTTCGGCGCGGTGCTCTATGAGATGGCCACGGGGAAGCGCGCGTTCGAGGGCAAAAACCAGATCAGCGTCGCCTCGGCAATTCTGGAAAAAGATCCGGAAGCGATCAGCAAGATCAAGCCTCTGAGTCCGGCAGCACTCGACTATCTGGTAGCAACGTGCATGGCGAAGGACCGCGAGGAACGGTTCCAAACCGCGCACGATCTGGGTCTGCAATTGAAGGGCATTTCTCTCGTCTCGTCATCCGCGGCGGTGCCAACACAGGGTTCCAGTTCACAAAGAACAGGGTGGGCACTGATGGCCACAGCACTGCTAGTGGTCGGCGCTGGAATCGGTCATTTCCTCAGCCCGGCGAGTTCTCCTCCGTCTTCCGTGCGGTCCTACATTCCGCCGCCACCAGGAACTTCGTTTCCCTTGTCTGGCTTGGAGATTGGTCCGGTCGCCGTTTCTCCGGACGGAAAGACGCTGGCCTTCACCGCCGTGGATGAACAGGGCGTGACCAAGTTGTGGCTGCGTGCGCTGGATGCGCAGCAGGCGAGGGTGCTCGACGGGACCGAAGATGCCAGCAAGCCGTTCTGGTCGTTTGACGGCCAGTCGCTTGCCTTCGGCGCCGACGGCAAGTTGAAGAAGATCAGCGTTGCGGGAGGGACTCCGCAAGTGCTGGCGGACGGAGTCGCAAGCGAGAGCGGCGGTGGCACATAGAACGCAGATGGCACGATCCTGTTCTGCAAAGATCTGTTTGGCCCGATCTATCGAGTGGCGGCATCCGGCGGAGAAGTTTCTCCCGCGACCAGGCTGAAGGAGACGACCACTCGCACGACGAACCTTTCTTCCTGCCCGACGGCAAACATTTTCTTTACACCGTTTCCCGGGGGAATGCCCCTCCCGAAATCAGAGTGGGGGAACTCGACAAAGCACAGCAGGATGGCGTGGTCGTTGCCTTGGGGCAGATGCCGCAATTTGCATCGGGCACCCTGCTTGTTTCCCGCGAAGAGCACATTACGGCCCAGCGGTTCGACACCCGCGCGTGGAAAGTCTCGGGTGATCCGCAGACTTTAGGAAACGCGCGATATTTTTCAATCTCGACCAATGGCCTACTGGCGTATCACGAAAGTTCCGCTGAATCGGAACTTAAAGTCTTCGATCGCAGTGGCAACGTCATCGCGACGCCGGGTCCGCTTGCGCTTTATGGCTGGCCACGGTTCTCTCCGGATGGAAAATCGATTGCCGTCACGGTTGCCGACCCTAAATCGAGAACCGAAGATGTTTGGGTCTACGCCGTAGCCGGCGGGCCTCCTGCGCGCATCACCTTCGGACCAGAAAACATGAGTCCCACCTGGTCGCCAGATGGAAAGGAACTTGCGTACACCCACTTCGACGTCTGGTTCGTCCAGGGTGGGGGCAAGTGGTCGATCAGCCGACGGCGGCTGGATGGCAGCCGCGCCGAAGAGGCCATCTATTCGAATGACGCAGACGAGTTTGGGCTGCCGATAGATTGGTCGCGCGACGGAAAATTTCTTTCTATGCACTTGAGTACGAAGCAAGGTTTTTATTCGAATTGGGCTTTGCCGCTGGCTGGAGGCGCGGCATTTCGACCTGCGGCGACCGCCGGATTGACGGCCAGCGAATACGAAGGCAAGTTCTCTCCCGATGGGCGCTGGATTACGTTTTTCTCCTACGAAACCGGGCGGCCGGAAGTGTACGTAGTGCCATTTCCGGGGACAGGGTCGAAATCGCAAGTTTCCACTAGCGGCGGATGGCTGGCGCGTTTCGGCGGCAAGGAGTTGTTTTACGTGACGATGAGTAACCGGTTGATGGCGGCGCAGGTTCACACCCAGCCGACGTTCGGCGTCGACTCAATTCGACCGATGTTTCAACTGGATTTCCCTAACCTTCCAGATCGCACCGAGCCGTTGTACGACGTTAGTGCCGATGGCCAGCGTTTCGCCGTGCTCACTGGGGACCGCGCCAAAACCACAACCATTACCTTGTTGACGAATTGGCCGGCTGATCTGAAGAAATAAGGCTAACGACGGCAACTCACGAGTTGATTAGAGCAGTGCTGTTTCTTTGATCATCCGTCCTTCGGCAAAGCGGTTTAACCCGAGCTGCGCCACGTCCAACAGATCGGCTTTTCCGGTGAGGATCAAGTCGGAAAGAATTTTTCCAGTGGCAGGGGCATGCATGACGCCGTGGCCGCTGAAACCGTTGGCCAGATAGAAGCCGGGCACTTCGGGAGCCTCGCCGAGAATCGGGTGGTGGTCGGGAGTCATCTCGTACAGTCCGGCCCATGCTCGTTTCGGATTCACCGCCAGATTTTCGAAGACAGGGACGCGATCGGCGGCGCGGATGAGAATTTTCTCGATAAAACCAGGCTCAAAGTCGGTTTTGTATCCCGCCGTTTCTTCGGGATCATTCCACGCCAGGAGAAATCCCAGCGCCTCGGGACGAAAGTGAAAACCGTTGGACATATCGATGATCATGGGAGCACTGTGAGGAAATTGGTCAAACGGCTCGGTGGGCACCAGCATGCGGCGCAAAGGTTCGACCGGCATCTCCACCCCGGCCATTTTGGCGACTTCCGCTGCCCAAGGCCCGGCAGCGTTGACCACCCTACGTGTTGCCAGGACGCCGCGCGTGGTTTGAACCGTACTTACACCGGTTGAGTCGCATTCGATGCCAGTGACTTCCGTGTGCTTCCACAAAATGGCACCGTGGTCGACCGCCCAGGACGTGAAACCGACCATTGCGCTATAGGGATCGACGAAGCCATCGGTGGAACAGAAGCTGCCGCCCAGGATGTCATCGGAACGGAGTTGGGGGTAGAGGCTGCGAATCTCCTCTGCCGTGATCAGTCGGACATTCTTCAGCCCCAGCCCAATTTGTTTTTGGTAATTGGCTTGAAGATAGGCCAGATGTTTCTCGCAAGTAGCACAGAACAAGTAGCCTTGAGGGCGGTAGTCGGCGGGATATCCCAACCGCTCCTCGAAGCTGGCGTAAAACGGAATGGAATAAAGCGACATCTGGATGCTGGTGGGAGTGGAAAACTGGGCCCGCACACCGCCCATGCTCTTTCCTGTAGATCCCTTGCCCTGAGCCGACTCACGCTCGATGACCAGAACGTTCCTGCATCCCGCTGCGGTGAGATGGCACGCGATGCTGGAACCAACGATTCCTCCACCGATGATCACAACTTCCGCGGTTTGCATGTGGGGACATTATTCCACGAGAGCGGCCATCGGTTTGTGACCACCGTCTCACCCAGCGCTTTGGTGCCTTGAACCCTTTCCGGCCTACCCGTAAACTTGAAACGATGCACGTGCATTTCGGCCATTCCGGGGGCGACAGAACCTCAAAGGTGTTGCAAGTTTCGCTCGCCGTGACGGTGGCCTACATTGTGCTGCTTGTGATCGCGGGGGTGCGGGCGCATTCCCTGGCGCTGCTCTCCGAAGCCGGCCACAATCTCACTGACCTGCTGGCCCTCCTGCTCTCGCTCGTAGCTGTGTATCTGCATGCGCGCCCCCCAAGCGCGACCAAGACTTACGGTTGGCATCGCGCGGGAGTGCTGGCTGCCCTGGTGAATGCGGGATCACTGGTGCTGGTCTCGTTTCTGATTTTTTACGAGGCATTCCGCCGGTTGCAACACCCGGAGCACGTCCGCGCAGGAGTGATGATCTGGGTGGCAGCCGCGGGTGTGGTGATGAACGGGGTCATAGCTTTGCTGCTTTATCGCTCGGACAATGACGTCAACATGCGCAGCGCGTTTCTCCATGAGATCGGGGACACAGTTTCAACTGCCGCTGTGATCGTGGGTGGTTGGGCGATCCTGGCAACCGGGCAGTACTGGATTGACTCAGCACTGTCGTTTGGAATTGGAGCATTGATCCTGTGGTCAGGCTTTGACATCGTGCGCGAGACCCTCAATATCCTGTTGGAAGGTACGCCGCGAGGAGTCAAGCTGCATTTAGTCGAAACTGCAATTCGCGCCGTGGATGGCGTCAACGATGTTCACGATCTGCACGTGTGGAGCATCGGCTCGGAGACGCGCGCTCTTTCCTGCCATATCTCGATAGCGGATATTCCACCTTCAGTCAGCGAACGCATCCTGCGCGATGTGAAGGAATGCCTGCATTCGGAGTTTCGGATCGATCACACCACAATCCAGTTCGAACACGTGATCTGCGAAGTAGCGCACGGGTGCGTGATTCCGGTGAGCGAAGGCGAGCACGGGCACGGGCACTGAGCTGGGCTTTTAGCGTTTAGCAATTAGTATTTAGTCCGGCGAGGGTCGTTCCGTTAAAGAATTGTGGGGTGGCTGGACACCAACTGCTAAATGCAAAAGCATCCTTACTTCTGACGTTTGTAAATTTCTTTTACCGTCTCAATCGTGTCCGCTTCTTCGGGCAGCTTATCCGGCCTTAGCCGGACAATTCGAGGGAAGCGAAGCGCATAGCCACTGTCGTGCCGATCAGAGCGCATCATGTTGTTGAAAGCGACCTCTAACACAATCTTCGGCTCGACAATCAAACGGAATCCTTGATCTTCAATCGTGTGCTCCAGGAACCATTTCGTCATCCCGTTGATCTCAGCATCGGTTAATCCTGAATAGGCCTTGCCGATGTTGACCAGTTTTTCTCCATCCCAGACCGCAAAGGTGTAGTCGCTGAGCACGCCGATACGTTTGCCGTGGCCATATTCCACGGCGGTGACGACAACGTCCAATTGCGCCAATTCGCGTTTTAATTTCAGCCATGATCTTCCGCGGCGGCCAGGCGTGTACGGCGACCCCGGATCTTTGATCATCAATCCTTCATTACCGCGGGCTTGGGCGGCCTCGAAGAGTTGATCGAGTTCCTGCGCAGACGACGCGTGAAGTACGGGTGCACGCAGCGCCTCAACTGCAATGGCAGGTTCGGATGATTCCAACGGCAGCGCGCCTTGAGTTGCCTTGGAATGAATTTTCGCGGGAATCCGCTTGGCATCCAGCAGATTGTCCAACAGCTTTCCGCGCTCCCGCAGGGGACGATCGATGAGCAGTTCGCCTCCGGCATACAGAATGTCGAATACCAAATAAGCAACGGGCACTTGCCGCATGAGCCGTTGACTGACCTTCTTGCGTCCCAACCTCTGCTGCAACGCACTAAACGGCAGTGCGTGGCTGGACTGGCTCGCATCACCAGTCAGATAACTCCAGGCAACAATCTCACCATCGAGAATAGCGTCCGTGGGCAAACCAGAGAGAGCGTCGGGCAACTCGGGAAACGACTCGGTAATGTCGTCGCGGGTGCGGGAGAAAAGCCGCACTTCATTCGCGGAACAATGGGCCTGCGCACGAATCCCGTCATACTTGTCTTCGACCAAGGCATTCTGGAAATAGCTGAGCGCCTCTTCGGCCGATGCGGCAGGAGTGGCAAGCATGAAGCCGAGCGGATGGAACAGGCGCATTCGCGCGTCATTCAGTTTTCCGTTCACCGCGAAACGGAGCGTTTCTCCTACGTCGCCGAGCAGCATGTTGGCACGTTGCACTTCGGCGAGAGTCGCGGCGTAAGCTTTGGCAATGGCTTCCTCGACCAGGCTTTCTTTCAGACCGATCCGCAAATCGCCCGTCATGATTTTGATGATGTACTTGGCTTCGAGCGGCGTGACTTGTGAAAGCAATTCGCGCACGAGAACCGCTTTGGCCGTAGGACCACGGGCGCCAGCGATCTGACGAAAGCGGCTTTGGACTTCTGAGACGGTAAGTTCGGACGCCTCGCTGAAAGTTTGGCTGCCGAGCTTCTCTCGGCCCAGCCCCCTCGGCTCCGCTTGCGGCAGGCTCGCGGGGGTGTCCGTCCCTACGCGTTCAGGCAAGACTTCTGCCGCTACCGCCCCGAGATCGCCAAGCCGACGGTATGAAGCGGTCAATTCCTGCTGGGTTCTGCCGGAAAGTTCCTGCACCAGTCGCCACAGCAGCCTACCTCCGACTTGCAGCGTGGTTTCTTCCCAGATAGGGAACGGCCTGCCGGATAGAAAGACAGCCGAGACGGCGGCGTCTTCGAGGTTTGTCGCCGTCAGATAGTCGGCGACAATGGCGATCTTCTCCAGTTTCTTAGTGGTGGCGGCGATGCGCTCGCAAGCCTCAGACAGTCTCTTCATGCTCGTCGTCACTGGTCTCTAACCTGCTGCCTTGCTTCGACTTACCTCTATCCTACTTGGTCGACCTATGCGATACTCTAGAGTAGATTCCTGGATAGGCCGGAGATCATCAAATTCACATGCGTTTTTTGCGAACATTGTGGCGTTTTCTGGTGGCGGTTCAGCTTTTGCCAGCCTTGGAAGGCGGCGAGGAGACCTTAGTTGGCGGCCAAGCCGTGCTCGAGGGCGTAATGATGCGCTCGCCACATGCGTGGGCGATTGCCTGCCGCAAGCCTTCGGGTGCTGTTTCAATTCACAGCGAGCCGCTCGACCGTCTCTCGGAAAAGCATAAGTGGATGGGATGGCCGGTAGTTCGCGGTGTGATCACGCTCGGTCATGCCATGACTCTGGGATTTCGCGCACTGAAATATTCCGCGAATGTGGCTCTGGAGGAGCTGCAGCCCGCTGACCGGATCAGGCCGGAGAGGAAGAAGTTGGAAATCAGCGGTTGGGTGGCGACCGCCAATATTCTTTTTTCGGTTGGTTTTTTTATCTTCATGTATAAGTACCTGCCGCTGGTGGCGGCGACGGAGCTGAAAAAGGTTGACCCCGCCCTGGGCGGCCAGATCGTCTTCAATTTGGTTGATGGGGCCATCCGGCTGATTTTGTTCTTGCTGTTCATCTGGGCAACTTCGCTGTGGCCGGACATTCGAAGGGTGTACGAGTATCACGGAGCAGAGCACAAAACCGTGTTTGCCTTTGAAAATGGCGATCACTTGGACACCGCAGCGGTACAGAAATATTCGACATACCACCCGCGCTGTGGCACCAGCTTTCTGATGACGGTCATGATCATTTCGATCATGGTTTACATGCTGTTTCCAGTCACGACATTCTGGGCGCGATTCGCCCTGCGAATCGCCTTGTTGCCGGTGATTACCGGGTTGTCATATGAGATCATCCGGTTCGCCGCAAAACATCGGGGATCGCTCTTCGCCTTAATGACTGCGCCGGGTCTGTGGCTGCAGCGCATCACCACGCAGCCGCCATCCGACCCGCAGGCGGAATGCGCCATCGCCGCCTTGAATCAAGCCATGTCGCTGGAAAAGGAGCGCGGCGGGGAATTGGTGATTGCGTAGCGGTGCCCACCGCGAACCTGAACCGACACACGCGTAATATAGACAATAGGTTGCTAAACACTGGCCACGGATGACTGGCCACTTGCCACTTTATGTTTGAACGACTGGACCAAATCGAATCGCGTTATGAAGAGCTGACGCGGGCGCTGGCCTCGCCGGAGGTCATCAGCGACTCGGCGAAATACCAGAAGACCGCCAAGGCGCACAGCGAAATCACGCCGGTGGTGGAGAGATACCGTGAGTATAAGGACCTGAAGCGCGGAATCGCGGACAGCCGCACGCTGCTGAGTCAGGAGAAAGATCCGGAGATGCGTGCTTACGCGCAGGAAGAGTTGGACAAGCTGGAAGCTCGAGTGAATGGCGTGGAAGAAGAATTGAAAGTGCTGCTTCTGCCCAAAGATCCGAATGACGAAAAAGACGTCATTCTGGAGATCCGGGCCGGGACGGGAGGGGATGAAGCGACGCTCTTTGCCTCCGAGTTGTTCCGCATGTATACGCGCTACGCGGAGACTCAGGGCTGGAAAGTGGAGGTGCTTTCCACCTCCGAATCCGGGGTCGGAGGACTCAAGGAAGTGATTGCCATGATCCAGGGCGATCGTGTCTACTCCCGCTTGAAATATGAAAGTGGAGTGCATCGTGTGCAGCGGGTTCCGAAGACGGAGCAGCAGGGACGCGTTCATACTTCGGCTGTAACGGTGGCGGTTCTGCCGGAAGCCGAGGATGTGGACATCAAGATTGATCCCAAGGATTTGCGAATCGATACGTTCTGCTCCTCCGGGCCCGGCGGACAATCGGTAAATACAACGTATTCTGCCGTGCGCATTACGCATGTTCCCACCAACACGGTGGTGAGCTGCCAGGATGAAAAGTCACAGATTAAGAACCGCGAGAAAGCGATGCGCGTACTGCGCTCCCGGCTTTATGAAATGGAAATGGAGAAGCAACAAGAGGCGCTGGCCAAAGAACGTAAAGCGATGGTCGGCAGCGGGGATCGCAGCGAAAAGATTCGCACCTACAACTTTCCGCAGAACCGTGTCACCGATCATCGTATCGGCTTGACCATCCACCAGCTTCAAGAAGTCATGGACGGAAAACTCCAGCCCCTGGTGGAGGCCCTGGTGACGCACTTCCAGGCTGAGAAACTCAAGCAGGAAACGGCCACCGCAATTTAATCCAGAAAAAACAAAGGCCCCTCGCTATTGCGAGAGGCCAAGGGGTTTCGGGTTTTCCGCCCAGGGTCCCGAAGTTATCGTTGTGGAGTAGTAGTGGTGGCCAACTGCTCCAGATCATTCTTCAGCAAGCTGACTTCGACGCGGCCACCGCTGGTCCGCTTCTTGCCTTCTTCGGTGCTGGCGGTTGTGCTTGGCACTGGAGCGTTGCCCATGCCGACCACATAGATGCGATACACAGGTATGTCATGGTTCAATACAAGGTAGCGAACCACGGAATCGGCCATTTTCTGTGAAGCCGCAATCGCCGCCTGCCCGCGGCCGGACGAGAAGCCCTGCACTTCGATGATGTAACCGCGCTGGCTCTTCAACGGCGTCGCCAGATCATCGAGGGCGGCTTTGGCATTCTTGCTCAACACCGCCTGTCCCGGCCGGAAGCGAATTTCAGTCTGGTTGGTGGCTTTGTACTGATCGATGTTGCCGACCACCTGCTCCACAGTCGTAATGCGGGTGCTGGCCTGGGTAGCCGTCTGCTGCGCCAACTGAGCCTTATTGCCGGCGTCGATGGCATGCTGATCAGCTTCGTTCGCCTTGGAGGAGGCGAGCTGAATGCCCTGCTGCGCGCGCGCATCCACGTCCTTGATCATCTTGCTGTTTGCGGCGGTGAGCTCATCGAGCTCATTCAGGCGATCGCGAATCGGCTGAGTCTGCCGCTGCACATACTTTTTGCGGGCAAATGGATTCACGCGGCCCCAGAAGCCCTCGCGCGCCGGTGGCTGCAGGGGCTTGCCGGTGGCGCTGGCTTGCGCACCCTGGTCAGAAGATGCAGTCTGCGCCGGCTGCGCGGTTGCAGTTTGGTCCTGAGAGGTAGAGCTCGTTTGCGCGAGCGCTGGCAAGGCCAGCACAAAAGCGACGAGCAAAGCAACGAGTGCACGATTCTTCATTTCAAATTCCTCCGTCGAAAGCTTTGGCAAGCTTTCCACCACGCCATGGCGGGCGCGTCGCGATTTCTGAAAAAGTCCGAAAAGTAATGCCCGAGAATTGACTATGTGTGAAAGGTCAAACATCAGATTCCCGCAACCTACGTATCACATTGAATGCCAAACGATCAGCCAACTAAGTACTTATTTTACAGCAAGATTAGCCCCTTGCCATAGCAAGAATATCCGCAAAAAATTCAGGTTTTGAGTAATTTTGACGAAAGCTGGCATAAAAGCTGCAAGGAGATCGAACCAAAGACCCCCTGACTCTTCACTTAGAGCGCCTATCACCTCACAAATATTGCGCGAACCAGGAAACCAGGATTCGCGGGAACCGGCGTAACTTAAGCACTGCAGTAGCGGCTAATTCTTCGAGCAATATTTCTGGTACTGGTCATAAATGTAGTGGTCTGTCATGCCGGCGATGTAGTCGCAGATGATCCTGGGCAACGGCGCCTCTGCAGCCTTTTCGTGATGGCTGGAGGGCAGGCAATCTGGCTTGTCCATCCAGAACTCAAACAGGTCCCGAATGATCCGCTCGCCGTCTTTTTTCTCTGCATCGAGCGCCGGGCTGTAGTAAAGCGTATCGTAGAGAAAGTTTTTTGCCTGGCAGCGTTGCTTTTCCATTTCAGCGCTAAAGCCGACCAGCCTGCCACTGTGAGCACGCACATCTTCAACGGTGTGTACGCCGGCCGATTGGATGTTCAACCGCGTGTTGCGAATCAGATCGGTGACAAAGCAATCTAGCATACGCTTGAGAGCTTCATTAAACTTGAGCTTTTCCATCACCGTCGGCCATCGTTTGTCGGCTTCCTGATACAGAGAATCAAAGCCCGGCACTCCGGCGCGGACTTGTTCCAAAGTAAGCAGACGGGCCTCGTAGCCGTCATCGAGGTCAGCGGCGAGATAGGCAGCTTCGTCGGCGAGATCGATGAGCTGGGCTTCCAGAGGCGGCCGCTGATCAAGCAGATACTCGGCCAATTCGGGAAACTGATTGGCATCGTAGTCGTGCGAGTGTTTGATAATTCCTTCGCGAACCTCGAAGGTCAAATTGAGTCCGCGAAAGGCGGCATAGCGCAACTCAAAATCTTCGACGATACGGAGGGCATGCAGGTTGTGGTCGAAAAAATAGCCATGCTCACGCATGACCGCATCCAGCGCCTTTTCACCAGCGTGACCGAACGGGGGATGGCCCACATCGTGAACCAAAGCCAGTGCTTCCACCAAGTCAACATTCAATCCTAACTGGGCGGCGATGGTGCGCGCGATCTGCGCGACTTCAAGCGTATGCGTCAGGCGATTACGGAAATGATCGGAGTAGCGGCGGGTGAAAACCTGGGTTTTGGCCTCCAGGCGGCGAAACGCGCGGGAATGTATAACCCGGTCGCGGTCACGCTGAAAATCGTTGCGGTAGGGATGCGGTGGCTCAGAATAACGGCGTCCGCTGGACTGCTCGGCCCGTACCGCGTACTCGGCGAACATAATTGAAGTCTAGCAGAGCAGGTTACTCCGGCTCGCACGTTGTGATGATCCAGAAGCGGATCTCTTCATCGGTTAATTCATCTTCACGCGGCTTTACTGATTGAGATTGTTGGTGTGGGTCAGCGTCGCATATATCCCCTGCATGAATTCATGTTCTGCGGGGACAGCGTCGGGAGCGAACCACGGCTTCCATAAGTCGGGCAGGCCAGCGCTTGCCACATCCTTTTCGCTCCTGCCGGCGGCAATTTCCTGCCGCACGAGCGCGACGGTCTCATTCAGCAGTTGGACAAATTGCGCGAGGTCATGGCGATTCGACGGTTCACTGTGCCCGGTGATGATGATCGTGTCGTCGTTGATCCTGTCGAGCACGGCAGAAAGCGAGTGGATGACTCCCTCTATATCAGCACTGCCGATCACGCTGGCCTTGCCGAGGAAAATGTCTCCGACAGCGACCACATTTGCCTGCGCAAAGTAAACGACCGAGTCGCCATCCGTGTGGCCGTTCGCGTAATGATCGAGTTCGACATCTTCCCCAGCGAAGTGAATGGTCACCATGTCGCGAAAAGTAATAACCGGCCAAGCGCGCTCGGGATAGGGACCGATTGGTGTCTTCGACCAGAAGGGAGTCTGCTTGGTCATCAACCGCTTTCGGACGTTTTCCTGCGCCACAATGGTCGCTTCGGGACCGTAAATCGCATTACCACCAACATGGTCGTAATGCCAGTGCGTGTTCAAAAGAAACTTCACTGGGCGCTTTGCCATACCGTCCAGGGCCTTTTGAATTGCCGGATTTGCAGCGGGCTCCGGATGATCCACCAGCAGGTAACCCTCGGGACCCGCAAGTACAACGATGTTAAATGGGGCTTGCGGCGTGCGAATTTGAATAAGTGTGATGTTGCCGCGTACTGGAAGGACCTCAGTCTCCGCCTTCGTAAAGTCAGATTCACCGGGCTGGAGCCATTGAGCAGATATCGGGGGGCACGCAAACAGCACACTGAGGATTACCGATACGCGGACAACAGTTTTCACCGGACGTCCATCAGAGTTATACGATTTGTTTGCCACGATGGACTCCTCTCTCGATCTCGATGGGTCACCTTACTTTCAGCACTACTTTGCCAAAATTCTTGCCTTGTGCCAGCAACCGGTAGGCATCTTGTGCTTTTTCGAGCGGGAACACTTCTCCAATGACCGGTCGCAAATGTCCCTGCGAGATCCACGCTGAAAGCTGACGCCATGCCTGGTCCATGAGCTTGCGGTTGGCGGAAAGATAGGTCAGCCACAAGCCGTGCACACTCGCACCCTTTGCGTACAGCAGCCGTGTGTCGAGCTCGGCCTTCTCCCCGGTGGCGCTGCCGTAGACTATGACCCGTCCGAAATCTCGCAGGCAGCGAACGCTTTTGGCCACGTGCTCTCCGCCCAACATTTCAAACACAGCATCCACGCCTTCGCCATGAGTCAGGTCCTTAATCGCTTCTTCGTAATCTTGCTGCTTGTAATTGATGGCGTGCTGCAGGCCAAGCTTCCTAACCCGCGCCAGCTTTTCGTCTGATGAGGAGGTTCCGTACGTTTCCAGCCCAAGCAATTTGCCAATTTGAACCGCAGCCGTTCCAACGCCGCCAGCGACAGCGTGAATTAAGACTCGCGGCGCGGCGGCACCGGGCTGGGCCTCCGCCAATCCAGCTTTCCAATATGCGAAATATGCGGTGAAATAGTTGACCGGGAAAGCGGCGGCTTCCTCCGCGCTCCAGTTTCGCGGCACAGGCCACAAAAGTTCGGAGCGTGCGGCCGTGCGTTCGGCGAATGCTGCCCATTGGGTGTATCCCATAACGCGGTGATCATCTCCTTGCCGAATACCGCAGAATTCGCGGCCGGCAATTAAGGGTGGCTTCGGAGTTCCCGGGTAACCGCCATGGGCGCTCATAACGTCGGCGAAGTTGAGTCCGCCCGCTTGGACCGTAACAAGTTGCTGGCCGGGGTTCGGCGCCGGCTCGGGCATTTTGCGGATCTCAAGCACCTCGGGCCCGCCAAAGCGCGTAATCACGAGAGCTTTCATGCCAGCAGTCTACCAGTGCGCGGGGGCGGTGCTGCTCAACGCACAGCTGATCACACTCTGCCGTGACCTGAGTAACCCTTCATTGTTCACAGGAGGTATATACTTCAGTCGGTACAAATTCCCGGTTTGTTTTGCCTGCCGGGGGCGGAGCACCGTTTATAGAGGCTGTTTGTTTTTTCATAAGCTCCGCATACGACCGTTGGCCGGGCACGTTGCGGGTATGAAGGCCGGCGGGGAGCTGGAGCGCGGCTGGATTCGCCAGTTCCGGGGAGGTTCCGTATGGACCTGGTAATTGTTCGTGTCTTATTTGTGATCTTTGTTGCGGTTACCTGCTATCTCATCCAACCGTTCGGCATCACTCCAAGACTGTACGCTGGAGTAGCGGGCGGGCTGCTGGGCGTTGCCATAGTCATATTTGAATGGCGGCTTCGGCTGGTGAGCCTTAAGCGTCTCATCGGCGCCGCTATTGGCAGCGTTTTGGGAATTGTCGGCGCTTACCTATTTGCGCTGGTTATCCGCAACAGCATTCCTTCAGGTCCAACCCAGAGCTTTCTGCAGATTATGGTCATGCTGCTGATGGCCTACGTCGGCCTGATTGTCGGGGCCAACAAGGGCGATCTTCTAAATCTGGCTGCCTTGGGTGGAATCTTCGGCGGGGAAAAGCAATCGAAGAAGAGCTACAAGATCCTTGACACCAGCGTGATTATCGACGGCCGGATTGCCGATATTGCGGAGACCGGTTTCCTGGATGGCACCCTGGTAATCCCCCAGTTCGTACTGCGCGAGCTGCAACTGGTGGCCGACTCGGCTGATTCTTTGAAACGCAACCGCGGCCGCCGGGGATTGGACATCCTGCAGCGTCTGCAAAAAGTTGCTTCTGTGCAAATCCAGATCGTGGAAGATGATTTTCCCACGGTCCGCGAAGTCGATCTGAAATTGATTGAGCTGGCCAAGCTCTACGAAGGCAAGATCATCACCAATGATTTCAACCTCAATAAGGTGGCGCAACTTCAGGGCGTCGAGGTGCTGAACATCAACGAGCTGGCGAATTCCCTCAAACCCATCGTGCTGCCCGGCGAGACCATGAAGGTGTTCATCCTCAAGGAGGGGAAAGAATACAACCAAGGAGTCGCCTATCTGGACGATGGAACCATGGTAGTGGTGGATAATGCCCGCAAAATGATCGGGAAAACCGTCGATATTTCGGTGACATCGGTTCTGCAGACCACGGCGGGAAAAATGATCTTTGGCAAGTGGGATGAACGGGCTGCGCCGCGCACCGAATCACGACCGGCAGTGATGGTAACCACCCTCGCCGCGGTGCCGAATCCCGAGGTCAAGAAACCGATCCTGGCAGACCAACACGGGGAATGAGGGCAGCAGACGCATTTTCGGGCCCACTGAAGACAGCAACGTCGGAAGTGTGCGACCAGTAATGGGACGCATTCGACCGACAGCGAAATGTTGTCAGCGGGAGAGCGGTAACACAGCTCGTACCGTGCCATCTTCCAAGTCGCTCTGGAATTGGAAGCCGAGTTTCTCGCAGATGGCCAGCATGTCACGATTTTCGGAAAGAATGATTGAGACAACTTGCTGCAGCTTTTCATCGCGAGCCACCTGGATCAGCCTGCGATAAAGCTCGGTACCGATTCCCAGGTGTTGATGGCGATCGTCGACCAGCACGGCAAGCTCGGCCTCATTTCGTCCGCGCAATTTGCTGAGGCGGCCAATAGCAATGATCTCCGCTGTTTCGTCTTTTTTCTTACTCTCAACCACCAACGCTATCTCACGTTCGTAATCGATGAAACAGATTCGCGTCAGGCGCTCGTGCGCGGTGCGTTGGCTTAGCTTCAACGGCTGGAAGTAACGCAAGTAAACACTGCGTTCGGAAAGGGCCTCGTGCAATCGAATCAGCAGTGGTTCGTCCTCGGGACGGATCGGGCGGATGGTCACCGCTTGGCCGCTTTTCGTGGTCCAAGGCTGAACGTATTGAACCGGATAAGGACGAATCGCCAGCTGAGGCAGTTCGTTGGCACGGACGTTCGGGCCAGACACCACAACACGCGCGTCCAGGGCCAGCAGTCGTTCGGGAGAGGCCAGGAGCGGATTGATATCGATCTCCTGAATCCACGGCTGCTCGACCACCAGCTGGCTGAAGCGCACCAGCAACTCGTCCAAGGCGGATAGATCAATCGGCTTTCGCCCACGCACTCCCTGCAATGCCTCAAACACTTTGGTTTGCTCGAGCATGCGGCGTGCCAAAGTCGTATTCAATGGCGGCAAGGCCAACGCACGGTCTTTAAAGACCTCAACCACTTGGCCCCCCGCTCCGAACAACAGCACCGGACCGAACTGAGGATCAACGCTGCTGCCCAGGATCAATTCGTATCCGTCGAGCTTCACCATGGGCTGCACGGTGACTCCGAGGAAGTGGCCGGCTCCAGCCTTTTCAAGGACAGATTGTTTGATCTGGCGATATGCTGCACGGACCGCCTCGGGATCCCGTAGATTCAGTTGCACGCCATCGACGTCGGTCTTATGGGTGATCGTTTCGGAGAATAATTTCAGGACGACGGGGTATCCGATCTGCTGCGCCTGATCAACCGCCTCATCTTCGGTCACGGCAGTGACCGTTTCGACAACCGGAATGCCATAACTTGTGAGCAGTTGCTTCGATTCAACCTCGGTGAGAATCGTGCGTCCGGCATGTCGGGCACAGCTCACGATATGTTCCGCGCGGTCACGATCCGGGCCGGTTTCTGCGGCTAGGCGCAGCACCGGCGTTTCGTAGAGTCCACGGAGGTTGTAGCTGTAGCGCCACATGTAGCAAAAGATCTTGGCAGCGGTGTCAGGAAATGGGTAGGTAGGAATGCCTGCGCCATGAAGGATATCAATGCCGGCGGCCATTTCCGGTCCGCCCATCCAGCTGGCGATGATCGGTTTCCCTGTGGTTTTAGCGTAGGCCGTCAACCGATCCGCGGTTTGCGAGGGCTCGGACATGCCTTGGGGACAGAGAATCGCGAGCAGACCATCGACATTAGCGTCGTTAACTACGAGGTCGACAACTTTCCTGTAGGTGTCGGGAAGGGCGTCGCCGAGAATATCGACTGGGTTGTTGTGGCTCCAATGGGGCGGCAATAGTTGATCGAGTTGCGCCACAGATTTCTCCGAAAGTTGAGCAAGCTGTCCGCCATTAGCGATGACGGAATCGGCTGCCAGCACACCCGGTCCACCCGCATTGGTTACCACGGCCAAACGAGGGCCACGCGGACGCGGCTGCTTGGCCAGCACCTCAGCCATGTAAAAGAGATCACCTATGGTATTGACGCGCAATACACCACATCGCCGGAACGCCGCTTCCAAGACCTCATCGCTTCCGGTCAGCGAGCCAGTATGCGACGCAGCGGCGTGCGCCGCGGCTTGTGTGCGGCCGGCTTTGATAACGATGATTGGCTTGGTTAGTGTGACTTCGCGCGCGGCAGAGAGGAACTTCCTGGCATCGCCCACCGACTCCATGTACATCACAATGCTGTGGGTTCGCGGGTCGTTTCCCAGATAATCGATCAGGTCGCCCCAGCCCACATCCAGCATCGATCCAACCGAAACAAACGCGCTGAAGCCGACCATTTCCTTCTGGCACCAGTCGAGAACCGCAGTGCATAAGGCGCCGCTCTGGCTAATGAAGGCCACATTGCCCGGCCGCGCCATGTGCGGAGCGAAGGTGGCATTGAGCCCGCTGATGGGATTCATGATTCCAAGGCAATTCGGTCCGAGCAGGCGAACTCCGGTGCCGGCAAGGCGTTCCAGAATCTGCCTTTCGAGTTCTTCGCCTTGCGGGCCGTGTTCCTTGAATCCGGCGGAAATGACAATGATCCCGCGCACGCCAGCCTGGGCGCATTCCGTGACGATCCCGGGAACAGCAGCCGCCGGGGTGACGACTACAGCTAGGTCCACGCGCTCAGGAATCGCGCCGATGTGCGGGTAGGTTTTAATGCCCAGCACACTGGCATATTTGTCACTGACTGGATAAACCGTCCCTCCAAACGGGCTGCTGACCAGGCTCCAAACCACCGCCCGCCCAACGCCCCCTTGCCGCTCGCTGGCGCCGATGACGGCCACGCTACGCGGAGCAAACATGCTATCGAGCGGGTGACCCTCGGAACGGAACACATCATGAGCGCGATCCTGCGTGGGTGGCCTGTTCACTTTGTTGACCGGCTTTGTGGCGCTCATAAAAGATTTAGTTTAAGACAGAACCGGGAAGTAGTCTGCGATGAAGATCACAGGCAAAATCGGTTGGGAAATGGGCCTCATCCCGGATGTTGCTCAGTCTGTTTCCCCAGCGGGATGCGAAGAAGTGACACTGGTGCCGCAAAGTTACAGCGAATTCCCGACATACAGAGCGGGCAATTTGTAGTAACATTCCCCCCATCAAGCCTGCCTTCGGGCAGTGTGGGGTTTGCGTGACGGCTCCTCCGTCACAGTTCCGACTCGGAGGTTTTCATGGACGATCGGGCCCTGGGTAAGTCTTCAAGCACTGCGGTTAGTTCTCAGTCTTCCCCTTCGGTACGTGAAAGTCGCGGCGTGTGGGTTCTTACTGCCTACGGCATTTCGGGATTGGTGCTGTTTGGCGTTCTGATTTATTACTTTTCGACCTACGTCACTCACTAGCGCTTTTGGCTAGACTGGCTAAGTCTTGATTAGCTAGCTGCTGTGTGCTCGGAAGAAACGGCCTCGCTCTGGGCATGAGCTCGGGAGCCCGATTCCGCCCGCGCCAACTCAAGATCGCGATGAAGCACGTCGAGGATCACCATCGGCAGCTCTTTTCCCCATTCGTCCAATTCGTCTTCCGTCCAATTGCCGTTTAAGCGGATGGAGTCGGACAAATCCTCGGGAAATGCCAAGCGGTACTCGCCTTCGCGCTCCAGAATGTCTCCGATTTCGCGACCGGTCGCCAAATCGTAGACGCGGCGGCGGGACCGTCCATTGTCATTGATGAAAGCCAGCAACACTTCGCCATACTCCTCGAAACTGGGGCGGTAATACCAGGCCTGATTGGCCTCAAATTTGGGATGCGGCCTGCGGCGCTTCGGTGCTGCTACGGTTTCAACCGGTTTATCGTGAGTGGGATCGTGGTAAAGGATGCGTTGGCAGGAGTCGCAGAATACGATTTCGCTTGCGGCACGAACCTCGTTGTAAGTCTGAGGGCGAAGCATTACCTGGCAAGCCAGGCATTTGTGATCGCGAACTTCAGAAATACCGGTCCCGCGATGCTTGGAGACCCGATCGTAATGACGCAGCAGATCGGGGTTTACACCAGAACGCAATCCATCGCGGCGGGAATTCCATTCCGCAAGCTGCTTTTCATCTTCCGCGGTGCGCAGCCGGGCCTCGGCCTTCTCTTTCTCGATTTCGGCAGTTTCTTCTTTCAACTCACGCTCGGCCGCTTTGAGATCTTTTTCTCGCGCTTCGGAATTGACCATCAGCTCGAGAATCCGGTCCTCGTTGATACGGATATCCTGTTCGGCAAACTGGATCTCGTGCAGCAGCGCTTTGTATTGCTCGTTGGTTTTTACTTCGAGCGATTGATCGCGATATTTGGAGATTTTCTGTTGCAGGTCCTGAATGGCGGTTTCATATTTGCGGCGGGCGGCTTCATCCGCTTTGATAGCAGCTTTGGCGTTTTCGAGTGCGGCCCTGGTGGCGGCCAGCTTTGCCTCAATTGCCGCCACGCGTTTCGGCAAACCTGCGATTTCGTCTTTCAGGCGCAGGATTTCCCGGTCGGCATTCTGGAGTTCGATAAGCTTCTGAACGTCAGGGAGCATCTTCGAGACTAAGTTGATTTTAGCACGCGCAGAGCGGGCAAAGACCGCATGATGTTGCCAGATCACGACAGGGGTTGGGCTTGGTGGGACGAGGCTGCTCGCGACTTTACGCTTCCCCGATCCGCGGGCCTTGCTGGAAATGATATTGCAAGATTTTGGTGGCCAGTGCCGGGCTCATAGCGGGGGTCTCGGCCTCGATGGTGCGGACGACCTGGCCGCGGCACAGAACTTCGGTCGAGGCCAGCCCGGCAATTTCCGCCGGCAATACCAGGTTGATTTCCAGTTGAACATTCGGGGCAACGCGATCTTCTGCCCGGAATAACATCCCCGAACGGCTGATGTTTTCGGTCGTTCCCATTCGCCAATCCTGGTGGCCGATTTGGCGGTAACGCAGCGGCAAATTGAGCTTGAAACGCTGCGCACGAAACGGAGCTGCCTTTTCAGAATCAGCTTGAGCTGAACGAGCGGACATGGCAGCCTCCTGAGGTTGCGGCGCATCCAGAGCCTGCCGCACTCGGGCCCGCAGTGCCGGCAGAGTAAAAGGTTTTTGCAGCAGATTGATGCCCTCATCCAGCGTGCCATTATGGCCGATGGCATTTTCGGTATAGCCGGACATGTAGAGCACCCGGGTTTCTGCTCGCATTGCCGTAATGCGCTGCGCCAACTCGCGGCCGTTCATGCCTGGCATGATTACATCAGTGAGCAGAAGATGAATCGGACCCGAGTGAGCCTTTGAGATTTGTAAGGCGATGTTGGGATCTGCGGCTTCAAACACGGTGTACCCCTGGGCTTGCAGAAATTGCTGGGTGAGCTCCCGGACCGTGCTCTCATCTTCAACCAGAAGGATGGTTTCCTGGCCGTGGACGGCTTCGGTCACAGCGGCGGCCGGTTGGGGAGCAATGATTTCTCCGGCTGCGCTTACGCGGGGGAGATAAACCTTGAAAGTGGTGCCCTTGTTGAGTTCGCTGTAAACCCAAATATAGCCGCCGCTTTGCTTAACGATGCCGTACACGGTTGAGAGACCCAATCCGGTGCCTTTGTGCCCCTTGGTGGTAAAGAACGGCTCGAAAATGTGAGTCTGGGTCTCGGCATCCATCCCCATGCCAGTATCGCTGACGGCGATCATTACGTATTCACCGGGCTCGACTCCGGCGTGGGTGCGGGCGTAGCTTTCATCCAGCCTGGCGTTGGCGGTCTCGATTACAAGATTTCCGCCGTGGGGCATGGCATCGCGAGCGTTGACCGCGAGATTCATGATCACCTGCTCGATTTGGCCAGGATCGGCTTTCACCAATCCAAGATCTCCGCCCGGAACCATGACCAGATCGATGTCCTCCCCAATCAGGCGTGTGAGCAGCTTCAGGTTTTCTGTAACTACCGTGTTCAGATCGAGCAGCTTGGGCGCCAGCATTTGTTTGCGGCTAAAGGCGAGCAACTGAACGGTAAGCGAAGTGGCCCGTTTGGCGGCCTTGGCGATCTCCTGGGCGGGGCCGCGCACTGCCGGATCCGGACCGATGCGTTCGAGCAAAAACTCGCAGTAGCCGGAGATCACCATGAGCAGATTGTTGAAGTCGTGCGCGATGCCGCCGGCGAGGCGTCCCACGGCTTCCATTTTCTGGGCTTGCCGCAGTTGCTGTTCCAGGACGCGGTGCTGGGTAATGTCTTCGGCGAAAAGCTCAAAGAAGGGCCTATTCTTTTCGTCGTGAATAGTGCGCCCGGAGAGTCGCACGAAGATGGTGCTGCCGTCCTTGCGAAGCCACTCGGCAACAACGCCGGTGAAGCGCTGTGAGGAGCGGAAATAATCGGCCGCGGTGAACCACTGTTGCGACTCGGCATAAAGCGTGGGCAAGCTCCGGCCTACCAAGTCGGAGGCAGAAGCGTAGCCCAACATGGTAACCAGCGCAGGATTCGCGCTCAGAAGTTTACCCGTAGCATCGCAGCGGCAAATGCCGTAAGGAGCGTTGGTCACCAAGGAGCGGAAATTTACTTCCGAGCGCCGCAGCCCCTCCTGCGCCGAGCGCAGCGCGGCGTTGAACCAACAGATAAGCAACGCCACAAAAACAAACAAAAGCAGATGTATGATGGCCTTGCGATATTCGGCCGGGGAGTGTCCTCCGGCAAGTGAGAAGTAGCTGCTTACCGTTAAGGCAAATGATGTCGCAACTAAACCGGGTTTCCAGCCGCCGTACCAGGCGCTCACCATGATGGCGACGGCAAAAACCAACAAGCGGCTTTCCACCAGGTCGGAGAGCATGAGCGCAGGAATCAGGGCAAGAATTACGCTGAGAATGGCGACGCCGTATCTCAGGACCGGCGCCCGGGACGGAGAGATGTGACGTGTGCGGAATAGGGGGAGCCGCATACAAACCCAATCTATTTCCCGCAATGGCACTGGGCGAGTTACGGGAGTGCATGCGGGCAGGGGCAGGTGGGCGCTGGCCAGAAGGACAAGCCCGTAAGGACGAAGGCGTGCGCTGAAGATACAACCAAGCGGCTTTGCGGATAGCCGGTCCGGGGTGCGCAATTTTTCTAGAATCCGAACCAACACTGGCAACTATCAGGCGGTCGGCATTAGCATTGCCTTCCAAGAGCTATGAACATCGGCTTGTTTGGCGGTACCTTTGATCCTATCCACCTCGGCCACACGGCATTGGCACGCGCCGCCATGGATCGTTGTGAGCTAGGGCAAATTTATTTCGTTCCCGCCAGTGTTCCGCCGCACAAACGACCGGAATCCCCGGCATCGTTTTTTGATCGCTATGCCATGGTGGCGCTGGCGACCATCGGCGAGAAACGTTTTTTGCCGTCGCTGCTGGAGGCGCCGGGAACCGCTTTGCCACAAGTCGGCGGCAAGAAGAGCGGCCAGGCCGTCCCGAGCGCAAACTACACGATTGACACCGTGCGGCGCCTGCGACCCATGCTGAAGAAGGCTGACCGCTTGTTTTTTCTGATCGGGATTGACGCCTTCCGCGAGATTGCGAAATGGCATGAAGCGGAAGCGCTGCTGCGCGAGTGCGAGTTTATCGTTGCCAGCCGGCCGGGATATTCTTTAGCGGACGTCGCGAATGCCTTGCCGGATGCGTTGCGCCCCAAAGCCGAGGTGACCAAGCCTTTCTCCAAACAGCCGGCCAGAGGCGACCTGGTGCTGCCCGGAGTGAGCATCCACTTGCTGGAAAACGTGCAGCAGAACATCTCGGCAACTGCCATTCGTGAGGCTGTTTCCGCCAAGCGTGTATTGACCAGGTTCGTCGATCCCGCGGTGGCGGAGTACATCAAGAAAATGGAGCTATATAGGAGCCGTTAGCTGTTGGTGCCTGGTCGTTCGCAAACCCCAACTCCGCTAGAATGGAAGCCGGACGGCCAAAACAAGCGACTGAGGACGAACGTCCACTGATTGCATGAAAAAGAACGACCTGAAGCGACAGGTAGCTGAAGCGATCATCGCCTGCCAGGAAAAAAAGGCAGAAGAAATCACCATTCTTGAACTGGAAAAAGGATCGGGAGCGTTTACCGATTATTTTGTGGTGTGCAGCGGAACGAATCCGCGGCAAATCCAGGCGATCTCCGATGAGGTGGAAGAGCGGCTGAAAAAATCCGGGATGCGTCCCACCCACGTCGAAGGCTATAAGCAGGCGGAATGGGTACTCCTGGACTACGTGGATTTCGTGGTGCATGTTTTTTCGGAGAAGTCGCGCTGGTTTTATGATCTGGAGCGACTTTGGAAATCGGCCAAGCGGCTGGAGTTGTCTGACTTGACGCGCGCCAGGACGCGGCGAAGCATGACGCGCAAGCGAGCGTAGGGCAATGACAACAATCACGCCAGTGGGTGACGTGCAAAAATCGCCTTCGGATTGGGGTTCGTCATACCGCCTGATCGCTTCCGAGAAGTGGAAGGCGAAGTCGGCGGCGATGGGGCGCGATGTCACCGAGGCACTCGTGGCATACGCCAACCCTCAACTAGGCATGAAAGTACTGGATTTAGCCAGTGGCACAGGAGAGCCGGCAATCGCGGTTGCATCGCGAATCGGACCGGAAGGACATCTCACTGCCCTGGATGTGAGTTCCGAGCTTTTGCAGATTGCTAGTGATCGAGCTCAACAACGCGGGCTAACGAATGTCAGTGTTCGACAGGCCGACGCGCACCATCTCCCTTTTCCGGATGCAACCTTCGATCTTGTTACCAGCCGCTTTGGCGTGATGTTTTTCGAAGACGCTGTGGGGGCGCTGGGCGAAGCCAACCGCGTGCTTAAGCCTGGCGGCCGAGCGTGCTTTCTGGCTTGGGGGACGTTCGAGCAGCCATTCTGGCAAAGCAACATGGGCGTTGTTGTCGAACACATCGGCGGCCCAGCGCTGGTTCCGGGCGGTCCGGATCCATTCAAGTTTGCCCAAAGCGGCAGTCTCTCTTCCGCGCTGCAGCAAGCGGGTTTCCGCGAGATCGAAGAGCAAACCAGACAAATTCCCTGGACCTGGCCCGGGACTGCGGAGGAAGTCTGGGAGCAAGCGCGTGCAGTCGCCACGCCGTTCCTGCCACTGCTGGACCGGATTCCAGCCGATAAATGGGATGAGATCAACCGGGATGTTCATCGCGCTATAAATTGCTATCGTGACGGCGACTGCATCAAATTTGGCGCGCTGGTAACGCTGGCGTCGGGCAGGAAAATTAACCACCAAGGGCATGAAGTTACACCGGGTAATTTGCGTGGTACTGAACCATCGCGTCCTTAGTGGCTCTTCCCATGAAAATTAAAATCGCATGGATCGGCAAGACCAAAGAGCCTTCCATTCAGATTCTCACCGACGAATACCTCAAACGCCTGAACCGCTATGCCGACGTGGAGGCTTCTGCTCTCAAAGACGGATCAGCTTTGCTGCGGCTGTGTGCGCGCGAAGCACGTCCGAGATATTCACTGGTTTTGCTCGATGGTAAAGGAAAGCAGTTTTCCTCAGAAGAATTCGCGAGTTGGCTGGCAGACTATCAACATCGCCACTCGATGCCGCTGTTATTTGCGGTGGGACCGGCGGATGGTTTCAGCGACGAAGCGAGGCAGGCGGCCGGGTTCCTACTTTCGCTGGGCAAGATGACCTTAGCCCACGAGCTCGCCCGAGTGGTACTGCTGGAGCAACTCTATCGCGCATTCACAATTCTGAAAGGACATCCTTACCATTTGGATCACTAGCACTTCACGGATGCTGTATGAGTACAATCGAAACCACCCAACAACATGCCAGACGTTCGCCGTGGGTTGATCATTGTCAATACGGGGCCAGGAAAAGGCAAGACGACTGCGGCCATGGGAACCGCGTTGCGCGCCGTCGGCCAAGGCATGCGCGTGCTGATGCTGCAATTTCTGAAAGGCTCGTGGCATTACGGGGAACTCGATGCCGTGCAGGCCTTCGGCGATAAGTTTGTGATGAAGCAGATGGGGCGCGGGTTTGTGAAAGTAGGCGCGGAAAAGCCTGATCCCGAAGATATTCGTATGGTTGAGGAGGCATGGGCGGAAGCGGAGCGCGCGATCTTGTCGGCCGAGTGGGACCTGGTCATTCTGGATGAGATCAATTATGCGATCAGCTATGGCATGCTCGATCCCGCACGAGTGGCAGAGGTTCTCAAGAAAAAGCCGGAGATGATACACGTGATTCTGACGGGCCGAAACGCGCATCCCACAATTGTCGAACTTGCTGATACAGTAACAGAGATGCGCCAGGTGAAGCATGCTTACGAGAAAGGCGTGATGGCGCAAAGGGGCATCGAGTATTGAGTTGAACCGCTTATTCGTTGACAAAGCGGCGCGAGTGATCCGGCGCAAAGCAGACGCTCTCGCCGGTCGGCTGTATCCCCTGGAAAAGACGCTTGAGCGGATGGCCGCGCGGCCCTTTGAGCTGCATTTGGAGCTCACCAATCTCTGTAACGCAAACTGCGTTTTCTGTCCGTACCAATTCCAGGAGCGGCAGATCCAATTTATGTCCGAGGAGGTCTTTTACAAGGCCGTCGGGGACTACATCGATACAGGAGGTGGCTCCGTCGGCCTTACGCCGATTGTTGGCGACGCACTCATCGACCCCAAATTCCTGGAGCGGGTTCGTTATCTGCGATCGTGCCCGCAAATTGATCGCATTTGGCTGACCAGCAACTGTATCCTGCTAGACAAATTTGGCATAGACGCTGTCTTGCAGTCTGGCATTACTGCCATAAACGTGAGCACTGCGGGTTTTGACGCGGGGATGTACGAGCGGGTGTATCGCAGCGGCTCTTATCAACGGATGCGGCGGAATGTGGTGGAGCTTGTGCAGCGAAATGCGGCGCTTGGATCGCCCGTCGCCATTACCATCGCGTTGCGTCCCGATCGGCCGCTCGACGCGGTGTTGCGTGATTCGGATTTTCAGCCTATATTGGCGCACCATCCGCAGCTCGACTACACATGGTCGTTTACTTCGGCTGGCGGACGGATCACGCGCAGTATTTTGCCGCCGGTGATGAAGCTGCGGGTCGTAACGTCGCGACCTGAGCCATGCGTGAACACATACAACGGGCCCATGGTTCTGCCTGACGGCACGGTGATGGGCTGCAGTTGTGTAGCGGCGATGGACGCCGTGGAAGACTTGGGAATTGGCAACATTTTGCAAACGTCGCTGTCGGAGATTTGGTCGGGTTCTAAGCTGCGCGGGCTGCGGTCGAGCTTCGCCGCGAGAGTTCTTAACCCCACTTGCGCGACCTGCGATATGTACCGCAACCTGGAATTTTATCGGACGAGCGATGGGCGCCGGCGATCGGCACTCAATCAGGCGCGCAAGCAAGGGCAGGTTGTCAAGGCGAAGGCCGCTGTGACCGGCCCCTTTTCGGGCGGTTAGGCTGGCATCTTCAATTCGTAGGCGGTGCGAAGGAAGGAATCGAATGCAGTATGGCATGGTTCAAGCGACAATCCGGTGAGCTGGATACCTCAGGAGAGAAGAAGAAGGTTCGCACCGAGGGTTTATGGGTCAAGTGCGACGACTGCCGGCAGATTATCTGGAAAAAAGATCTCGAAGAGAACCTGAACGCTTGTCCCAAATGCGAAAAACACTTCCGCATCGACGCGCGAACCCGGCTGGCGTTGCTGCTTGATGACAGCCAGTACGAGACCTTTGATAGCGACCTGGCCTCTACCGATCCGCTTGGCTTTGTGGACCTGAAACCATACGCGTCCCGTCTCGAACAAGCCAAAGCTGAAACCGGTCTGAAGGATGCCGTGATTAATGCCCGCGGCAAGCTGAACGGGCGTTCCGTGATTGTCAGCGCAATGGAGTACGCATTTATCGGAGGCAGCATGGGAGCGGTAGTGGGCGAAGCTATTACCCGTGCGATTGAACAGTCGATCCAGTCCAAAGCGCCTCTCATTATTGTTTCTGCCTCAGGCGGGGCGCGCATGATGGAAGGCGTAGTCAGCCTCATGCAATTGGCGAAAATTTCAGCCGCACTGGCCAGGCTGGATGAATCGCGAGTGCCCTATGTCTCCGTGCTGACCGATCCAACCACCGGAGGCGTAACGGCTTCATTCGCGATGCTCGGGGATTTGAATATTGCCGAGCCGGGAGCGCTGATCGGATTTGCCGGCCCCCGCGTGATTGAACAGACGATCCGGCAAAAGCTGCCGGAGGGCTTTCAGCGCAGCGAATTTCTCTTAGAGCACGGGATGCTGGACGCGGTAGTCTCCCGCAAGCACATGAAGTCCTATATCGGACGCGCACTGGACTTCATGACCCCAGCCCAAGCCTGAAGAAACGATGGTCAAACCCAGTTCAACCACCGTGAAATTTTTCACTGATGTGTGTTCAGCGTGCGCCGCGTGATCTCCTCAACCGGTGCGAGGTCGTCGGTGAACACGCCGGTTCCAACCGGTACCTTGAAGTCGGCGATCTCTGTCTCAGCACGTCGCACCAGGCGTTTGGCTGCGGAATCACCCTCGAAATTCTCAAGCCGTGCATGAATTGAAGCAGCGGTTGTTTCCTGCCGAAAGGCCAGAAGCATGAAGTTGCCGCTATCAATCGGGAGAACCAGTACGGACAGAAAGACCTGCTGTAACGTAGCGACGGTCGGGGCCGATAACTCGTGCCTGCGGCTCGCGTCGAACAAGTTCATCATCAACAAGCCATGTGGGGACATATGCGCTCGAACCGCTGCGAAAGACTCGCGGGTAACGAGGTAAAAGGGAATGTAGGGCCCTCCCTGGTAGAGGTCCACGTGTACCAGGTCGTAGATGCTCTGATTTCTTGTGAGCCAGGGGCGCGCGTCCGCAACATAAATGTGAAGTTTGCCGTCCTGAGGGTTCATTCCGAAAAAGCGAACGGCCGCTTCGACCACCGCAGGGTCAATCTCGACCGCATCAACCTCGACTTCCGGTGCCGTGACCCTCGTAGATGCGATGGAACCGCCGCCGCCGAGCCCCAGCACCAGCAACCGTTTTGCCGGCACCAGCAGCGGTCCAAGAGCGAAGTCGTCGTAGTAGTGCCCCGTCCATCCGCCGGAACTATCGCGTATGGTGTGCACGCTTTGTTCGTCGTTCAGGTTAAGGACCAGCCACTTCCCTCTGCGAACCACCCGCACCAGGTTATACGCTGACTCCGCCGCCCAGACGGTGCTCCGAGGCCAGATCCTCGGTGGCACAAAGGGCAAAATTGCGGCGATTAGCCCGAGTGTGAGTACTGCAGCACGGACGTGCAGCGCGAATCCTGCGACGGCCGTCACCGCGGACAGAAGACAGATGACCTCTAATGTTCTCTGTGTCCCCAAGTGTGGCACGAGGAAAAAGCTGGTGCTGAGTATTCCAGCGATGCTGCCGATTGTGGAAACCGCATAAATCCTGCCGGCTACCGATCCGATCCGTCCCGCCTGTGCGAGCAAACGAATCAGAAAAGGGCAAGCGGTTGCCATCGCCGTCATGGGCGGTGCAAAGATGACGAGGCTGGCGAGTGTGGTCCCGGTGAAGTCTCCCAGCCTTACAAAAGAGTGGAGCAGAGAATGCACCGTGAAGAGAATGCCGAGCTGATACAACGCACTGCCGAGAATCGTGCAATAAAGAGCAAGGTCGGTTCGGCTGCGATCGGCGATCCAGCCGCCGAGAGTGTAGCCCACGGCGAGTGCCGCCATCACGACCGAGATCATGCTGCCCCACACGTAAATCGAGTATCCGAAGTAGGGAGCATATAGCCGAAAGGCCACGAGTTCCTGTGCCATGATGATTGCGCCCGTGAAAGCAGGGGTAGCAAACCACAGGGCGAGGCGGACTCGAGTTACGCACTCGGCGGCAACGCGTTCTGAGTGGACGGCAGTAAACCTGCCCGGCAGGACTTGGTCTTGAGCGCTCATTTGATAACCTCCCGCAATCGGACCCGGAACGGCCAGAGCCCGACGACCGTCGCGAAGCGTTGCAGGCGATCGTGGGCCGTGCCATGGACAGCAAACGGGGCCGTCCGCTTTGGCGACGGCCATATCGAAGAGTTACTGAACCGCCGGCACAATGGCATTCACAGTGTTAGTGGTCATATCAAACGCCATCATGTCAGAAACGACTGCGCCCCCCGTGGTTGTGACCACAGCGCGCAAGTCGGTGGGGGAATAAGCAGCCCCATGCGTGAAGGGAAAAGTCAAAGTCTGGCCAGCGCTTATACCTCCTGATCTCGTAATCGCAGTAGTGCCAGCGCGTGCAATGACGACCAATTGGTATTGAGTCGCAGTGGTGCCGGTGTTTGTGATGGTAACCGCTCCCGTTTGCCCTCCTAAGAATTGCAGAGCGGGAGTGTGCAGGGTTGTGCCCGGCGTTATATAGGGTAAAGCGGCGTTGACTTCGCCATTCGAACCTAGAACGGCGACAGCAGCAACATGCTGCTCGCTCCTCCAGTAACGTTTGCGCTGTAACTGGCAGCAGTGGCCCCATTCTGGAATATGATGGGAATAGTCTGATTTGCCGACAGGCTTAACGTCTCTGTCATTACCACTGTGCCGCCGGCATCGACAATGTTTACGATTACGCTGTCAAGTGCTTCGTCGGTGATATTTGATACGATGACTTGCAGCTCTTGCGACGGACCCAGCTGTACGGCCCCAACAAATAGCTCGACTAGGGTGAAGGCCTTCGATTTGACTACATAGCATAGGCTCAAGATTGCCCCAGCGGCGAACAGGGCAACCAGTTTCCGAAACGTTCCCAGCTTCTTCATGACTTCCTCCTTTTTCTTGCAGGTTCAACAGCGACTCGGCGATGCATATTGCTGTTCTCAATGGTTACCGCCGGGGTGGCGCTGCCCCCTTCTAACAAAACTCCTATACCGCGATCTGTACCCGTCTGGTAGCGGGTCTCGAGTCGGTCCACCTTGCCGGACGAGTTCAAGTAAAGAACTCC
>DASPRY010000038.1:0-4648 GCA_035624215.1 Terriglobales bacterium
ATCGGTCTTTTGTGCCCCTCCCCGTTTTGTTCCGTTTAGCGAAGAATCGGCCGCAGGTGTTGGGAGGTGGACGTTCTGGAGGCCACATAACGATCACAGCGAACGAAGCCATTTCATCAATTCTTCGTCTTTCTGCCATCCACCATTTGGGTGGGATGTGTCACAGGGACCGACGGGTGGGAGGCAGGTCGCTACTGCGGCTTGCTTTGTGCGCAACGTGATTTCAGCGTAGCGATGTGTAGTGTCCAGGCTCACGTGTCCCAGCCATCCTCGAATGACGTTCACATCGATGCCTTCTTCAAGGAGGCGGACCGCCAGCGAATGTCGGAAAACGTGGGGAGAAACTCCGCACCGCTTCGCACTCGCGGTGGCGGAGTGTAATGCCCGGGTGTGACGCTTCACCAGTTTGTAAATTCCAAATCGCGTCAGGGACTTGCCCTGGCGTGAACTGAACAGGGGTGCGGTTTTGTCTTGGGAGCGCACGTCGTCCAGTTGCTTCAGTGTTTCTGCAGCCTCTGGCCAGAGGGGACAGCTTCGCCACTTGTCTCCTTTGCCGTGGAGACGCACGCGCAGGGGGCCATCGAGGTCCACATCGGCAACCCGCAAGTCGGAAATCTCTTGCACGCGCGCTCCAGTGTTATAAAGCAGCATGAGGAGCGCTCGATCCCGAAGCGCCAGTGGTCCTCGTTTCGGCAGTGATTGAAACAACCTGTCGATTTCATCACGCTCCAGGTAACGCGTTTCAGGAGGCGGCGTCCGCTTCGTGGGAATTGCTTCCACTCTCTCGGCTTCGGCGAGCATTTCCGGGTGATGCACGGCGAGGTAACGGTAGAACGTGCGGAGTGCGGCGAGCCGTTGATTTCGCGTGCGAATCTGGTTTCCGCGAACGCTTTCGATCATGCCCAAGAACTCAAGCACCCGTTTGGAAGATAAGTCGGGAAGGGTGAGTCGTGTGATCGGCCGTCGGCACGAGGTCGAGACGTAGGCCAAGAAGAGCTTGAGCGTGTCCCGGTAGCTTCCCACGGAACCGGGCCGGAGTCCTTTTTGAACCTTGAGGTAGTCTTGGAAAAAAGCAATAAGCACTTGACCAATGCTGCTCATTGGGCACCTCCCTTCGGCGTGACGGCCCGGAAGCGTCGATCCGCCTCGCAGAGCAACTCTTCGGTGATGGGCAAGTACACGGCCGTCGAGTCGGGGTCGACGTGGCCCAGGAAAGTGGCCAGGTGCATGAGCCGAGAGTTCGGGTTGATGCCCTCACGATACCAGCGCAGCAGCGTTCGAACGGCGAATGACCGGCGCAGGTCATGGAGCCGGGGAAGCGAGATGCCCGGCGGAATCGGCAGGTTCAGCTTCGGCAAGAGTTTATGGAACGTCTGGCTGATTGTTCCCGGACTGATGCAGCCCCGCTGGGTGAAGGAGAACAGGGGCGCATCGGGTTCAGGCTTTTCGCCGTGGCACAGTTCGATGTAACGTCCCAGACGATCGGCCAACCGGGGCCCAAAGGGCACGATTCGGCTCTTGGTGAACTTGCTCTCACGGATGAACAGGGTATCCTGAGCGAAATTCACATCGTCCAGCTTGAGGCCGGCCACCTCGCCAGCACGCAGGCCCAGGCCATAGAGCAAGGAGAACACAGTCTCGTAAACCATCGCCCGGTGAGGAGCTCGGGAGTGGTCGGGAAGCGAGTGCGCGAGCTCAAGCAGACGCTTCGCATCGCTGAGATCGAACAGATAGCGCATTTGCTGGGAGGTTTCTCGCCGAAGCGGAGCATGCACGGGGTTGAGGCGAGTAAACCCTTGCAGGATGGCCCATGCATAAAAGCGACGGAGCACGCCCACCAGATGGTTGTAGCTGCGCGGCCTGGCCCGTGGACGGGACTTCAGGAAGTCATCGATCAGGATATGATCAATACACTCCCAGCCGCTGACGTCATGGTCCGATAGATATCGGTCAAAAAGCCGAAGCGCCAGCGCCTCGGTTCGATACCTACGATTCAACGCTTGTTTGTACCGAATGAACGTGGCAAGGGACGCCGCTAAGGGACTGTGGAAGGTTGGGGAGTTCATAGGGCCTCCCCATCACCCATGGCCACCTCCCGCAGGGAGGCCAGGGCAACCTTGGTATAAATTCGAGTCGACCCCGAGGAGCGATGTCCAATATAGTCGCCGATGGTCTTGAGCGGGAACTCAGCGTCAATCAGCCGCTGAACACACGTGTGCCGCAAGGTGTGTGCTCCCGGCCGATGTACTTTGATGCCGGCTTTCTGAAGGTAAACCGCGACTCGGGAGCATACAGCACCATCGGTGATCGGCGCCCGTGGGGCGAGCATACGGAAAAACAGGTGACGATCCTCGGCTTCCGGTCGCCCCTGCTTCAGATAGTCGATTAGGGCTTCGGCAACCACCCTGGCAAGGGGGTAAGCCGTCGAGTGACCCGCCTTCCGTTCAGGGATTCGAAGCCGCTCGCGGTCCCAGTCAATGTCATCGAGAGTGAGCTTTGCCACCTCGTGGCCGCGTAACCCGTACGTCACCAGAAGGAGAAGGATTGCGTAGTCTCGGCGTCCGCATGCTGTTCTCCGATCGACCGCTTCCAGCAGGCGGCGCACTTCGTCCCAGGTGATGGAACGCGGCACGTCAGCTAGGCGATAGCTCTGCGGGATTTCGACTGCGGCACTTAGATCCTTCGATGTGATCCGTTCGCGGTAACAGAAGCGTAGAAAAATACGGATGCAGCAAATCAGTTCACGGCGGCTGGAGCGACCCAGCGTGGGTGCACAGTCGACCACGAAAGACGCCAAAGGTGCCGGAGACAATTCTCCGAGTGAAGTGAGCCCTACCAGTTTGAGATATTTGCTGAAACAAGTCAGGTAGTGGATGTAATGTGAGACGGTGCTTTCACGCAGCCCGCGCTCGGAACGGAGATACTCCAAGAAGCCAGCCGCTTCGGTCTGAAAGGGGAAAAGCCTCTGGGGTCGAT
The DNA here is from genome assembly GCA_035624215.1 of Terriglobales bacterium. GTDB lineage: Bacteria > Acidobacteriota > Terriglobia > Terriglobales > Acidobacteriaceae > JAFAGX01. The sequence goes on from DASPRY010000038.1 coordinate 2,977, forward strand.
GGGCGGTGACGCAGCCTTCGAGCGACAACCGGAGCATCTGCCGAACGGGGTTCCCAGTAACACTCAGAAATTTCTGACGAGTGATGGGGCTCTTCCAGTCCAGGGCATGTTGGCCTTCCCAGTAAGTGACAAAATCCTCCACTCTCGAAGCAGCACCATTCAAGTCGGTGACACCATGTTGCCTTGTGAAGTCCGCAAAGTGGCAAAGAAGAGGTACGCGGTTGAAGACATTCCGGTCGGCGTACCCCTCCGCGTGCATCCACTCCACGTAACGTTCGATCTGCGGAGCTAACCAGCAGGCGCGGATGCGATCGATCGTTGAAACCTTAACGAAATACTGTTCCAGCATGACAACCTCCATTCGGGAAATTTGAAGTGGAGTTCATCATGCTCCTGACAGAGCGTGTTATGTGGCCTTCAAAGGAGGCAAACCTTAATTCCGGAGCACCTTTCCTATGGCTAGGGAACAAAACGGGGAGGGGCACAAAATTACGATTTTGTTCCCGGGAACAAAATCGGTCTCAAGACTACGGGGTGCTCCACCCCAATCCTGAAAGGCGTGCACGTGGCCGAGGAGAAAACTTTCCAGACTCTGGTCGAGGAAGAACTCGATCCACAGGGCGCGGCTGTAGGAGAGGGTGAGGACGAAGCCGGACAAACGGCGGCGGGCGCGGCCCAGGGTGACTTCCCCAAAGTGGGCCCAATCGGCTTGTGCTTGCTCCGCCGGGAAGGTACGCAAGCGCAGAAACGCTTCGCGTTGGGGCGGACGCAGTTCAGCCACCACGCGGCGGAGTTGGTTGACGCTGCCGGCATAGCCGCGCACGCGGATCATCTGGAAGAGGCGGGTCGAGCGCAGACGGGGATACTGCTGCAGGGTCTGGCGAAGGAAGTCAAGGTAAGGATCCGTGAGACGATCACGCAGCCGGGGTTGGCTGCGGAAGCGATCGGTTTCGAGCGCGGCGCGCACGGTATCGGGATGCAGGTGCAGTTCGGCCACAATGGTGCCGATCTTCCAATGCTCGGCGTGAAACAAGTGACGGATGTGAGCGACTTGTTCATCGGAAATCATGCTTCACCTCGGAAAAGGATTAATCCAGCGTCCCCGGCGGCTGCAGATCTGACAGACGACCCAGCCGGCGCGAATTGCTTCTCGGGATGAAGGCCGAAATTCCACCACCGCAGGGGCCTCTACCCGCGCCGGAGTTGGACGCACGGTCAGGTTCACACAGGGAGAGCTAGGCAGGGAAGATTGATCTGTCACGCGAGCTTTTAAGCGCTGGCGGTACTCGCGTTGGCGCTGACGATGGTCGAGGCGTCCCTCGTCGCCCAGACTTTGTGCATAGCGGCGGTTGGCCTCGCGGCGCTGCAGACGGCGGGATTTTTCCCGGCAACGGGAACTGCAATAACGCTGCCCGCGGTCGCAGTGGCGGCAGAGATAAAACACCGCGCTACAGGGAGGAAACTGACACACCCGTTGACGAAAGACCGTAGAACAAAGAGCCGGCACCGGTTCTGCAAAGGAGCACTGGACAACCGGCGACGATCATGGCAGGATGACTCTCGCGATTAACTTGGAGGTCCTTTGATCGGGGCCACCAATGAAAAACCCCGGTTGCGCGAACAACCGGGGTTCTCCTCTTCACGCCTCCGGGAACTCATCCTACCAAATCTG
>DASPRY010000041.1:0-3645 GCA_035624215.1 Terriglobales bacterium
CCGAATATCCGACGGTAAATGGCGCATAAAGGCTGAAAACCTTCGCCCACACTTGGTACGATGACAGTTGCTTTTGTTTCGCGAGCAAGCGCGCTAAGATAGCCGAGGAATTCCGGCTTGATAAGCGGCATATCTACTGCAAGCATCAGATTCAAATCTGACGGCGTATTTCGGAGCGCGGCGTGAATCCCGCCAAGCGGGCCACGCTGGCGATACACATCTTCAATCACGGGTTGGGCACAGTTCACAAACTTGTTCGCCTCACCAACAATTCGGACATCCTGTGTCACGCTGGCCGCGAGCCGCAGGGCATGATCCAACAGCGATTCCTTTCCCCAGCGCAGGAACGATTTGTCAACGCCCATGCGCGAACTTCTTCCGCCGGCCAAAACAAATGCGGTCAGATCACTCACGCTGTGATCATATCTCGAATGTGAGTAGAAAGGACCTGCGGGGAAAACGCACCCTCGAGACAAGCTCCTCAGGTATTCTTCGGCGATCCCCGATACACGGGACCGCCAAGGTTGGCAGGTTTCTGGGGCTCAGCCGGTACGGCAAGGCTCAAATCGGTCGACCAACAATCCACGATGATCTTCCATTCGCCCGCCTGCCGTGCAGCGAGAAGCAGGTATTTGCCACGTTCTTCCCGGCGCTTGCCCATTGCGGTCGGGGCCAGCATGCTGCATCGACCGACCTCATATGCAATTTCTCCGAAGACCTCAACCCGCAACGGTTCCAGTTCCACTTCTCCCAAACCCGCTTCCAGCACTGAACAGAAAAGTTCACGAATGGCTGCTGTACTACGAACTGGAGAAACGTTGGGACGCAGCACGATGGCATCCGCCGTGTAGAGGTCAACGAGGTCATCCAAATGTTTGGTGTTGCAGGCCAGCACCCAGTCCTGCGCCAGTTTGCGCAGCGCTGCCTCGGCGCGGCTGGGCCCTGCTCCACCGCTGGGGCGGACCTTCGAGCCATCCCGGCCCAGGGTTGTGGTCAAACCGCGCTCGGGCGACGCGAAAGAGCTAACCTCACCTGACGACGGGAAATAGTGATGATGATAGTGATGGTGGTAGTGGTGTTGGCCGACCGCAGGCGTAAGTGGATTAATTAATTTAACCTGCCCAGGGGCGGGAGCATCCCCCTCGGGCAGTTCATGCAAGGGAACACCGCATCGGGCGCAGAAGCGGTTCTCGCGCGGATTAGGATTGCCACAGCTGTGGCAGGCACGGCGTTCCTGGGCCTCCGCCACCAAGCTGGCCGACGCGTCAGTATCCATTTGAAGGGCAAGCTTGTGCGCGGCCTCGAGCGCAGCCTCGATCTTTTCTTGTCCAGGCTTCAACTGTCCGGTCTCGGACTTCAGGCGTCGCAACACATCCTGCAAACCGACACTGAGTGGCACAGCAGGTTTTTGCTCTCTCGAGGGGGAACTTTTGGGCTGGCTGTGCTTTTCCTGGTCCACGGCTGATCCGATCTTGGGGCTGCTTCATTTTAGCCGAAAAGCTTGGTGATGCGGGAACACCGCTGTGTGACCGAGGTCACATCGTGGTATGAGCATTTTTCCGAAAATATTCTTGAGACTGCGGCGGCACTCACCCGTTGTTGCGGCGATCGCCGGCAAGTTCCCAGGAGGATGCGATGTTTGAACAAGAGCTGGAATTGGAAAAGCAAGAATCCTCGATCGTGCCTCTCCTGCTGATCGTTGCACTCATTGTTGCGGTGGTGGGAGTGGCCGGTTATTACCTCATCCAGAACCGGAAAGTGTTAAGCATGCAGGAAGCGACCCAGGTGGCGGCATCCGTGCTGAAGGAGCAGGGCGCGGTTACACTGCGCTTTCACACCGGATTGGTCAAATCATCGGTTGATGATAATCCACAAGGCCCGCACTACCGGCTATTGGAAAAAGCGGGATTGGTAGTGTTGGGAAAGGCTCAGGGAACTTATGGCACTACTTATCCAATTGCGCTGACCACCGCTGGGCAAGAATTGCTGAAGCGAATTGACGGCGTCACCTCAGCCAAAGAAAAAGATGGCACGCAGCTTTATCAAGTGCCGCTGGCGGAGCGGAAGTTGGTCTCGGTCTCAAACATCAAGATGATCAGTCCTACTCGGGCCAACCTTACGATGAGTTGGAACTGGAAAACCACCCCATTGGGAGACATCTTCGATGCGTCCGGACCAACGGTTAAGAGCTTCAATACCTGGGACCGTTCAACGCTTATAGATAAATACGGCGCCAACTTCTACCACGCAGCTCCGACGGAAGTAACCATCTCTTTGGCTAAAGCGGACAATGGCAGTTGGCAGGTTGCAACTGAATAAGGCGTTGGGCCTTTAGAAAACTTTCTCTCGCAGTAATTGCATCAGGTATTGGCCATAGTCATTATTTTTCATCGAGGCCGCAGTCGCACTTAGTTGCTCGCCCAAAATGTACCCGTAACGATAGGCAATCTCCTCCGGGCATGAGACCATTAGGCCCTGTCGCGTCTCGATGGTCTGGATGAAGAGGGCGGCTTCGAGCATCGCCCCATGTGTTCCGGTGTCCAGCCAGGCCATGCCGCGCCCGATGACTACAACATCCAGTTGACCTCGCCGCAAGTATTCCTTGTTGATATCGGTGATTTCCAGTTCTCCGCGCGCGGAAGGCTTCAGGGATTTTGCAATCTCGACGACTTGGTTATCGTAGAAGTAAAGGCCGGTCACCGCGTAGCGCGATTTTGGAATCTTCGGCTTCTCCTCCAAGCTCAGCGCACGCCCGTCAGAATCGAATTCAACAACTCCATAGCGCTGCGGATCGTGCACCGGATAGGCAAAGACCCGTGCACCATCAGTTTTCTTGCACGCCTGCCTTAAGCACTTGACCAGATCGTGGCCGTAAAAAATGTTGTCACCCAACACCAATCCGCAACAGGAATTTCCGATGAAATCCTTGCCGATCAAGAAAGCTTGCGCGATCCCTTCCGGACGAGGTTGCGCGAGGTACTCAAAACTTAAACCGAACCGTGATCCGTCCCCCATAAACTGCCGAAACCGGGGTAACTCTTCGGGAGTGGAAATGATCAGGATTTCCCGAATGCCAGCCAGCATCAGCGTGGAAAGCGGGTAGTAGATCATTGGCTTGTCATAGATGGGAAGAAGGCTCTTGCACACTGCATGCGTGACTGGGTAGAGGCGTGTGCCTGATCCCCCAGCCAGGATAATTCCCTTATAGGATGAGGTTTGCTTCGTTTCAGGGCCTGGCATTTGCTTGTGCTAATAGCAGTCAGCACTTGGGCACTCAGCTAGCAGACTGCGTGGCCTCTGTGGGAGCCTCCAGTCCACTATGGTGGCCGAATGCTAGATGCTGACTACTAAGTGCTTCTTTCACATCGAGTACTGGGTCGCAATCCATTGCCGATAGCTTCCGCTGGCCACTTCGCGAATCCATGCTTCGTGGGCCAGATACCATTCCACGGTCTTGCGAATTCCAGTTTCCAAAGTCTCGTGCGGCCGCCATCCCAACTCCCTCTCAATTTTTGTGATGTCCATGGCATAACGACGATCATGCCCTGGCCGATCCTGCACAAACTTGATCAAGTTGCCGTGCGGAATCACCGGATCGCGAGGCCGCAGTACATCAAGTACGGCACAAACCATGCGTATGATTTC
>DASPRY010000059.1:0-2417 GCA_035624215.1 Terriglobales bacterium
TGCCGGACTCCCTTTGTGCTGATGAGTTTGTCGGCTAGTTGTTGAACATTGCGAGACTTGCCGCGCAAGATCACGGCCTCAAGGCACGTATCGTGATCGAGATGGGCATGGAGCGTCGAAATGACAACCTCGTGATGTTCATGCTGAAGGTCGGCCAATTTTTCGGGGAGAAGGCGAGTGTGATGGTCATAGATCAGCGTTACAGTTCCCACAACCGGAGCGGTTGAGGCCACGACGGCAGTCCCCACAAGCCGGTCCCGTATCAGGTCGCGGAAAGCCTCGGATCGATTGTCGTAGCCTTTTTCAGCGATGAATTTGTCAAACCGACCGAGTAGTTCCGAGTCTAAAGAAACTCCGATTCTGCTGAGCTGCGCCATGGATGCCTCGTCGAATTCTTCAGGTCCTTAGCGTAGCACACCAACTCATGGGCACATTACGAGTCCCAAAACCAGCTGCGCTGGACCATTTGTGTTCTAGCGACTGCTTCTAGCGGTTCCGAGCATTCTTCACAGGGCCTCCGGCTGAGTGCCTCCCGCGCTCAGCCTTCGCCTCGCCGTGGCGCGGCCATTCGTGCCCGGAGTGGATGGGGTAGTCGCCGCGCGCTCCAGATGAAAATCATTTTTTCGCAGTGTTGAGCGCGGGCAAGATGGATGTACACTAGTTGCCGCTTGCGAACCCAAGAATGAGATTCGTCCCCTATAGTCTGCGGGGCCATTCCCGCCTCGCTTCATTGTTGGTGGAAGAGCCGGAAGATGAACCCGGTGTGGAGTAGTGCGTCGCCAATACCCGTTTCCCGGAGCCAAATACATGCTTAACCCAGAGAGCCAACAACTGCCGCGCAAGAACGAAGCCGACTTCTTCCCGAAAGGTTCAATCGCATTTTTTGTTGTCATGCTGGTGAGCTTTGGCCTGATCTGGTTGGGTATGTATCTGTTGCTGGTGCACCGCCAACTGGGTCTGTAGGGAGGATCAATGTCAACTTCACTGGATCCTAAAGACGGGTCGCCCCCTGAGGGAGCCAACCCGGTTGAGAAGCGAGTTTTGCTTGCTGCCGTGTTCTTCACCGGAATCAGCCTGGTATTGATCGCATACGCCGCCTTGGGATTGGGGGTCACCGTGCCGACTTGCCTGCCCAATGGCACAGTCTTCAACCACGGTTCGGTCACGAAGCTCGGCGCCAGGAATTACGAAGTTCACTTTCTCGCGAAGATGTGGGGATTCGAGCCAACTCATGTGCGCATTCCCGTCGGCTCAACTGTGGATGTTTATGTGACCAGCAAAGACGTGACGCACGGTTTGCAAATCACCGGCACCAACGTCAACCTGATGGCGCTGCCGAACACGATTACGAATGCGCGGGTACATTTTGACAAGCCTGGAATTTTTCCCATCGTTTGTCACGAATACTGCGGCGCGAGCCACCAGAAAATGAATGGGGTGATCGAAGTCAGCAACCAGGTCGACGATATTTCAGCCGAGGGACTGCCCGCCCAAACCGGCAAAGCGGTTGCGGAAGACAAAGGCTGCCTTGGCTGTCACAGCGAGGACGGCAGCACCGGAGTCGGCCCTACGTTCAAGGGCATTTGGGGAACGACCGTACAGCTTGCCGATGGAAGCAGCCGCGTGGTCGACGCAGATTTCGTCAAAGGTATGATCTTGCACCCCAACGCTACCCCGGTGAAAGGCTTTGAGCCGGTCATGCCGGAAATTCCCGTCAATGACGAAGAAATCGATCAGATTATCGAATATCTAAAAGGGCTGAAATGAAAACAGAACTGCAAAAACCGCTGCAGAAGATCATTCTGATTGAACTCCTCGTGCCGCTTGCGCTGCTAGTTTTTGGCAGCTACCACGGCGTGCTGCAGGTTCTGTATCGCGCCGGAGTGATTCGCGCCGCCGCGTTCGCGGGAATCGAATACTACCAGGGCCTGACCGCTCACGGCGTGATCAACGCGATAGTTTTGACGACCTTTTTCGCCGTGGCGTTAGGTCATGCTCTGGTAAGCCAGGAATTGGAGTCTCCACTTTCCATATTAGGGGCGGGACTTTCTTTGACGCTGATGCTGTTGGGAGCGGTGATGGCCGCTGCGATGATTTTCGCCGGTAAGGCAACTGTGCTTTACACATTTTACCCACCGCTCAAAGCCCATCCTGTGTTTTACCTGGGACTCGCGATTTTCATCGTCGGTTCGTGGATTGCGCTCTACACATGGGTCCCGGTTTACCTCCGGTGGAGGAGGAACAATCCGGGAAAAAAGACGCCTCTGGCAATAGTCGGGATGTTCGCTACCTTCATCGTCTGGCAGATTTGCACGCTGCCCGTCGCCTATGAGGTGCTGGTGCTGCTGGTTCCGTGGTCGCTCGGCTGGACCACAGGAATCAACGTGCTGCTAAGCCGCACTCTGTTCTGGTTCTTC
>DASPRY010000061.1:0-65516 GCA_035624215.1 Terriglobales bacterium
CGGGCGGTATATTGCTCCTCGCGTGACTGACAAGATTTCGCAGATTCTGGCGAAAGAGGGTTTGATTCCGGTCGTGGTCGATACTTCTGAATTCGAGAAGTCCGGCGGGAGTGTGTTTTGCATGCACTGCAGGCTGTAAGGTCATTGGGCTATAGATTCTTCGTTGTAGACTCGATTAGTGTAATGGCGATTTATCGCCAACTAGCAGGAGGGCATTACCGCTGACGCTTCTTCGCGTATTCAGCATTCCTTTTGAGCGTCGTCGGTCCTTCTATGTCCAGCGCGTGCTCGGCCCAATAGCGCACCTGTTCATTGGGGTGGTCGAAGTACTTGCGGATTGCCTGCTCATACTCTTCGGAACGCGTAATCTTGAAGAGATCGCCCGCAATCGCCAAGAAGGCGTGGTAGGGAACAGGTCCACGAAACACGTCTTCAGGAACGCTTGTCGCTGCCTCCGCTTCCATAGCGTTTAGGTACTTCTCGTAATAGGGTCGGATTAGTGGTACCGCACGCGGATCATCCGCAAGGCCAAGCGCCTGCATGTAATTGAGTGGCGGATGTCCGGACTCACTGAGCCGTACGCGTTCGATCAGAAACTCCACCGCCCGATTCCGATCTGGATGCCTTAGCATCGCAAGGGCGCAAGAACTCCAAATAAGGTCGCTGCCGTCCTGCATGATGATTTCCAGAATCTCAGTATCGTTCTCGGTCCAATCCTGCTTAACGTGGAAGTTGGAGGCGAAGTCGTGTCGTTCGCGTTCGTCCATGCCGGGCCAGCGCCGACGAATTTCAGAAGCGCTTACTTCAAAGCCAGTCTCGGCCATGAATCTCGAAACGCTGCAGTATGATTTCGGCCCGCACTTGAACGAATATGACCATTGGGTCCGCCGCACCAACTCGCAGTTTTCCCCGAAGTCTCTTTTCGCAAGCTCAAGGATTTTCGGGTCTATCTCGTTCATGATGGGTACGTTAGCATAAGTTGACGAAAACAGGCGTTAGCACTCAAAACCCGTCTGCCGAGTGTCATGGTGCGATGGCGGGATTTGATCAGAGGCTCGCCGAGGTGCGAGCCAGATCCGGTTGCCGGGCAGGCGCTGGATCGACCCGCAACTGTAAGCCGTCAACCTGCCGAACGACGACAGTCTGGCCGGAAGGCACATTGGCCGAAGCGATCGCGTCCCAGAGCTCGCCGTGCACAAAAACCTTGCCCTGGGGCGAGAGCGGCGTCTGCGCCATGCCGACCTCGCCGACAAGCCCTTGCACTCCTGTCACGATCTTGTTGCGGCGGGCGCGCAGGGCGATGCTCATCAGAAAAGCCGTAATCAGCCCTAGCGGGATGCTGACCGCAAGCGCGGTAAGAAGATGCACGCGCATCTGCGGAATCGGAGCATCCACCAGCAGCAAACCGCCCAAGGTGAGAGTAGCTATGCCACCGATGGTGAGGATGCCATGGGTGGCGAACTTTGCCTCTAACGCAAAAAGAATGAATGACGCCAAAATCAAAATCAAGGCAGCAAAACGGGTAGGCAGAAGGTTGAGGGCAAAAACGGCCAAGAGAATGAAGATCACGCCGACGACCCCAGGGACGACGGCCCCGGGGTGGTTGAATTCGGCATAGAGAGCCAAGGCCCCGACCGCCAGCAAAATGAAAGCCACGTTCGGGTCCATGAGGTATGCGAGGATGCGCTCCTTCAACGTCATGTCATAGTCACGGATAGGTTGGCCGACCAGATTTAGGGTGATCGTCTGCCCATTAAACCGCTTTACCGGCTTGTTCTGCATTTGTTTGAACAAGTCTTGTTCGCTGGACGCGACGTAATCGATCAGCTTTTGCGACAAGGCTTCCTGTTCGGTAAAGGACTTTGACTGCCGCACCGCGCTCTCGGCGACTTCGACATTACGGCCGCGCTTGGCCGCGACCGAACGCATCAAAGCGGCAGCGTCATTCTCCATTTTTTCCTTCATCACATCGTCGATCTTGCCGGCGCCTAAGGTAACGGGATGGGCTGCCCCCGTGTTTGTCCCCGGCGCCATAGCGGCAACATCCGCGGTTTCGAGAATGAAGAATCCGGCGGACGCGGCGCGGCTGCCGGTGGGGGTTACATAAATAATGACGGGCACGGGAGAAGCTACAATCTTCTCGATAATTTCCCGGGTCGATTCGACCAGTCCGCCGGGGGTATTCATTTCGATAAGAACTGCTTCATCTTTTCGGCGGTCGGCCTCGATGATGGCGCGTCCGATGTATTCTTCGGTGACTGGTTGGATGGTATCGTTGATAACGATTTTCAACACTTCAGCGGACGAACTGCACACGAGAAGCAGGAATCCAAGCAGCAGAATGTAAATGCGGTTCATTGTGGTGGCAGCGGCTGCGCTTCCTGCGCCAGCTTGGCTGCAACGGCGCGTTTGAGGGCCTGAGCGGCTGGATTGGCCGGTTCCAGCCGCAGGGCACGATCGATTTCCTCAGCGGCCGTTCCAGTTCTATTCTCTCTCAATTCAAGCTCCGCGAGCACCAGAAACGCTTCCGCCGAAGGATGGAGGCGAATTGCCTGTTCTGCCTCCGAGCGCGCTTCGGAGGGATGATTGCCGCTTTCCAAAACATTGGCCAGTCCAGCATGGGCTTCGGCATTGGAGGGGTTTAGCGCCAAGGATTCGCGAAATTCGCGTTCTGCTTCCGAGCGGAATCCCTGCTTGAGCAGTTGATGACCGCGGTCCGCATGGAATTGGGCATGAGTGCGAGGGTCGGTTTTAGCCAAGCGTTGTTCCGCAGCCGCGCTGATTTTCAACGAGAGCTGGCGGAAGGAACTCTCATCGTAGTTGTTGCGAATACGTGGCTGCGGAACCTTAATGCTCGCGGGAACTACGCCGTGTTCTCCCGGGCTCCCGCCGATCATCTCCAATAGTGACTTGGCCTGGGTATCGCTCGGATTCAATGACAGGGCATCGCGTAGCTGGCGGGAGGCTCCGGCGAAATCTCCGCTGTGGTACAGTTCCACGCCCAGATTGAAACGATAATCGGCGTCATTCGGATCCGCCAGGATAGCTTTTTGGAAGGACTCCACCGCGGCCGTTTTATCGTGATGATCCGCCACCACACCGAGGTTGTTGTATACCTCGCTCAAAGGCAATCGCTCTGCGACAAATTTGAAAGCAGATTCGGCGCGCGGGAAATCTCCGCGGCTGTACGAGGCCAGGCCAAGATAAAACTGGGCCTCCAGGGCGGCCGAATCGTCTGCCGGAACCTTGGTCAGCCAACTCGCCGCCTGCTCGTACTCGTGCTCCTGGTAAAAGGCTTTTCCCAGCCGCAGGAGCGCGGGAGAATATACCGGGCTGAGCCGTACGGCTTCGCGCAAATATTGAATGCGCTCCTCCGATGTGGGAGCAATCACGCCCTTGGTGTAATTCTCGAATGCATCCAGACGAACGGAAGCGGCTTGCGCGAGAAAGGCTTCACGAGAAGTCGCCGCCGATGGAAACAAGGTGTGCAGAATCTGCCATGCGAGATCGGTTTGCAGCTCAAGGAGTTGGGGAAGCGGACCGGACTGCTTTATTTCCGGTAAAAGATGCTCACGGCGCATGTCCAACAGTTGGGTTGTGGTAGTGAACGTCCTGCCGTCGAAGTTGTATTCGCCGAGCACAACATAGTCCACGTCCAGTTGCTCGGCGATACGATAAATGGTCGGCCGCGAAGCCCGCAGCCCTACTGGAATGCCCTGGCGATCATAGGCACGAATGCGGTCTTCATGGGGAAGAACGTAGAGTGTTGGAGAGTCCAATCGCTGCTCCAACAACTCAGGAAAGGAGTCGCCAACCCATTCGAGGCCAGGAGCTTTCGAGCGATTCTCAAAGGGTACGACGAGCAAGGTCTGCCCGGGCGGGGATGCTGTTTGGGCGAAAGCAGCCCCGGCAGAAAAAAAGGCAAGGATGACACTGACCCGGATAAATCTCAAAGCAACTAGATTATAGCGGGCGCGGCTGGACAGGATAAGTACGGAAGTATATAAGCGGCGGCACGACGGATTGCGGTGGGAGCGCATAGAGATCCGAGTAGAAAGTCCACATTTGGAGAGGCTTTCAAGCAAAGTACTGATGGCCAAGAAGTTCACTGTCGTGGGGTTGGGAGAGGTATTGTGGGACTTGCTGCCGACCGGCAAGCTGCTGGGAGGGGCGCCGACCAACTTTGCCTACATCAGCACCCTGTTGGGGGACCGCGGGATCGTTGCCAGCCGCATAGGCAGTGATGATCTGGGGCACGAGGCAATGGAGCGGCTGGCGACGCTCGGGGTCGAGACTTCGTACCTGCAGCGAGATGCTTCCCATCCTACTGGAACAGTGAAAGTGCAGGTGGACCGCCGTGGTCAGCCCCGGTTCACGATCCTTGAGGACGTGGCATGGGATTTTCTGCGCTGGAATCAACAGTGGAAGCAATTGGCGCGCAGAGTCGACGCGGTTTGCTTTGGGAGCTTAGCGCAGCGCTCGCCATGCAGCCGAAGGACGATTACGCAATTTCTGCAGAATACGCGGGCGATTCGGGTCTTCGACGTTAATCTGCGGCAGCGTTTCTTTTCAGCGGCAGTGCTGCGGCAGTCGATCGCCATGGCTACGATCGTCAAGATGAATCAGGATGAGCTCCCGGTGATCCTGAGGTTGCTGAATCTTGAGACGAGCGACGGTAAGCTGGATGCGAAGCAATTACTGGAGTTTGGGCCGAGGCTGGTCTGCATCACACGCGGAGATCGGGGAAGTGTTCTGCTAACCCGACGAGCCACCGCGGAACACCCAGGGTTCTTCATACGGGTGAGAGATACGATCGGTGCGGGAGATGCGTTTACGGCAGCCCTGGTGCACGCGTACCTGCGGGGGGCGTCGCTTGAGGAAATGAACGAGGCGGCGAACCGGATGGGAAGTTGGGTGGCTAGTCAGGCGGGCGGAACACCGACAGTTGGCAAAAAAGAATTACGGAGAGAGCTGGCGGAATTGGAGGTATGAACAGCCCCGGATGGCAAAACCGAGACACTGGCACGGCGGGTACCAGCTTGAATGCCCACAGATCTTTACAGACGTTTGACGATTCTTTACCCCTTCTCCGTGTATGCTCGGGTTAAGCATTCTTGGAGTCTAATAACTCGAATCCGCAAATGATCAGGCGGCGAACAAGGGCGGAGAAATTTGTCCAGACGGGCATTGTTGCTTTGCTAGGTGGCGTTCTCTGGCTACCCGGCTCCGCTCAGGATACCTCGCAGCCGTCCGGAAGCCCCGGAATAGTGAAGGCCGTTGGGACAATCAAGTTGATCGCCGGGAATACAGTGACGGTTGCCAGCGATTCCGGCTCGCCAATGACCGTCTTGATTCAGGATTCGACTCGCATGGTGCGCACTGAGCCGGGAGCCAAGGATCTCAAGAGCGCAACCCCGATAACAGCTCAAGACCTGCAGGTTGGTGACCGCGTGCTGGCGCGCGGAAAAATGACGGATAGCGGCAAGGATTTATTAGCAGCTACCATCATCGTCATTAAGGCGGGCGATGTGGCCGCGAAGCAGCAACAGGAACGAGAGGATTGGCAGAAGCGGGGGACTGCTGGCTTGGTAACTGCGGTCGATGCGAACGGTGGAACGATTGTGGTTTCGAATTCGACGATGGCGGGAAGCAAAACGACCACGATTCGCGTTGCAAAGGATACGATCATCCGGCGGTATGCGCCGGACTCGGTCAAGTTTGATGACGCAACCCCAGGAACCATCGATCAGGTCAAGATCGGGGATCAGTTGCGCGCTCGCGGAACGCGGAGCGCAGATGGCAGCGAGATCGTGGCCGAAGAAATTGTTTCTGGAACATTTCGCAACATAGCGGGAACAGTAATTTCCTCGGATGCTGCCGACAACTCCGTTACGGTGCGGGATCTGTCGACCAAAAAGCCGGTAACGTTGAAAATCAATGCAGATTCGCAACTCCGGAACCTGCCGCCCGTGGTGGCACAACGTATTGCGGCACGGCTGAAACACCCGGGAAATGCAACGGGCGGAGCAGCTCCGGCTCAAGGCGCGCCATCTGAGGCGAGAGCAAGCGAAGAAGCGGGCAGCGGTGGGGGACTGCGCCGGTCGGGCGGTGCGCCAGATTTCCAGCAAATACTGAATCGCATGCCGGCCGTCACACTGGCTGATTTGCAAAAAGGCGCCGCGGTGATGGTTGTAGCTACCGAGGGCAGCGCAAGCAGTCAGCCGACTGCGGTCACCTTGCTGACTGGGGTGGAAGATATTTTGACCGCTTCGCCCGACAGCAGCCGTGCGGCAATGCTGTTATCGCCATGGAATTTGGGCGGGATGGATGCGGCGGCAGCGAATCAATAGGTGAGAAACGATTTGAACAAGTTGCGTTTATTGGCATGGTCCTTGCTTATCGGCTACGCAGTCGCGCAGACTTCGCCTGGTACGCTGCGAGGCCGAGTAACAGATCCTTCCGGGGCGGTGGTTCCCAATGCAACGGTCACGGTGACAAGCCCTGATGGACGAAGCAGTCGAGCGGTTACCGACGACCACGGGGCTTATGAGATCAAGGGACTCGCACCCGGAAGTTACACGGTTAGCACCTCCGCCAACGGATTTGCCCTTTCGGTCGAACAAAACGTAGCCATCTCACCGGCGCAGGTACAGCAGCTTGATATCGCGCTTGAAATCGAGGTGCAAAAGGAGAAGCTTGAGGTTCAGGATGAAAGCGTAGGCGTTAACACCAGTGCCTCCGATAACGCCAGCGCGATTGTGATTAAGGGCCAGGATCTCGATGCTTTGCCCGACGATCCCGACGAACTTCAGCAGGATCTCGAAGCCCTTGCAGGACCTTCGGCTGGACCCAACGGCGGCCAGATCTATATTGACGGTTTTACCGGCGGGCAACTGCCGCCAAAGTCCTCGATTCGCGAAATTCGTATCAACCAGAACCCATTTTCGTCCGAATACGACAAATTGGGTTACGGGCGCATTGAAATATTTACCAAGCCTGGCACGGACCAGTATCACGGGGAGTTTTTTCTGGATGGTAATGATTCGGTATTCAACTCACTGAATCCTTTTACCCCAGACGTTCCGGCCTACGACTCAGAACTGTTCCATGCCAGTATCGGTGGACCGTTGTCCAAGAAGGCTTCGTTCTTTTTCAATGTCGAGGGGCGTCACATCAACGATTCAAACGTTGTCTATGCCACCGTCCTGAGTCCGAATTTTGAGCCTACGCAGCAAATCGAAGCGATCCCTAATCCACGAACCCGGATCAACCTGGGCCCGCGAATCGATTACCAGATAAGCAAGAACAATACCCTCACTGTACGCTACCAGTTTTTCCATAACACGGAGAACAACGACGGTATAGGCCAGTTCGCGCTACCCAGCCAGGCGTATAACTCGAGCGAAGACGAGCACACGCTGCAAATCAGCGATACGCAAGTTGTGAGCAACAACGTCATCAATGAAACGCGCTTCCAGTTCAATCGCGACAACACCAGCCAGGTTGTGCAAAGCTTCGCGCCCACGATTACGGTTTTAGGGGCGTTTACTGGCGGTGGCAACCAACTTGGCAATCCGATTGACCATGAAAACCGCTACGAATTTCAGAACTACACGTCGGTTGTTCACCAAAGCCATTTAATCAAGTTCGGGGCGCGTTTGCGGGGAACCAGCGACTCGAGTACGTCCAACGCGAACTTCAATGGTTTGTTTACATTTTCCTCTCTTACGGCATACCGAAACACACTGCTGAGCGGAGATACCTGCACCGCCGCTTCTCCGCTCCCCTGCGGACCCAGCCAGTTTTTGCAGACCAAGGGGCAACCGCTAATCAATGTTGGCGTGGTAGACGCAGGGCTTTACGCGCAGGATGACTGGCGTGCCCGGCCCAACCTGACACTGAGCTACGGTTTGCGTTTTGAGACCCAGAATCAGATTCACGATCATGCGGACTGGGCCCCGCGGCTGTCTCTGGCCTGGGGATTGGGCCGTGGCAATAATCCCTCGCCGAAAACCGTTTTACGCGCCGGATTTGGAGTTTTTTATGATCGCTTCTCCTATAACCTGCTTGAGCAAGCGGAGCGGCTGAACGGAATTACGCAGCAGCAAATCATCGTCACCAACCCGACGTTCTTCCCCAATATTCCACCTACGCTCGAACCATCGCCTCAAATTTCGCCGACTATTTACCAGGTTTCTCCCACGCTGCGGGCGCCGATAACGCTGCAATCGGCTGCGAGCTTGGAGCGGCAGGTCACGAAGAGTGCGACCGTGGCGGTCACATACCTCAATTCGAATGGACAACATCAACTCTTCTTGCGCAACATCAATGCGCCATTGCCCGGAACCTACACGGGTCCCGGGACCGGGATTCGACCTCTGGGCGGCACTGACAATATTTACCAATACGACTCGGAAGGCATATTCCGCCAGAACCAGATGATTGCCAACGTGCGGATCAGTGCCGGTGCGCGGCTTTCCTTATTCGGCTATTACACGCTCAATTATGCCAACAGCGATCTGGGGTCAGGTGCGAGCTCGGCCGGCGCTGCCGGATTCTTTTCCGGCGGAGCGACGAGCACGCCCAACTTTTTGAGCAATCAGTATGATCCGATGGCCGATTATGGCCGGGCAAACTTTGATGTGCGGCACCGGGCGTTTTTCGGCGGCACGATCTCCATGCCCTATGCGTTCCGCATAAGTCCGTTTATGCTGATCAGTTCCGGCGTGCCGTATGACATCACTACCGGAACCGATTTGAACGGAGACTCCATTTTCAACGACCGCCCGAGCTTGGTCTCGACGGCAACCTGTCCGGCAAAGGTCAGCATCGGAGCAAATATCGTGTGCACTCCGCTGGGGACGTTCAATACGGTGCCGGCCGCCGGGCAACCGCTGATTCCGGTCAACTCGGCCACTGGCCCGACATTGTTCACCCTGAATTTGCGGGTGAGCAAAACGTTTGGCTTCGGAAGAGAGACCAAAGGGGCAAGCTCGACAGGGGGGCCAGGATTCGGCGGTGGACGCCGCGGTCCGGGAACTCCGGGCGGCGGTCTGGGCCCGGGCGGTCTCTCGGGGGCTGGCGGGGGGCGCGGCGGGGGCATATTCAACTCAGTCAGTTCCGGACGACGTTACAGTTTGACCTTTAGCGCCTCAGCCCGGAACGTTTTTAATCGCGTGAACCTGGGAACGCCGGTGGGCGAACTTACTTCGCCCCTGTTCGCGCAGTCCAATAGTCTGGCGGGCGGGCCATACTCTTCCGCCGGAGCGGTTCGCCGGATTGATTTGCAGGTGTTATTCTCGTTTTAGTAGCTTACTTCAAAATCTTGCTTCGCTATCTTACAGGGAGGGCTGTGCGGGATTTCAGGTTTCGTGGTTTGCTTGCCTCTGTGGTAGTTGTCTGCGTTGCCAGTTTGCTGGGCTGTTCGGGGAAGTCGCCGATAACCATCACGCTCACGCCAGCCGGCTCCGCGGCGTGTGGGACGAGCACAACTTCTCAATGTGCCGTTACCATCAATCAAGGGCAGACAGAGGGAGTTTCGGCCAGCGTAGCCAACGACTCCACGAATTCCGGCGTGAGTTGGAGTCTGGGCAGCAGTGTAGGGTCACTAAGTAGCCAGACAACCACTTCGGTGACTTATGTCGCTCCCAGCGCTATCACTGCAAATACTACCGCAACCCTGACGGCGACCTCAGTCGCCAACACCAGTGTGACGGCCACACTTACGATTACTATCAATGCCGTCTTTCAATTTGAAACCAGCTCGTTGCCGGTGGCAACTCAGGATGTAGCGTATAGCGCGGCCATCAGCACGATTGGCGCGAGTGGTCCGTTCACCTGGATTGTCCTTTCCGGCAATCTGCCGGCGGGCTTAAGTCTGTCAAACAGCGATACGGCTTCAGTGAATATAACGGGAACGCCAACAACCGTGGGGAGTTCGGCTGTAACCATTCAGGTGACGGATGGAACGGGTACACCGATCAGCAGGACTTTTACCGTTACCGTGAACCCTCCGCCTAGTCTCACGATAATCACGCCTGGAATAATCACGTCCGGAACGGTCGGCCAGCCTTACAACTTCACACTGCAGGCCGAGTTTGGCACTCCGCCATATACATGGAGCTTAACAGGAACCGGAAGCTTGCCCCCCGGCCTTAGTCTCACCAACGGCGTAATTTCAGGCACTCCGACGGTGCCGGGGATTTCGACGTTTACAGTGCAGGTGCAGGACTCCGCTTCGCCAAATCCGGCGACGGCGACAAAAAGTCTGACGCTCACTATCAACCAGGTCACCGTCAATCTGCAATTAACTGGGAGCTACGCTTTTCTAGTGAGTGGGTTTGATCCGAGCGGCAACCGGTTTATCGCCGCCGGAAGCTTTACTGCCTCGAGCTGCAACCTCGCGAACGGCACCATCGATACAAACGACGCCGGCACGATCCAAAGCCAGACGAACCTGTCGGGAAGCTGCACGATTGGAGCGAATGGAATCGGCTTGCTCAAGTTTGCCGACCGGACGTTCGCTATGAGTTTTGTGCCCACCACCAATGGTAGCAGTATCCTGAGTGCAAACCTTATCGAATTCGATACCGCCGATCAGGCTTCGGGGGTACTACTGCAGCAGACATTCCCGTTTGGCACGCCTACTGGAAACTATGCATTCGGCTTGCTGGGGGCGGATGCGGCGTCCCACCGCTATGCGTTGGCAGGAGCGTTCGCCACCGGGAGCGCCAGCGGAGTGTTGGACTCTAATGATGCCGGCACGCTGCAAACCAACGCGGCATTTACCATTCCCGCTCTGAATGCGCCAGACCCTTCCAGCGGACGCGGGACGCTCGCCCTCAGCGTGGGAGGGACCGCCAGCAACTACGCGTATTATGTCATTAATCCCGGGCAGGTGCTGGCCATAGAAATTGACCAGAATGCGACAGTGGGCGGAGTGATGTTGGCGCAGTCGGGATCGCTGGGCGCGTCTTCTTTGACCGATGGTGTGTTTGAAACTACCGCCTCAAGTGCGGGGACAGCTCTGACGCAACTTGGGGTGTTAACAACGGATGGAGTGTCAGCGTTGAACACTTCGTTTGATAAGAGCACGGGCGGGACCACGCAGTCGAGTTCAGGCAGTTACAGCGTCGTGCCCGCGACCGGACGTACCACCTTGATGGGTACAGGGTTAGCCAGCAGTGATCCGGTTCTCTACCTCGCGCAACCAAACCAGGGTTTCCTCGTCGGCACCGATTCGGCCATAACCTTCGGTTTCATCAAGGCGCAGTCTTTGGGAGCGACGTTGAGCGGAACCTATGCCGGTGTCACGATTCCGCCGACCTTGTCGGGTCCAAGCGGCGAAGTTGAAGCCGCGACGGCCAACGCGGGAGCCTTGGCGATTACCTATGACGCCAGCACGAGCGGCGGACTTCTGCAGAACCAAAGTGCCAATACCGGCTACTCGGTGCCGCTAAGCAATGGCCGAGGAACGATCACCAGCCTGCCACCGACGAACGTACCGGCGATCTACTACGCCGTTTCGCCAGATGAGTTTTGGACGTTGACGCCGGGCGCAAGTGGAGTGATCGAGGTCTTCCAGACAAGTGGGGCGGTTGGCATTTTTCAGCAGTAGAGGCCTGGGTGAGAGAGGCGTTTCGTGGTGCCGGGGTAGGGCGAGTTAGTTCCCCGGGTAGAATCCTTGTCTTGCCTGCACCACCAGATCTTTTTGTTTAGTTGTCAGCAGAATCTTGTGAAAGCCCAACCAGTCCCCGGATTTTTCGGGCGTATAAGCAATGCTGTACTGATGGCGCAAGTCCTCCTGAATCGTGCTGTAGATCTGGTCCATCGGCTGCTTTTTCGAAATTTCAAAGAAACCGCCGCCGGTTTCTTTAGAAATCTGCTCAAGAATTTTCTTCCCATCGACGGGTGTTTCCTGCGGGTAGCGCCGCGTTCCGCCGCCGCGGCGTCCCATCCCGCCACCCCCGGGAAAGCCGAATCCTCGACCTTGTGAGGCGGGCTGCTCATCTTTGAAGAGTGCGGTATAAACCAGCGTGTCCGTTCGCTGCGCCGACTCAATAGCGCTGCCTACTGTCTCCTTGCTGTGCCGGTCTATCCCGTCCGACATTACCACAAGCACTTTGCGATCATTCTGCGTCTTCATCAGTTCATTGCACGCGAGATAGATGGCGTCATAGAGCACATTGGCGTGGCCGCTTGCGCTTCTTCTTTGGCCGGGTGCGCCTGAATCGTCCTCGGCATTTTGGCTGGGCCGCGCCGTTTGCAGAAGGCCGAGGGCGTTAAATAATTTATCGCGGGAACTCGTGACATCCTGCAGCAACTCGACCTCGCGGTCGAAGTGGATGATGAAGGCTTTGTCCTTGTTGTCGCGCAAAACTTTATCCAGAAAATCGTGGCTGGCACTGCGCTCGCGATCAAGAACGCCCGCTTGATTCATGCCCGTGTCGAACACCAGGCCAATGGTGATCGGGAGTTCGGGATTTTGTGTGAAGGTTTGTATGGTCTGCGGATGGTCATCCTGAGTCAAAACGAAATCGTTTTTCGTCAGATTGGGAACGATTTTTCCATGCTTATCGCGGACCGTCGCAAACAGCTTGATGACCTCAGGTTGCGCCGTGGAAGCGGGTTGGTTCTGGGTTTGAGCGGGCAGCTCCAGAACGACGAGCAGCCAGAGAAGCAGCGGTTTTTTCAGCGACAACAGGTTCATCTATATCGATTTCTAACAGCCGGTCGCATATTCAACTATTCAAACTCATATCCGCAAATGAGGAAGTAAAAATTGAGTAAAAGCAGGTAAAGGTTCGTAATCACTCACCCATCACCTTGACGATCACGCGTTTGTCACGCTGGCCATCGAACTCGGCGTAGAAGATGCGCTGCCAGGGGCCAAGATCAAGCTTTCCGGCAGTGATCGGCACAATGACTTGATGATGAACCAGGAGCGACTTCAGGTGAGAATCGCCGTTGTCTTCACCGGTTTGATGATGGTGATAGTGCTCATTGAAGGGGGCGAGTTCTTCCAGCCATTGATCGATGTCCTCAATCAAACCTGACTCATCATCATTGACGTAAACTCCTGCCGTGATGTGCATCGCTGAAACCAGCACCAGGCCTTCCTGCACCTCGCTTTTCGTCACTATGCTCTCGATCTGCGGGGTTATGTGGATGTAAGCGCGATGTTTCTTGGTGTGAAACTTCATGTATTCGGTGAGAACTTTCATGCCAGCTCCTGGAGTTCATGATTTGGATTGTACTTAAGGACAAGGCACCGATGGGTACTCACCGACGTTATCTCACGCTTCAGCCGAAGTCGTGCCAGACTTTGGAAAGTTGGCGCGGGGAGGCGCTCTTCGTCGTGTTGAGGCTGGATTACCTTTCGTGTGTGCTGACCGTAGTTTCGACCATCCTGGTGGGAAGGAAATGCTGGAAAGGGTGGGTGCTGGCGGGAATTAATAGCGGCATCCTATGTGTGATTGGCTACCGAACTGCGCAGTTGGGATTCATCCCCGCTAACCTGCTGTGCATCGTGATGTACGGGTTCAACCTTCGCGCCTGGCGCAGAGGGGAAGCGTCGTAGATTCTCGGAGCAGATCGCAGAATTTTCTCCAGTTGTCATTCCTAGCCACTCGGAGCCGCGCTTGCGGGGCGAGAGTGTGCAACGAATCTGCTTTGCTTGCGAAGCGGCATACTCGCTCGGGATGACAAATCTAAAAGACGCGAGATCAAGTTGTCACTGACATGTCGCCCGCGAAAAAACGGTTCCATGCGGATAGGCATCGCCCTTAAAGCCATGCGGCCACGACTTGCCGTCCATGCTGACTCCGGCGCGGTCGCTGCCTGCGTCGCGAAAACGCGAGTCGAGCGTCAGGGCACCTGCTTGCGGATCGAAATTCACCATGAACAAACGGTGCTGCCCCTATTCTCCCGAATTCACAACAATGCGGCGGCTGTCCGCGTTAGCGGCGAGCCAGTGCGGCTTCTGCTGCTCATCGAATGTAACCCGCGATACTTCGCGGATATGGCTTAGATCGGCAAGGTCGTAAGTTGCAACGGCGTGAAGGGAAGATAGCGTCTGAACCCAGTAATGGCCGATTCGAAGCGGCACGTCACATTCTTCTCCGTCAAAGGTTCTCAAATGCCGAACCATAACCTGATCGGTGTCGAGGTTCTGCACCTGGTACAACCCACAAGCAAACGTATGGACTAATACCGTCTTTCCGTCAGCCGACTGGTGGGGTTCACCGGGGAATTTCTGCTCCGATCCGCGTGGCCCCGGTGGCAGGACCAGCGTGCGCAGCAGCTTCAGGTCGAAAAGCCGCCACACCTGCACTGTACGGCTATCACCATCCTTCTCGTGCATGGCCGTGTTCGTACTGACAATCCGGTCGAACGCCGGAACAACTACCAAACTATATGGACGAATGAGTTCTCCCTTTGCCGCAGGATCCATGGCGCTGCTCGCGCGAATGAAATGTCCGCGCTCATCGAACTCAACCAGTCCACCCCCATCGGAGCTTGCTTCGTGTCCCCCGTGGTACTGAAATGTTGCCAGAACGTGGCCATTCTCCAAACGCAAGTAAGTGTGCGGGTGCATATATCCGTCCAAGTCACCGAACGATGTTGCGAGCGATGGGTGCATTGGATCTCGCAAATCAAACAGCATGCTGCGTCCGCTTTCAAAGGCATTCGCCAACAGGAAGCCGCCGTCGGGCATCTCCAGTTCAGTGTGATGAGGCGTGCCACTTGGGCCTGGAACCGCGACCGAAGCTACTGCTTGACCGTAATGCGGAGATGCGGGATTAGCATCGAGCACGGCCAGAAAATCACTGGCTTTCTTCGCGTCATCCCCAGCCCAGACGAACAAATAGGAATTGGTTTGAGCGAATCCTGCCATGGAGACGAGCAGTAAAACAATCGGGAAGCTGAGGGGACGCATAGCGCGACATTCTCAAGGCTGGAAATGAAGCCTGTCAACCACTGGAGTTACAGGAACAGTCCCACCCAAGCAAAAACCGGCTCGGGTGGGCACCCGCATCCGATAAATTCCTAGCGCAATGATTCTTCCACTTCCGAGAGCCAGTTGGGCCGTTTGAGGACTTCGCGGGGTTTGGGACCGTCGGCGGCGCCAACGATACCGTCACGCTCCATCAAGTCGATAAGGTGAGCCGCACGCCCGTAGCCGATCCGCAGGCGCCGCTGAAGGAGGGAAGTGGACGCTTTGCCGAATTCCACCACCAGCTTAACGGCGTCCTCAAAGAGCGGGTCGTGCTCGGATTCAGCATCCTCCTCGCCTGTGTCAAATCCGCCATCTTCGCGCTCTTCTTTCGGAGCTTCAAGGAACTTCTGCTCGTATTCGGCGGCAGCTTGCGAGCGCCAGAATTCGACGACAGCGGCAATTTCTTTTTCTGTGACAAACGGCGCGTGCAAACGATGCACGCGGGCCGAACCAGAGGGAAGATAAAGCATATCGCCGCGTCCCAGCAAGGCTTCGGCGCCATTGGCGTCGAGAATGGTACGCGAATCGACTTTGGTGGCCACGCGGAAGGAAACGCGGGCCGGAAAATTTGCTTTGATGAGTCCGGTGATCACGTCCACAGACGGCCGCTGTGTAGCGAGCACCAGATGAATTCCCACCGCGCGCGCCATCTGCGCCAAACGCGTGATGGACTCTTCGACGTTCCCGGAATCGAGCATCATCAGGTCAGCCAATTCGTCAATGATGATGACAATGTAAGGGAGCGGGCGCTCATCGGGATTTTCGCCGAACAGGCTAAGCGAGTCGCCGTCTTCGAACAGCTTGTTGTATTGATCGATGTTGCGGACGCCCTTTTCCGCCAGAAGTTTGAGCCGCCGCTCCATCTCCCGCACCGCATTGCGCAACGCATTGGCGGCCAACTTTGGCTCGGTAATGATCGGTGTGTAGAGGTGCGGAACTCCGTCGTAGTTGCCGAGTTCCAGGCGCTTGGGATCAACCAGAATGAGCCGCACCTGGTCTGGCGTGGCCTTGTACAGAATGGACATGATCATGGCGTTGATGGCCACGCTCTTGCCGGTGCCGGTTGAGCCTGCGATCAGAAGGTGAGGCATCGCCTTTAGGTCGGCGGTTACGATCCGGCCATTGATATCTTTGCCAAGCGCCAAAGTGAGTTTCGATTTCGAGCCGATGAATTCCGATGACTCGATGTTCTCGCGAATCCAGATGATTTCGCGCTCGCGGTTGGGCACCTGAATACCGACCGTGGACTTGCCGGCCATGCGCTCGATGAGGATGCTTTCGGCTTTCAGGGCGAGGCAGAGATCATCGGTCAGGTTGGTGATGCGGCTGTATTTGATGCCGGCTTCGGGCTTGAATTCAAAGGTTGTGACCACCGGCCCGGGATTGATCTGCGTGACCTGCCCGGTGATGTCGAACTCGGCATATTTTTCGGTCAGCACCTGAGCCAGGATTTTGAGCTCGCCCGGATCGATGGTTTGCTGTTCGTCGGGACGCTGCAGCAGGGAACTGGGCGGCAATTTGAAGCCACCTGCTATGCGTGGCAAAGTCGTCCTCGGGTTTTGCTGGCTGTCAGCGCGTTCGCTGACCTCAGGCACTGGTGGTGCCGCTGACATTGGCTCCGCCTTCGGATGGCTGGGTTCCTCAGCGAGCTCGTGTTCTAACCCGATAGAATCAGATTCGGTGGGCACAGGTATGGGACCAATGGTTCGGACCGGAACCATCTGAGTAGTGATCACCGGTTTGGGAGAGGCACGACGCTTTTGCAGATCGCGCTGCATGCGCTGCTTGAGCCGCTGCTCCCGCCAGTCTTTCCATCGGTCCCATAGCGCAATGGCAAATGCGAAACGCGTCGGCGCCCAGACCTGCAGAGACGCGAAGGAGAATGCGGTCGACAGATATAGGGCCACTGCCAGCACGCTGAAGCACACAATATTCGCGCCTGCGGGATTTAAGTAGTGGATCAGGAAGTCGCCGACGATACGACCGAGCAGACCCTCGATCGGAATCACTCCCACCCAGCGCAGGTTGCCCGGAAGAAGGGCCAGCAGGGCAGGAAAAAAGATCAGCATCCAGGTTGCGCCGAGAAGCTTGGCGAGAGGAGAGCCGATGCGTCGAGAGCGAAACCAGCGAAGGCCAAGAGCAATTCCCAGAACCGGAAGCAAGAATGCGCCCACGCCGAAAAACTGCAAGACCAAATCGGACACCACCGCGCCCACGACCCCAATCCAGTTGCGGGCGGCATGCGCGGGCGTCAGGATCGAAGCGCTGTTCAGTGAGGGGTCGAGTGGAGAATAAGAAGCCAGCGCGAGGAGTAGGAGGAGCGCGGAGATGCACAACACAAACCCAATCAGCTCATTGAGCCGGCGGTTGCTGGTCGGAGTGAGAGCCTGCGACAGATACTTCATTGGCTACGCGCGAGACACTTCCACCGTTGTGCCACAACTCGGCCAGAGCCAGTCGATTATGACAACAATCGGCAAAAGGAACAATGCAGGATTTGAGCCCGTACCCATATTGACAAACACAACCTGTATGGGATGAAGTTTCGCTTGCCGCAATTACTGTATTCGCGGATGGAGTGCACAAATAGGACCTGCTCAGCGAGCCGCGGCGGAGTGTTCCACGGGGAATGACGAGCTTGAGGCAAAGGAATCCGCGAAAGCATCGGCGATGGTATAGCGAATTACGTTTTCATAATCCCCGCCCAGGAAGCTGCGCAAACGATCAGTATTCATAATGTACTGTCCCGTCATATAGGGCACGGCGGCAGGAGGGATCGCAGAGATTCCCAGCCTCCACAGAAGCTTCAGAATCGTCCGGAACACCCAGGTTCCAGGCACGCGAATGAGCCTACTGTTGCCTACCTGGATGCATCTACCGAAAGTCATGGGTTCACCTCTCCCGGCAACATTGAGAATCGTGAGGCGCTGCGCTTCCGGTTCTGACTTCTGCACGATATACGCCAGCAGGCGAGCCATGTCATCGACATGTACAAACTGAATTTTATTTTCCACGTAGCGCGCGCCGAAGGGAAGCATAACCGGGAGCCGTCGGCCAGCCGCGCGCAAGCGAGATGCCGTTTTGGATCTTCCGTTGGGAGTGCCGCGAAAAGCCCCCACCAGATAATTCTCCACGCTGGCACCAGCAAAAATGTGCGGCCGCAGCATATAAACACTGCAGCCACGCAATGCCGGGGCGCGCTGCTGCACCACCTTATCCGACTCCATCTTATGGATAGCGTAGGGCAGAGTGTGGGCACCGAAGCGGAAGTCTTCGGCGGCAGCTTCGGGAAAATCCGGGCCATAGACCGAGACGCTGCTCGGGAAGACAAACTTACGGACAATGGTTTCGTCGCGATTGGCCTCGGTGACGGCTTCCATGACCCTGGCCGTGCCCGCTACGTTGATCTGCCACATGCGCTCCAGCTCAAGTACGCCGGTGCGCATCGGATCGATGACAAATGCCAAATGAAGCACGGCAAAGGGACGCGACTCCTTCAGCAGGAGAAACAGCTGACGGCAGGATTCCTCGTCGCCGAAATCCATGCGCACAAAGCGGAGCGCATGACTGGCTTCAGGGGCCTTCAGATCTACGCCGATGACGTGATAGTCCGACAGCAGTGGCAGCAAACGCAGTCCCAGGTTGCCGGAGATTCCTGTAACGAGGACCGTTCCCTTCGAATTCATTATTTGGTTCCAGGCGGCTTGGGAGGTGCGGGCGGCGGGCCCTGCGCGCCCGGGGTCATGGGTCCGCGCGGCGGCATCTCCGGCCCGAAATATTCGTCATTCAGAGTTGGGGTGGAGGCTTCCTGAACCGACTTCATCTCCTGTTGCAGGTGCTCGGAACGCAATGTGCCTTTGATTTCGTCCCGTGCCTGATCCAGCGGCAAGGCTTCTTTCGAAACCAGCTTGTAAATGAAAAATCCGCTTTGGTCTGCGATAACCTGGGAAACTTCGCCCGGCTTCATATCCATGGCTGACGCCTGACTGGAAGGCAACACGTTACGCCGCACTTTTCCCATACTCGTGTTGGGAGCGGCCGACTTGATTCCGGCGGCCTGAAAAGCTTCTTCCTCCAGCTTGCCGAAATCCTCGCCAGCAGCGGCGCGGGTCCGAAGCTTGTCAGCCTCGTTTTTCATCTTTTCTTCGGATTCTTTGGCGCGCTTCTGCTGTTCTTCCGGGCTCACGGCTTTCTTGTCTTCGCCCGTAGTTTTTTTGTCTTCGGGCGTTGGCAACTGCGGGGTCTTAGGAACATAAATGCGGAGCATCTCTGCCTGTTCGAATTTCTGCAGGTTCGCCTGGTAGTAATCCGAAATTTCCTTGTCGGTCACCTCCGACGCCTTCTGCTGCAGGTCCTTATTCAAAGCATTGGCCAGGACCTGCATACGCGCCAGTTTCATGCGCTCCTCGTAGTCAGGTCCTTTGTCGAGGCCCATTTGTTTGGCTCTGATGGACATTGCCAGAATGCTGGCATAGCGATTGGCGAACTGGCGGCGGGCGCGGGCAGGCAAGTTGGGTTGCACCGCCTCGACCACGTTCTCGAACTCGGCGCGGCTGATTTCAGTCCTGCACTCAAGGGCGGGCGACTTAGTTGCGGAGGGATCGCACACCCCCTTAATCGTGATCACGGGCGCATCAAGCGGCACCTTGGATTCTTCCAAGGACTCGGCCGCCGTGCCTGGCGCAGATTGGGTGGCTGCAGCATTGTTCTGGCCGGTCTGCGGAGTCGCTGGGGTCGCCTTCGGGTTCGCGGCTTGACCCCAGGCCATAGCCGTCAGCAGCAGACACAGAAACCCATGTCGGGTCATATCAGGGATCTCCCATGGAAATGTAGGAATTTGCAGAATAGCGTACTAGAAATCCTAGCACAAAGCTCGTTCAACCCGGGGCCAGCCAAGACACGACTTGATGTTCAACATGCATCTTTTCGTGATCGGAATCGCAGACTTGTACTCACCCATCGCAGTAGAATGCGTCTGCGGGATTCGATTGGCAGGAGGCTATCATGGGCAACACACGCAAGCGGCCAACCCAGAAGGCGAAACGAATTGTTAGGCGATCGGCGAGCTCATCCGGCGCGGCTGCCCGGATACGCAAGATCGGCAACGAGTGGGCGCAGAACTGGAATGCCGGGGATTTGCAGCAAGTGGTTTCACTCTACGCCCCAGACGCCGTCTACCTGCCGCCCCATCATGAAGCGGTCCATGGACGCGAGGCGATCGGTGAATATTTGCGCGGACCGCGCAATCACGGTGTGAGCGATCTTGCGTTCGAGGTCACCTACATTAAGCAAAGCGGCGACGTCGCGTGGGACGTGGGAACATACCGCATGTCGGTGCCGCAGAGGGACGGCGCCAAAAGGGAAGACCACGGCAAATACCTTACCGTCTGGAAGCGCGCGGGCTCCAAGTGGCTGATTACCGCCGATGCCTGGTCGAGTGATCTTCCTGCTGGTCAGCCCATGCCGTAACGTTTTGAAAGAGGTATTTGTTGGGTATCGGCAGGGCAAGATACCCCAATCTCTCCAAGACTTGTCAACCCGAAGAGCGCCGTGGGGAAGAATCTGTTTTTCGAGATGAGATCAGCGTTTGTACCCGATCTTGCGCAGCAGGTCATGCCGCCAGGTGACGTCCGCCGGTCCCTCCACGCCTTTGGGTGGGCTGCCGTCGATTACCCCGAGCACGCCACCGCCTTGCTCACTCTGAGCCACGATGACCTCGACCGGATTGGCGGTTGCGCAGAAGATGGAACACACTTCAGGCACATTGCGGATGGCATTCAGCACGTTGATGGGATAGGCATTCTGTAGCACCAGCACAAAAGTATGTCCGCAGGCCAGGGCTTGCGCATTGCGGATGGCAACGTCCCGCAAGCTTTGATCGTTTCCTTCGGATCGCGTCAAACATGCTCCAGAGCTTTCGTTGAAAGCCAAACCGAACCTGGCTTGCGGGACTGTGGCCGCAACGGCTTCATAAAGATCTTCGACAGTCTTAATGAAGTGGGACTGGCCGACGATGATGTTGGCATCGGCGGGCAATTCCATCCGGACAGCTTTCATCTCGAGCATGGGCTGTACCTCCGTGGCAGAAGTTACACCGGCGAATGATGGCCTTGCACGATCATCTGTTCGGCGACGCGGCGAGCTTCGGGCAATGTAGCTGCGGCTTTGCGATCAATTTCTGAAGGCAGATCGTGCTGAATCCTGGCTAACTCTTCATCGAACACGCGTGTTACCAGCTCAGGTGTATGTTCCACTGGCTTGCCGTTGTCGCCAGGCACGCGGACCTTGTGGCGGACACGGTGAGCAATCATCAGGCGATAAATGCGGTCGGTGGCCAAATCCTCCATGTATCCGTCGAGCAGGCTTGCACCTTTTCCGTTGAGCACGCCGTTGCGATAGCGAATGACGGTTCGCGCCGCGGCGCGGGTACCCGCCAGCGTAGTTTTTCCAACCTCTTTGGGCACGGGACGAAGATCAGGATGCGCGCTGGCCAGCTTCGGCCGCTTCGAAATCTGATTGGGGAATGGGAACTGTGCCACGGCGATTTCGTTTTGGTCGGGATGGCCGGTCCAGGCGCCATCCATCAGGCAATCGGCCTCATTTTTCTTATCTTCTTCTAAAACTCGCAAGGCTCGGGCGTTGAGTTCCGCATCAACCCGGCTGGGATAAAGCGCCGTCATGCCGCCGATAGCGTGCGCTTCGTGTTTATGGCAGATTTCCGGCATGAGAAGACGGAAATTTTGAAAGAACGCGACGTTGTGAGGAATGGTATTGCGGTCGGGCAGAATCCAGTTCGGGTCTTCGAACATAAAATCGATGAGCGACGCCATGTAATCCCATCGTCCCAGGTTCAGGCCGAGACAATGCTCGCGGAGGTTGAAGAGAAATTCTTCCATCTGATAGGCGAGGGGATGCGCTTCCACCAGAGCCATGCACTTTATGTAGTTTTTCGGCAGGCCCTTGGTTTTGGCCAGCGCCTGAAACAGATCGCGCCACCAGAACGCTTCTTCAGCAGATTCGCTCTTGGGAATGTAAACGGAAAAATTATGCGGCAGCCAGGCAGGATCGATTTGGCACCAGAGCAGGGCAATGTCGAAGAGCGACGCGGAGATGGTTTCATTCTTGAGGACGCCGCCTTGTGACAGATGCAATCCACGCGGCCGCACCCAGGTGACGGTTTTGGAACGCTCGACAGCTATTTGCTTCTTGCGTTTCTGGTCGTAATAGCTCAGCTCGTATTTGTAGGCGGCGATGGTGTTTCTGACGGCTAGCATGATGTTCTGCCACGTATTCGCGGTGGAGTCTTCGAGATCGACCATCACCGCTGGCGATCCAGAGTTCAGAAGCTTGACCGTTAACTCAGCGTCGTCGGCCGGGCCAGTCATCTGATTGCGCTGGTCGGCGCACCAATCCGGCACCTCGATCCTCCAGTTGGTGGTGGTCGCTTCCGAAGGCGGAAGGTAATTGGGAGGCTGGCCGTGATGAGAGGCCTGCAAAACTTGGGCGCGCTTTGCCACCAGCTTCTGCTGCCGGGGGGTGAATTGTTTGTGCAGCGGCAATAGCAGGTCGAGAAATCCCTTGGGGAGATCCTTTTCGGGGTTCAAACCAGCCGGCGCGTAGTTCATGCGCTGGCGAACCGTCTCTTCCACTTGCAAAGCCATGACAGTCTCCTTGGAGGACGCGGAGCAAACCGCTATTCAGTGTGTCGCGTTTTGAATGCGAATTCAAGCCACGCTGTCACAAGACCATGGTTGACTGCGAGCATTCAGCACTCAGCACTCGGCCTTCAGCGATAAACTCGCCGAGGTGCCCCATCCGCTTACGCGATTCTTGCGAAAGGGTCACAGATTAGACTTCAGCCCAGCACTTCGCAAGCTTCACAGAGCCTCTGGCTGGCTGAATGCTGAGTGCTGAATGCTGAGTTCTGATGGCTTAGAAGCGGCACATCGCGGTGAATTGCAAGAAAGTAGCCGCGTAGCGCTCATTGGTGCCAGGGTTTCCTGGCGTTGATGTCTGATGGAATTCATAGATAGCCAGCGTTTGTCGATAGAAAAAGTGGCTACGCGAGGCTGGCGAGGGCATCCACAAGCTGATCTCCGGGCCTTGCACGGCATTCTGGTGATCGGTCCCGGGCAACACATAGAGAATCTGCCCACGCAGTGAGAAATTGTCGCGAAACAGATCTTTGCCGCCGCCAAACGACGGCCGCCACGCCTGCTTGTCCTAGGCGATGGTACTCAGTTTGCTCCATTGTGCTCCCCCGCCAAGGAACCAGCCTTGGGAGGTGCGAAAGAATGCGCGGCCCTTCAGATCAACCTCGTTTCCCGTGCCCGAATCTTGTTTATGGGCGTTTTGAAAAGAGCTTTCGGCCAAGGCAATGAAATGTGTCGAATCAACGTTGAGGCCCCCGCCGACGGTTTCAGCCGCAGGGGAATAACTAGCGCCATTGCTCAGCGCAAGGCCTCCGTAGACGTAGGGCCGTGGCCAGAATGAATAGCTCAAAGGCCGGTCTTGTCCTGCGGTAGCGAGGAGGGTTGCAGTCGGTGTTGACAATGCATCAGAGTCTTTCACTGCGGGATCGGCCGGAACGGCCGTAACCGCGGGA
The DNA here is from genome assembly GCA_035624215.1 of Terriglobales bacterium. Classification (GTDB taxonomy): domain Bacteria; phylum Acidobacteriota; class Terriglobia; order Terriglobales; family Acidobacteriaceae; genus JAFAGX01. The sequence continues at coordinate 23,604 of DASPRY010000061.1, forward strand.
AACTGCTGGGCGCCGCAGCAGGGCACTATGAGAATCGCAGCAAGGTAAACTCGAAGGATAATTCTCATGAACTTCACCTGGAACTGCCATAAATTCTTATTTAGTATGTCGGCAGTTCTCGAAACCACTTCAACGATTGTTCCTGCCAGACTACGTATCTTTGGCGGGCCGTGCTCAACAGTCCTCGAACACGGGGGAGAATGCGAACTTCGGACGGTTCACTTGCTGGGGGCGAGATTACTGCTGCACCAAAAGTGCTGCGGTGATCGCAATCATCGGGCCATAGTGCGCACGTCTCGGTCACGAATCGTTACTCTCCATTGGCCGGGTTTTGTCATTAGCTGTTACACATTTGCGAGCCGCCCGACGCTTCGCGGCTGGTTTTCTGCCCCGAAAACCGAAGTAACACCGCTGGGTGTAACGGGGGTTTTCAGGAACAAGGAGGGGGTATTTGCTGCCAAAAGACTCTCCTGGCGGGCTCACGGTTTGTGACGTAAATCACAGCCAGCTCTCGTTGCTGAAATTAGACTGCATCGAGAGGGTGTAGGTTTGCACGGCCCCAGGGGGGCGGATGGTGGCGATCAAATCCAAAAAAAACAAGAGCAAGCTGGGTGAAGAGCATCTTCTTCGAATTCACAAACTGCACCTCGGGCTTTACGCGCGCGTAGCCGACGACCTGGGTGTCAGCCCGTCTTATGTGAGCCTAGTGGCTAACGGGATGCGGCACTCGGACCGAATTCGACGGGTTCTGGCGCAGCACATTGCAAGAATTCATAATGGCATGAGATAGCTCGCGCCGGCAGCATCCCAGAATCTTCATTTGCAGGGCAGGCTTGTTTCCTTTACAACTGATGCGGTCTCGTTCCGATGGCCGCTCCCACCCGATTGCGTTCGGCGGGAAACACGCAAGTCCGCAAAGCCGGACTGCTTGCCTTCGTGTTCGTCATGTATTCCTACACGACCGCGGGCCCGTTCGGATTAGAAGATCAGGTCACCAACAGCGGTCCAGGGTTGACGCTGCTTTATCACCTGATCCTGCCTTTCTTCTGGTGTATCCCGGTTTCGCTAGTTGCGGCGGAGCTGACCACCACCCTCCCAGTTGAGGGCGGCTTTTATCGCTGGGTGCGTGCCGGCTACGGAGATTTCTGGGGTTTCCTTGCCGGCTGGTGGAACTGGAGTGCGTCGTTCATCCTGGGCAGCGCGTATTCTGTTCTTTTCAGCAACTACCTGAGCTTCTTTTTTCCGCAAATTGTCGGCTGGAAACACTACGCGGTTTCAGTGGCGCTGATCGCAGTCATTGCATACGTCAACGTGCGCGGCATTCAAATGGCGGGTGTGGTTGCGACGGTGCTGGAGATTTCGGTTCTCCTGCCGGTCGCCGTGTTGTGCGGGATCGCTGCGACCAAGTGGCGCTACAATCCCTTCTCGCCGTGGATTCCGCCTAATGTGCCCTTGTTCCAGGTTTTTGGCATTGGGCTAGCTCTGGGGCTGTGGCTGTACTCGGGATATGAACAGCTCTCGACCGTCGCCGAAGAAGTGGACAATCCGCAGCGTAGTTACCCGATTGCGCTGGCGCTGGTGGTGCCGCTGTCGGTTGCCACGTATTTCTTTCCCACCATGTTATCGCTGGCGGCTCTGGGCAACTGGCAGGAGTGGCACACTCGCTATTTTTCGGATGCTGCACAGCTGATCGGCGGCGGTTGGCTGGCTTTCTGGATGACTTTGGCTGCCACGGTCATGAATGCTTCCATCCTTAACGCCACGGTTCTCACCAGCACGCGCATGCCCTTTGCCATGGCCGAAGATGGCTACCTGCCCCCGGTGCTTAGCGCCAAACACCCGCGCTTCGGCACGCCATGGATTGCAATTGTTCTGTCGTGCGTGGTGTACGGGTCGCTTGCCTTTCACACTCTAACTCAGCTCATTACCGTTTACATGTGGCTGCGGATTGCAACGACGGTAATGACCGTGCTTTCGGCGTGGCGGCTGCGACAGGCTTTACCTGACTTGCCCCGCCCATTTCGTATTCCCTGGGGACGGGCGGGTTTGTTCTATGTAGTTGGAGCTCCGTTGTTGATGGCGGGTGTCGCTCTGCTCGGGAGTGATCGCTTTGCATTGCACTGGGGCCCAGTGGCGATCCTGCTGGGTCCGGTTGCGTACTTGGTCATGCGGAGGATGCGGACGCGGTACGAGAAGAAGCTTGAGGCTCTTTTGTAATTCCATTTTCGATGACACTTGTTCCCGATTGTGATCCGCCGCACTGTATCCCCTACCCAAAGTAAGTAGCCTTATGATTCCGAACGCGCTTCAGCGCTGAGGAATCTGCTGTTCCGGTTAAAAACAGATTCCTCGTCGCTGCGCTCTCGGAATGACAAGAGTTGCTGAAAAAGGATTGCCTCTTCAGCTGACCCAATCCAGGAACCGATAATACGCTCCTGCCAACGGAAGCGCCCAGGTGTGACCGCTGCGCAAGCCGATGGGCGGATTGGGAAAGGGAATGTCATCGAAAGGACTATCGTTCGCTTCACCACAAATGATGCCCGCCAGTCTGGTTCCCAAATAGGTTCCGATGGCGACACCATGTCCCGCATATCCAACCGAATAGTGCATGCCGTCGCTGCGTCCGGTGTGGGGCATGATGTCGAAGGCGAAATCAAGCGTGCCGCCCCAAACAAACTCCACCTTCTCATTCCGCAACTGCGGATACACGCTGATCATCCCTTGCCGCAGGATTTCGGCGCTGCGGCGGACGGTGTTCTCAGTTTCGGGGAAGAATGCGGCGCGGCCGCCGAACAGCATGCGACGATCGGGGGTGAGCCGGTAGTAAAAAAGGAAGTGCTTGGAGTCGTAGATCATGCGGTTTTTCGGGCTCAACTCCCGGGCTAAATCCTCAGCGAGCACTTGCGTGGCGATGATGTAGGAGCCAATGGGAATAATCTTCTTGCGCAAGGCGGCAGTAGCACTGCCGGTGTAGGCGCCGCTCGCCAATAGAACCTCTCGTGCCAACAAGTTGCCCTTCGCAGTTCGAACCATGAACTTCGGCTTCCCGTCGCTGCTTTCGCGCTGAACGGCTTGGACCGGGGTGTGATCAAACAAGGCGGCTCCTGCTCGTTTGGCGGCTGCGGCCAGTCCCGCGACATAGCGCGCCGGGTTCAGGCCTGCGCTGAGTTCATCGACCAGACCGCCGTAATAGATGTCAGAGCCAATCTCATTTCTAAGGTCAGATTTCGTCACGACGCGCAGGTTGTGATTGAATTCTTTTGCAATTAGTGCTGCGGATTCGGCGTAACCATCAAAATGTGCCTGCTTGCAGGCAACCTCCAGATGTCCGCAGCGCGAGAAATCGCAATCAACCTGCTCGTCGCGCACAATCTGCTCTACACAATCGATCGACGCCAGAGAAGCCGCGTACATGCGCCGCACTTTCTCGCGTCCATAGCGCGCGATCAGGGTTGGCACTGGCAATTTCATTCCGGTTAGCACCATGCCACCGTTGCGGGAGCTTGCTCCCCAGCCGAGCGTGTGGGCTTCCAACACAGCCACGCTGATACCCCGCTTTGCCAACGCTCGTGCTGCTGATAGGCCAGTCACACCGCTGCCAATGACTGCCGCGTCGACCGTCTCCGGCAGCGGGCAAGTTTCACCGGCAGGAATACTGACCGTTTCCAGCCAATAATTTTTTTCTTTGATCGCCATGAATTCGGCAGAAAAAACCGATAATCTTAGCATCAAGGATAATTCCGCTGAGCCATGAATCCCTCTTATTTGCGAATATTGTTCATTGCCGGAATATTGCTCCCCTTGTTTGGGCTCACTCCACCCCAGGCCGCTACCGAGGGAGCAGCTAAACCACGAGCCAAGGTGATCCCACTGCAGTCACAGGAAAGAGCGGTCAGCCCTATCCTGACTGGTCCTCCAGAGACCGTTACCATGAAGTCGGGATACGTGGTTCTGCCGCCGGGTAAATCAGTGGGCAAACACAGTACAGAGCAGAAAGAAGAGATTCTGATCGTGCTGGAAGGGCAAGGTGAGATGATTTTCAGCAACGGCTCGAAACTTCCGGTAAAAGCCAACACCGCACTGTATTGCCCGCCGCAAACGGAACACAATGTCAGCAACACCGGAACAGGCGTTCTGCGCTACGTCTATGTCGTAGCCAATGCCCGGGAAGATACACCACGTTAATGAGTGTGCGGATGGTCGTGCGTGTCCATCCTATGCTTCAGATCCTGAACTTCTTTCTGCAGTCGCTTGATCTGTTCTTCAAGACCCTTAATCCGCTGATCGTAGTCGGGATGTTGGTGGCTGGGCTTCGGTTCGGCCATATTGCCTCCTTAACTAGGACTGATGGTAATACAGCTGGTTTTAGATACCAATTCTGCCGCGGCCTGGGCGACGCACCTGGAGCGGTGATCTGCGGCATTGCAGGTCCTGGTGACCGGGTTGAGAATAAACTGGGAGTTCGAGCCGGAGGTTCTCATGGTAATTGCATCCGATTTGAGAGCAGGGATGGTGCTCCGCATTGAAGGGGAGATTTACAAGGTCCTTGAAGTGGAATCAAAGGCGGGCGCTGCAAAGATGGGGGGAGTGGTCAAAACCAAGCTCAGCAACCTGAGAAGCGGCCGGCTGTGGGAGCCTCATTTTCGCCCCCAGGAGCGGCTGGAAGACGTGGAACTCGAACGCCACATGATGGAGTTTCTGTTTGCGGAAGGCGAGAGCTGTACCTTTATGAACCCCGACACCTACGAGCAAATTGAGATCCCCGGCGCCGTGCTGGGTCTTGCGCAGAAGTTTCTTCAGTCCGGCATGGAACTGCCGGTAGAATTCTTCAATGGTGAACCCATCAGCGTAGTTTTCCCCGATATTGCCGAGGCCCGTATACTCAGCACCGCGCCACCATCGCACTCGCAGCAGGACAGCGCGTGGAAGGAAGCCGTTCTGGAGAATAACATCTCGATCCGCGTTCCGCTGTTCATTGACCAGGGTGAACTTGTGCGGGTTGAGGTGAAGACAGGCCGCTATCTGGAACGCGCACGCAATGAACATAAACGTCCTGCGTAAGATGCTTGCTCAGATACCTTCGGTCAAGTGTATGGTCGCCTATACTGCTTGACTTCGCCTTATATTCGCCTACAATGTAGGCATGGCGATCACCAGACGACAGCGGGAACTTTATGACTTCATCTCGGAGTTTGTGCAGAAGAAAGGTTATTCCCCGTCCTACGACGAAATCCGCGTCGGCATGGAATTAAATTCGCTGGCGACGGTGCACAAGCACATCACTAACCTGGAAAAAAAGGGATTGCTCAAGCGCGATTACAACCGCAGCCGCTCGATTGACCTGCTGCCACCCAAGGGCCGATTGAAGCAAGCCATGAGCGTGAATACGACTATGGTCTTGCCGCTACTGGGGCGCATCGCCGCCGGCCAGCCGATTGAGGCAGTGGAGAACCCGGAGACAATCTCACTTGCAGATTTCGTGCGCTCCAAAGAAGTTTTTGTGCTCGAAGTGCGCGGCGATTCCATGCAGGACGAGCACATCCTGAGCGGCGACTACGTGCTGGTGGAAAAGGCCAAGACTGCCCACAACGGCGATATTGTGGTTGCCCTGGTTGATGGATCGGACGCGACGCTGAAACGCTTCTATCGCGAAGGCGACAATATCCGCCTGCAACCATCAAATGTGAACATGCAGCCCATCATCGTGCCCGCTGCAGCCGTGCAGTTGCAAGGCCGCGTCATTGGCGTGCTGCGAAAATATTGATCTTGCGGGTAGTGGGTAAGTCTGGCAAGGAAGCGAGCCAGACGCGCGGCTCGCCCAGATCCCTCGCGGCGCAAAGGCGGCTTGCTCGGGATGACAAATCAACCTGAACCTTCACTTTTGCAGGGGAGCGTGTCATGCCGCATCTTGCTGCTGTGCCGGGTCCTGACCTTTGCCGGGAGATGTTGCAGGCTTATGCGGTCAACGATGCACTGAACCAGTTCGTGCTGGAACATCTCGATTCCCGTGCCTGGCGGGCAAGACCCTTGGGACACTCAGGGCGCAACATCGCAGCCATCTTTGCCCACGTCCACAATGTCCGCCGCAAGTGGCTGAGGCTCTCCGCCCCGCATCTCAAGCTGCCGGCGCAGCTTGACCGCAACCACTGTACCCAGAAACAGGCCCGGACGGTTTTGGCCGAGAGCGCCGCGCGCTGCTCTGAGATGCTGGCAGAGGCTCTGAACGCTCCCCAAGGCCGCGTCGAGACTTTTCTCCGTGACGGCTGGGCCCGGCCGTGGCATCCCGGCGCGGCCATGTTCGCTTACATGATCACGCATGATGCTCACCACCGGGGGCAAGTCTGCATGCTGGCACATCAACTCGGCTTTCCATTGCCCATAGCAGTCATGTCCGGAATGTGGAATTGGGAAAAGCTCTCGAAGCAGTGTGGTTTCGAGCTGGCAAGTGGTTCGAAAACGAAATCTCGGACACGCTGAACAGATCGCCTCAAAAAAACGCCCGGACTTAATCCGGGTGTTTAGCTTCCGTGAAACCGTCGATCAGCCGATGTGTTTGTCCAAGGCTTTTTGAATGGTCTCTTTTGGTACGTAGCCGACGATCTGTTCCTTGACCTGCCCACCCTTGAATACCAGCAGTGTGGGGATGCCACGCACGCCGTACCGCATCGGCGTGGCGCTGTTGCGGTCAACATCCATCTTTCCAACCTTCACTTTGCCCTGATACTGCTGCGCGAGTTCATCGACAATCGGCGCGATAGCACGGCAGGGGCCGCACCATGTCGCCCAAAAATCCAGCAGGACCGGAGTTTCAGATTTCAGCACATCCTGATCGAAATTCGAGTCCGTTACTTCAATAATTCCGTTACCGCCCATAGGCCCTCCGTTGGCTCATCCACCCGGCGTACCCGCCGGGCGCAATCTTATTAATGCCAGTGAATTTTAGCACCATTATTTGATGCAGCGCAGTGTGGAAGGTCGCAAGGCAGCGGGCGGTGGCCGGTCGTAGTGATGAGGAGTTGGCCACCGGCTCTAAGACTCGGCACTAACTGCTGACATCTGATCACTAAAAACAAAAGCGCCCTGAACTTCGCAGCTCAGGACGCCCGGCAGCCCTCCCCCAGAACTGCCAAACCACGATCCAATGGTAGCTGCGGGCCTAGTGGGCGTAAACGTCACTTTCGTAATCGGCGAAATCGGCAAGTAATCCTTCGAAAGTAGTGAACCGACACCGACCTTAGTGATAGCTGAGCGGAACAAACAGCGTAATCCCTGCTTCAGTTTCGTTGTTATACACTGCCGACAAGTATGCATGTGGCGAGCTGGGTTGCGAGTCCAGCAACGGTAGAGAATGACGGGAAGGGAGACTCGCGACTTTCTGTCGAAACTTCATCATCCCAGCACGACACCGCCGGAAATCTTAGGGACTCCGCGCAACACAAACTTAAGTTGGCCCTAACGCTTTTGCGGTCGGCGGGCACGATCCGGATCCGGGCATTCGGAACCAGCATGCTTCCTACAATTTGGCCGGGAGATGTCCTTGTGATCGAGGGCAGTTCCCTGGACCGGCTCACTGTTGGGAATGTGGTGCTCGTCAGCAACCAAGAAGGCGTTCGCATCCATCGGCTAGTAGAGAAAAACGGCGCGCATTGGAGCACGCGCGGTGACGCGATGCCGCAGAATGACCCTCCTCTCAACGGCGCTGAGATTTTGGGCAGGGTATTGCAGGTTGAGAGGGGCAAACGCATTCTGACCTTGGCAGGAAACGTCCGGCAGTCAAGCCGTGTCCTGGCATGGCTGCTGCGCCATTCGCGAGCATGCCGCGGAATTGCGTTGCTGGCTCATTCAGCCTGCAGTAATCGCGGTTTGAATGCCAGCTTCCCCGATGCAGTGGAGCGGAAAGATTTCCGCGCAACGCTATGAGGGCACAAAACGTTACCCCGGCTGCAATTGATCCGGTGACAATCGAAATCGGCGGAACTGCGATTAGCCTACAGACTCACAATCCTCAATTCTGCCGATTGCTGCTTGATCGTTATGCTGGTTTTGTGGCGGATTCCCGGCCCCCGCGGCTGCGACTCGACGTGGAACTGACTGATGCCGCACATTCCGCCGATCCAGATCAGGACTTGCAAGTCGCCGTGCAAGGTCGGGATTGGTTCATGCAACGCGGCGACTTTCACGCCCGCTGGAATCCTGCAACCGGAAGAGGTTTCGTTCATCAGCCTGCGAGCCCATATGCCATAGATTCCGTCCTACGAATCATCCACAGTCTGATCCTCGTCGGGCGAGGAGGCTTCCTGCTGCACGCGGCGAGCGCCATTCGCCGCGGCCACGCGTTCCTGTTCGCCGGCGTTTCCGGAGCCGGCAAAACTACGATTTCGCGCTTAGCTCCGCCTGATGCCAGTTTGCTCACGGATGAAATCTCCTATGTCATTCGGAAGAACGGTAAGTATTTCGCTTGCGGCACACCCTTCAGTGGAGAACTGGGGCGCTCCGGCGAAAATGTCTCCGCCCCGATTAAGACAATGTTTCTGTTGAACCAGGGGCCGGAGAATCGGATAGAAACAGTCAGCGAAATTGACAAAATCCGTTCACTCCTGCGGAACATTTTGTTTTTCGCGGCTGATCCGCAACTGGTGAATCGGGTGTTTGACTCGGCCTGCGAGTTTGTAAGTAAGGTTCCCGTATGCAGGCTGACGTTCTTCCCAGACGAACGAGTGTGGAACATAATAGTTTGAACGCGGGGTTCGCCATTCGGGACAAATACATTGCGCGGAGTTCGGCCATCGCAGCACGCCTGGTGGGCGGCGAAATGATGATCATGTCAGTTGCCGACTCCACTTTTTTTACTCTGAATGAGGCAGGTACCGCGATTTGGCAGGCCGCAGACGGTCAGACGCCACTATCGGAGATCGTATCTGCCAAAATTTTGGCTGAGTTCGAGGTCATCCCCAGCGAGGCCCAGCGGGATACCGAACAGTTTGTGACAGAACTGGCGCAGCACGGCATTCTCCGCATCTCAGATCACCCTATCGCTGACGCTTCTCCGCTGCCGGCGCGAACCGCATGAGCCTTCTGTTCGAGATGAACCAGAAGGCGCTGGCACTAGGCATTCCCCTCAGTGTGCATCTTGATGTCACCTATCGTTGCAATGAGCGTTGCGTTCATTGCTACCTCGATCACGACGACCACGGTGAGATGACTACGCCTGAGATTAGAGACCTGCTTGGCCAGCTTGCAGACGCCGGGGTCTTCTTTCTTACCCTGAGTGGCGGCGAGATTTTTATGCGCCGCGATTTTTTTGAAATTGTGGAGCACGCGCGCCGCCTGCTCTTTAACGTAAAAGTGAAAACGAACGGCGTAATGATCCGCGAACTGGAGGCGACGCGGTTGCGGGAGTTGGGAGTCGAGCAGATACAGATCAGCGTGTACTCTCATCGCGCAGAGCTGCATGATGCAATCACCAAGCTCCCCGGATCGCTTAAGCGAACCTTGGACGCGATCCGCTTTTTAAAGTCGCAAGGCTTAAAAGTAGTGATTGCCAACGTGCTCATGGCCGGCAACTTCGCAGATCAGGCGAACGTGATGCAATTGGCCCGCGATTTGGGAGTTGGCTACACGCTCGATCCGACCATCACTCCGAAGATTGACGGGGACACCTCAATTCTCAACCTACGGGTTGGTGGATCTGACCTTAAGCAGATCTTTCACGAGCGAGCGCTGGTGGGAGATGTCGAAGAGTTCTGCGCCCCGCCCCCGCCCCCGGGCGACGATATTCTGGATGGATATCCTTGCAGCGCGGGGCACACTGCTTGCTACATCTCTCCTTATGGAGATGTTTTTCCGTGCGTGCAGTTCCCCTTGCCGTGCGGAAATGTTCGAAAAGAAAAGTTTCTGGATATCTGGGGCGATTCGAGACAACTCAGAGAAGTTCGGTCGATCCGCGCCCGCGAGCTTCCTGTTTGTTCCTCCTGTGCTCACGTGGGAACGTGCACGCGCTGCCCAGGGTTGGCGTACATGGAAGGCAATATGCGGGGACCATCGAGCGCCGATTGCGAGAAGTCGTTTCAAAGGACGGGAGTTGCCACGGCAAATATGATGCGCGCTCAGACGGGACGAGTCACACCCTTGGTTCAGATCCAGCCGGTTTGTTAACCTAGGCCGTTTTCTGCTACGCTGCCTTTTCTTCCATGAGGGTAAATCCACTAATGACCAAGAAAATCCGTCTTGTAATCTGCATCATTTGCCTGAGTTCCATAGCTCTTTCCGCGGCAGATAAGAAAAGCAACGAAGTCGAGGCAACCAGGACATCGTACGAGCTTCCGCAACCGGCCAAGGAGAACCTTGACCTGACGATGTACCAGAGGATCCGCGACGAGGGATTGGGCCATTCGCATGTCATGGAATATGCCTCCGCATTGATGGATGGCATCGGCCCGCGGCTGACTGGTTCTCCAAATTTGAAGCGAGCTAACGAGTGGACACGGGACCAGCTTACGGCAATGGGTTGCAGCAACGCCCATCTTGAAGACTGGGGCGAATTCGGCATGGGCTGGCAGCAACTCAACACTTGGGTGCGCATGGTTTCGCCCGACACTGCGGTTCTTATTGCGCAGGCGGCGCCTTGGTCGCCTTCCAGCAACGGCGCAATCAGCGGGCCAGCGATTTGGATGGACGTAAAAAAAGAGGAGGACCTGGGCAAGTTTAAAGGCAAGCTCGCCGGCAAAATCGTTCTGTTGGGCGAAATGCGGGAAGTCAAACCCGTGGACAAGCCCTTGTTCAAGCGCTCGGACGCCGACGATCTCGCCAAAATTCAAGAATACTCTCTCAAGCCGGAGCATGAATACAACCTGATGGAGTATTTCAAGAGGCAAGAGCTACGAGCGAAAGTGGCAACATTTATTGCTTCAGAACACGCGATTGCCGTGATTCTTCCTAGTCGCGATGGTCAAGATTCAGGGGGCTCAGGAGGAACAATTTTCGATGATGGCAGCTTCTCGTGGTTTTCTTATCAGCGTGAACACGCTCCTCCGGTCCCGGTGGTAGTGGCAGCGATTGAAAACTACGGACGCATTTATCGTCTGTTCAAAGCCCACGTCCCGGTCACCATTGAAATGAACGTAGATACAAAGTACATCGGGGACCACGAGCACGGCTTCGACACCATCGCTGAAATTCCCGGCACCGACCCGAAGCTGAAAGATGAAGTTGTCATGGTTGGCGGGCATCTGGATTCGTGGGCCTCGGGGACTGGGGCCACCGATAACGGAGCGGGAACCGTTGTGGCCCTCGAAGTAATGCGTATTCTCAATGCCCTGCAGGTCAAGCCGCGACGCACCATTCGGATTGGTCTCTGGACGGGGGAAGAACAAGGCTTGTTCGGTTCTATCGGCTATGTGAAGCAGCACTTCGGGTTCGTGCCACTTTCCACTGCACCTGATCAGATAAAACTTCCGGAGTGGCTGCGCAAACCGGGGGGCCCGGTTCAACTCAAACCAGAGCAAACGAAAATTTCCGGCTACTTCAATGTGGATAACGGGAGCGGCAAAATCCGCGGCGTCTACCTACAGGAAAATGCAGCGATCGCCCCGATCTTCGCGCAATGGATTGAGCCCCTGAAGGACCTCGACGTCAGCACCATTACCATGCGCAACACGGGAGGCACCGATCATGAGTCTTTCGATGCGGTAGGCATTCCTGGTTTCCAATTTATCCAGGACCCGCTTGACTACGGATCCCGCACCCATCACTCCAATATGGACGTCTACGAGAGGCTGCAGCCGACGGACCTGGCGCAGGCGGCAACGGTGGAGGCGATTTTTGTCTACAACACCGCGATGCGCGACCAGATGCTGCCGCGCAAGCCGCTGCCTCATCCTGAACTGGAAGAACAGCGCAAAGCTCCGTTGAAGAAAGTGATGCCCGGTGCGGAGGACGTGCCGGAGCAGGCTGCAAAAGACGACAAAGCGGAAATGTAAGCTCAATCGCCCGGCGTGGCGAGGGTTTGAGCGACGGGTTGACTTTTTCCGCCATTTGCTTCAGTAGTTGACTCGGATAGCGGCAGGGAGAGGCGGAAAGTTGTGCCTTTTCCCGCCGCTGAGTCGAAATTCACGCTACCATAATGCCACTGCATCACCTGATAGGTTTGCGCGAGACCGATTCCGCTGCCGCCGCTGCCGCGCTTGGTGGTGAAATACAGCTCAAAGACCTTGTCTTGAATTTCAGGGGGAATCCCGGCACCCTGATCGCGAATCTCGGTGATGACGTTGTTATGGTCATCTCTGCCCGCGGTCACGACTAAACTGCCGCCCTTAGGCATGGCTTGGACGCCGTTCAGCACCACGTTCATGACGGCCTGCTTCATGAAGTCGCTGTCCACCTTTACCGGCAAGGCGTCGCCGCCAAAGTCCGCACTAATGGTCACGCGGTGTTTTTCCGCCTCGGGTGTGGCCAGCAAGACCACGTCCTCCAGCAAACGGCGGAGGTCGATCTCTTCCATGTGGAGATCACGCGGCCGGGTAAAGTCGACCAGGATTTGCACCACGCGATCCAGCCGGCGCAGTTCATTATCGATCACATCGATGTGACGGCGAGCTTCGGGATCGATCTGCTGCAACTTGCTTTGCAATAACTGCAGATGCAAAACAATGGCGTTCAGCGGATTCTTCACTTCATGGGCGACACCGCGGGTAATGCGACCGCTGGCCGACATGCGGCGTGACAATTCAATCTCATCTTCGATGCGCCGCACCGACTCGACGTCGCGCAGTGTGAGCAGAGCGCCAATCGGCGTGCCTCGCTCCTGGATAAAATCCAAAGAAACTTGTACGCGTTTGCCATTGGCGGCTTCCAATTCCCTCTGATCAATCGAATGCTTCAAGCGGAAAGCGTCAAGCACCAGCGTGCCCAAGGCCGATTCCGACGAAAAAATCTCTTTTGCGGTGCGGCCCAGCAATTCACCCCGGGGACGTCCCAGGAAGCGCTCGAGCGACGCGCTGACGAGGACCACTCGTGCATCGCGCGTAAACAGCATGAGCCCATCCTGCAGCTTGGCCATGACCTGATCGACGTTGTCTTTCAAAGCGGAAAAGATTTCGCGGGCATCGCGCATCTGGCGTCCGAGATGGGCGATCTTCAAACTGACCAGACCGTATTCGTCATTGCTCGGATCGTGTTCTGCCACGGGTTCACTGGCACCGGCGGTCATGCGATCCAGGCTGCGGCTCAGGCGGTCGAGAGGTCCCAGGGCAATCTGCGAGAGGCCGGCTGCCAGCAACAGAGCCAGCAACATGGCAATGCCAGAAAAGATGACGGCATGCCGTAAGCGCGGGGTAAGTTCGCTGCGGATAAAAACTGTGTTGATCCCCAGACGAATGCTGCCAAACGGCACCCCGTTCAGCTGCAGCGGCATGCGCACTTCATAAATATTGGGCGGGTGGTACACCATGCGCAGTTGCCGCCGAAAGCGTGCGTTTTGCAGGAGCTGAAACTCGGGCCGCTCGGAAATCTGCTTGCCAATCAAATCGGGATCGGTGTGCAGGATTACTTTGCCCTTGGCGTCTACGATGGAGGCATCATACACATAGCGAAACGAGCCGACCACCGATTCCAACATCGCGTTCAAGTTGCTGTCAGTGGAAAGATAATACGCAACGTCGCGACGCACGGCCCTCGGGTCATCGGTATTTACCCGTGTGCTGGTCAGATCCGGGACGGCGTTATTGGCAAGCCGAGCCAAATGTGAGGTTAGCTCGGCTGCAATCTCATCGGCGTTTGTGATCTCTTGCCGCAGAACCTCGGAGACGTAGATGTAGGAGAAAAATGAAGCCAGCGCTGCCACCATGAAAATAATGGCCAGCACGATCTGGGTTTTACGGCGCATATCTGAGGTAGTTGCCAGTGATCAGTTGTCAGTGGCTAGTCACGACATCACCAATTACGCACTACTGACCACTGACTACTGGCTTCACACTGGCTGTTCTTCTTTATCGGCCTGCGCGCTGCCATACTCCTTCAACTTGTTGTGCAAAGTCTTCAAACTGATTCCAAGAATGTCGGCTGCCTTGGTCTTGTTGTTGCTGGTGGCTTCGAGGGTCTTGAGGATCAGCAGCTTCTCCGCTTCCTCTACGGTTGTTCCGACTCCCAGGTGCACGGCATCCGGGTCCTCGGGCGAGGTGCGGACCGTCGGCTGCCCAAACCCGGGCGGCAGATGCTTGGTCTCGATGACTGCCCCATCGCAGACGATGACGGCCCGCTCCAGGGTGTTGCGCAACTCACGCACATTTCCTGGCCAGGAATAGTTCTGGAACAAGTGCAGAACAGCCTCGCTGACCGCGGCAGCTTTGCGTCCGTGTTTGGCGCTCATTTCTTTCAGCAGAGAATCCACGAGGGCAGGAATATCTTCCTTGTGTTCGCGCAGAAAAGGCATTTGGATGTTGAAAACGTTAAGCCGATAGTAGAGATCGTTGCGCAGTTCGCCGCGCGACACGGCTTCTTCTGGCACTTTGTTGGTAGAGGCCAGGACTCGGACATCCACCTCGGTTTCGACTTTGCTGCCCAGACGGCGCAACTTGCGATCTTCCAGCACGCGCAGCAGCTTGGCTTGCGTCGCCACCGGCATTTCACCAATTTCGTCGAGAAGCAGGGTTCCACCCTCCGCCAGTTCGAAACAGCCAGTCCGGCGCTCCAGCGCGCCGGTAAAAGCCCCTTTTTCGTGGCCGAAGATTTCGCTTTCAATCAGGGTTTCGGGAATCGCAGCGCAATTGATGGGAATAAACGGCTTGGTTCGGCGCGGGCTCAGCTCGTGAATGGTGCGTGCCACCAGTTCCTTGCCGGTTCCGCTGGCGCCTGTGATGAGCACAGAGGCAGTACTGGGCGCCACCATCTCGATCAAGCGAAAAATCTCCTGCATTTTCTTCGAGGAGCCCACAAGGCTACCGAGTGTGCCGGAGTCGCGTAACCTTCTGCGTGCAACTTCGAGCTCGGTCCTGGTTCCAAGCAGAGCAGACGCGTTTTGCAGGATGGTCCGTAGCCTGTCGGTGTCAATAGGCTTAGTTATGTAGTCATACGCCCCCATGCGCATGGCCTGCACGGCGCTGTCGATGGTGCCTTGCGCGGTAACGACGATTACTGCAACGGTCCGGGTGTCATTGGCGATTCGCTCCAGCAGCTCCAACCCTCCCAGGCGCGGCATCTTAAGGTCGGTAACCACGATCGAAGGCGACCATTCGGTGACCTTGTCGAACCCCTCTTGCCCGTCGCGGGCAGTTTCGGCACGGTATCCCCACGCTGAAACCAGCTCTGCCAGCCCGGTTCGCTCATTTTCTTCGTCCTCAACGATAAGTACCTTTTCCTCACTCATGGCTTTTAATCATTATTAGTGCTAGCGAGGCATCCTGCAAGCGCAGGATGGCCACGCGCGGTGGTTACGGAAGCGTTAGGTCACCATTCCGCCGCCACACATCTTAAGGCCAAGTTTTCCACTGACACGCGGCTTGCCTGGTGGCTGATTAGAGTGGTGCTGCTTCCGGAACAAAGGTCCTCCCGAAACGGCACTTTGTGATGGAAAACAAGACCATTACGGGCCGTTAGCGCATTCCATTTCGACCCCCAAGTTGTTCTGAAAAACGGTGTTCGTCCGTCACCGTGGCGCGTTCACGAAACTCCTAAATTAGGAACGGAGCGTTGCCTGGATTTCCAAACAAGGAAAACCAGAGATGAGGGATCTCGCGACGATTGCTTGGAGCATCCCCTGACGTTATCACCATAGGGTAACCCGCGGCCTGGCTTATGGGTGCATTACCGCAGACCAACCTCGAACCGGCCTTAGCTGAGCGTTCCGAGCAGCAGCTATCGGAAGCGGAGCGAATGGAGACCATAGGCAGGTTGGTAAGTGGAGTGGCCCACGATTTCAACAACCTGCTCACCGGAATCGTGCTTTGTTCCGACTTGCTGATAGCCGGCTTGCAAAAATCCAGTCGCTTGCGCCATTACGCTGAGGAAATCCGCGCTGCCAGTGTGCAAGGCGCGGGCATGATTCAGAACCTGCTGGCGGTAGCGAGACAGCGGACCATAACACCCACTTTGCTTTCTCTCAACGATGCGATTGTCAGCCTCCGTGGTCTGCTGACCCGTTTGATTGGTGAAAGTGTCGAGTTGGAAATCGAACTGGGCGCGGATCTCAAGCTGGTCAGAATCGATACCGCCGAGGCCCACGAAATCATTCTCAATCTGGTTCTGAATGCGCGCGATGCCATGCCTGATGGCGGACGGATCGCCTTAAGTACTCGGAATTGTCCTGCCAATTCGGCAGAGCAGCCTTCGCCTGCGTTCATCGAACTTGCGGTGAGCGACACCGGAACCGGAATGGACGGGGAAACTCAAGCGCGAGTTTTCGAACCTTTCTTTACAACCAAGGCAGCCGGAAAAGGAACGGGTTTGGGCCTGGCTACTGTGCACCGCATCGTGAAGCAACAAGGGGGAACAGTAGGGATTGAGAGCGAACCAGGAAAGGGCACACGCGTGATCATCCGTTTGCCGGCTACGGACTCGAATGAGCAATTACAGAATCCGAACGGGAGGACACCTCTATGAGCACCGCTGTGGCCACTGCAGCCGGGCTGCCGGAACTGGAAAGCAGCACTTTTCTAAACCTGTTGATTGTGGATGACGAACGCTCGGTGCGGGAAGCCTGCCGCGAAGTAGCGCGCTCTTTAGGCTTTAACGGAATGGCGGCCGAGTCGGTCGATCACGCTCACCGGTTGGTGGATTCGCACGCCATTGACGTCGTGCTTCTGGACCTGAAAATGCCGGAGAACGGCGGCCTCGAGGCTTTGCGGCGGATCAAACAGCGCCGTCCTGATGCGGAAGTCATCGTGGTGACCGGGAGCACCAGCGTGCAATCGGCAGTACAGGCTATGAAGAACGGGGCCTACGACTATGTGACCAAACCTTTCACCATGGATGAGATGCGTATTCTACTGGATCGCGTGGCCGCTCACTTGAAACTCAAGACTGAGAATCGCGTCCTGCGTGAGCGCATCAAGGCCAGGCAAGCCTTCGGCGGAATTGTGGGCAGTGCGCCTGAGATGGAGAAGCTATACCGCATGATTGCGAAAGCTTCGCAGAGCAATCATCCGGTATTGATTCTTGGAGAAAGCGGCGTGGGCAAAGAATTGGGAATGATCTTGCTTGTCCCGTTTCCCGGAGTTTGGACGTGGCCCTCAGTGCTTGTAATTGAGCTCGGCAGGTCGGTGAGCTGGTGACAAGCTGTTGGCCGCCCGTCTGTTGGGAATCGGTAAGACAACGCTATACCGCAAACTCAAGGAGTATGAGATTCAAGCCGTCTGAATTTGGCATTGAAATTCCCATTGCGGGAGGAATGGGATTGTGGCGGCTTTGTTAAAAGCAATACTTTCAATGGCCCAAGGTTGGAGGCCCGCGTGCATTCGACGTGATCATGATTCTACTGCTCTCCTCCTTCACCAAAGCCCAAGACTGTGCGCGAGCCCTTGAAGAAGCCAGCCACGAGCCGGTCGAGCTGTGCTCCGGCCTGCAAGCCGCCGTCGAAAAACTACAGACACAAGACTTTTCCGCTGTAATTCTCGATCAACTTTTACTGGATTCTGATCTGGATGAGGAAGAAGTTATTTTCAAGCATCTTGGCTCAGCAGTTCCAGTGTGTGTGAATTTCGCTATCGCCGGCATTGGCCGGGTAGTGCGGCAATTCCGTTGTGCCGTACGCCGATGCGAACGCGAACGTAAAACTGCCAGGGAGGACGCGGTGCGAGCATTGCGGCAGGAATTGAATGACACTCTCACCGCACTCCTGCTTTCCTGCCAGATGGCATTGAAAATCCCGGAGATTCCCCAGCAGGCGCAAAGCAAGATGCAAGATGTGGAGGTGCTGGCGACGGAACTTAGGGCAAATTGCCAGCTTCGTAACTCACAAGGCCACAAGAACTGTTCCAGAGCCGCAGAGCTTGCTTGATCAGAACTCGTGGATACAGCACGTCCGCGGACACATTTGTGTCCAGCGCTAATAGCCCTTTTTCTTGTCGACAAGCCCGAGCAGCGGACGGCCTGCGAGGTAACGGCGCAGATTCTCCGAGAATAGTTGATAGTGGCGCTCCCAGAGCCGCTCAGTAAGTCCTGCGGTGTGTGGAGTGATCAGCAAGTTCTCCAAATCCCACAACTGTGATTCAGGGGGCAGCGGCTCCTGTTCGAACACGTCGAGAGCAGCACCGCCGATCCGGTGACTGCGGAGAGCCCCTGAGAGTGCAGCTTCATCGATCAAAGGGCCCCGGCCGACATTGATTAAGCAGGCGTCAGTTTTCATTTTGGAGAGCCGTTCTGCGTTGATGAGTTTCTGTGTAGATGCAGTGATGGGTACGGCAAGAACAACATAATCGGATTGCTGCAGTAGAGTTTGCAACTGATGCGACGCATAAGCGTGTTCGACACCATTAGGTGTTTCCTTATTCACATGCTCGCGTACAGCGATCACGCGCATTTCCAGTGCGGAGGCGCGCTTAGCCACTTCGCGGCCGATGCTGCCTAGTCCCACCAGTCCGAGGGTTGCGCCCGCAACTTCGCGCGGGCGTGGCCGGCTGCTCCACATTCGTTCTTGTCCCCAGATGTGCTTCTGTTGCAGCCGAACAGCATCAGGAATTTTCTTGGCCAGGGCGAAAATCAGTGCGATTACATGTTCGGCCACTACCGGGCCATGGACTTCGCGTGCGTTAGTCAAAATGACATCGCTGTTGATCAGCTCGGGAAACATGAGTTGATGAACGGCAGCAGCGGGGGAGTGAATCCAACGGAGTTTCTTAGCAGCGTTGAACTGTTCCCGCCGAATCGACCAGGCAATGATGACTTCGGCATCGTGAAGATCTTCTTCGATGTGATCGTAATTTGATCGGTGGATGATCTTCAGAGCCGGGAAGTCCCGCTGCAGCCGTTCGACAAACCATGGCGGCGCATTCCAGAGATCGAAGCGATGGTGCAAGACGATAAGAAGGTTCATCTCGAGTAATTCTAACGGCGGAATAGGGTGACTTGAGGCAAAGTGCTGCAGCAGTTCATTTGCTGGCCAGTGGAACCCGCAAATCTTGCCCCGTCATTTCTTTTGGTTCGTCAATGCCCAGCATCCCGAGAATGGTTGGCGAGATATCGCGCAGCGAGCCGTTCGGTTTCAGCTTGAACTGCTTGCTGTTCGCGGAGACCACAATGAACGGGACGGGGTTGGTGGTATGCGCGGTGTGCGGACCGCCGGTCGCAGGGTCAATCATTAATTCGGCGTTGCCATGATCAGCCGTGATCAGCATGGCTCCGCCTCGGGCGCGCACAGCAGTCTCGATACGACCCAGGCAGGCATCGACGGTTTCTACCGCTTTCACGGTGGGCTCGATTTTTCCCGAGTGGCCAACCATGTCGGCATTGGCGAAGTTCACAATGATGACATCAAAAGTGCCGTCGTTAACCGCTTTTACCACCGCATCAGCGATGCCTGCTGCGCTCATCTCCGGCTTCAGGTCGTAGGTGGCAACTTTCGGTGAGGGCACAAGAATTCGATCTTCCCCGGGAAACGGCTGTTCAACGCCGCCATTAAAAAAGTAGGTCACGTGAGCGTACTTTTCGGTTTCGGCGACACGGAGATTGCGCAGGTTCATCTGAGCCATCACGTTAGCCAGAATGTTGTCGAGCGATTCCGGTGGAATCACGACCGGCAAGCTGAAATTTTTGTCATAGCGCGTCATGCAGACATAATGCAGGTTCTTCGGCACGCGATCACGCGGGATCGCGGCATCCAAATCGTCGGAGCCGGGAAGATCGCGCCCCGCTTTTTCGTTGAGTCCGCTGTTGCGGGTCAGCGCGCGCGTGATCTGGCGGACGCGATCGGCGCGAAAGTTGAAGCAGATGCAAGCATCCTCATCGCGAATCGTCGCCAGCGGCTCGCCGCGATTGTCAGTGCAGATAAATGGCACGATAAATTCGTCAGTCACGCCCTTATTGTAAGAATCCTTTACTCCCTTTACTGCGTCGACGTACTTCGCCGCCTCGCCGTTTCCATAGACCATGGCATTGAAAGCTTTGGCAATGCGCTCCCAGCGCCGGTCGCGATCCATGGCGTAGTAGCGGCCGTTCACGGTCGCGATCTTCCCGCAGTTGTATTCCCGCATCTTCTGCTGCAATTGTTCGAGATAACCCGCCCCGCTGGTGGGCAAGGTGTCGCGTCCATCCATGAAAGCGTGAACGAAAACCTGGTCTACAGCGTTTTGTTTGGCCATTTTCAGCAGTGCATATAAATGGGTTTGCTGGGAGTGGACGCCGCCATCGGACACCAGGCCAAACAGATGCAGCCGCCGGTCCTGAGTGCGCGCGTGCTTCATAGCAGCAAGCAGAACAGGGTGGCGAAAGAAATCGCCGTTCTGGATCATCAAGTCGATGCGTGTGATGTCCATGCGTACGATGCGGCCCGCGCCGATATTCAGGTGTCCCACTTCGCTGTTACCCATTTGTCCTTCGGGCAGGCCAACGTACTTGCCGCTGGTATGAATCAGCGTGTTTGGATACTCACGCAGCAGGCGATCGTAGTTGGGCTTGCGGGCCAACGCGATGGCATTGGCGTTGGTATCGGCGCGATAGCCCCAGCCATCGAGGATGACGAGAACGAGCGGTTTAGGACGCATTAGCTGTTAGCTCCTGGCTGTCAGGTTACAGAAAAAGTGCAAGACGAGGTGTGACAGACGAACACGGGCAAGAATCGTCCATCACAGAGGCGCTGAGACAGACACAAAATGGAAATTTATAGGAGGCGAACCAGACTTTCAAATTAAAGAGAATCTGCCTGCCGGACAGGAGAGTCCAATCAAACCGGAAACAATCAACTTTAACTTAAACAAGGGGAACAACCGTGCCTATCAGCGAACTTCTATTACCGGAATTTGACGCAGAAATGAAAACCACGCGAATCACGCTGGAGCGGGTTCCATTCGACAAACAGGATTTCGCGCCTCACGCCAAATCCATGCCGCTGGGAAAACTGGCGCCACACGTAGCTGAGCTTGCTGGTTTCGGCACCACGATCTTAACGACTCCGTCCTTGGATTTCAGCGCGGGTGCTGCCCGCACACGCCCTCCTTTCGAGTTGAACGGACTGCTGAAGACCTTTGATGAAAACGTTGCCAAAGCGCGCTCAGCGCTGCAGAACACCAAGGATGACGCCTGGCTGCAAGACTGGAAGCTCAGTTTCCAGGGTAAGCCGATCTTTGAAGGCCGGCGGTTTCTAGCTTACCGGCAAATGTTCCTCAATCATCTGGTGCATCATCGAGCGCAGCTTGGTGTGTACTTGCGGTTAAACAACAAGCCTTTGCCGGCAACCTATGGGCCGTCGGCCGACGACACGATGGGATTCTGAGCGGACAACTGCAGATTTCCTTCGACTTCGCTCAGGGTAGGCTCTCGTCGCTGCGCACCTCGGAATGGACCATCCGGAAATGAGCTAGTTAGGCTTATCAGGAGGATTTTGCCCGGAGGCGGGTTTCTGCTGCTTCAAATGCCGGTCACCTTTTACCGAGTCCTCAACTTGCTGCATGACCTCGTCGATTTGCTTTTGCATGCGATTGTAGGAGACCTGCATCGCTTCCTGCGTGATTTCTGGCATCTCCTGCATCAGCTTCTTGCCGGTTGGAGAGGAATAGAAGACGATCATGGCATCAACGTCGGTTTGCGAGAGGTGCCGTTGATAGATTGGAATCATATCGTCCAGCAACTCATCCACCGGCACCGCTTTCAGGGACTCTTCTGAAATTTTGGTTGCGCGAGCCAGTTCCGCCCCGTTGATTTGCGGATAGCGCGCCTTGATGGTTTGCGTGGTCATGGCCTGCATCTGCCTCTGGATGGAATCCATCATCAGGTGACTTTGCTGGCGGATTTGCATCACCTCGAACAGCTTCTGGATTTGCTCCCGGGTGGCCGGATTTTCGTTGGCAGAGACGGGGACCTGGGCAAGCAACGCGGAGGCGGTAAGGAAGAGTAAGACAACTGCGTAGGGGCTACGAAGCTTCATGGTTCTCCTATCGCCGACATCCTTCAGTTCGGTCGGACTAGTATAGATGAGCGTCAACCAGGCAGGCGAGGGGTGTATCGCCCGTAACCGGCCCAGATCTCGCCCATCTTGATTCTGCTGGGCTCGGTTTGGCTTGCGGGGAGCTGGGCATGGCCTATAGCATTCCAGCAATGAGTAAGCAGCTATCAAAGCAATACTGCGGGCATCTTTCAACGAAGCAGATTGCCGATGGCATGAACGCGTCCGCTTCAAACGCCGCGCGTCTGGCTGGTGACGCAAAGATTCTTCTTGAAAAGGAACGCTATCCAAGCGCTGCATCCCTAGCCATTTTGTCTCTCGAAGAATCAGGAAAAGTGAGTATTCTGCGCGAGCTGGCAACCGCCGTAGGGGACAACGAGGTGAAGGATGCGTGGCGACGCTACCGTCGCCACACAGAGAAAAACTACTTAGCCCTGCTTCCTGATCTTGTGGCTAAGGGATCCCGAAGGCTTCACGAATTCAAGGAATGCTTCTTGGACGACAGTCTGCCCGATCGGGTCGCGTACGACACAGTCAAGCAGCTCGGCTTCTACACTGACTGCTGCGGTGATGCGCATTGGTCGCTGCCAACTGAGGTCATCGACAAAGACCTCGCACATCTTCTTGTATCGCTCGCTGCCTCGCTGTCGATAGGCAGGACCGCCACTACCCAGCAAGAGCTCGACTTGTGGGTCACCCATATGCAAAGCGGCCTGACTAAGGAAAACCTTTTCAAGTGGGCCGACGCCATGGTCTCTGCTGGCATCAAGCCTGCAGGCTATGGAAACGCAATGAGGCGCTTCGCAGAAGGACTTTGAGGGCTGCTTAGGCCTTGTAGTTGAGCGCCTTCAGACCCAGGAACCTTGCCGACTTGCCCAATTCTTCTTCGATTCGCAACAACTGATTGTACTTCGCAACGCGATCCGTCCGGGAAGCGGATCCGGTTTTAATCTGCCCGGCACCAGTGGCTACGGCCAAATCGGCAATAAATGTATCTTCAGTCTCGCCAGAGCGATGGGAGATGACCGAAGTATATCCGTTACGGCGGGCGAGATCGATGGCGTCGAGGGTTTCGCTGACGGTGCCGATCTGATTGAGTTTGATGAGAATCGAGTTGGCGATTCCCTTCTCAATGCCGCGACCGAAGATTTCGATGTTGGTGACAAAGATATCGTCGCCGACGAGCTGGATTTTGCCGCCCAGTTCTTTGGTCAGCGTCTGCCAGCCGTTCCAATCTTCTTCAGAGAGGCCGTCTTCGAGCGAAACGATAGGGTAGTCTTTCACCCACTTTGCCCAGAAGCGGACCATTTCGTCGGAGCTTTTGGCGGACTTATCCGACTTTTTGAAAACGTAATTTCCGTCCTGGTAGAACTCGCTGGCGGCGGGATCGAGCGCGATCGCCACCTGTTCACCTGGCTTGCAGCCAGCCTGCTGAATGGCTTCCAGCACAACCTCGATGGCCTCTACATTTGATTTAAGTGATGGAGCAAAGCCGCCTTCGTCGCCCACAGCCGTGTTGTAGCCGCGTTTCTTGAGCACGCCTTTGAGGGTATGAAAGACTTCGACGCCCCAGCGCAGCGCCTCAGAGAACGACTTCGCCCCCACCGGCATGACCATGAATTCCTGGAAATCGACGTTGTTGTCAGCGTGGGCGCCGCCGTTGAGGATGTTCATCATGGGAACGGGCAAGATGTTGGCTCCAGCGCCGCCAAGATAGCGGTACAGCGGCAGGCCATAGGAGGCCGCGGCGGCGCGCGCAGCCGCCATGGACACCGCCAGGATGGCATTAGCGCCAAGCTGGCTTTTGTTCTCGGTTCCATCGAGCTCGATCATTTTTTGATCCAGAGCGCGCTGGTCTGCGGCATCTATGCCGGCAAGCGCCTTGACTATCTTGCTGTTTACGTTCTCGACTGCCTTGAGAACCCCTTTGCCTAGGTAACGCTTCTTGTCGCCGTCTCGCAATTCCACGGCTTCGTGCTCGCCGGTGGAAGCGCCGCTGGGAACAATAGCGCGGCCTTTGGCCTGATTTGCGAGTATGACTTCCGCTTCCACTGTGGGATTGCCGCGGGAATCGAGCACTTCCCGGGCGTGAATGTTAGCGATATTCGTTATGGCCATGATTGCGTCCTGTCTTGCTGAAAAGCGCAATTATAGATCACGGGATGGAAAGCGTTAGTGACGACTGAACTTAACGAACGTATCAGACTTCCCGCTCTTGGATTCACCGGTGTCTCCGATGGTTCAGCACGAATTTCCGATCTTGTTCTCATTTCGCCGGTACCTTACAGTCGGCTGCAGATGCAAAACCAGACGGAAACTCTGGGGTTGGGCTCGAAGGCACCGGAGTTTTCGCTGCGAGCGGCCAACCGTGAGGGAGATTTCGCTCTCTCCGGGTTCTTGGACCAGGGGTATTTGATTTTGGAATTCTTGCGAGGGACCTGGTGACCGAACTGCCGCAAGCGCATGGCTCAGTTTGAGTCGCAAGGAATTGAAATCGAGCAGGAAGGCACGCAGGTGGCTTTTATTGCAGCGGAGAAGCGTGACGGGATCTTCAAACCAGCGAAGTATCTGGCGGAGCATCCAGTCGCGTTTCCTTTTCTACTGGATGAAGACCGATCGGTAACCAAAGCCTATGGACTCTACCACCGTTTCGGGCACGATGCTATCAACATTGCTCACCCGGCGACGCTGATCATCGACAAAGGTGGCACGGTGAGGTTCATTTATCGCGGTAAGAACCAGAATGACCGCATTCCGGTGGAGGCAGTTGTAGAAGTGGTAAAGAAACTGCAAAAAGGATAGGCCCTGTATTTTGAGTGTTCGGTTTCGAGTTTTGAATTCAGATTGAAGATTGGATCAGGAGATTTCAATGAAGAAGCTTTTGACAATGCTAAGCGCGATCCTATTGTCTGCGGTGATGGTGGGACAAAATGTCTCCCTGCCCGCAGGCACAGCTTTGAAGGTGAAGCTGGAAAACAATCTCGCAACTTACTCGAGCAAGCAAGGCGATCCATTTTCGGGCCGGGTCACCGAAGCGGTTGTGCTCGGCGGAAAGACAGTGGTTCCGATTGGCGCGACAGTGCAAGGGCGCGTAACCCAGGTCAGCGAACCGCGCCGCTATACGGGCAAGCCAACGATCGGAATATTTCCGGAAACACTGATTATGCCCAATGGCGAGCGCTTCATGCTGAATGCGACGCTGGTGGACACCAGCGTGGGACGCGGCACCGATGTCAACAGCGAAGGCCAATTCAAGGGCAGAGGACATGACGGCAAGGACTTAACCGAAATCGGCATGGGCACCGGCGGCGGCATGCTCGTTGGCGGGCTGGCGGGCGGCGGCAAAGGCTTGGTGATTGGCGGCGCAGTCGGCGCTACAGCGACGGTGGCGCACTGGCTGAGCAAGAAGAACTCCGCGGTACTCCCGGCCGGAACCGAATTGGTTATGGAGCTGAGTCGTCCGATGGAAATGAACGCGGCTGCAGGAGGACAGTAAGGAGCAGTGGTCCTGGTTCAGGGGCAGGTTGTCAGCCGCCGTTAAAAGGCAGATGCGGCCAGTTCCTGCTCGCTGAGGAGATGCAGCTCGATCCAGCCTTCAAGCGGGAGTGCGTCTACTGGCAGGCGGTTCTGCCAGACGCTGAAGCGCAGGCGAAGCTTGCTGGCAACCGGTCCTGGGCTGGTGGGAGACTTGGTTGCTGCCAATAGCCAGGACAGCGGTAATTTGAATTCAAAGTTCCGCGCGAATGCGATTTTGGCTTCCTTGCTATTGTTCTGAGAGCTGGCCAATGGCTGTTCCTCTGGGGCGCTAACCTGCCAGGACTTCATTTCCCCTCCGGCAATTCGCCCATCTAATCGCAAAGCTCGCCGCGGATGGTGACCTTGGGCTGTCCATGATTCCAGGTTCACGACCAGGTCGAAATCCATGTGGAGTGGCTTCTCCGCGAAATCCAAGCGGCCATAGACATTGTTTTCGTCAATTCCCGCGTAGACCGAGTCCAGCAGGAACTGCTTGCCGTGCATGGCTCCGGCGCGGCGATCTGCCGTATATACTGCAGCTCCCATCCATTCGAAATAACGCACCATGTCTCCGGCCACCCGGGGATGAATGTAAGAAGTTTGGGGAATAAATTCCGGCCGGGCAGCCGCCGCAGTGATGGGCTGAGCCAGATAATCGGGTGGGGTTGCGCCCAGTGCCTGGTAAACGTTTGACAGATGTGTACGGTAGAGCTCATCAAACTCGCGGTCGTTGGCCGAATGATGCTCGGGACCATACCACCAGTTCCAATCACTGCCTTCCGCAATTAACAATTCCTGAAAAGCCAGCTTGCGCTGCTCCTCACTGGCACGCGCTGCGGCTTGCGAATAAAAATTGCGAGCCTGATAGAGATAGTCCCAGGCCTTGTTGTCTTCCGGCGCTCCGATCCAGACGTTGAAGTTAGCGTTAATCCAGGAGCCTGGAACCAGCGAAGTGAGCTTGCCAAAATTTTTGTGGCGGCTAATGGCTTCGGAAACCGTGACCGCCTCGACGTCAGGCTCGCGCTGCAGTGCATCGTAGAAGCGGCGCAGGAACTCGCGTCCGGATTGCGGGTAGTATTCCCAGGCATTTTCGCCATCGAGAATAATTGGAATGACGGCGTCTTGTCCTTTGCTGATTAATGGTTGCGCGGCTTCCTTGATGTTTCGCATGAGGTGAGCGGCAGCTTCCTGGGCAGGCATGCCTGAGTACACGAATCCCACAAGATCGGAAATGGTGTGATCCCGGAAAACAAGATTCATTCTTGTCTGTCCATTTTCGAATTGATGGATGGTATACAGTTTTGCGGCGAGCTGGTCACTCAAACGTCCGGCCCCATCGCGTGCGAAATTGATTTGCAAACTTCTACCTAGCACGCCTTCGTCAGTGGCCATCCAGCGAACGCCAAGACTCTGAGCGATGGCGAGAACTTCCTCCGAAACGCTGCCCTCCGATGGCCAGACGCCAACTGGACGGACTCCGAAGATTTGCTGATGCAAATCGAGACCGCGAAGCAAGTGTTCGCGGGCATCCTCGGGATGCCGAAAGCGGTTTCGTGGATGAGGCAGGCCGGGGCTGGAAATGGCGCCCTGATTGGTGTCACAGACGAGTGGCAAAATCGGGTGATAGAAGGGCGAAGTCGAGATTTCAATTCCTCCCCGCTGCGCGGCTGCCGCATGCGCAGGAAGAACCTTGGCCAGGAGCTCGCGTTCGCGAGCAATGATGAACTTCTGGTCGTCGAGCGAATAGGCGCGCTCCTTCTTGACCAGTGCAGCGACATCCGGCTCTTGCAGAAAAAATTCGTCAAACCAGGCGATTTGCGAGAGCACCTGCAGGTCTGTAAAGTCCTGCGGCTGAAAATACCGGTCCGCGCGCTCGGGAGAATCGCCGGTGCCGCGAAAACGTTCCCACAGTTCGCGATAACGCGGATAGCGTCCGATCATGTTGACCGGATTGGCTTGAAAGAGATATTGCAAGGCAAAGAGCCGTTCCTCCGGTGTTAAGTCGCGAGCCGGCTTTGAGGCTACCTGCAAAAATGGATCGCGCGCGCTTCCCGACACGTAGTCCTGGATCTGGACAATGAGCGAGGGAACAAGGTTGAAAGTCTGATGGACTTCGGGAAACTCATCCAGGATTTTCACCATCCCGTAATAGTCTTTTAGCGCGTGCAGACGAACCCAGGGCAGGCAGTACTCATCGGTGACTAAGTCTTTGTAGAAAGGCTGATGCTGGTGCCACAAAATGATGACGCGTAGTACTGGCATGAGCAAAAAATTCAGTCTAGCACGTCAAATTTAATTCTCCTGCGATTGTGGACAAACCATTGGCCGTAGGCGTCTAAAGTTCTTTCATTTCGGTAAACTAGGACGGTAGGCCAAGAGTTCGTGATGAATACGATTGAAACTGTTAATTCTGGTACACGCCCGGACGTCAGCCTGTTCAGCCAGCAGGATTTCTATCTGTTTAACGAAGGCCGTCATTATCGGGCCTATAACAAATTAGGCGCCCACCTGACCAATGCGGGAGACGAGCAAGGCGCATGCTTTAGTGTGTGGGCACCGAATGCGCGCGAGGTCAGCGTGATTGGGAGCTTTAATCGCTGGGATCCGCGGGCGCATCCACTCTATGCCCGAGGAAGCTCGGGCATTTGGGAAAGCTTTCTTCCGGGGGTAAGGAAAGGCGACCTTTACAAATTTCACATCCGCTCCCATCATCATGGCCACGTAGCTGATAAGGCCGATCCCTTCGGCATGTGGCATGAAAAGCCGCCCCGCACCGCTTCTGTCGTGTGGGATCTGGATTATCGCTGGTCGGACGATGATTGGATGCAGAAGCGGCGTGAGCGCAACTCGCTTCATGCTCCGATAGCAATCTACGAAGTACATCTTGGTTCATGGATGCGGGTTCCGGAGGAGCACAATCGTCCGCTCACTTATCGTCAGATGGCGCCGCGGCTGGCGGATTACGTTCGCCGGATGGGTTTTACCCATGTCGAATTCTTGCCGGTCATGGAGCATCCCTTTTATGGCTCGTGGGGATATCAAACAACCGGGTACTTTGCCCCTACTGCGCGCTACGGCACGCCGCAGGATTTTATGTACCTGGTTGACCACCTGCATCAGCACGGGATTGGAGTGATTCTCGATTGGGTGCCGTCGCACTTTCCTTCGGATGCACACGGGCTGGCTTACTTCGACGGCACACATTTATTCGAACATGCCGACAGCCGCAAGGGATTTCATCCCGACTGGAAGACTCACATCTTCAACTATGGGCGTACTGAAGTGCGCAGCTTTTTGCTGTCCAGCGCAATGTTCTGGCTGGACAAGTACCACGCTGATGGGCTGCGAGTGGATGCGGTGGCCTCCATGCTTTATCTGGATTATTCGCGCAAGCACGGCGAATGGCTGCCCAACCAATACGGTGGACGCGAGAATCTGGAGGCGATCGATTTCCTCCGCCAGTTCAATCAGGAAGCCTATGGCGAGCACCCCGATATTCAAACTTTCGCCGAAGAATCGACGGCTTGGCCAATGGTTTCCCGGCCCACCTACGTCGGGGGCTTAGGGTTTGGCTTCAAGTGGGACATGGGATGGATGCACGATACCTTGGAATACTTCAAGCAGGACCCAATCCATCGCAAGTACCACCACAACAAGCTCACCTTCCGCATGTTGTATGGCTTCACAGAAAATTTTGTTTTGCCGCTCTCGCATGATGAGGTCGTGCACGGAAAAGGGTCACTTATCGGAAAAATGCCTGGCGACGAATGGCAGCGATTTGCCAATCTCCGCCTGCTGTTCGGATACATGTACGCGCAACCCGGC
This sequence comes from Terriglobales bacterium, assembly GCA_035624215.1. Lineage (GTDB taxonomy): Bacteria > Acidobacteriota > Terriglobia > Terriglobales > Acidobacteriaceae > JAFAGX01. The sequence goes on from DASPRY010000061.1 coordinate 53,032, forward strand.
AAGAAGCTGTTATTCATGGGAGGCGAGTTTGGGCAGGTGCGGGAGTGGACCCACGACAGCAGTCTCGAATGGCATGTTTTACAGTATTCCGTGCATAGCGGAGTACAGAAATGGGTGGAGCAGCTAAACCGGACTTATCGGGAGCAGCCCGCACTTCACGAGCTTGACAATGATCCTGCCGGATTCGAGTGGATCGATTGCAACGATAATGCCGCGAGCACAATCTCCCTGTTAAGGAAGGGCAAGTCCCCAGGCGAAAGAATCGTCGTCGTCGGTAACTTCACTCCCGTTCCGAGACACGGATACCGACTGGGAGTTCCGTCGGGAGGGTTCTGGCGCGAACTCCTCAACAGCGATAGCAGAGACTACGGCGGGAGCAACCTGGGCAATTTCGGGGGGCTCCGAGCTGAACCGATTCCAACCCATGGCCGTCCTTACTCGCTGAGCCTCACGCTGCCTCCGCTCGCGGTCGTCTTTCTGAAAGCTGAATGATGGCGGCGATTGAGTGGCAGAAGGTTGGTCTCAATCCGGGAGTAGCTCATCTTAGGGCGTAGTTGATCTTTGCACAGCATTTATCACACGTATGACCGAGGACATGAAGGGCCGAGTCCTTGTAATCACCGGGGCTACTTCCGGTATTGGCCAAGTGGCGGCAGAAAAGCTGGCCGGGATGGGTGCCCGCATTGTCCAAGTCGCACGCGATCGCGACCGGGGCGAGGTTGCAATTAAGCGTCTGCGGGAGTTTGGCCCGGGCTGCGCGCACACCATCTACTATGCCGATCTCTCGCGGCCGACAGAAATGAAGCGGGTAGCCTCCGAGATTGCCGCTGCTGAGCCTCGCATTGACGTCCTGATAAACAATGCCGGCGCTATGTTCGGCATCCGCGAAGTCACTGAAGACGGTTTGGAGCGCACCTTCGCCTTAAACCACATGTCGTATTTCGTGTTGACGCACGGATTACGCGAACGGCTTGTTGCTTCGGCGCCAGCCCGGGTTGTGAATACTGCTTCCGACGCCCATGAAGCGGGCACTCTCGATTTTGATGACTTGCAGTCGGCAAATGCCTATCGCAGCAGCTTACCGGAGCGGCTGCGTTACGGAGGGGGAGCTTACAAGGTTTACGCTCGCTCCAAGCTGTGCAACATTCTCTTCACGCGCGAACTTGCTCGCCGTCTGGCAGGCACTGGAGTTACCGCCAATTGCTTGCATCCCGGCTTTGTGGCCACACGTTTCGGGAATCAGACCGGCGGGCTGATCTCTTTCGGCATCGGAATCGCCAAGCGCTTCGCGCTGTCTCCGGAAGAAGGCGCGGAGACCTTGATATACCTGGCCTCATCGCCTGAGGTTGCGAACGTGAGCGGAAAGTACTTCCATAAATGTCATCCTGTAACCCCGTCCAAGGAGGCGCAGGACGACACGAAAGCACGGCGCCTGTGGGAAGAGTCATCTAAGCTCGCTCATATAAGCGAGTGAAGTGGTTTCCGGCTTAGCACGAAGAAACAGGACTCCTGACCTGCTGAAAATCGAGCGCACATCAGTCCGGTGCTAGACTACAGTCAGCGCCTCTCATGCGGATTCTCACCCGCTACATATTGCGCGAAGTCACGGGTCACGCTCTGATCGGCGTAGCCGTCTTCACATTTATTTTGTTTACCCGCGACCTGGGGCAAATTCTTGAATTGGTGGTGCGCAGCAGCGCCCCTCTGCCCAGCGTGGCGGAAGTATTCTTCTACATTGTGCCGATGACCTTGACCTTCAGCATCCCTGCGGGGGTGCTGGTCGGCATTCTCGTGGGATTGAGCCGCCTGGCTGCCGACAGCGAAGTCACGGCCATGCGCGCCAGCGGCATCGGAATATGGACATTCTTGCGGGTGATTTCAATCTTTGCCGTCGCCGCATGGCTGCTGGCGCTGGCAAATGGAGTTTATGTTGCACCGCGCTCCCAGCAGGCGATGGCCCGACTGCAGGATCGCCTGAAATCTTCCCAGGCATCCTTCGAAGTTCAACCCCGTGTGTTCTACGAAGGCTTTCCCGGCCTGGTGCTGTACGTGGAGAACGTTAAAGCTGCGGAAGGAGCAGCCATCTGGAGAGACGTATTCATCGCCGATACCAGCACCCCAGCCGCTCCGCGCATCACGTTGGCGAAGCAGGGTATTCTAGTCAGCGAAGGACCAAATACCCTTCACCTTCACCTCACCGACGGATCAACCCACGAAGCTGATCCCAGCGATCCAAACCATTACCAGGTCTCCACGTTCGAGCAGACCGACTTGCCGATTTCCTTACCGGAAGCCGAGAGTAAAGCGCAGGAGCCTGCACCGGTCTCTCAGATGTCGACGTTGGATCTGTGGCGGCAAGGATCAAACAGGAAAAACCCGATGGCGAGATGGGACCTGATCGAATTCCATCGCCGCTTTGCGTTACCGACTGCGTGCCTGGTTTTGGCCCTGGTGGGAGTTCCATTCGGTCTCTCGTCCAAGAAGGGCGGCAAGTCCACCGGTTTTGTTCTTACGATCTTATTAGTGTTTGCCTATTACTCTGCCTCGCTGGTGGGAGTCTCATTGGCGCGTCAGGGAAGGTTATCGCCCGCGCTGGGCGCGTGGATGGCGGACATCCTCTTTTTTCTGACCGGCGTAGTACTGCTGTGGCGGGCGGAGCGCAAACCGATCGATCTTTCCTGGCTGCCCCGTTCTTTCCATCCGTTCAAGGCAGGAGCAAAGGAACTTGGCGCCATTTTCCCGCGCTCCAGCGAAGATGCGTTTCGCCGCGCCGCAAGCCGGCGCCGGGTGTTCAGCGCGCGCTTCCCCATGATTCTGGATGATTATGTGCTCCGCGATTTCTTCGTGAACCTGGCACTGGTTCTGTCGACATTCCTGCTCTTGCTGCTGGTGTTCACGGTTTTCGAGTTACTGGGTGATATTGTCCGCAATCAGGTTTCCTCGCTGGTAGTGGGAGAATACCTGCTCAGCGTTTCGCCATACTTCCTGTATAACATCGCCCCACTTGCAATTCTGCTTGCCGTTCTGATCACGCTTGGATTGATGCAGCGCTCTAACGAAATGACAGCCATCAAAGCGACGGGCATCAGCATTTACCGGGTTGTGACGCCAGTGTTAGTGGCTTGCACACTCCTGGCAGTAGGGCTGTTTTTGTCCGATCAGCTGTATCTGCCCTATGCCAATAAGCGCCAGGATGCATTGCGCAACATGATCAAAGGCAAGCCCGCGCAAACTTACCTGAATCCCGACCGGAAGTGGATTTTTGGGCAGCATTCGAACATCTACTACTATCAACTGTTCGATTCAGAGCGCAATGAATTCGGACGACTCACGGTTTTTCAATTCGATCCGGTAACCTTTCAATTGACGCAGCGCATCTACGCCGCGCGCGCGCGTTGGGAAGAAACCGTGGGGCAATGGGTTTGTGCTCAGGGTTGGGAACGCAATTTTCGCGGTCCCGCCATCGAAAATTTCCGCACCTTTGCGGTCGCGACGTTTGCCGCGGTCAGTGAGCCTCCCACCTATTTCAAGAAGGAAGTGAAGCAATCCTCGGAGATGAATTATCAGGAATTGCGCCGTTACATCCGCGATTTGCAGCAAAGCGGATTCGAGGTGGTACGGTTGCGCGTGCAACTGGAGAAGAAGTTTGCCTTCCCTATGGTCGCGTTGGTCATGGCCGTGCTGGCGATTCCGTTCTCCCTCCAGGCGGGGCGGCGAAGCACGGTGACTGGTGTGGCTGTCGCCGTGGGAATTGCCCTGGTCTACTGGACAATTTCTGGTTTGTTTGAAGCTATGGGAAACATAAGCGAACTGCCCCCTTTTCTGGCCGCCTGGTCGCCGGATCTGATTTTTGCGCTGCTGGGGGGCTATCTGATTTTGCGCGTGCCGACGTAGCTGCCACATTCCTCGGCCTTCACAGGGCCGAACAGCAGATTCCTGGACCATCTTTGTTTTGACGGGATGACAGGAAGGGACCTTGCTCTCCAGCTTAATTCGCCGCCAGGCCTGACGGATTGCCCCCTGCAATTGTGGTCGGTTGCCCTACAGGAGTCAGAATTCCAGTAGTTGTGTTCAGGCTGAAAGCAGAGACTGTAGATGCTCCGTTGTTGGCAACAAAGACATAATCGACGGGGTTGGTCAAAGTGGTTCCAGCACTTGAGCCTGTCGCGCCGGCAATAACGACAAACGAAAACGGGGTCAGGCCAGTAGAAACCGCGGGGCTGCTGAGGACGCTTAAAACGCCACTACCAGGAGAGTAGGAGTACTCGGAAATCTGGCTTGACTGTTTGTCAAGCACGTAGAGGAAATTGAAATTTGGATCGGTGGCGATTGCAACCGGGCCGATGCCGGCGGAAAATGGCGAACCGGCAACCGGCGTCAGAGTACCGTCGGGACTATTGGGATTGACACAACTGGTTACCACTTTGTCGCAGATCGCGTAAGCAGAAACGTTGTTGGAACCGCTGTTGGCTACGTACAGGAATCCGCCGCTTGGAATGATACCCAGGCCGGACGGTGCAAGCCCGGCCGTGTATGGGGAAGCGCCCAAGCTTGTAAGCGCACCCGAAGAGCCGATCTGAAAGGCGGAAACCGAATTGGTGAAATTATTCGCCACGTAAAGAAAATTTCCACTCGCACTGACCGCAACCGCGGTCGGCAAAGTTGCAGTAGTGCTGCCCGGTGGAATGGTAGTGAATGGCGATCCTGGGACCTCTGTCAAAGTGGTTCCGTCGATCGAGTAAACCGAGACATTGCTCGATCCCTGATTGGCCACGAACAGAAATTTTCCTGCCGGGTCAATGGCCATACCGGTGGGCTGAGTCCCAGTGCTTGCGCTGTTGTTAGTCGCGCTCAGAGTCCCGTCCGAGTTGATGTTGTAGACGTAAATGGTCTTTGATTCGTTGTTATCCAAAAACAAGGCTTTCAATGAAGGTGTGACCGCGATTGAGAACGGCATGCTTCCCGTGGGGAGCAGGTCTCCCGCAGGATTCACCGCTCCGGAACTGAGCGTAGCGGCGTAGGCCTGTATGGAGGTGTTGCCTTGGGTCGCGAGAAAGAGGACTGCCGAGCTTACCTGTCCGGTCGTAACGGTTCGAGTAGTGCAGGCCATTAGACCGCAAAGCAAAATTACAAGCAAAGACATCCGTAAACCAGGTTTCATCCCTGTCTTTTCCCCCAAATCTGCCCTCGCAAGTAACTCCTTTCCGGCCAAGGCACGCCAGATCCGCAGCTGTAATCTTTTCGGTTTATATCCAATGTGTATCAGGAATGCCGGGAAAAGAGCAACCGACTGCCCGGCGCCTTGCGGCTGTGCTCGATCATTATGAGGGGGTTATCGTCGATCAGAACCCGAGTTCCATTCGGATCCGAGCATCCTTTGCTGAGCCGACTCGGTCCTGTCGAAATTAGCCGCTCCTGATTACCGCGGTGTCTTGACTCTAACTTGCTGGCAAGTTACTTTCGCCAAACGGGGAAATTTCCGTTCGCTGCAGGTGAGGACACATTGGCAAACCGGCCCATCGTTACGCTGACCACCGATTTCGGAGTAAGCGATCACTTCGTCGGCACCATGAAAGGCGTGATTCTGAATATAGCGCCCGATGCCGAGATTGTCGATATCAACCATGCTGTACAAGCCTTTGATGTTCTGGACGGCGCACTCACCATTGCGCAGGCGTACTCTTATTTTCCCAGCGCCAGCATCCATGTGGTGGTAGTAGATCCGGGCGTGGGCACAGCGCGGCGGCCCATTTTGCTTTCGACTGAAAAATATTATTTCGTTGCGCCGGACAACGGCGTGCTTTCTCTGGTATACAGCCGCGAAGAACGTATCCGCGTGCGCCATATCACCATGGAGCACTATTTCCTACAGCCTGTGAGCAGTACTTTTCATGGCCGCGACGTTTTTGCACCGGTTGCGGGATGGCTGGCCAAAGGGGTAGATGGCGCAAAATTCGGCGAAGAAATCTCCGACTACGTGCGTTTCAATGCGCCCAAACCCAAAGCAGTTGACGGGCATACATTTCGCGGAGTGGTGCTGAAAGTCGATCGCTTCGGAAATCTTGTCACCAACTTCACGCCTCAGGATCTTCCCATGCTGTTCCAGCCAACGCCGCCGCCCTTCAAAATCGTGGTCGGCAAGCGCGAGATTACTGAGCTACACCAAAACTATTCGGAAGGCGAACCCAATGAATTGTTCGGCATCCTCGGGAGCATGGGATACCTGGAGATTGCATCCAACCGCGCCGCCGCGGCGCAAATTGTGGGTTCAGGGAAGGGCAGCGAGGTCAGCGTGGTCCTGGAAGCTGCCGCGAGTGCAAGCAACGGGCAGTAATTCTTTTCAAATTGACTGCGCCCCGAAAAGCGGCTTCATCCCACCACAAACTCTCTTACTCTCCTGACCACCGACTCGGGCGCTTCTGCTTCTAATTCGACCAAGCCGTCCTTGTAAGCCCGGGAATAAATTCGCGCACGCGCTTCAAGCATGGCCAGTGTCTTTCCCTCATTCTGCGGAACGCGCAGGCGAATCCGGCTGACGGCATCTTCGGAGAGCGTTCCGTCGATCCGCTCCAGCAGCGTGCTCATGCCGATACCTTTCGCAGCAGAAACGTGAATGGTCTTGGCATCATCACGCAAGCTCTCCCGCTGTTTCGCCGGGAGCAGGTCGATTTTGTTCATGACATGCAGTCGAGGCTTCTTCTCCGCTTCCAGTTCCTGGAGCACGCGTTCAACTTGCGCATCCTGTTCGGCTGAAAGCGGGTTGCTGGCGTCGGAAATGTGGAGAATGAGCGCCGCCCGCTGTACTTCCTCTAAGGTCGCGCGGAAGGCAGACACCAGAGTGTGGGGCAGGTTACGGATGAAACCCACGGTGTCCGAAAGTAGCGCCTTGCGGCGTGATGGCAGCGTGACCGCCCGGATGGTGGGATCTAAAGTGGCAAACATCTTTGGCGACTCCAGCACGGCAGCCTGGGTCAATGCGTTGAACAGCGTAGATTTGCCCACGTTGGTATAGCCGACCAGAGCGACGGTTGCCACTGGGACCGATTCGCGTCGTTGCCGTTGCTGAGCCCGAATGCGCCGCACATTCTCGATCTGTTCTTTGACGTGTCGGATGCGGCGATAGATTTTGCGGCGGTCGGTTTCGAGCTGAGTTTCACCGGGGCCGCGTGTCCCGATACCGCCGGCGAGCTGCGACATCTCAATTCCACGTCCGCCCAACCGGGGGAGAAGGTATTCAAGTTGCGCCAGTTCGACTTGCAGCTGTCCTTCGCGGGTTCGCGCGTGCCGGGCAAAAATGTCGAGGATCAACTGGGTGCGATCGATCACTCGGGTGTTAACCACATTCTCGATATTGCGCTGTTGGGATGCGGTGAGGTCATGGTCGAATACCAAAAGATCAGCGGACACCGAGGCGGCCGCCCCCGCGATCTCCTGCAGTTTCCCTTTGCCGATCAACGTGGCAGGGTCGGGCTTATCTCGATGCTGTAAGAATTCGCCTGCAACCTGCGCCCCCGCGCTAGTCGCCAGATCGCGCAATTCTTCCAGCGATTCCTCTGCGCTGAACTGAAGAATACTGGGGGCCCTGGAAACAACGCTCCCCAGAGCTGCGCTTTCGCGCGCTGCCTGGGATGTGGCGGTTAAAGAACCTTTACTACCCGCGGTTGCGGGGTTTCGCAGCCGTACGCGGTAATCAATGCCGACCAGAAACGCTCGTTCGATTGCGCGAGCCGCTCCGGTGAGCCTTGGCCGGTGGAGAGCATCGTGGCCGCGAAACATTCTTGATTCACTGCTCAAGGCAAAGATTCTCTAGCACAAAATTGGGCGGAATAGGCAGTGCAGCCATTTCAGTTGCGGAGAAAACTGCGGCACTATCCTTCCGTACCGGAGGCGCTGGGGGTTGAATGGGTGTCGTTGGCTGGGGCCGGCGCTGGAACCACCGTGGGTTTCTCTCCGCCGTGTGCGTGCGGCACTCGGCCCATGGCCACCGTGGAAATCGCATGCTTGAAGATTAGTTGTTCCTGATTGTTGGTCTCAAGCACAACGGAATACTTGTCAAAAGAGCGAATCCGTCCGCTCAACTTGACACCGCTCAGCAAGTAGATCGTAATATTCATTCTCTCCTTGCGAGCGGTATTGAGAAACGAATCCTGAATATTCTGCGCCGGCTTATTTTCCATAGCCGATCTCCTTGGCTGCTGACAACGAGACTCTGAAGGCCATCCACATCGTTCCCCACGCCGCCCGAATCGGCGTGAGAAGTGGGGTGAAAGCTCGGGGCGCAGTTCTGCGCACGCCCAGAGTAATACCCGTACGATACGGGGTTGCTGGCCAGTTTTCAAGCGCCGCCCGCCACCGGCGTACCAGAGGCCATTTATGCTACGAGGCGTTGACATAACAGCTACAAAGTGCAATATTCCCGCGCATAGAAATATTCACAGCGGAGCAGGTTCAATAGCTGACGCCGGTTCTCGTGCGACGCCAAGCTCCACGTTTGCCGGCGGACGTCAGCCAAATCGCGATTGAGGAGGAGTAGATGCCACATCTCACAGCGTTCGCCGCGTGGGTGATGCCGACGCACACTGGTACAGAAGCTCTGGCTCTGATTCTGCGCTGGTTTCATTTTGTGGTTGGAATTACCTGGATCGGACTGCTTTACTTTTTCAATCTGGTCAATGTGCCGTTCATGAAGCAGGTCGATGCCAGCATGAAGCCCAAGATTTTTCAATATATGACCATGCCTGCGCTGCAGTTGTTCCGCTGGAGTGCACTGCTGACGGTGTTCTTTGGTTTCTGGTACTGGCAGCAGATTCTGGTGGCGCCTGACGCGGCTCGCGAAGGGAAGGGGCAGGCCGCCACCGTTGGCCTGTTTCTGCTGATTTGGATCGTCGCCTGGGCGATTCTCTATTTCGTAATCTCGAAGACGCCGAATGGATATGTGTTGGGCCTGATCGTCGCAGTTGTCGTGATTGCGGCAAGCTGGTTGTTTGTGAACTACACGCCTGTGGGACAGGATGACAATCACGTGCTTTCCATCGGTGTAGGCGGCGGTATGGGCATTATTATGCTGTTCAATGTGTGGGGAATTATCTGGCGAAACAACAAGAAGATCATCCAGGGGACGCTGGCCGGTTCTCCGCCGACAAATGCAGCCACGCTTGCCCGGCAGGCTTTTCTGGCGTCACGAACCAACGCATTCTTGTCCGTGCCGTTGCTTTTCTTTATGGCGACGGCATCGCACTATGGGATTTTTGGCCGATAAACAAAAGACCCGCGCACCTGTGCCAGAATAAAACGTGCCTGCCCACGGTTTTGCCCGCGGAATCGCCCTTTTCAATCAAGGGCATTTTTTTGAAGCGCACGAAGTGCTGGAAGACGTCTGGCGCGAAGCCGCCGCCGAAGAGAAGAAGTTCCTCCAGGGCTTGGTACAGCTCGCTGTCGCATTTCACCATCATTCGACCGGAAACAACACCGGAATGCGATCCGTTATGGAGCGGGGAATGAAGAACCTTGAAGGACAGGCCGAGGGATTCTGCGGGGTCAACCTCGATCCGCTCATGCAATGTTTGAACACTTGGCGTGAGGCCCTGAACAAGGGCTGTGCGCCTCCGGCCCTGCCGCAGATCGAAGCGGCAGTTTCGCAGCTTGAGATGCCCGTCACGCTCTCCGAGGTCGAAGAGGCACGGCGAAACATTCAGCCAGTCGCCTTGCGCACACCATTGGTGCGTTGCAACGTGGAAGCGCCGTGCGAGCTCTATTTGAAACTGGAAAGCCTGCAGCCCATCGGATCATTCAAGATTCGCGGGGCGGCCAATGTCATGGCCTTGACTTCGCCAGAAAAATTGGGGCACGGAGTCCTGACCGCCTCGGCAGGCAACATGGCCCAAGGGGTGGCGTTCTGCGCACGGCGCATGGGCATTCCCGCAACCATCATTGCGCCCGAGACCGCGCCTGCTACGAAAACAAAGGCAGTGGAGCGAATGGGCGGACGGGTCATTAAGGTACCGTTTGCAGAGTGGTGGAGAACCTTCGAGACCCGCTCCTACCCTGGAGTTGACGCCACGTTCATCCACGCCTTCGATGACCCTCACGTGATGGCGGGCAACGGCACGATCGCGCGGGAATTGCTGGAAGACCTGCCTGATTTTGATGCGGTGGTGATTCCGTGGGGAGGTGGTGGCCTGTCGTGCGGGATCGCGGCAGTCCTGCGGGCGCAGGCTCCGAAAGTCAAAATCTACGCTGCCGAAATCGAAACGGGTGCTCCTCTGGCGGCATCGTGGGCCGGGGGTGAGCCGCGCACCGTCGACTACCGGACCTCCTTTGTCGATGGCATCGGCAGCACGATGGTATTTCCAACTATGTTTAGCCACGCGCGTCGACTTTTGGATGGATCGTTAGTCGTTACTTTGAAGGAAGCGGCACATGCCATGAAGCTCGTCGCCGAACGAAACCGGGTAATCGTCGAAGGCGCTGCCGCTTGCGCCATTGCAGCAGGTCTTTCAGGCCGCGCGGGTCATGGAAAAGTCGTGGCAATCGTCTCCGGCGGCAACATCGATCTCGACAAATTCTCTGAAATTGTCAGCCAGGCCGATTAAGTGTTCCGACGCCTTTTCTTAGCCACAGGCTTGGTTGGCTGCTCTCCCGGAGCCAGGACCCGACGAACGATGGGTGTGTTCAGCTTGTATTTCCGCTCGCTGACATTTCCGTCTTCATCTTTTACTCGCAGAATGAATACCGGCAACGTGCCTTCATTTTCAAAATTTTCCTGGGATACCGTCACCGGCATCACGCCGTTGAGGTTGTGCTCTCGATAGGCCGTTTCATAACGGTGCCTTTTGATGTTCCACGTGAAGACGCGCACCTGGTTATAGTCGAACGGCAATCCATCTTTCGGTTCGGTGAGAGCCACCAGGTATTGCGCCACTTTCTTGTCGCCATCGTTCACCTGATCGAGCACGAAAAATGCGACGATCCGTTGTCCTTCGGCGTATTGGGCAATTTCTAAAGGCGCGTCAATATCCACCATGCGGGCGAGCACCCAGCCCATATGTCCCTGGGGGTCGCGGATGAGCCACCAATCCTCCAGAATTGCGGGCTTTGCTGTCTCATTGTTGGCAGGCTGGGGGAGCGCTCCAGGCAGCATCTTCTCCGCGTTTCCCCGCTTGAAAATGGAAACCTTGGTTCCCTGATTGAGTTGGTAGAGGTGCTCGGCTTCGCGTCCAGGTTCAAGATGAATATTGGTGTCATTTCGTGTGGTTCCCGTAGCCTGCAGTGGATCGTTTTGTTCCTGCTGAGCGAGCTTCTGGAATCCCGCATAAACTTCCTGGGACACGATGTATCGCTGTTCGATCCACCCCTCTAATCCAGTATCGGTACGCACTCGCACAAAGCGCCGTTCGCGCTCAAACAACTCGACGCGGTCGCCATTCTTGACGGTGCCAGTCTTGCTGTAAACCGTCGCCACCCGATCTCGAAGAAAAGCTTGCGGAACAGAAACATAGCCGATTTCCGCGGGCTTTTGGTGGCGCCCACAAGCGGAGAGAAGCGCCGCAGCAAGTGTTGCCAGCAGCAAGGCAGCAGTTCGGCGGGTTGTCGGAAGGATCACAAGCCAATATAGCGCAGTTGCGTGATGCTCAATGTTTAGTTGTGATAGCCAAGACTGGCCTTGCACACCATGGCGTCGGATAGGCGATTACCGTCGGACCGAACCATTGATAGGCGGATTTTGAGTGCAATCGCCTGATAACAGCAGCCAACGGTGTGTGGAATGCCTCAGGAGGGACCACAAGCCTCGCTACGGTCAGTTTGATTTCCGTGTCGCTAGAGTTTCCATTTCTCAAAGAACATCCGAGGTCGAACGAATAGTGTGAGCACTCCGGGTCTCGGCAATGCGCTTATTTTTCCGCATAGGTTCTCGCCGACTATGCCTTTTGTGATGATCTCATTCAGGGAATATTTGACGGAGCGACCACCCATGGCGTCGGCCTTAAAGCGACAATCAAACCGGTAGTTTGGCATCACGCGGATTTCGCTGGGTTGTGCGTGGCTGAAATCCAACATGACTTCACCTTGCGAGTCGGCTGTCGGCCAAGACTGCACGTTCCCGAGCCAGACATTGATGTTCTCGTCTCTGATCGGCTTTCCGTTTTTCCCGTTTAGCAGCTGCAAAACAATCTTCCTGTTGCTTTGCTGGGCAGGAGAAAGAACGACGAGAGAAAGCAACGCGACAGCAATTGGGGGCGGTCTCACTTCCAATACCCTCTCTCGCTCATCTCTACAGGATCATATGGCTAGCGACCGTTATTCATCAATTGGCGTAACATCGATTTCACTCATCATCCTCAATGAGTTCTATAAAAAGGGATGTCAAGAAAAAACTTCCGCCTCGGCCGGAGAGCGAGATTGTTTCTCGAGATCCAGCCCACTGTGGTTCGTGCTTCCCTGGAGAAGTTCCGCTTGAGGTCCATTCTCGCGGGTTTCCTCTGTGC